>JAIQEV010000006.1 GCA_020073585.1 Terriglobia bacterium
AGTGGGTCCTCCGCGCTCGAACTTCGTTGATTCTGTGATTGGGCAAGACCGCTAGCGGCCAGAAGCATGCTACAGGCCACCACACCCACGACCGTTATCAAAAAGAAGTCGAGAAAGCCTTTTCGCATAGACATCCCCTAAAAGCAGTCCATGAGCAAGAGCACATCACTTCCGTAATTGTTTCCCGTCGTGCCCAGATCGATTCTGTTGGGATGGCCGCTTATATTCCCGGTTCCGAAATTATAGAAGGGCGGGTGGCCCTGACGTAAGCTCAAAGATTGTTTTAGGGTGCCCCTCGACGTGTCGGTGTTACACGTGGGTCTTCTGAACTTAGGCGGGTGGCCCGGACATGAAGTGCGGAGATGAATTGGGGTGCCCCACGCGTCGTTTTTACGCGTGGGGCACCCTCGTTTCAGTGTGTCATGGTGTATTGCAATAGTGGTATCCTCTCTTCGATGAACGTCGTCAAGAGAAATGATCGGGAGATAGCCCGGGCCACCCGCCACAGGACAACAGATGCTTTCACAGCGCGCAGGAGTAATCGACCAGATTATGGCCAACTCGCCGCTGTACAGAAGCAATGGACAGCCACTGTCTTCCACCAATCAAGGTGGTTCGGTTGTTAAGGTCGTGCCGCAGTAGCTGCAAGGGAGCCAAAAATGCAGAAGACCTTTTATGTGGCAGGTTTGTTGACAATGTACTTGCTCGGAGCAAAATCTACGGCTCAACCAACGGCTACGCAAGCGGACCTAAAGGCAACATCCCTATGCGTCCTACAAAAGCGAGTCGCCGAGGGCAAGCACGAGACCGTGCGTGTTTCCGGTATATACGGGCCTAGCCTGGACCATACGGTTTTAGAGGAACCATCCTGTCCCGATGAAGGTACCTGGGTTGAACTTGAGCTGCGATCCAACCGAAACAAAGGGAAGTTGCGCAAGATGCTCGACCATTCGCGGCGAGCTTACGTCGTGGTGGAGGGCGAATTTTATGGTCCCCCCTTGCCCGATCCGAAGCTACCCGAGGCTATCCGAAAGTCATACCATCCTGGCTGGGGCCATCTCGCAGCATTTAAGACCAAGCTGGTTGTTCATGCGATCCGTGACGTGAAGGCTGCACCAACAGAAACGCCGAAAGCCCAGGCCGAGTAATCAAGCGACAGCCCGCTGTGGCGTTCTGCTGGCCGATAGAGCGACGATTAGCGGGCAGTCCGGCGTCGGTTGCGGACGTTTTCTCTTAGTTGCCTCGGTATAGCCAGGAAGTGAGCGACTAGCGCCGGTCGCTGGTGGTTACCGAAGAGCGCGGGAAGGGGTATGGTACGTCACCCCAAGTTGGGCGCTGTGGAGCGCAGGACGGCCCGCACGGCCACTACGTTCAGCCTCGCCTACATCGCCTTGACCAAGTTTGGATGGAAGGCGTTCATCGCCGTAGCTGGCCTGGCGAAGAGCCGCAAACCCCTCCCCGCCCTCGCAATTCCCCCCAATTCCTTCTTGAAGCGCATGTACTACTGTGCTAACATGTGCCGTGAGTACGCAGCAGCCACTCCGCCCGCCGCACCCCCTGCCCGCTAACTCTTTTACAATCCACACTTCCGCAAATTCCGCCCGCAACCCCTTTGGAATCCACACTTCCAAAATCGCTGCACTTAAAGTCCTTTGTAATCCACACTTACAGGAAAATGCCGGGGGTGGGGGCGTTATGTTTACTTCCGGCCCGCGCCAAGCATCTCGTCGTGCGAGCTTCAGGGCCGATGGGCAGTCGCGCCCGATGTTGCCGGCAGGGGAGCAACGGCGGTCGCGTGCGGCGTCGCGTCCTGCAGCGCCGCGAGGAGGCCGGGGCCGGCGAACAGCATCAGCCGCACCGCTTTGGTGTCCCCGCGGTCCAGCCGCGAAACGTCCGCGCTTTTCAGCGTTTCCACCAGCGCCGCGCGCTCCGCGGGGTCCAGCCGGGCGCGGGCTTTGGGGTCGTCCAGCGCCAGGCGCGCGAGCAGCAGCAGATTTTCCAGCAGCCCGGCGAGTTGCCGCGGGGCATCTTCGGAAAGCGCTTCGCCTTCCACGACGATGCGCGTCTGCTCTCCTTCCGGGCGCGCCGCCAGCGTTATCCAGCGCAGGCTCCCGGCGAGGGCCACGAGTTGCTCCGAGCGCAGGCCGCCGGGAATCCGCGCGGCGAGCGCGGCCAGCGTCCCGGGCTCGGGGTGCAACACGGCGAAGACGGGCGAGCCGGCGAGGCGCAGGGCGCGTTCTTCGAGTTCGCCATCGGCCGGGCGGGCGGCCAGCGCGGAGAAGAGCGGGCCGAGATCGCCGCCGTCGGTCAGCGCGATGCGGTCTTTTTTCAGGAAGGCGAAGGTGATCTTCCGCGCGCTGCCGCTGATGGGCGCGGTAAAGATTTCGCGGCCGCCACGGGTTTCCCGCGTGCCGGTGCGCAGCGCCTGGGCGGTGATTTTGCGGGCATCGAAACGCCCGTCGGCTACGGCAAAGAGGATGCGGGTTCCGCCGCGCACTACGGTGGCGATGGCGGCGCGGTCGAGATCGCGTTCGTAGTCGAAGCCGGTCTCGCGCACGAACTCCGCGTACTCGGCGTCGGCCTGCGGGCTGGGAGCCAGCGCGCGCAGGCTGGCGAGCATCGGCGACTGGCGCAGGGCCGCGAGATCGAGATAGATGACGGTGGTGGCGTCGGGTGGCAGCGTGCGAACCAGTTCCACGGGCGGCTCGACGCGGCTGGCCGCGGACTGGCGGTAGAGCCAGAAGCCGACGAGGGCCAGCGCCGTGACGGCGCCCGTGATCGCGATTTTTCTGCCGAGCGGCATGGCGTGTTTCACCCCGGGCTTCCGTGCGATTTGCGGAAGCGTTATTCTTGCATTCCCCAGCGCCGGGCGCGAGTTGAAAGTGCGCGGCGCGCCCTGCGGGCATTTCCTCCCGGTGGCCCTCGGCGCCCCTAGGCGATGGACGCGCGGGGCCCGGAAATCGGGTGGATGTGGTAAACTGTTCAGGCTTGAGTATTGCCGGAGCCCAAGCTTCCCGCAAGATATCCACAGGCCTGGCCTTTAACGTGCTTTGGGGCCGCAGAGGGCCCTTGCAATCTTTATGCCTTCTCTGGTAATCTTGCGTGGTTTGAGCAGTGCTGGCGTAGCTCAGCTGGTAGAGCATCTGATTTGTAATCAGAGGGTCGGGGGTTCGATTCCCTCCGCCAGCTCAGCCATGAATTACGTAGGGGAGTGAGGCGGAGCGAATCCTCGCAGGACAAATGGACGGGCTGGTGTCTTTTGACACGAGTCCGTTTTTGCGTTCCTTCGCGTCCCCTGCAGACGATGCGCCAGGTGACAAACGTTAGTTTGCGTGACCGCGAAGCGGTCAACGCGAGCCGGCGACGGATGCAGTTTTCGCGGGACGGGTGGGTGAGTGGCTAAAACCAGCAGACTGTAAATCTGCCGCTCCTTGCGGGCTACGGAGGTTCGAATCCTCCCCCGTCCACCATGCTCTCGCTGAACGCAAGAAACCGCAGGGCAATCGCTCGAAGTGATCTTCGAACGCGGGTGAAAGACGCGGCGCAAGGCCGAAAGGGCATGGTGCGCCGCTGCGGAAAGCTTTTCTTCGATCTTGGTGACCGCATGGCGGTCAACGGAGGACGAGCCGAGTTTGGCCTGGGTAGCTCAGTTGGTAGAGCGCGTCCTTGGTAAGGACGAGGTCACCGGTTCAATCCCGGTCCCAGGCTCCAGGATTTGCAGGTGCGGGGTAGCGGCGGATTTCGGAGCAACCGGGCGGGGGTAACTCAACGGTAGAGTCTCGCTCTTCCAAGGCGATGGTTGCGGGTTCAAATCCCGTCCCCCGCTCCAGAAATTGCGCGGAAAGCGCGGAACGAAGACGGAAGCAGTGAACCGCTTCGCGGTCACAGAGATAGAGGGTACAAGGACATGGCCAAGGAGAAATTCGAGCGCAGCAAGCCGCACGTGAACATCGGGACGATCGGTCACATCGATCACGGCAAGACGACGTTGACGGCGGCGATCACGAAGGTGCTGAGCAAGCACAACCCGAAGGTGCAGTTCCGGGCGTTCGATTCGATCGACAACGCGCCGGAAGAGCGGGAGCGCGGGATCACCATTGCGGTGTCGCACGTGGAGTACGAGACGGCGAACCGGCACTACGCGCACATCGATTGCCCGGGGCACGCGGACTACATCAAGAACATGATCACGGGCGCGGCGCAGATGGACGGGGCGATTCTGGTGGTGGCGGCGACGGACGGGCCGATGCCGCAGACGCGGGAGCACATTCTGCTGGCGCGGCAGGTGGGGGTGCCGGCGATCGTGGTGTTCCTGAACAAGTGCGACATGGTGGAGGACCCGGAGCTTTTGGAGCTGGTGGAGTTGGAAGTGCGCGAGCTGCTGAAGAGCTACCAGTTTCCGGGGGACAAGATTGCGGTGGTGCGCGGGTCGGCGCTGGGGGCGTTGAACGGAGACGCCAAGTGGGAGAAGGCCATCGATGATTTGATGGAAGCGGTGGACCAGAACGTGCCGCTGCCGGTGCGCGACATCGACAAGCCGTTCGCCATGCCCATCGAGGACATTTTCTCGATTTCGGGACGCGGGACGGTGGTGACGGGGCGCATCGAGCGCGGCAAGGTGAAGGTGGGCGAGGAAGTGGAGATCGTGGGCTTCCGCCCGACGATGAAGAAGACGGTGACGGGCGTGGAGATGTTCAAGAAGCTGCTGGACGAGGGTCTGGCGGGGGACAACGTGGGGTTGCTGCTGCGCGGGACGGAGAAGGACGAAGTGGAGCGCGGGCAGGTGCTGTGCAAGCCGGGAAGTATCACGCCGCACACGAAGTTCAAGGCCGAAGCGTACATTCTGACGAAGGAAGAGGGCGGGCGGCACACGCCGTTCTTCACGGGCTACCGGCCGCAGTTCTATTTCCGGACCACGGACGTGACCGGAGACGTAAAGCTGCCGGCGGGCGTGGAGATGGTGATGCCGGGAGACAACATTTCGGGGGAGATCACGCTGATTACGCCGGTGGCGCTGGAGAAGGGGCTGCGCTTCGCGATCCGCGAAGGCGGACACACGGTCGGCGCCGGCGCGGTTTCGGAGATCCTCGAGTAGTCACGCGCAGAGCGCGGAAAGGGCATTGAGGCATGCGCGAGATCATCACGTTGCAGTGCGGGGATTGCAAGAACCGCAACTACACGACGACCAAGAACAAGAAGAAGCACTCCGAGCGGCTGGAGACCAAGAAGTTCTGCAATACGTGCCGCAAGCAGACCGCGCACAAAGAAGTGAAGTAAGGCGGGCGCAGGGGTTTGGGACGGTCCCGAGTTTAGGGGAGTAGGTTTAACGGTTAGACCATCGGTCTCCAAAACCGAGAGTGGGGGTTCGAATCCCTCCTCCCCTGCCAGATTGAAGGGCGCGTGCCGGACCGGACGCCGGGCGGCGCGGGGCAGCGGAACGAAGAGGCAGGCAGAATGGCCACGCAGGCGGTCAAAGTGAAGAACGAAGAAGCGCAGGGCGGAATCGGCGGCGAGCTCGGGCAGAAGGTGACGGGCACGGTGCAGAACACGCGGGAATTTCTGCACGAAGTGCGCGTGGAGATGAAGCAGGTGACCTGGCCGACGCGCGATGACGTGGTGGCGACGACCGGCGTGGTGATCGGCACGGTATTCTTCTTCGGCGTGTTCCTGTGGCTCGTGGATATGGGCGTGCAGAACGCGGTGCAGTACGTGTTCAAACTGTTCGGAGTGTAGAGGGGAACGCACGTTCATGGCGATGCAGTGGTACATCATTCACACCTATTCCGGGTTTGAGAAGAAGGTGAAGGAAAGTCTGGAAGGGCGCGTAGCGGCGTTCGGGCTGCAGGACAAGATCGGGCGCGTGCTGATCCCGATGGAAGACGTCGTGGAAGTGCGCGGCGGGAAGAAAGTGCTTTCGGAGCGGATGTCCTATCCGGGCTACGTGCTGGTGGAGATGGACCTGGACGAGAACACCTGGCACGTGGTGCGGTCGACGCCGCGGGTGACGGGGTTCGTGGGATCGGCGACGAATCCCTCGCCGCTGAGCACCGAGGAAGTGGATGCGATCATCAATCGCGTGCACGTTCCGGCGGACCGCCCCAAGCCCAAGGTGATTTTCGAGCGCAACGAACAGGTGCGCATCGTGGACGGCCCGTTCGCGAATTTCAACGGCACAGTGGAGGAAGTGGATTCCGACCACAGCCGGCTCAAGGTTTCGGTGACGATTTTCGGGCGCTCGACGCCGGTGGAGCTGGATTTCGCGAGCGTGGAAAAGCTGGCGTAGCAGGCGCGGGCCTGAGGGAGATCGAGGCGGGACATGGCGAAGAAAGTACAGACAACGGTGAAACTGCAGCTGGCGGCCGCGAAGGCCACGCCGGCGCCGCCGGTGGGCACGGCACTGGGCCCGCACGGCGTGAACATCATGGATTTCTGCAAGCAGTTCAACGCCAAGACGGCCAAAGAGCCGGAGGGCATGATCATCCCGGTGCTGGTGACCATCTACACCGACCGGACGTTCACGTTCATCACCAAGACGCCGCCGGCCAGCGAGCTGCTGAAGCGCGCGGCGGGAGTGGTGAAGGGCTCGGCGGAGCCGAACCGCAACAAGGTCGGCAAGGTCAGCAAGAAGCAGGTGGAAGAAATCGCCAAGGCCAAGCTCGTGGACCTGAACACCACGAACCTGGAATCGGCCGTGCGCACGGTGATGGGCACGGCGCGGAACATGGGACTGGAAGTCACGGAATAACGAAGTCGCGGTCAGGGAGCTGCACGCAATGCGGAAGAAATCCGGAAAGAAAATGGAAAGCGCGCGCAAGCAGGTGGAAGCGCGGGCCTACAAGCTCGCCGAAGCGGCGGAGCTGCTGAAGAAGACGCATCACACCAAGTTCAACGAAACGGTGGAGCTGGCCGTGAACCTGGGCGTGGACCCCAAGCACTCCGACCAGGTGGTGCGCGGGACGGTGGGGCTGCCGCACGGGCTGGGCAAATCGGTGCGCGTGCTGGTCATCGCCGGCGGGGACAAAGTGCGCGAGGCGCGGGAAGCGGGCGCGGATTTCGTGGGCGGCGAAGAGATGGTGCAAAAGATCGTGGAAGGGTGGACGGATTACGAAGCGGTGATCGCCACGCCGGACATGATGAAGTCCGCGGGCAAGCTGGGCAAGGTGCTGGGGCCGCGGGGGCTGATGCCCAATCCCAAGACCGGCACGGTCACCTTCGAAGTGGGCAAGGCCATCAAGGAGATCAAGGCCGGCAAGGTGGAATTCCGGGTGGAGAAGGCCGGGGTCGTGCACTGCGCGATCGGCAAGATCCAGTTCGACGCCGCGAAGCTGGCGGAAAACGCGCACGCGGTGCTGGCGGCCATCACCAAGGCCAAGCCCGCGGCGGCCAAGGGCAAGTACATCAAAAAAATCACGCTGACCTCCACGATGGGACCGGGAATCCTGATTGACCTGGCCGACGTGGAAACGGCGATCGCCGCAGCGGCCTAGCGGAGCGGGAAACCATGAAAAAGCGCAGCGAAAAGCAGCAGGACCTGGACAAACTGAAGACCGAGCTGGCCAAGGTGTCGACGGTGATCCTGACGACGTTTCAGGGCATCACGGTGGAAGACGACACGCGGCTACGCCGCGCGGTGCAGGCGGCGGGCGGGCGCTACAAGGTGGTGAAGAACACGCTGGCGGAGCGCGCCGGGGTGGGCACTTCCGCGGAGCCGCTGCTCAAAGACCTCAAGGGCACGCATTCCATCGCCTACACGGAAACCGATCCGGTGGCGCTGGCTAAGGCGCTGACCAAGGTGGCCAAGGATGTGCCGGCGTTCAAGTTCAAGGCCGGAGTGGTGGAAGGGCGCGTGTTGTCGATCGCGGAGATTCAGCAACTGGCGAGCCTGCCGTCGAAGGAGGAGCTGATCAGCAAGATCATGTTCCTGCTGAACGCGCCGGCGCAGCGCATCGCCACGGCGCTCAACGCCCTGCCGCGCAACCTGGCGGTAACGGTGAGCGAGGCCGTGAAGGCCAACAAGTTTGGGTCCTGACCCGCAAGGGCCGGGGGGCGCGAGCCTTCCGGGAAGGTCCAATAACAATTCATTTTGTTCTTGAGAGGAGAAGAAACAGTCATGGCGAAAGTGGATACGATACTGGACGAGATCAAGGGGCTGACGCTTCTGGAAGCCTCGGAGCTCGTAAAGAAAATGGAAGAAGCCTTCGGGGTTTCCGCGGCAGCGGCGACGTCGGTGGTGGTGGCGGGCGGCGGAGCGGCGGGCGCGGCGCCGGCGGAAGAGAAGACGGAGTTCGCCGTGGTGCTGACCGACGTGGGCGCGAACAAGATCAACGTCATCAAGGCGGTGCGCGAAGTGACCAGCCTGGGTCTGAAGGAAGCCAAGGACCTCGTGGATGGCGCGCCGAAGACCGTCAAAGAGGGCGTGAACAAGGACGAAGCGGCCACGATCAAGAAGAAGTTCGAAGACGCCGGCGCCAAGGTCGAAATCAAGTAAGGGCGGGGGCGGCGCGAGCCGCCGCCAAGCGGGTTTTGTAGCGAGGCGCGGCGCCCGGGCGGCGGGGCCGCGCCAGAGGAATCGTCGTACGCAATTCGAGACTGAGTGTTACTTCAACTTCATACGTCCTGCCGGGACCACCGGCGGCCGTGTGCGCGCTGACTTCGGACGGGAGGCGCCGCACCACGGCCGGGTGTCTTCAGTGTCCGCACGCTGCTCGAAAGGGTTGAGTCCGAAAGGGACGAGGTAGATCACGCATGGCGAACAGAAATCAACATGTCCGGGAACGGCAGCGTCTGGATTTCGCGAAGATCCAGAGCTCGATCCAGATTCCCAACCTGATTGAAGTCCAGATGAAGTCGTATCAGCGCTTCCTGCAGATGGATTTGCTGCCGAGCGAGCGCGAAGACGGCGGGCTGCAGTCGGTGTTCACGTCGGTGTTTCCGATCCGGGATTTCCGCGAGATGTCGCAGCTGGACTTCGTGGACTACTCCATCGGCAACTGGGAGTGCAAGTGCAGCAACCTGAAGGGGCTGCACCACCTGCGCGCCACCTGCCGCAGCTGCGGGGCCTCGGTGGTGACCAATCCCTACCAGACCGGGGACGTGATCTGCGGAAAGTGCGGCACGTTCAACAAGAACACGCCGACGTTCTGCAACAAGTGCGGCGACCCCGTGGCCATGCAGCTGAAGTACGACGTGACCGAATGCGAGGAGCGCGGGATGACCTACTCCGCGCCGCTGAAGGTCACCATCCGGCTGACCATCTACGACAAGGACCCGGACACCGGAGCCAAGACCATCCGGGACATCAAGGAACAGGAAGTATTCTACGGCGACATTCCGCTGATGACGGAGAACGGCACGTTCGTGATCAACGGCACGGAGCGGGTCATCGTCAGCCAGCTGCACCGCTCGCCGGGCGTCTTTTACGAAAGCTCGAGCAACCGCACGTACTTCCTGGGGAAGATCATTCCCTACCGCGGGTCGTGGGTGGAATTCGAATACGACACCAAGAACATCCTGTACGTGCGCATCGACCGCAAGCGCAAGTTCCTGGGGTCGATCTTCCTGCGCGCGCTGGGGTTGAAGAGCAACGAAGAGATCCTGCGGACGTTTTACCAGGTGGAGCGCATCTCGCTGCGCGACAAGGAGCTGTTCTGGAACGTGTCGCAGGGCCTGGTGGACCGCAAGCTGGCGCATGAAATCAAGCATCCGAAGAGCGAGGAAGTGCTGGTGGGGGCGCACAAGCGCATCAGCGAGGCGCTGTTCAAGGAGCTGGTGAAGGCCAAGGTCAGCCAGGTGCGGGTCACGCTGGGAGACCTGGAGGGCGCCTACAGCGTCGCCGACGTGGTCAACCGGCAGACCGGCGAAGTGCTGCTGGAAGCCAACAAGCCGCTGACCGGGGACCTGTACCAGGCGTTTGCCGAAGCGGGCATCGCCGAAGTGGATATCTTCTTCCCGGAGCGCGACGAAATCGGGATCGTGCTTTCGCGCACGCTGGACAAGGATTCCATCCGCTCGCCCAAGGAAGCGCTGATCGAAATCTACCGCAAGCTGCGTCCGGGCGATCCGCCGACGCTGGAGACGGCCACCAATCTGTTCCGCGGGATGTTCTTCGACCCGCGCAAGTACGATTTCAGCCGGGTGGGGCGACTGAAGTTCAACATCAAGCTGGGGATGGACACGCCGCTGGACAACCGCACGCTGGACACGGTGGATTTCGTGGCGGCCATCAAGTACCTGTTCAAGCTGCGCAAGAGCATCGGGGTGGTGGACGACATCGACCATCTGGGTAACCGCCGCGTGCGCGCGGTGGGCGAACTGCTGGAAAACCAGTTCCGCATCGGACTGGTGCGCATGGAACGCGCCATCAAGGAAAAGATGAGCGTGTACCAGGAGATGTCCACGGCCATGCCGCACGACCTGGTGAACGCCAAGCCGGTGATGGCGGCGATCCGGGAGTTCTTCGGCAGCTCGCAGCTCAGCCAGTTCATGGACCAGACCAACCCGCTCAGCGAGATCACCCACAAGCGGCGTCTTTCGGCGCTGGGTCCCGGGGGATTGTCGCGCGAGCGCGCGGGGTTCGAGGTGCGCGACGTGCACCCGACGCACTACGGGCGCATCTGCCCGATTGAGACCCCGGAAGGCCCGAACATCGGGCTGATCAGCTCGCTTTCCTGCTTCGCGCGGATCAACGACTACGGCTTCATCGAGTCGCCGTACCGCAAGGTGAAGAGCGGGCGGGTGATCGACTACGTGCAGATCGTGAACGCCGGCGACAGCGAGTACAAGGTCGGCGAGACGGTGGAGAAGGACCGCGTCGAAGAGCTCAACGAAGAGCTGAAGCGGCGCAAGGTGACGCACGAACCGTACTGCTTCTACCTGTCGGCGTGGGAAGAGGACAAGTACGTGGTGGCGCAGGCCAACGTGGCGCTGGACGACCGCGGGAAGATCACCACGGAACTGGTGAACTGCCGGCAGGCGGGCAACTTCGTGCTGAAGAGCCGCGAGGAAGTGGACTACGTGGACGTGTCGCCGAAGCAGCTGGTTTCGGTGGCCGCGAGCCTGATCCCGTTCCTGGAAAACGACGACGCCAACCGCGCGCTGATGGGTTCGAACATGCAGCGCCAGGCCGTGCCGCTGATCCGCGGGGAAGCGCCGCTGGTGGGCACGGGCATGGAGCGAGTCACCGCGCGCGACTCGGGCGCGGTGGTGCTGTGCCGCCGCGAAGGCATCGTGGACCAGGTGGACAGCGAGCGCATCATCGTGCGCGTGGAGTCGGACCACTCCGGGGTGCTGAGCCGCGAAGTGGGAGCGGACATCTACACGCTGACGAAGTTCAAGCGCTCGAATCAGAACACCTGCATCAACCAGAAGCCGCTGGTGCGCGTGGGCGACCGGGTGAAGAAGGGGCAGGTGCTGGCCGACGGGCCGTGCACGGACCGCGGGGAGCTGGCGCTGGGACGCAACGTGCTGGTGGCCTTCCTGCCGTGGCGCGGATACAACTTCGAAGACGCCATCCTGGTCAGCGAAAAGCTGGTCAAGGACGACTACTACACCTCGATCCACATCGAGGAGTACGAAATCGAGGCGCGGGACACCAAGCTGGGGCCCGAGGAAGTCACGCGGGACATCCCCAACATCAGCGAGACGTTCCTGCGCAACCTCGACGAGAGCGGCGTGATCCGCATCGGCGCGGTGATCAAGCCGGGCGACATCCTGGTGGGCAAGGTGACGCCGAAGGGCGAAACCACGCTGACGCCGGAAGAGAAGCTGCTGCGGGCGATCTTCGGAGAAAAGGCCGGAGACGTGCGCGACGCCTCGCTCTACTGCCCGCCGGGCATCGAAGGCACGATCGTGGACGTGAAGGTCTTCTGCCGCAAGGGCGCGGAGAAGGACGAACGGCACAAGGCCATCGAAGCGGCGCAGGTCTTCAAGCTGGAGAAGAACCTGGCGGATGAAATCCGCATCCTGACCGACGAGCGCCTGAAGCGCCTTTCGGACCTACTGGCCGGCAAGACGCTGGTGGCCGACCTGCACGACGAGAAGACCAACAAGCGCCTGCTCACCAAGGGCACGGACCTGACGCGCGAGATCATCGAGAAGATCTCGACGCGCAACCTCAAGCGCCTGAAGCTGAGCGAGCGCGACCCGCTCCTGATCGAAAAGATCGAAGAGATCGAGGAGATGACCTCGCGGCAGATCGACGTGCTGCGCAAGATCACCGAGGAGCGCAAGGAAAAGCTGAAGAAGGGCGACGAACTGCCGCCGGGCGTGATCAAGATGGTGAAGGTCTATATCGCGATGAAGCGCAAGCTCTCCATCGGCGACAAAATGGCCGGGCGCCACGGGAACAAGGGCGTCATCGCGCGGATCGTGCCGGAAGAGGATATGCCGTGCCTGCCGGACGGTACACCGGTGGAGATCGTGCTGAACCCCCTGGGCGTGCCGTCGCGCATGAACGTCGGGCAGATTCTGGAAACGCACCTGGGCTGGGCGGGCAAGGAGCTGGGCCACAGCCTGGCGCGCCTGCTGAGCAAGGAAGTGCGTGCCGAGGCGCTGCGGCGGTGGTTCCGGGAAGTGTTCACGGAAACGGCCATCTGGAAATCGCTGTCCAAGCTGGACGACGAGGAGCTGCTGGAAATGGCCGAAGGCTTCCGGGAGGGCATTCCGTTCGCCACGCCGGTGTTCGACGGCGCGCGCGAAATGGAGATTCGCCACCTGCTGGAAGTGGCGGGCCTGCCGCATGCCGGGAAGCTCAACCTGTTCGACGGCATGACCGGAGAACAGTTCGACCAGCCGATTACCGTCGGCTACATCTACATGCTCAAGCTGTCGCACCTGGTGGACGACAAGATCCACGCGCGTTCCATCGGGCCGTACTCGCTGATCACCCAGCAGCCGCTGGGCGGCAAGGCGCAGTTCGGAGGGCAGCGCTTCGGAGAAATGGAAGTGTGGGCGCTGGAAGCGTACGGAGCGGCGCACATCCTGCAGGAGCTGCTCACGGCGAAGTCCGACGACGTCTATGGCCGCGCGAAGATCTACGAGGCCATCGTCAAGGGCGAGCCGGGCATCGAGCCGGGCGTGCCGGAATCGTTCAACGTGCTGGTGCGCGAGCTGCAGTCGCTGTGCCTGGACGTGGAACTGATGAAGCGGCAGAAGCCGGCAGTCGAGAAGGCCGCCGACTAGGATCGCCAGGGAGACGCTGCGGTTTCGGCCGCAGTGTCTCCCCGGCACGAGTTTTGCAATCGGGTTCTCAGCCGTCCGGGAGGCCGCCAACAGGCGCCTGCGGGACGCGACCCGGACCGACCAGTTCGGACCGGGAGGGAGGAAACAACCTTGTATCGCAGCAGCCCATATGATCGCGCCAGCTTGATCGCGGATTTCGATTCGATCCGCATCAGTTTGGCCAGTCCGGAAAAGATCCGTTCCTGGTCGCACGGCGAAGTCACCAAGCCGGAGACGATCAACTACCGCACGTTCAAGCCGGAGCGTGACGGCCTGTTTTGCGCCAAGATTTTCGGCCCGGTCACCGACTGGGAGTGCCTGTGCGGCAAGTACAAGCGCATGAAGCACCGCGGGGTGATCTGCGACAAGTGCGGCGTGGAAGTGACGCTGAGCAAGGTGCGCCGCGAACGGCTGGGGCACATCGAGCTGGCGTCGCCGTGCTCGCACGTGTGGTTCTTCAAGGGCCTGCCGAGCCGCATCGGCTACCTGCTGGACATCTCCATGCGCGATCTGGAGCGCATCCTGTACTTCGAAGCCTTCGTGGTGGTGGATGCCGGCGACGTGGCCGTGCTGCGCGAGCGCGAAGTGCTGCTGGAGGACAAGTACCGCGAGCTGCAGAAGGAATTTCCGGGGCAGTTCCGCGCGATCATGGGCGCGGAAGCCATCAAGGATCTGCTGCGGCGCGTGGAAGTGGACAAGCTGGCGGACGAGCTGCGCGAAAAGATGAAGGCGGATCCCTCGCTGCAGAAGCGCATCAAGTACGCCAAGCGCCTGAAGGTGCTGGAAGCGTTCCGCAAGAGCGGCAACAAGCCGGAGTGGATGATTCTGGACGTGATCCCGGTGCTTCCGCCGGAGCTGCGCCCGCTGGTGCCTCTGGACGGCGGCCGCTTTGCGACCTCCGACCTCAACGATCTCTACCGCCGGGTGATCAACCGCAACAACCGGCTGAAGAAGCTGATGGAGCTGCGCGCGCCGGACGTGATCGTGCGCAACGAGAAGCGCATGCTGCAGGAAGCGGTGGACGCGCTGTTCGACAACGGGCGCCGCGGCCGCGTGCTGCGGGGCACCAACAACCGCCCGCTGAAGTCCCTCTCGGACACGCTGAAGGGCAAGCAGGGCCGCTTCCGGCAGAACCTGCTGGGCAAGCGCGTGGACTACTCCGGCCGCTCGGTGATCGTGGTGGGCCCGGAGCTGAAGCTCAACCAGTGCGGACTGCCGAAGACCATGGCGCTGGAGCTGTTCAAGCCGTTCATCTATCACAAGCTGGAAGCCGGCGGCCACTGCACGACCATCAAGCAGGCCAAGGAGATGGTCGAGCAGAAGGAACCCGTGGTGTGGGACATTCTCGAGGAGGTCATCCACGAGCATCCGGTGCTGCTGAACCGCGCACCGACGCTGCACCGCCTGGGCATTCAGGCGTTTGAGCCGGTGCTGGTGGAAGGCAAGGCCATCCGCATTCACCCGCTGGTGTGCACGGCGTTCAACGCGGACTTCGACGGCGACCAGATGGCGGTGCACATTCCGCTGTCGCCGGAATCGCAGGTGGAAGCATCGGTGCTGATGCTCAGCTCGCGCAACATCCTGTCGCCGGCGCACGGCCTGCCCCTGGCCGTGCCCTCGCAGGACATGGTGCTGGGCCTCTACTATCTGACCAAGGCCAAGCCCGGAGCCAAGGGCGAAGGGCGGGTGTTCGGTTCGGCCGAAGAAGTGATCCTGGCGCTGGAAGCGGGCGAGGTCGAGCTGCTGAGCTCGATCCGGCTGCGCTACACGGGCGAAGCCATGGACCTGACCACGGCGTACGACAATCAGGACGTGACGCACACCGAGCCGGTGAAGCTGCAGCGGCAGTTCATTCAGACCACGGTCGGGCGCGTGATCTTCAACGCCAACCTGCCGTCCAACATGCCGTTCATCAACGGGCTGCTGAAGAAGAAGGGCGTGCAGCAACTGGTCTATTACGCCTATCTGCGCTTCGGGCTGGAGAGCACGGTACTGCTGCTCGACCGCCTGAAGGAACTGGGCTTCTACTACGCCACGCGCTCCGGCATGTCCATCGGGATCGACGACATGGTTATCCCGAGCGTCAAGCCCCGGCTGGTGGAGGACGCGGAAAAGGAAGTCGTCAAGGTGCAGCAGCAGTACCTGGACGGCGCGATCACCAACGGCGAGCGCTACAACAAAGTCATCGCCATCTGGGGCGACGTTACGGAAAAGGTCGCCGACGAGATGTTCAAGGCACTGGAAGCGCAGGACAAGGAAGGCGCCATCAACCCCGTCTACGTCATGGCGGACTCCGGCGCGCGCGGATCGAAACAGCAGATCCGCCAGCTTTCCGGCATGCGCGGACTGATGGCCAAGCCCTCGGGCGAAGTCATCGAGACGCCGATTACCTCGAACTTCCGCGAAGGGCTGACCGTGCTGCAGTACTTCATCTCCACGCACGGCGCGCGCAAGGGTTTGGCGGATACGGCGCTGAAGACGGCCGATTCCGGCTACCTGACGCGGCGCCTAGTGGACGTGGCCCAGGACGTGATCATCAACGAGCTGGACTGCGGCACCGGGGAAGGCATCTACGTCGAGCCGATCATCGAAGCCGGAGTGGAAGTGGAGCCGCTGCGCGACCGCATCGTGGGCCGCGTGTCGCTGGAGAAGATCCGCGACTTCGAAGGCAACGTGATTGTCGACGTCAACCAGGAAATCAACGAGGACCTGGCGAGCGCCGTGCAGGCCGCGGGGATCGAGCGGGTGCGCATCCGCTCGGTGCTGACGTGCGAATCGCGGCGCGGCGTGTGCGCGCTGTGCTACGGACGCAACCTGGCCAGCGGGCGCATGGTGGAGCTGGGCGAGGCCGTGGGGGTGATCGCCGCGCAGTCCATCGGCGAGCCGGGCACGCAGCTGACGATGCGCACGTTCCACATCGGCGGAACGGCGACGCGCGTAAGCGAGCGCTCGACGCTGGAAGCGCGCAACAACGGCGTGGTCCGGTTCGTGGACCTGAAGCACGTGGTGGGGCGTGGCGGAGGTTTGATCGCCATGAACCGCTCGGGCCTGATCGCCATCCTGGACGAAAAGGGCCGGGAAAAGGAACGCTATCACGTGGTGTACGGAGCGCGGCTGCGGGTGGCCGACGGCGAACACGTCACCCACGGGCAGATCCTGGCGGAATGGGATCCGTTCACCTTCTCGATCCTCACGGAAACGGCGGGCAGCGTGAAGTTCGACGACCTGCGTCCGGGCCTGACGATCGAAGAGCAGGTGGACGAGGTCACCGGGCTGTCGCAGCTGGTGGTCACTCTGCCGCCGGGCGATGAAAAGCATCAGCCGGCCATTCTGGTCCGCGATTCCGCGGGCAAGACCCGGAAGAAGTACCTCATGCCGTCGCGCGCGCACTTGATGGTGCAGGACGGGGACGAGGTGCAGGCCGGCGACGTGCTCGCGAAGATTCCGCGCGAGACCACCAAGACCAAGGACATCACCGGCGGTCTGCCGCGCGTCGTGGAGCTGTTCGAAACGCGCAAGCCCAAGGATCCCGCGGTCATCAGCGAGATCGACGGCGTGGTGCGCTACGGCGAGATCAGCAAGGGCATGCGCAAGATCCACGTGGAGAGCGAGGACGGGAAGACCACCAAGGAATACCCGATCCCGCGCGGCGTGCACATCAACGTGCAGGAAGGCGAGCACGTGAAGGCCGGCGAGGCGCTGATCGACGGCCCGCTCAACCTGCATGACCTGCTGGCGGTGCTGGGCGAGAAGTTCACCCAGGCCTACCTGGTGAACGCGATTCAGGAAGTTTACCGGCTGCAGGGCGTGAACATCAACGACAAGCACATCGAGACGATCGCCCGGCAGATGATGCGCTGGGTGAAGGTCGAAGACGTGGGCGACACGACGTTCCTCCTCGAGGAGCAGGTGGACAAGTTCCGCTTCCGCGAAGAGAACGACCGGGTGATCGCCGACGGCGGGCGCCCGGCCACCGGCCGTCCGCTGCTCCTCGGCATCACCAAGGCGTCGCTGTCCACGGACTCGTTCATCTCCGCGGCCAGCTTCCAGGAGACCACCCGCGTGCTCACCGAAGCGGCGGTCGCCGGCAAGGTGGACTATCTGCGCGGCCTGAAGGAAAACGTCATCATGGGCCGCCTGATCCCCGCCGGGACGGGTCTGGAACACTACCGCAGCGCGCGTCTGTTGACGGAAATTCCGGCGCCGGCGCCTTCCGAAGAGATTCCGGAAGCCGCCGAGCTGACGGCCGAAGAGGCCGCGGCGCTGGACTTCCTGCGCAAGGACGACGCCGAAGCCACGGCGGAAGGTTAAACCGCGGAAGCGGCGGGGCTCCGCGCGCCCGCCAGGAGAGGTTCGCGAAGGCGTCCGGTCCCGGGGTTCAGGGCCCGGGCGCCTTTTTCCTTTTGGGGCGCCTTGCGGGCGCCCGGGGAAGCGCCGGCGGGGCGCGGGAAGGGTATCATTCAGGAACGTTACTTCGCCGAAGGGATTGCCGCGGGCGGGGGAACGTTCCTACACTGAATCATCGGCCCGCATGCACCTCTTGGCCCGGGAGACAGTCTTTTTCCGACGTCATGCCCGATACTGACCAGCGCGCCTCTGCTCCGCTTGCGGAAGCCCATGGTGCGGGGAGCGCCCGTGCCAGCGATTCCGCCCGGCTGGAGCAGTTCGAGCGGCGGCAGAACGAGCTGTGGCAACTGGCCTTTTTCCTGCTGTTCATCCTGACCATTTTCTTCGCGTGGGTTTCCTGGGATTCGACGCGCTTCCCGGCGAACCATTACCGGGTGCTGCCCATCGGGCTGGTGGTGCTGGTGGCCCTGTTCGGCCTGCATATGTGGAGGAAGTCGCTGGAGATCCACCGCATGCGCGAGCTGTTGCGCGGACTGAAACAACGCGACGCCGCGCCGCCCAGCGAGAAGCAGCTCGACCACCTCTACGAACTGATTACCCGCTCGCAGCAGGGATACCGCGAACTCATCGATTCGTTCGACGAACTGCTCCTGGCGCTCACGCCGGAAGGCAACATCCGCGCGGCCAACCGGAGTTTCGCGGAACTGGCGGGAGCGTCGTTTCAGCAGATCATCGGCCGTCCGATCCTGGATTTTCTGGAGGGCGCGGAGGCCGGCGGGCAGAAGGCGGACGAGCACTCTCTGCAGCATTTTCTGGAGCAGCGCCACTGGGCGGGGGTGGTGAAGACGCAGGTGCGGGGAAGCAATGCGCCGCGCTATTTCGATTGCGTGGCGCACGCCATGGTCCGCGGGGACAAGGTGCACGGGATCACGCTGCTGGCGCGGGACATCACCGCGCAGCGCGCCAGCGAAGCGCGCTTCACGGAGCTGTTCGAAACCCTGCAGGAAGGCATCTACATTGCCACGCCGGACGAGCGCATCGTGGACGTCAATCCGGCGCTGGTGCGCATGCTGGGCTACGCCTCCAAGGAAGAGTTGCTGAACAGGCGGGTTTCCGAGTTCTTCGAGGATGCGCAGGAGGGCACGCGCCTTTTGCGGGGGGCGGAAAGCCAGCCGGGGCTGCAGGGGCGGGAGATCCGGCTGCGGGGGAAGCAAGGCGCTTCGGTGATCTGCCTGAATACGGCCACGGCGGTGCGCGACGTCTCCGGAGCGGTGGTGCGCTATCAGGGCGCGCTGATGGACGTGACCGAGCAGCGCAAGATGGAGCAGCGGCTGTACAAGGAACAGGAGTTCGCGCGCCAGCTGGTGGAGAGCTTCCCGGACCTGATCCTGGTGCTGGATACGGCCGGGCACTACACGTTTGTCAGCGGGCGGGTGAAGGACATTCTGGGTTACGACCTGCGCGAAACCGGGGACATAACCTTTGGGGAGCGCGCGCACCCGGAAGACCGCACCGCGCTGTACACGCTGTTCGACGAAGTGGTGGCGGGGGAAAAATCGTTCGCATCGCTGGAGACGCGCGTGCAGCACAGACAGGGCGACTGGCGGCGCATGCGGCTGCATTTCAGCCCGCTGACCGGCGAGTCCGGGAAGATCGAAGGAGTAGTGATTTCGGCGCGGGACGTCACGCAGCTCAAGCGCCTGGAAGAGCAGCTCATCCAGTCGGAAAAGCTGGCGGCCATGGGGCAGATGCTCGCCGGCGTGGCCCACGAACTCAACAATCCGCTGACCGCCGTTCTGGGGGTCACCGAGCTGCTCCGGGAGCGCGCCGACCTGGACGCCGCGGCCCAGCGGCAACTGGAGTTGATGCACCGCCAGGCGCGGCGCGCGGCGCGCATCGTGCAAAACCTGCTGGATTTTTCGCGGCCGGCCGCGCCGCAGAAAAAGCTGCTGGGCGTCAGCCCGCTCGTGGAGCGTACCCTGCAGCTCCACGAGCACTCCCTGCGGCAGAGCAAGATCGCCGTGGAATTCCACCCCGATCCGTCGCTGCCCTCGGTGCTGGGAGATGCCAACCAGTTGATCCAGGTATTTCTCAACCTGATCACCAACGCGGAACACGCCATTCGCGAGGTGCGCGATTCCGGGAAGATCGTGGTGCGGCCGTATCGCGCCGGCGATCGCGTCGCCGTGACCATCCAGGACGACGGCGTGGGGATCGGCCGGGAAGCGCTGCCCAAGCTCTTTGACCCGTTCTACACGACGAAGCGGCCGGGAGGCGGCACGGGGCTGGGCTTGAGCATCTGCATGGCCATCGTGCGCGAGCATCACGGGAGCATCGAAGCCGAAGCGCTGCCGGAAGGCGGGTCGGCGTTCACCGTGTTTCTGCCCGCGGCGGGGCAGCCGCAGGCGGCCTCCACGGTGATGGACACGGCGGCGCACACCGTCGGCGAACTGCAACAGATGGCCGACATCCTCAAGGGCCGCTCGGTCCTGGTGGTGGACGACGAGGAAAGCATCCGCCAGCTGCTCGAAGAGGGGCTGACAGCACAGGGCCTGCACGTGGATTGCGCGGCGGATTGCGCGGGAGCGCTGGCGTGCGTGCAGCGCATCGAATATGACGCGGTGCTGTGCGATCTCAATCTGACGGTGGGCGGGGTGAGCGGCAAGGAGACGGCGGAGCGCATTCTGAGCGCGCAAGCGCGCAAACCCGCGATCATCTTCATGACCGGGGATCTGATGACCGATTCCGGCGCCAATGCCGAGGGCGGGCCGCGCTGGCGGCTGCAGAAACCCTTCCGCGTTTCGGAGGCGCTCACGGTGCTTGCCGAGGTCTTCTCCGCCAGCAAAGAGTCTTTCGCGAAATAGCCCCGCCGCCGGGCCGGGCTCCGGCCACCGGATGGCCACCCTTTGAAAAGATCAGTTCCGCGGATTCCGGGGAGTTGCGGCTTTCCCGGGGCCGGACGGCTGCCCGGGCGCGGCGTCCACCGCAAAATCCCAGACGTAGAGATTCATACCTTCGGGAAGGAACTCCGCGAGGACGTACTCGCCCGGGGGCAGGGGCTGGCTCAGTGTGAAACGGAAGACCGTCGGGGCGGTGTCCCAGCGCTGGAGGGGGATGGTGTCGCGGCGGGTGTCCACCTGCTGGCCAAAGAAGCTGCGGATGGATTCCACCTGGCGCTTGCTGCCTTTGACCGTGGCGCGGATGAGTTCCACTTCGGGCCCGGATTCGCCGGGGCGGCTGCTTTTGCGCACCGGAGAGGCGCGTTCCGGATCGGGCGGCGCTTCCCGGAGATAGAACTCGATGGTGGCCGAGGTGAAGCGCAGACGCGCCTTGCTCCCCGGAATTTCCAGATTGCGCTTGTCGGGAACGATGGGAATGGGCACGAGCACCTGCTTCAGGAACTGTTTCTTGTCCCGGTGCAACTCCGTGCCGACCTGTTCGAGCGGGGTCACCACGCGGCCTTCCACGACGAACATTCCTTCGCCCGGGGGGAGGAAGAGGCCCGGGGCGACCTGCAGGCTGGCGTCCACGTCCAGGGCCAGTTCTGTCCTGCTGGCTTCTTCTTCCGAGTGAACCTTTTTGGCTAGGATTTCGGCCGCGCGGGCCTGTTCCGTTTCGGCTTTCGCCGTGGCTTCCCAGTCCACGAGCGCGGCGGGCAATTCCTCCCAGGCGGAGCGCTCAATGCTGTAGTAACGGACGCGGTCGCCGTTGCGCTGGTAGGAGCGGACGATGTGGAAGTTGCCGTCTTTGAGGATGAGTCGTTTGCCGCGGGGGAGCGTCGCGGGCAGGCTGGGGGCCTCGGACTGCGCTGGCGAGGGGGTATCCTGGGCCGCGGGGGGTTGCTGGGCGGTGTGCCAGGCGGCGCCGACGGGTGCCGCTGGGCAGAGCAGCAGGCCGCAAAAGGCGAACCCGGCTGGGATGCGCAAAGGAAACCGGCTCGCGATGGGGGAATGCCTCCTGCTCATCAGATGCCTCTGGCCAGAGCGGGTTTGCCTCTCCCGGGTTGACCGCTTCGCGGTCACACAGAGCGTTGACCTCTTCGCGGTCACGCAGATTGAGGATAGCGCCGGCGGGGGCCGGGGGCAACCGGGGTTGTTCAGCGGGCGCTGGGACGGGTGTAAAAGGCGACGGGCTCCGGAGGAGAAGCCGGAGCCCGTTCAGGTTCGATCAGAACGCCGAAAGCTAATGGGTGCACTTGGGAAAAAGGGTCACAAGCACCATCAGGTCGCTGAGCGTGAACAGCCACTGGTCGGCCTGCTTGCCGGCAGCTTCGGCGGCGCGGGCGATAAAACCCAGGTGGCGGCTGCGCGCGAAATTGTGGAGGTGGTCCATGCAGATGCCCGTAAGACTGGCCACTTCCGTATCGGTGAAGATTTTCTGACTCGACTTGACAGTAACCACGACCGCCCTCTCAGTCTCCCCGTTACATCGTGCTTGCCGAACCCGTTTCCGGTTGCCAGCAGCATAGACGAACGCAATTTATTAGAGCAATAGTAGTTCCGTTCCAGTGACGAAAAACCAACTCTCTAGTACTTTTGTTCCAACCCTCACGCCATGAATAGGTTATGGGCACAAAATAAAAGAAACGTTGGCCTGCAGGTAGCCTAGGCGGGCAATTTCACTTGGGAAAAATTTCCTATTTCCGCAAGGTGTCTACGATTTCCAGGATTTGCTTGGTGTGGCGCACTTCGTGATTGGCCAGAAGGCGAAACCATTCGTAGAAATTCAGGTTGCCGAGAAACGGATGCGGCCAGCGGTACGCGCTGAGATCCCGGTCCCGTGTTTCCGTAAGAAACGCGAGTGTGCGTTCGCGGGCCACGCGCAGTTCCGCCAGCATATTTTCTTTTGCGCCCAGAAGCGCCGGATCCAGGGGAATCGGTGATTTGCGGCGCAGGATACGCCGGGCGACGATCCACAGCGGCAAGTGCAGGCGCCGGAAGAAAGGGAGCGGCTTTGGCGGATGCAGGAGCACGCGGCCCGCGCTGTCCGTCACTGTTCGCTCCACCATGGTGAGATGCGCGATCACCTCGGCGGTGGACCAAGCCTTCGCCGCGGGCCTGGCCAGCCACTGAGCCGGCGCCACGGAGTCCGCGGTATGCAGGAGTTCGGTCCGCGTGGCGCTGAGGGTTTCGAGCAGGGGATCGAGAGCAGGCATGGTGGATGTCTCCCGAACGGCGATCACAGGTTTGCGCCGCCCGCAAGTTCGAAAGCCTGGGCCAACTGCAGGGCGCGAACTTCGGCGAAGGCCGGGGCGAAGATCTGCAGGCCGACGGGCAGGCCGCCGGAAAGCTTGCCGCAGGGCACGGAGATACCCGGGAGGCCCGCGAGCGAGCCAGTAACCGTATATATATCAGCAAGATACATCTGCAAAGGATCGGCCGTGCGCTCCCCCAGCTTGAAGGGCGGCACCGGCGAGGTGGGGGTGAGGATGGCGTCCACCTGGGTGAAGGCCTTCTGGAAATCCTGGGCGATGAGGGTGCGCACCTTCTGGCCCTTGAGATAGTAGGCGTCGTAGTAGCCGGCGGAGAGCACATAGGTGCCGAGGACGATGCGGCGCTTGACCTCCGCGCCGAAGCCCGTGCCGCGCGTCTTGCGGTACATGCCGACGAGGGAATCGCCGTTGACGCGCAGGCCGAAGCGCACGCCGTCGTAGCGCGCCAGGTTGGAACTGGCCTCCGCAGTGGCGATGATGTAGTAGGTGGCGATGGCGTAATCGGTGTGCGGCATGGCCACTTCGACGAGCTCGCAGCCGAGCGATTGGAAAAGGGCGATGCCCGCCGCGATCTTCTGGCGGACGCCGAAGTCCATGCCCGCTCCGAAATACTCTTTGGGAATGCCCAGCCGCAAGCCTTTGACAGGCTTGGCGGCCTCGGCAGTGTAATCGGGGACGGGGTCGGTGGTGGAGGTCGAATCGCGCGGGTCGCGGCCGGCGATGACGCGCAGGACCGCGGCGATGTCGCGCACCGAGGTGGCGAAGGGGCCGATGCGGTCGAGCGAGGAAGCGAAGGCGATCAGGCCGTAGCGCGAGACGCGGCCGTAACTGCCCATCATGGCCGGGATGCCGCAGAAGGAGCCGGGCTGGCGGATGGAGCCGCCGGTGTCCGTGCCGAGAGCGGCGACGGCCAGGCCCGCTGCAACGGCGGCCGCGGAGCCGCCGCTGGAGCCGCCGGGGACGCAGCCGGGGGCGGCGGGATTGCCTACCGGGCCGTAGGCGGAGTTTTCGTTGGAACTGCCCATGGCGAATTCGTCGCAGTTGGTCTTGCCGAGGAGAACGGCGCCAGCCGCTTCGAGCTTCTCGACCGCCGTGGCATCGTAGGGCGGCATGTAGGTTCCCAGGATTTTCGAGCCGCAGGTGGTGCGTACGCCGCGGGTGCTGATCACATCTTTAATGGCGATGGGCACGCCGGCCAGCGGCGGCAGGGGCTTGCCGGCGGCGACGAGCGCATCCACGCGCTCGGCCTGGGCATAGGCGCGCTCCGGGGAAAGCGCCAGAAAGGCGTTCAGCTCCGGATTCCGGGCCTCGATGCGCTTGTAGAATTCGGCGGTCAGCTCGCGGGCGGAAATCTTCTTCCCCGCGAGGGAATCTCTTACGCCGTCGATTGTCCAGTTCATGGCCATCGTTCCTGATGTCTCATTTCGCGGGCACGGCATGCCGTGCCCCGGCAAATACGAAGCCCTATCTTTCGATCACCTTGGGCACGCGGAAATACGGCGGTTCGGGGTCCGGGGCATGCCGGAGGACGTCGCCGGCCACGTCGCAGGGCAGGACCGCGTCCTCGCGCAGGGTGGCGTCGGCGGCCTGGTCGCTGGAGAGCACCTGGGCCATGGGCGCGACGCCGGTGGTGTCCAGCTCGTTGAGCTTGCCGATGTATTCGAGGATGGAATCGAGCTGGGTGCGGTAGGTTTCGATCTCCGCTTCGCTCAATTCCAGGTAAGCCAGGTCGGCCACCCGCAACACGTCTTCCCGGCTGATCTTCATGCAAAGCTCCGGCGCAATTCGCGCGAGAAAGCGAGTGAGAATTCTAGCACACGGGCGGGGTAGGGCCGCGCGGCTACTTCGCGGGAACGCCGGCGGTCTTGCGGGGATACTTGGTGGCCACGTAGTTGTCCACGAGGGCTTGGAAGGCGGCAGCCAGCTCGTCGTAGGTGCCTTCGAGGGTGACGTTCTTCTCGCCGTCAATGTAAACGGGGCAGCGCGGGGCCTCGCCAGTGCCGGGGAGGCTGATGCCGATGTTGGCGGCCTTGGATTCGCCGGGACCGTTGACGATGCAGCCCATGACGGCCAGGGTCATGGTTTCGACGCCGTCGTACTGTGTCTTCCACGCGGGCATCATGTCGCGGATGTAGTCCTGGATGCGCTCGGCGAGTTCCTGAAAGGTGCTGCTGGTGGTGCGGCCGCAGCCGGGGCAGGCGGTGACGCTGGGCGCAAAGGAGCGCAGGCCGAGCGACTGCAGCAGTTCGCAGGCGGCGTAAACCTCTTCGCGGCGGTCGCCGCCGGGGCGCGGGGTGAGCGAGATGCGGATGGTGTCGCCGATGCCTTCGTGAAGCAGCACGCCGAGCGAAGCGGCGGACCACACCAGGCCCTTGGCGCCCATGCCCGCTTCGGTGAGGCCCAGGTGCAGGGGCTGCTCGGTCTTGGTGGAGAGGTCGCGATAGACGGTGATGAGGTCGCGGGGGCGCGAGGTCTTGCAGGAGATGATGATCTGGTCGCGGCGCAGGCCGCATTCCAGGGCCAGCTCGGTGGATTCCAGAGCGGAGAGGACCATGCAGTCGTTGATGATCTCCTCGGATTCCTTGCCGAGGTTCTTGTCGGTGTTCTCCTGCATCTTGCGCATGACCAGCTCCTGATTGAGGGAGCCGCCGTTGACGCCGATGCGCACGGGCTTGCCGTTGTCGCGGGCGATCTTGCAGATGGTGGAGAACTGCTCGTCGCGGCGCTGCCCGGCGCCGACGTTGCCGGGATTGATGCGGTACTTGTCGAGAGCCTTGGCGCAATCCGGGTATTTGGTGAGCAGGACGTGGCCGTTGTAGTGGAAGTCGCCGATGATGGGCGCGGTGCAGCCGGCGTCGAGCAGGCGCCGCTTGAGCAGCGGGACGGCCGCGGCGGCTTCCGGGACGTTGACGGTCCAGCGCACGATCTCGGAGCCGGCTTCGGCGAGCGCGACGGTTTGCCGGAAAGTGGCTTCCACGTCCACGGTGTCCGTGTTGGTCATGGACTGCACGACGATGGGCGCGCCGCCGCCCACCTGGACGTGGCCGACCTTTACGCCGCAGGTTTTGCGGCGGGGGTGGCGGCTGCCGGTGGTGTCGAAGCCTTTGATCTGGTTGAGCATTCCTGTTCAATTCTAGCGTGAATCGGGCCCGGGATGAAATCGTGAGGCTTGGTTCGCCTTCCGCTGGGGGCGGCTGTGCGATCAGGAGCCGGGTTGCGCGGCGACGGCGCCGCGGAGACCGAGGGCGTCGGCGTGTTCGCGGAGGGCGGCGATGCAGAAGGCGATGTGCTCGTCGAGGGGGAGGCCCAGCTCTTCGGCGCCCTTGCGGACGTCCTCGCGGCTGACGCCGCGGGCGAAGGCTTTGTCTTTGAGGCGCTTTTTGACGGAGCTGACTTCGAGATCGAGGATGCTCTTGGAGGGGCGGATGTAGGCGCAGGCGGTGAGGAAGCCGGCGAGCTCATCGCAGGCGAAAAGGGTGTGCTCGAGGGGCGACTGGCGGAGGACGCCGGTGTAATCGGCGTGGGAGAGGATGGCGCGGGCGATCTCTTCGGAGTAGCCCAGCTCGCGCAGGATCTTGACGCCTTCGGCGGGATGTTCCTGGTCGGGGGCATGGGCGTTGTTGGGCCAGCGCTCGTAGTCGAAGTCGTGGAGCAGGGCGGTGAGGCCCCAGAGTTCTTCGTCCGCGCCGTTCTTGCGGGCGTAGGCGCGGACGCAGGCTTCGACGGCCAGGGCGTGTTTGCGCAGGCTTTCGCTGGCGGTGTATTCGCAGAGCAGCTTCCAGGCATCGTCGCGGACGGGCATGCATCTCCTCCGTAAAAGGGGAGTAGCTTACCGCAGGTGCGGGCGCAGGCCAAACGGCGGGAGGAAGGCGGGGCGGAAAGAGCAGAAAACAGGGAGGAAACGGACGAACCTGTCCGCGCGAACAGCGAAGATTTGGCGTAACCGCGGGGGAAGATTTGCGGCGCGGGAAAAAATAGTTGCAAAATCCTCTTGACAGAAAACGGCCATTCGCGGGATAGTGCCGCTGCGCCAGTTTCTGCCTTCCCCAGAGCACGTTCCTGCGTTTCTTCTCTATCCGCACGCCGGACAAAAGTCAGCGAGGAGCACCGGTGTCGGCACAAAACGAAGCGATAAGCACGTTCGAAATGGATCGGGAAGTCATCCGCTGCAAAACTTGCGGCCTCGTGCAGTACCGCACGCGCACCGGCAATTGCCGGAGGTGCGTACGGGCGCTCCCACAGCGACTGGAGTTCCTGATACCTCCGCCAGCTCCGATGGAGGAGGCAGGTGCCGAGCCCGCCCAAGAGAAGTTGGTCAACCAGGAGACGGTCGAGAACATTGGCCAGCGCATCCGGCAGTTGCGCGAATCGCGCGGGATGACGCAAAGCCAGTTGCAGTCGCGCTCGAAAGTTTCCCGGTCGTACCTCTCGCGCATCGAGAGCGGGCAGATGACGCCGAGTCTCGGGACGCTGGAGAAAATCTCCGAAGCGCTCAGCGTGGGCCTCAACCGCTTCTTCATCCCGGAATCGGATGGCGAGGCGCTGCTGGAAGATCCCTTCATCCAGGGGCTGCGGCCGTTTCTGCGGCAACTGGACTGGGAACAGTGGCAATCCATCCTGAAGCGCCTGCAAGCGATCAGCGACCATGTTTCCGGAGGGCCGATTACGCTCCGCCCTATCGGTAACCCGGCGCGGCTGACGCCGGCAGTGCCGGGCCATGGCCAGTACGGCCACGCGAACAACGGGAACGGCCACGTAAGCGGCCACCTGAACGATCAGACGGCGCACCTGCAGAGTTCCGCGCAGGGTGGATATTTGCGCCGGCCGGGCGCTCCGGTCTATCAGCGGCCGCTCGCGCGGTAGCTGCGTTCGCGCAGGAAAGTATTTCGCGGTGCGCGCGCCCCGGCAGGGCGCGCGCACCGCTTTTTTTATTGGCCGTTGCGGGCTGCGCCGCGCCCGCGGGACGGGGTGCGAAACCGCTGTAGGCGTGACCGCGAAGCGGTCAACGGCTATTCGCGGACGACGGTGACGCTGGCGGCGGGCACTTCCAGGCGTTGGAGGCGGTGCTGCGCGTCGAGGTACAGGAGCACTTCGAGATCGGCGGTGGAGACGCGCAGGCCCTCGTAGGATTTTCCGGCGGAGGTTTGCGTGCCGGTGGCTTCGACGGTGATGGAGCCGGGGGTGAGGTCCTGGGGAATGAGCACGGGAAAGACCTGCGGGCCGCGCTTGGACCAGTCGTAGAGGCGGGCGAGGATGGCGTAGTGGTGGTAGAGGTTGTTGTCGAGGATGGCGATCCTGGGAGAGGCGAAAGTCAGCTCCTGCTGGAAGGGCCGGGCGCCTTCCACCTCCAGGTTGATTTTGGCGATGCCGTTTTCGAAGAGGATGTGCGCGCCGTTTTTCTTGTCGCTCTGCGAGGACCACTCGTAGCTGAGAGGCGCGCCGTCGGGTTGCAGCCGCAGGGCGGAGGTGACGCGCGTGGCGGGGCCGTCCGCAGGCGTGAGCTGTACCGCGCCGCGCGCCATCCAGTTGCCGCCGTCGGCGGCAATTTCGAACTCCTCGGCGCCCACCTGCCGCCCGTCGAGCAGGATGCGCAGCTTGCCTTTGTCCGTGGCGAGGAGGCCCGTTGCGGCGGCCGCGGCGCCTTTCTTTTGCTTCTGCGCGGCGGCGTGCAGTCGCGCGGCGCGCGGGGAGAGCCCGGCGGCGAGAAACAAGATGGTGGCGGCCAAGAGCCAAGTGCGGCGGTGGGTCATTGCTTCAGCCTCCCTGGGGCGTTCGAAAAATTCACAACAGTCGTGGCCGGCGGCTACGACGGCCGCTTCTCGCCGAGCAGATGCGCCGCGTCACCCGGGGTGACGATGCCCAGTTGCAGAATCCGTGCCACGACGGCCGCGGCGCTGCCGGAGCTGTCCACGCGATAGTCCGCCTGCTGATAGGAAGGCAGGCGCTGCGCGTAGAGGGCGCGGAAACTGGCTTCGTCGCGGAACAGCGGGCGGCCGGTCATGGTCATACAGCGGGCCAGGAGAATCTCGACGGGGCATTCGAGCCAGACGACGGGGACGCCGGCGTTGCGCAGCAGCTCGACATTGGCCGGCTGGGCGTAGGTGCCGCCGCCCAGGGCCAGGACGGTGGGCTCGGCGTGCTCGATGGCGCGGCCCAGGACGGCCCGCAGCTGTTCGTGCTCGAGCTGGCGGAAGGCCGGCTCGCCGTGGCGCTCGAAAAATTCGGGGATGCCCAGGGCGGCGGCCTGCTCGATGCGCTCATCGAGGTCGGCAAAGCGCCAAGCCAACTGGCGGGCGAGGAGCGCGCCGACGGTGGATTTGCCGCAGCCCATGAAGCCGGCCAGGCAGAGCACGGAGGGGCGTGCGGCGGGGCCGCGCGGAGGCGAAGGTGGCATGGGCATGCGAGGGCGCGAAACGGATCAATCGCGCTTACGGATGCGGATTGTACCACTGAACGAGGAGAGGTTGACCTGGGCCAGGCCGGCGTTGACGCTGCCGGCGAGGCTCTTGGCGAACTTCGAGGAAAGCTGCCTCAGGCCGTGGGAATCGGGCTTGAGGAAGTCCTGGGCCTGGTTGTCCACGGTGCCGGTGGTGGTCTGGGCCTTGAGATCGAAGGAATCGTTGCCGGAGAAGCGCACCTCGACCAGGCCCATGCCGCTCTTCATGGTGTAGATGCCGGAACGCAGGAAATCGCCGTCGTAGAGAATGTTGCCGGTGGTGGTGGAGACGTTGAGATTGTTGAGCTGTGGCTGCAGGAACTGCGCGCTGCCGCTGATGGAGGCGAAGTTGAGCTTGCCGGCGCATTGCAGGCACTGCAGTGATCCGCTGACGGTCTTCACGATGATGTAGCCGGAGACTTCCTTGAGGTGCACGTCGCCGGCGACGGATTCCAGGGTCATGTCGCCATAGACCTGCTCGACGTAGATGGTGCCCATGCTGGTGGTGTGAATCTGCAGCTCGCTCTCTTCGGGAACGGTGATGTCGAAGGAGGTTTCGACCTCGGCGGGCTTGGCGCTCTTGTCGAGGATGGTGGTGGAGAGGCCGATGCGGTTGTCCGCCTGCTCCATCTCCACGGCGACTTTGCCGGAGGCCTGGTTGCCGGCGATGACCACTTCGGGATTCTTCCAGGACTTTACCTCGATGCGCCCGTTGGTGGCGTTCTGGATGGTGAGCACCGGGCGGGTGGTCACCGCGAAATGCTTTTCGATGTGCTGGCCGGCGGCCTGCGCGGGCGGCAGCAGGAAGGCTGCGGCTCCGAGAAGAAAAAGGGCTGACCGCTTCGCGGTCACGCGGAAGATCGTCCAGCAGGTTGTAGGCGTCGGCATGTCAGTAGTCTCCACTCCCGCTGCGATCCATCATCGCAGCGAGCAACTCGGCTTTTTGCTGATACGCGCCGGAAAGATATTCGCGGGCCACATCGTCGGTCGGATCCTGGCGGACGCGCTGTTCGCAGTCGGCGATGAACTGATCCAGGATCCTCAGATTCTCGCGCAGGGAAGCGTCCACGGGAGAGGCCGTGGTGCCGGCCAGGGCCATGCCGGCAACCCCGCGCTCCTGCTGCTGGAGCATGGCGGCGGTTTCCGCGTAGGGCAGGGGCTCGGCGGCGGACGGCGGGGGCGTGCGGCGCAACTGCACGGCGGCGCCGGCCACGAGCAAGAGGCCGACGGCGGCAGTGGCCAGCGCGTGGCTCTGGAAAAGCGCGGCCAGCGAATGCCACCAGAAAGATTCCCGCGGCGGGGCCGTCTCCTGGAGGATTCCTTCCGCGGCGAGTTGCGCGCGCAAGGAGAGCCACAGGCGCTGCGGGGGTTCGGCTTCGGCCGGGAGCGCGCGCGCGGCGGCGGCGATGGCGGTGAAATCGGCGAGCAGGCTCTGGCAGGCGTCGCAGCCCGCCAGATGCGTTTGCGCGGCCTGGCTATCTGCCGCGAGGCCGTCCTGCTCCAGGGCCCGTTCGAATTCTGTGCACTTCATCTTGCCTTGCTCCGCGGGCGGGGCGCTGGGTGGCCCTCCCGCAACTGCTTCCGGCGTGACCGCGAAGCGGTCAACGCCGCAAATCCCAAACTCAAACGTCCCGCCCGGTGGGGGACTTGGCCGCCTGTTCTTCCTGGCGGACCTGGCGGGCCTGATCCCGCAACTCCTCCTGCAGGAGTTCGCGCATGCGGGTCCGCGCCTTGTGCAGCTGCGACTTCGAATTGCCTACCGAACAGCCCATGATGTCCGCGATCTCGTTGTGCTCGTAGCCCTGGATATCGTGGAGCACGAACACCGTGCGGTACCCCGGGGGCAGCTTTTCGATCGAGCGCTCGAGATTGACGCGATCGACCGCCCCGTTCAGTTTCAAGTCCGGCGCGCCGAAGTCCTTGCGCGGCCCGCCGCTCTCTTCATCCGGCTCCGTGGCCTCTTCCAGGGAAGTCTAGGGAAGAGCTTTCTTGCGCAGCCGCATGAGGACCACATTGACGGTCATGCGGTGCAGCCACGTGGAAAACGCCGACTCGCCCCGGAACGTGGCGATCTTGCGGAACAACTGCAAGAACGCCTCCTGCGCCAGGTCTTCCGCGTCGGACGGATTGTTGACCATGCGCAGGCACAGGGCGTAGACACGGCGGCTGTGCAGCCGGTAGAGAAACTCAAAGGCCGCTGCATTGCCGCGCTGCGCCAGGCGGATGGCATCCGCCTCGGTCAGCGTGCTGGGCTCGGTTGGTCTAGGTCGGGCCAACGGTCCAATCGCGGCGCATCCAGTCCATGCGATGCACCGTGTACCCTCCGGAGTTGTCCCGCGCGTGCGGAACTCTTTCTCAAATAGACACTTTGTAAGCGCGGCCGGCAATGGGCGCCGGTCCGCTGCGCCGCCAGGGGGCAGCGGCGCTATTTTCCCGCGATTCCCGCCGGACGTCTACGGCGGATGTTGCGCCAGCGGGCCTTGCGTGAAGAGGGCGGGCCGGCCTTGCTGTATGCCGCGGACTCGAAGTCCGCCAGCGCGTCCGCGGGCAGGACGTGGAGAAAGGACTTGCACAGGACGATGGTTTCGCGCAGGCAGGTGTTGAGGTCGTAGTGAAAAAGATCCAGCGCCAGCCAGGTCCGGTCGCGCTCGCCGGAAAACTCCTCGACCAGTTCCTGGACCGTGGCGGCGAATTCCTGGTCCAGGTCCGCGACCATCTCCTGCAGGGAGTGCAGCTTATGCAGGAATTGCGCGCGCTGGGAAAGCAGGACCATGGAGAACAGGGTGTTCATGCGGGCGGCGCGCAGGCAGCGCAGGCTCCGGAAATTGGCGGGATTGAGCGGGGCGACGTTGGGCACCGTGCCGTGATGGCGGCCCTGCGCTTCGATGGCGCGCAGCAGGGTCTCCAGCGGCTGCGTCAGCAAGCGGCTCAGTTCGCCGCTGACCGCCACGGCCTGCAGCGACCTGGCGATTTGACCGCGCAGGCGCAGGGCCATCGCTTCGTTCAGCGACACGCTGAGCATGGTGTAGGAGGTTTCCAGCTGCTGGCTGAGCGTCTCGAAGGTGCTGGCCTGGGGCTGCGGCAGCCAGGCGCACCAGTCTTCCTGTACCGAGGAAAACCGGCCGGGAAGGGATGGAGTCCGTTCTTGCACAGTCTTAGCCAGTGAGAAGCGCCGAGTATATCAAAGTACTCGCGCCGGTGCGCAACCCCTTTCTTGAAGGCGCGGGCCAGCCCCGTTATACTGCGCACGACCTGTCGGAAAGGACGTTTACCCTTGCAATTCGAGCCACTTGACCAGTTCCAGCAACGCCAGAAGAAGCTCGAAGAGATCCGCGCTCTGGGTTATGCCGTCTACCCGCACGAGTTCCGCTGGACGGAGACCCCGGCGGCGCTGGTGGAGGCCTTTGCGGAGACCCCGGCGGCGGAGCTGGAAGCGCACCGGCGCGAGGTGCGCGTGGCCGGGCGCATCGTCTCCTACCGGCTGATGGGCAAGGCGGGCTTCGCGCACATTCAGGGAGCGGGGAAGCGCATCCAGGTCTACGTCAAGCTGGACGTGCTGGGGGAACGCGCCTTCAAGCTCTTCCAGTTGCTGGATCTCGGCGACAACGTCGGCGTGGCCGGGCATCTCTTCCGGACCAAGACCAACGAACTGTCGGTTTGGGTCGAGGAGCTGACCTTTTTGAGCAAGGCGCTGCTGCCGCTGCCGGAAAAGTGGCACGGGCTGACGGACATCGAGATCCGCTACCGGCAGCGCTACTTGGACCTCCTCGCCAACGAGAAATCGCGGCAGGTCTTTCTGACCCGGGCGCGCATCGTGCAGGAGATGCGCCGATTTTTCGACGGGCGCGGCTACGTCGAGGTGGAAACGCCGATGATGCACCCCATCGCGGGGGGCGCGGCGGCGCGGCCGTTCATCACCCACCACAACACCATGGACATCGACTTGTACCTGCGCATCGCGCCGGAGCTGTATCTGAAGCGGCTGGTGGTGGGCGGGATCGACCGGGTCTACGAGATCAACCGCAACTTCCGGAACGAGGGCATCTCCACCCAGCACAATCCGGAATTCACCATGCTCGAGTTCTACGAGGCCTACAGCAACTACCGGGACCTCATGGAGCTGAACGAGCAGCTCTTCGCGCTGCTGGCGGAGAAGGTAACCGGCTCGACGACGGTGCGCTACGGCGAGCACCAGCTGGACTTCGCAAAGTTCCAGAAGCTGACCATGCGCGAGGCCATCGAAAAGTACTGGCCCGCGGAGGCCGGCGCCGCGCCCACGCCGGCGGAGTTGGCGGCGCCGGGCGGGCCGCGCGCCGCGGTCGAGCGCTACAACCAGTGGGCCGGGCGCACGGGAGCCGCGCGCATCACGGCCAAGGGCCAGCCCTGCGACGGCGAATGGACGGGACTGCTGTTCGAAGAGATCGCCGAGAAGCATCTGATCCAGCCGGCGTTCATCTACGATTTCCCCACCGAGATCTCGCCGCTGTCCAAACAGAAGCCCGAAGATCCCGCGCTGACCGAGCGCTTCGAGATCTTCGCCGGGGGCATGGAGATCGCCAACGGCTTCTCCGAACTGAACGATCCCGCCGAGCAGGAGCGTCGCTTCCTGGAGCAGATCGCGCAGGGCGGCGAGGAAGCGCCGAAGCAGTTGGACGCGGACTACATTCGCGCGCTGTGCCACGGTCTGCCCCCCGCTGCCGGCGAGGGCATCGGCATGGACCGCGTGACCATGCTGCTCACCGATTCGCACTCCATCCGCGACGTCATCCTCTTTCCCCTGCTGCGCCCGGAGGCCCCGGAAGCGAAGACGGAAACGCCCGGCGCTTTCGCCGGCGAGAAAGACTAGCGGCTACCCGCACATGCGCTTTGAATGGTTCGTGGCCCGGCGGTACCTGCGGTCGCCCTACCGGCCGGCGGTGCTGCGCCTGGTGACGGGCTTTTCCGTGCTGGGCGTAGCCGCGGGCGTGGCCACGCTGGTGGTGGCCCTGGCCATGGACACCGGCTTCCGCGAAACGCTGCAGGAGCGGCTGCTCGGCGTGACCGCGCACGTCTCGCTGACGCGCCCCGGCACGGGCGGCATCCGCGATTACGAGGCGCTGGCGGCGCGGCTGGGCGCGGCGCCCGGCGTGCGTTCGATCACCCCCGCGGTATACCAGACGGTGTTGCTGTCGTTCGGCGGCCAGGCGCGCGGCGTCGTGGCCAAGGGCGTGGACCCCGTGCGGGAGCGGCGCTTCGACGAAGCGCTGCAGCGGGTGGTGGCCGGGCACGCGGATTTTGCGGCGGATGCCGACGGCGTGGACGCTTTGCTCGTCGGCAAGCAGTTGGCCGAGGAGTGGAAGGTTTCGCCCGGGGACTACGTCACGCTGACCAGCCCGCAAGGACGGCTGACCCCGTTCGGGCTGCTGCCGCGCACGCGGCGCTTCCGCATCACCGGCGTTTTCGAATCGGGCTTCTACGATTACGACGAGAACTGGTGCTTCATGACCCTCTCCGCGGCGCAGAATCTTTCCGGGGCGGGCGACCTGGTGAACGTGCTGGAGCTGCGGCTGGCGCAGCCCGACCGGGCCGGGGAGATCGCGCGAGAGATGGAGCGCGCGGCGGGGCCGGGCTACGCGGCCACGACGTGGATGGAAGAAAACAAGGCGCTGTTCCGGGCGCTGCGGCTGGAAAAGCTGGTCACCGCGATCTTCATCGGGCTGATCACGTTTGTGGCCGGGCTGAACATCCTGGTGGTGCTGACCATGACCGTCACGGACAAGGCCCGGGACATCGCGGTGCTGATGGCCATGGGCACGCGCCGCGCGCAGGTGCGGCGGATTTTTCTGTTGCAGGGGCTGGCGATCGGCTCGGCAGGAACGCTGCTGGGACTGCTGGCGGGTTATGGAATCGCCGGCATCGCGGGCCACTACCATCTGATACCGCTCGACCCACAGGTCTATTCGGTGGCCTACGTGCCGTTTCATCCGAGTGTATGGGACGGGGTGGGAATCGCGCTGGCGGCGATGGGAATTTCCGTGGCCGCCACGCTGGTGCCGGCGCGCGCGGCGGCGCGCCTGCTGCCCGTGGAAATCCTGCGTTATGAGTGAATTGGAAGCGCCGAAGAGAATGGCAAAAGAGACGAATTTGGCGGTCCGGTTGCTCTATATCCGGATGGGCAATCGGATGGCGGGCCGCCCTTTTGCAACGCGTTTGCATAGGGCTTCCCCGGCGCTCCTGAAGACGCTGATATAGCGTAAGTTAGACCGGTCCGAAAAGCGGGAAAGCCGGGCGTTCGTTGGACGCGAATGGTCACCGGCCAAAAAAGGAAAGAGTTGGGCATCGAGCGGCAGGGCCGGACAGTACCGCCTGGCCACTACGCCAGGGTGCTGCGGCATCTAATTAAAATATAGACGCGGCGCGCGGGCGCCCGGAGTGGGCGGCGCGCAAGAAGATTATGGACGCAGGGCGGACAAATCCGGAGCACAAGACGCGCGCAGCGGGCGGCGCGGCGGAAACGCCCGCGCGGGTGGTGCTCGAGGCGCGCAACCTGGGGAAGAGTTACGGTTCGGGAGCGCAGACCCTGCCGATTTTGAGGGATGTGAATCTGGCGCTGCGCGAAGGGGAGATGGCGGCGATCGTGGCCCCGTCGGGAGCGGGCAAAAGCACGCTGCTGCACCTGCTGGCTGCGCTAGACACGCCAACAAGCGGTACAGTATACTTCGACGCGAAAGCCATTGAAACAAACGATGACGCGGCGCTGGCCGCGTTTCGCAATCGCGCCATCGGGTTTATCTGGCAGCGGCATCAGTTGCTGGCGGATTTTACGGCCGAGGAAAATGTGGCCATGCCGCTGCTGGTGCGCGGCGAAAAATTTGCTCCAGCGCTGGAACGGGCGCGGGAGCTGCTCGCGGAAGTGGGACTCGCGGAGCGCGCGAGCCACCGGGCAGGAGAGCTTTCCGGCGGGGAACAGCAGCGCGTGGCGATCGCCCGGGCGCTCGTCACCGGGCCATCGGTGCTGCTGGCGGATGAACCGACCGGAGATCTAGACGAGCGGAATGCTTGGGCCGTGTTCGAACTGCTGGAACGGCTGCACCGGACGCACCGCCTGACGTCGCTGCTGGCGACGCACAATACGGCGCTCGCGGCGCGGTGCGGGCGGGTTCTGGGGCTGGAACACGGCGTTCTGCAATCTCGCGCGGCTACGGCCGGGGCGAGCGGGACCCGTGGGGGAGAAGCGAGCTAATCGTGTTCGAACGATACACCGAGAAGGCGCGACGCGTAATTTTCTTCGCCCGCTATGAAGCGAGCCAGTACGGCAGCCCGTACATCGAGACCGAGCACCTGCTGCTCGGGCTGATGCGCGAGGACAAGGCCCTGGCCAACCGCTTCCTGCGCCAGCAGGGCTCGATCGAGTCCATCCGCAAGGAGATTGAAGCGCGCATCACCATCCGCGAGCGCATTTCCACGTCCGTGGAAGTGCCGCTGAGCGCGGAGTGCAAGCGCATCCTGAATATGGCCGCGGAAGAGGCCGAGCGCCTGGGGCACAAGCACGTGGGCACCGAGCATCTGTTGCTGGGCATCCTGCGCGAAGAGAAGTGCTTTGGCTCGGAAATTCTGACGGAGCGCGGCCTGCGCCTGTCCGCCTTGCGCGAAGAGCTGGCGCGCACTTCGGGGGAGAAAGCGCCGGCGGCGCGTCCCAAGGAGACTTCGCTGCTGGCGGAGTTCAGCCGCGACCTGACCCAGGCGGCCGTGGACGGGGCGCTGGATCCGCTGGTGGGCCGCGACAAGGAAGTCGAGCGGGTGATCCAGATCCTGTGCCGGCGCACCAAGAATAATCCAGTGCTGATCGGCGAGCCGGGCGTGGGCAAGACCGCCATCGTCGAGGGCCTGGCGCAGCGCATCGCCGACGGGGATGTGCCGCCGTTCCTGGCGGAGAAGAAGGTGCTCTCGCTGGACCTCTCGCTGATCGTCGCGGGCACGAAATACCGCGGGCAGTTCGAAGAGCGGCTGAAGACCATCATGAAGGAGCTGATGGAGAACCAGAATTCCATCATCTTCATCGACGAGCTGCACACCCTGGTGGGTGCGGGTTCGGCGGAAGGCTCGCTGGACGCCGCCAACATCCTGAAGCCGGCGCTGTCGCGCGGCGAGATCCAGTGCATCGGGGCCACCACCCCGGGCGAATACCGCAAGTCGGTGGAGAAGGACCGCTCGCTGGAGCGGCGCTTCCAGGCCGTCAAAGTCCCCGCGCCCAACGAGGACGAAGCCATCCAGGTGCTCAGCGGGGTGCGCGAGCGCTACGAGAAATTCCACGCGGTAACCTACACGGACGAGGCCCTGCGCTACGCCGTGTATCTCTCGAACCGCTACATTCCCGACCGCTTCCTGCCGGACAAGGCCATCGACCTCATCGACGAGGCGGGCGCGCGCGTGAAGCTGCGCCAAGCCACGGTCCCCGAAGAGGTGGCCGAGGTGCAGAAGCGCGTGAAGTTCATCACTCACCGGATGGAAACGGCCATCGCCAACCATGAATTCGAAAAGGCCCGTTTCTATTCGGAAGAAGAGCGCAAGGAGAAGGAAAACCTGCGCGTGCTGCGCGAGCGCTTCAAGCTGGACGACGCCTCCACGGGCATCGTGACCCGCGAGGACATCGAGGAAGTGGTGTCGCGCTGGACGGGCATCGCGGTGACCTCCATCAAGGAAGACGAGCAGCAGAAGCTGCTGCGCATCGAGCCCGAGCTGCACAAGCGGGTGATCAGCCAGGACAAGGCCATCACCGCGCTGGCGCGGGCCATCCGCCGCAGCCGCGCGGGCCTGAAATCCCCGCTGCGCCCGGTGGGCTGCTTCCTGTTCCTGGGGCCGACGGGCGTGGGCAAGACGGAAGTGGCGCGGCGCCTGGCGGAGTTCCTCTTCGGTTCGGAAAAGTCCCTGGTGCGCTTCGACATGTCGGAGTTCATGGAGAAGCACTCGGTGTCCAAGCTGATCGGGGCGCCTCCGGGCTATGTGGGCTACGAAGAGGGCGGGCAATTGACGGAGCGCGTGCGGCGCACGCCGTACTCGGTGATCCTCCTCGACGAAATCGAGAAGGCCCACCCCGACGTGTTCAACATCCTGCTGCAGGTCTTCGAGGACGGCCAGCTCACCGACGGCCTCGGAAATACCGTGGACTTCCGGAATTCCATCATTATCATGACTTCCAACCTCGGCGCGCGGCATTTGCAGAAGCGCACGTCGATCGGCTTCGGGGCCGGCGTGGACGAAGCCGGGCAGAAGAGCCTGGAAGAGATGGTCATGGGGGAAGTGAAGCGGGCGTTCAATCCGGAATTTCTGAACCGCCTGGACGAAGTGATCATCTTCAACTCGCTGGGCGACGAAGATCTGCTGCGCATTATTGACCTGCTGGTCGGGCAGATGAATGATACGCTCATCCACCGGCAGGTGCAGGTGGTGCTGTCGCCGGAAGCGCGGCAGTGGATTCTGGAGAAGACTTGCGCGGACCGCAGTTACGGAGCGCGGCCGTTGCGGAGAGCTCTGCAGAAATATGTGGAGGATCCGCTCTCGGAAGCGCTGATTCAGGGGGGAATTCAGCGGCCCGCAACCCTGCAAATGTACGTCGCGGGAGAAGGCTTGGCCTTCCGGCCGCTGGTCGAGGCAACCCCGGTCATCCACTAGAGAATCAGAACACGCACAGCCGGCCCATACCGGGCGCGGCGGGAGAAGGGCATCTTGCGTTTTGGGGCGCGGCCTTGATGACCTCAAAGGCCGCTTATAGGAGACTCTGTTTGTCTGTCCGGGCACTGGGCGCAGGGGTGTTTCTACTCATATCGTGGTTCCTTCTTCCGGGAGCCGGGGCGGCTCCACCGCCCCCGGCGCGGCAGACTTCCGTCCCCCACGCGGTTTCTTCCCAAGCCCGCGGCATCTCCGGGCGCAGCGCCGGTGGCGCCGCGCGCACCGCGGCCACGCCGGCCGGTGGCGCAGCGCAGGAGAAGGCGGCGCCGGGGCAGGCGGCTCTTGGGACGGTGGTGGTGGAGCGCATTGAATTCGTGGGCAACCGCCGGGTGCGCAGCGACACCCTGAAGGCGCGCATTTTCACGCGCGAAGGCGACACCTTCAGCGAAGAGACGCTGAAGCGCGATTTTCAGGCGCTGTGGAACACCCAGTTTTTCGAGGACGTGAAGCTGCGCGTCGAGGACAGCCCCAGCCGGGCGGACGCCAAGATCATCATTTTTGAGCTGAAAGAACGCCCGGTGATCCGGCGCATCCGCTATGACGGCATCCACTCGGTCTCGGAATCGGACATTCTGGACCGCTTCAAGGAGCGCAAGGTCGGCCTGACGGTGGAGAGCCAGTTCGATCCCACGCGCATCAAGAAGGCCGAAGTGGTGCTGAAGGATCTGCTGGGAGAGCACGGGCGGCAGTTCGCCAAGGTGACTCCGCAGTATGAGCGGATCGCGGCGAGCAACGCGGTCGTGCTGGTCTTCAAGGTGGAAGAGGGTCCGAAGGTCAAAATCGGCTGGATCCACTTCACCGGGAACCACGCGTTCAGCGACCGCAAGCTGATCCGCGCGATGCGCCATTCGCGGCCCTACGCCATCCCGCTGTACTTTTTCGAAATCAGCGTGCTGACCAAGACCTACGACCACGAAAAGCTGAACGAGGACCTGGAAGTGGGCGTGCGCGGGCTGTACCAGGACAACGGCTACTTCAAGGTCCTGGTGAAGGACCCCATTGTGGAGAACGTGGACGTCGAGCGCGGCGGGCTTCCCCTGCCGCTGCCCGGGGTGGGGCGTAAGCGCGGCAAGGCCGTCAACATCACCATTCCCATCGAAGAGGGCGAGCGCTACCGCATGGGCAAGCTGAACATCATCAGCGCGGACCCGGACAAGGCCCTGTCGCTGAAGGTCGAGCCGCTGAAGTCGGTTTTTCCCCTGAAGGAAGGGGACATTTTCGCGGTGGGCAAGGTCCGCAAATCCCTCGAGGAGTACCGCAAGATTTACGGGGGATACGGCTTCATCGATTTCACGGCGGAGCCGGACTCCGAGCTGGACGACGAAGGCAAGCGCATCAACCTGACGCTGAAGTTCAACGAAGAGAAGCAGTACTACGTGCGGCGCATCGAATTCAGCGGCAACACCACCACCCGCGACAAAGTCATCCGCCGGGAGATCCTGGTGGACGAAGGGCAGCTCTTCAACCAGCGCGCCTGGGAAGTGAGCATTCTGCGCCTCAACCAGCTCGACTATTTCGAGCAGATCAAGCCGGAAGCCGCGGAGATCTCCCGCAACACCAAAGAAGGCACGGTGGACATCAACCTGAAGCTGAAGGAAAAGGGCAAGCAGTCCATCGGCTTGCAGGGCGGCGTGAGCGGGCTGGCCGGGAGCTTCGTCGGCCTGACCTATCAGACCAACAACTTCCTGGGTCTGGGCGAGACGCTGACCTTTTCCGCGGAGTTCGGCGACCGTCAGCGCAATTTCATGTTCGGTTTCACCGAGCCCTATCTCTTCGACCGGCCCATCTCCACCGGCTTCACGCTCTTCTCCAGCCGCTACAGCTTCAACCAGGCGCAGCAGCTGGCCCTGTCGCTGGGGCAGAAAGTGAGCCTGAACCCGCAGACCATCCAGAACTACAACCAGAACAGCACGGGGTTCACGCTCTTCGCCAGCTATCCCTTGCGCCGGTTTTCCTTCATGCGCCTGGGCCTGAGCTACGGGCTGACCAAGACCAACATCACCACCTTCAGCGACGCCTCCAAGCTGCTCTTCCAGAGCGTGCAGTTCCGCAGCTTTGCCGGGCCCAGCGCCATGAGCGGGATCGTCTCCAGCACCCTGACCCCGACCCTGAGCTACAACACGGTCAACAACCCGGTCAATCCCACCGGGGGCAAGAGCTTCTTCTATTCCCTGGCGGTGCAGGGCGGCCCGCTGGGCGGCAACGTCAACGCCATCACCAACGTCTTCGAGTACAAGCACTTCCAGCCCGTGCACAAGCACCGCAACGTGCTCGGCTACCGGCTGCAGACCTCCTATACCACCAGCTTCGGCGGCCTCGAGCTGCCGCCCTACAGCCGCTTCTACATGGGCGGCGAGGACACCGTGCGCGGTTTCGACATTCGCGCCATCTCGCCGGTGACCTTCATCCCCGTGCGCAGCGTGCAGCAGTTTTCCTATCTGGACCCGACCTCGCTGAACTCGGGCGGCAACCCGCAGTACAGGACCTTCCAGTTGCCGGTCATGACCTACCAGATTACGTTTCCGGGCGGAGACATGCAGGGCGTGGGCAACTTGGAATACCGCATCCCCATCGTGGGGCCGGTGACCATGGCCCTGTTCCTGGACGCGGGCACCAACGGCATCGTCAAGCGCAGCGGGTTGCAGCTCTCCGCGACCGGCCTGCAGGATCTGCAGACGGCCTTTCCCAACGCCAACCTGAAGGCCCAGTTGCCGCTGGCCTCGGGTACCAATTTCCGGCTGCGCTCCTCGGCGGGCGTCGAGTTTGTGGTGCAGTTGCCGATCGTGCAGGCGCCGTTCCGCATCTTCTACGCCTATAACCTGGCGCGCATGCGCCAGCAACTGGTGGCGCCGCCTGGCCTGTTCAACCAGGCCACGCTGGACATGATGAAGCTCTCGCTGCCGGCGGGCGTGTACGCCAACGAAATCCTGCCGCAGCTCATGAATTTCCAAAACAATCCCGGGCGCCTGAATTTCTTCGAACCGTCGCACACTTTCCGCTTTACGGTGAGCCGGACGTTCTAGGGAGCCGGGAGCGGCCCGGCAACGAGATTGCACCAACGAGTTGACCGCTTCGCGGTCACGCACACGGAAGAAGCACAGGACGCGAACGAGCAGGGGAGGCAAGTCGTATGAAGGCGCTGCAAATGTGGAAAAAGATGGCGGGGGTACTGGCCGCGGCCAGCCTGCTGTTGTCCGGCTGCGGTTCCTCGGGCGGCGGCGCGACCAAGGTGAGCGTCAGTCTGAGCGCGAGTGCCCTGGCCCTGTTCGTGAACCAGACGTACCAGATAGCGGGGCAGGCGGTCGGCTCGACGGACCAGTCGATCACCTATTCCCTCTCGTACGTTCCGACGGCCACTCCCACCGCCACGCCCACGGCATGCCCCACCGGCGCCAGCCCCAATCCCAACTGCGGCACGCTAAGCGCGGTGACCAGCACCTCGACGACCACCACCACGGGCACCACGACCACTACGAACACCATCTACACCGTCACCTATACCGCGCCGCCCATCGTGCCCAATCCCGCCGTGACCGTTTACATCGTCGCCACGGCCAATGCCGACAAGACGGCCACCGCCAAAGTCAGCGTGACGCTGGATTCCGGCATCCGCGTAAGCATCACCCCCACGACGGCGACGATCGGCACGGGCGAGTCGTTTCAGTTCACGGCCAGTCTGACGAATGATCCCGTACCGAATGACGTCAACTGGTCGGTCACGCAGACCAACGCCGGCACGGTGAGTGCCAACGGCCTGTACACGGCGCCAGCCAGCGTGCCCAGCCCGGCCACGGCCACCGTGGTGGCTACGTCCAAGCTGGACCCCACGCAGACCGCCTCGGCCACGGTCACTATCGTCGTCGCGGCAGCTCCCACGTTTACCGGGGTCAGCCCGGCGCCGCCGGCGACGGTGCCCCAGGGCGCGCTGTTCCAGGACGTCTATCTCACGGCGGGGAATCTGCGCTCGACCTCCACGGTGACGTTCAACGGTGCGCCGGTATCCGCCGGTCAGCTCAAAATCGTCAATTCCACGCTGGCGCGCGTGCGCTTGAACTCCACCGACTTGCTGACCGCGGGAACATTCGCGTTCGCGATTACTGGCGCTACCTCGCCGGCGCCGCCGAACGATTCCATTACCATCGTGCCGGTGCGTCCGGCGCTGCTCAGCGCGAATCCCGATAGCACGGTTCCGCCGCAGGCCGCCGCCTCGATCACCCTGGATGGCGGATACTTCGGTCCGGGCAGCAGTCCGCTCGTGACCGCGCAATTCAACGGCAATCCGCGCCCAATCACCGGATCCACGGCGCGGCAACTGGCGGTCACGCTCAATCCCGGCGATCTCAATCTGCCCGGCCTGTATGCCGTTTCCGTGAATAACAGCAGCGCGCCGCAGCCCATGGCCGCCGGCAATTTCGCGGTGCAGCCGGATCCGGCGGCCAATGGGCCATTCGTCGCGGGCCTGCTATCGCTGAAAAGCAGCCCCACGGATACGCCGGCGCCCAGCGCCATCGCCGTGGACACTACGATCGGCGCCGCCATCGTAGCCAACACCGGCAATAACACCGTGCAGCTCTTGAATCTGAACGGCGCCATGCCGGCGCTGTTCGGCGCGCAGATCCCGCTGCTGGGATCTCCGACAGGAGTAGCCGTGGACGAAGAGCGGCACATCGCCGCGGTTGCTGTCTCGAATACCGCTGGTACGGTCCGGAACATTACGCTTGTGGATTTGGTGGCTGGCGCCGCGATCGCGGGAGCGACGATTGACTTGACCGCGATGTCGGCGACTTCGGCGGCCTCGCCGCTGCTGCCCTTCTCGGTGGGCCTGGATCCGGTCAGTGGGCGCGGGATCGTGGCGTTTTCCAAGACGAACATCGGCGCGATCTTCAATGTGGACCCGGCCGCGGCCCCCGTGTGTATCCCGGGCCTGGGCACGGCGCCCTATTGCGTGACCGGAGTGGTAACGCTGAACACCGGCACGAATCCGCAGATCGCCTTCCAGCCGCGCTTGCGCTGGGCCTTTGTCACCCCGGGCGGGTCCGGCCTGATGTCGGTGGTGGATCTGGGCGCGGCGCCGCACCAGGCGCCGATTACCGCCTCCACGGGCGCCAAGCGCAGCGGGAACGTGGTGACCATCACCACGGCCACGGCGCATGGACTGGACCCGACGAATCTCGGGGCGGTGCTGATTTCCGGCGTCGCCGATGCCAGCTTCAACGGCTCGTTCACGGTCACCAGCGTGGTGGACGCCAACAACTTCACCTATTCGCAGACCGCGGCGGACGCCACCAGCGGTGGCGGACAGATAAATTTCTCGAAGCCGCTGCAGACCTACTCGATATCCCCGAGCATCCGCGGCATCGCCATCAACCCGCTGACCTCGCGGGCCGTCCTGGCGGATGCGGGTGGAAACTCGACTTCGATTCTGAGCACCCTGGACCAGACCAATACTGGGATTGCTGTGGGGCATCCGGTGAGCGGAGCGGGCTTCCAGCCGTTCAACAACGTGGCCGTCGTGGTCAAGCCCGGAACGATCGGGGCCACCGGCGTGGATACCATCACCCTGCTGGACCCGACGGTCACCGCGCAGATCGGCACGCTGCCGCGCGGCGTCCTGGCGGAAATCTCCACCACGGGGACGGGCTCGGGCGCGGTGGCCGTGGACCCCGCGCGCAACTGGGCGCTGGTGGCCAATGCCGGGAGTCACGACATCAGCGTGGTCTCGCTGGGCACGCTGCAGACCCCGCAAGTGGCAAGCGTCTGGATCCCGCTGGCTCAGCGGCTGTTCCCGCAGGGGACAACGACCTCGGCGTCCGCTCTCTCCGTGAAGATTTTCGGCGCTGGTTTCTCCGGTAGCCCGCAGGTGCGTCTGGACGGCACGGTGCTTTCCGGAGCAACGCTGGTGAACAGCCGCGAGATCGACGTCAACATTCCGGCGTCGTTCCTGGCGGCGCCGCGGCGCTACGCACTGGATGTCGTGGTGGGCAGCAATTTCTCCAACGTGACGGACTTCACGGTCGTCGGCGTGGTGGACATGACCAGCGCGAGTTGCCTCACGCCGCTTCCCGCGGGCGTAGCCATCGACGAAGTGCGCGACAAGGCCGTTGTCGCCAACAGCGGCTGCAACTCCATTTCCATCATTGACCTGAACACCGCTGCGGCCGCGGCGCCCATTGCGGTAGGCACGGCGCCGGTGGGCGTGGCCACGATCCCGCGCTTGGGCTTGGCGGTGGTGACCAACAGCAACATGAACCTGGCCACGGGCTCCTCCAACGGCGCCGGCACGATCTCCATCGTGAATGTCGCCACGGCCTCGGTCCAGGCGCCCATCTCCCTGGGCACCGATCCGACCGGGGTGGCCATCAACCAGGACACGGGCATCGCCTACGCCGTGAACACCGGGTCCAATACCCTCAGCGCGATTGACCTGACGGCCACGACCCCCACGGCAGTGACGGGAGCGGTGGATCAAAACCCCATCTCCATCGCCGTGGATCCGAACCGCAACATCGCCGTCGTCGGCGCTATCCAGCAGGCTACGAGCCAGGGCGTTCTGGACGTGGTGGACACCTCCCTGGCCACCCCGGCGATCAAAGGGCGGGTCAACGCCTCGCCGAGTCTTCCGACCGGCGTGGTCTACGATCCGGCGAACACCCTGTTCTACGCCGTATCCAGCCTGAGCAACTCGTTCTACATGCTGAATGCGGATACCGGGCAGGCGCAGGGCGTGCGCGTCGGCGTGAATCCCACGTCGCTGGCGTATAACCCCCAGAGCGCGACGCTGGTGACCGTGAATTCGGCCAGCAACACGCTGTCCTTCGTGGATACCCTGACGATGCGCACGCGCGAGACCCTGGGCTTCGGCACCGTGACTCCGTCCACGATCCCCAGCAATCCGCAGTTCGGCGTGGCCATCCATCCGCGCACGAATCTGGCGGTGATCACCGACGCCAACAACAACCGCGTCCTGCTCCTGCCCTTGCCGCGCTAGACGGAGACCTCGCGGACAACCGCGGCGCCCGGCGGGGGCATCGCAAGGGGCAGCACGGGTTTTGCCGGGAGGCGGGGCGCGTCCGGGCTGCGTTTTCCGTTGCGAGGGGAAACGCGGCTCGGCTATACTTCCCGGTTTGTGTGCGGGTCGCCGGGACGCACCGGCGCCCGATCCCAGAGTTTTTGGCCAATACGTAAAGATTGGCGCACAAGGAGAGAAAAGTGAGAGTGGAAACCATGATTCGAACGGCGGCCCTGGCCGCTGCCTGCGTGTTCGGTGCGGCAGCCGCAATGGCCCAGGGGACTCCCGCGCCGGCGACCAAAGTCGGCACCATCAATGTCCGGCAGGCGATCGTCAACACCGCGGAGGGCAAGCAGGCCTCGGCGGAACTGCAGTCGCAGTTTGCTCCCCGGCAGAACGAGCTCGAGAACCTGAACAAGCAGATCAGCGACCTGCGGCAGCGCCTGGCCGCTGGCGAGCGCACGCTCAGCGAGGAAGAGAAGGCCCGCCTGACGCAGCAAGGGCAGAAGTTGGCGCAGCAGTTGGAGCGCAAGCAGACCGAATACCAGGAAGACGTGAACGGCGCGCAGGGCGAAGTGATCGACCGCATCGGGCGGAAGATGCTGGACGTGCTGGACCGTTACGCGCGGGAGAACGGCTACGTCGCGGTGTTTGACACCTCGTCGCAGAATTCGCCGATTCTCTATGCTTCCAGCCAGATCGACGTGACCGCGGACATCGTCCGCCTCTACGACCAGGCCTACCCGGTTAAGGGCGCGGCCCCGGTCGCCAGGCCGGCGGCCAAACCCGCCGCCGCGGCCCCCAAGCCGCCGCAGCAGTAAGCTCCTGCTTCCGGACGGGAAGCCCGGGCAGCCGCACAGCAGGGCGCTGTGCGGCTGTCTTGTTTTTTGCGCCGCGGCGGGCGGAAAATAGAGACGCCCAGGGCCTGTTTTGCGGGCCTGGGGCCGGTCGCGAAGCCCGCTTCTCTTGCTTTTGCATGTATGAATGTCTATACTATAACTTCGCTCAGAAGCGGGTCGCACGGATGAGTGGGCGCGAGCCCACTTTTTTGTTGCACCAAACAGGATGTAGCGACCGAGCGGCGGGTAGGGGACTCTTCACGTGAATCTGGAGCGCATCCGCGAGGCCGCCGAGCGGGTGGCCCGTTCGGAAGGCCTGGAAGTTGTTGATGTCGAATGGAAAATCGGCAAGCAGCGCTTCCTGCGGGTGTACATCGACCGCCCTTGGCCGCCTCCTCCGGGGGAGGCAGGGGCCTTGCCCGGGACGCATGCCACGGGCATCAGTCACGCCGACTGCGAACGGGTGAGCCAGCAATTGAGCGTCATTTTGGACGTCGAGGAGCTGATTCCGGGTCCCGAGTATGTCCTGGAAGTGAGCTCGCCGGGGCTGGACCGGCAGCTCCGGAAACCCGCGGAGTTTGCGCGGTTTACGGGCCGCCTGGTGAAGATTACGACTGCCGAGCCGGTCGGCAACGCCAGTTTTTTTGAGGGCCGCCTGGCCGGGCTGGCGGAGGGCAAAGTCCTCCTGGAACTGAAGGGCCGGGAGGCGCGGACGCTGGAGCTGCCGCTCGCGGCGATCCGCAAAGCGCAATTGGTGGTGGAATTCTAGGAACGAGTTATGTCGAGCTTGCTCTATCAACAGATCGAAATGCTGAGCCGCGAGAAGCACATCGAACCGGATGTGGTTATCGCGGCCATTGAAGACGCCATGGTCGTGGCGGCGCGCAAGTATTACAAGACCGAAGAGCCCCTGCGCGCCAAGTTGAATCAGGAAACCGGCCATGTGGACGTGTTCGCGGTGCGGACGGTGGTCGAGGAAGTGGCCGATCCCAATGCCGAGATCAGCCTTGCGGAAGCCCGCAAGACCAATCCCGCGGCCGAGGTCGGCACGGAGATCCTGACCCCCAAGCCCACCGACGTGCTGGGGCGCATCGCCGCGCAGACGGCCAAGCAGGTCATCCTGCAGAAGGTGCGCGAAGCCGAGCGCGACACCATCTACAACGAGTACCACACCCGCGTGGGCGAGCTGGTGACCTGCGTGGTGAAGCGCGCCGAGGGCCCGGACCTCATCGTGGACATGGGCCGCACGGAAGCGCGCCTGCCCAAGCGCGAACAGTCGCGCATCGAGACCTACAACATCGGGGACCGCGTGCGCGTGGTCATCCGCATGGTGGACCGCGCGGCCAAGGGCCCGCAGGTGATCGTTTCACGGGCCGATTCCGTGCTGGTGCAGCGCCTCTTCGAGATGGAAGTCCCGGAAATCTACGACGGCACGGTGCAGATCCGCGCCGCCGCGCGCGAGGCCGGCGAGCGCACCAAGATCGCCGTGGCCAGCCGGGACAAGGACGTGGATCCGGTGGGCGCCTGCGTGGGCATGAAGGGCATGCGCGTGCAATCCATCATCCGCGAGTTGCGCGGCGAGAAGATTGACATCATCCCGTACAACGAAGAGACCGTGGCCTTCGCGCAGAAGGCCCTGAGCCCGGCGAAAGTGACCCGCGTGCAGATCGTGGACCCCGAGAACCGCAAGCTCGAGGTCATCGTCGAGGATTCTCAGCTCTCCCTGGCCATCGGCAAGAAGGGCCAGAACGTGCGCCTGGCCAGCAAGCTCATCGGCTGGGACATCGACATCAAGAGCGAGGAAGAGAAGCGCCGCGAGATCGAAGAGCAGATGACCGCGCTCACCGCCCCGGTCACCCCGCTGACGGTGCTGGCGGGCGTGGGTCCGAAGACCATCGAGAAGATCGAGGCCGCCGGCATCACCAACGTCGAAAAGCTCGCGGGCATGACCCCCGAGCAGCTCATGGAAATTCCGGGCATCGGCGAAAAGATGGTGGACAAGATTTACCAGGCGGTTAACCGCTTCTACGAAGGCGGCGGGGAAACCCCGGCTGCGGGGGAAACGGCGGAGGCTGCCGCCGAGGAAGAAGCCCCGGCGGAAGAAGCTTCCACGGAGGCCGCGGCGGCAGCCGCAGGCCCGGCGGAGGCCGCGGGCGGCGAAGCCGCGCCGGCCGAATCAGAAACGGCAGCGGCAACCAGCGGGGAAAAGCCCGCGGGGGAAGAGACGGAATCCTAGGAACGCATGACAGACGCAAACCAAGTTCGCATTAACGAGCTGGCCCGCGACCTCGAGGTCAAGGCCAAGGCGATCATCGACGTGTTGCCGAAAGTCGGCCTCACCGAGAAGAAGACCCACTCCAGCTCGATCCCCGCGGATATCGCGGAGAAGGTGCGCCAGCACTTTCAGTCGTTGGCCAGGGCCGAAGCTACCGCCGAGGCCGCGGCCAAAGCCGAAAAAGAAGCCAGGGATGCCGCGGCCAAAGCGGCGCGGCAGAAGCCCGCTGCGCCGGCCCCGGCCCCCGTTGCGCCCGCGCCTGTTGCGGCGCCTCCCACGCCCGTAGCGGTGAAGCCTGCCGCGCCGGTGGCCGTACCTGCCCCCGTAGTGGCCAAGCCTGCTGCGCCGGCCGCAGCCCCTGTTGCGCCCGCGCCTGTTGCGGCGCCTCCGGCGCCCGCAGTGGCCAAGCCTGCTGCGCCGGTGGCCGTGCCCGCTCCCGTCGCCAAGCCTGCCGCGCCTCCCGCCGGCCCTGTGCGCCCTGCCGCGCCGCGTCCTCCGCAAGTTCCGGCAGTTCCTGGCCAGCGTCCGCCTCTGCGCCCGGCTGCGGGTGCGCCGCCGATGCGCACCGGGAATCGTCCTCCTATCTCTGCGCAGACCTCCGGTCCGCGTCCCGGCACGCCCATCGGGCAGCGTCCGGGTGGACCGCGCCGCGGAGAGCCCATCAGTCAGCGCCCTCCGCAGCAAGGCGGGCCGCAAGGCCGACCGCCGTTTACCGCGCGCCCGGGTGCGCCCGGAGCGCCGCAGGGCCGGCCATTTGGCGGGCGCCCCGGTGCGCCGCCGATGGGCACGCGCCCCGGTCCGCGCCAGCCCGGACGGCCGGGCATGCTCCCGCCGTTTCCGGAAAAGGCGCCGCCCAAGGCCGAACCCGGCAAGCCGCTGTACACGCGCAAGCCGGCCCAGCGGCAGCGCCCCATTTTGGACAAACGCGAGGCCGAGGGCGAGCGCAAGCTCCATCCGGTGCGTTCGCGCGCGGGTGTGGGCGACCGCCGCACCGCGATTGCCGCGCCGGTCGCGCCGCCGGTGCCCCGCGAGCCCCGCGAGGTCACCATTACCGAAGGCATCACCATCCGCGACCTCGCGGAGAAGCTGGACATCCGCGCCAAGGACCTGCTGAAGACCCTCCTGGACCGCGGGATTTTCGCCAGCATCAACCAGGCTCTGGACGTGCCCACGGCCAAGACCCTGGCGGAAAGCTTCAACGGCATCGTCAACGTGGTCTCCTTCGAAGAGGAGATGGTGCTGGAAGTCGCCAAGGAAGAGACCAAGGAAAACCTGAAGCCCCGGCCCCCGGTGGTCACCGTCATGGGCCACGTGGACCACGGCAAAACCAGTTTGCTGGACGCCATCCGCTCTGCGGAAGTGGCCGCGGGCGAGGCCGGCGGCATCACCCAGCACATCGGCGCCTACAAGGTGCAGGTGGGCAACCGCAGCGTGGTGTTCGTGGATACCCCGGGTCACGAGGCCTTCACGCGCATGCGCTCGCGCGGCGCCAAGGTCACCGATATCGTCGTGCTCGTCGTGGCCGCGGATGACGGCGTGATGCCGCAGACCCGCGAAGCCATCGACCACGCGCGCGCCGCCAACGTGCCCATCCTCGTGGCCATCAACAAGATCGACAAGCCGGAAGCCCAGCCCGAGCGCGTGAAGCGCCAGTTGAGCGACGCCGGGCTGATGGCCGAAGACTGGGGCGGCGACACGGTCTTCGTGGAAGTGTCCGCGAAACAGAAAAAGAACATCGACAAGCTGCTGGAGATGCTGCTCCTGGTGGCCGATATGCGCGAACTGCGCGCCAATCCCGACGCCCCGGCGAGCGGCACGGTCCTGGAATCGCGCGTGGACAAGGGCCGCGGCCCGGTGGCCACGGTGCTGGTGCAGAACGGCACATTGCGCGCCGGCGACTTCTTCATCTGCGGCGCCGTCTTCGGCAAGGTGCGCGCTCTCTTCGACGATCACGGGCGCACCGTGAAGGAAGCGCCGCCGTCCACCCCGGTGGAAGTGATCGGCGTGCAAGGCGTGCCCGAGGCCGGCGACCATTTCCAGGTGACCGACGAAGCCAAGGCCCGGCACATCGTGGAATACCGCCAGGCCAAGCAGCGCGACGCGGCGATGGCCCGCAGTTCCGGGGCCCGCATCACCCTGGACCAGTTGCACGAGCAGCTCAAGGTCGGCGAGGTCAAGGAACTCGGCATCGTCATCAAAGCCGACGTGCAGGGCTCGGTGGAAGTGCTCAGCGAAATGCTGCCCAAGCTCTCCACGGACCTGGTGAAGCTGAAGATCATTCACGCCAGCGTGGGCGCGGTCACGGAAAACGACGTGCTCCTGGCTTCGGCTTCCGGCGCCATCGTCATCGCCTTCGGCGTGCGTCCGGACCGCAAGGCCGCGGACCTCGCGCAGCAGGAACACGTGGACATCCGCACCCACAACATCATCTACGAAGTCTCCGACGAGCTGAAGAAGGCCATGGAAGGCCTGCTCGAGCCGGTGGTCCAGGAAACCCATCTGGGCCGCGCGGAAGTGCGCAATACGTTCCGCGTCAAGGGCGCGGGCGCGATTGCCGGCTGCCACGTGCTGGATGGCATCCTCAAGCGCGACGCGCAGGTGCGCGTCCTCCGCGAGGGCACGGTCGTCTACACCTCCAAGCTCAGCTCGCTCAAGCGCTTCAAGGAAGACGCCGGCGAAGTGCGCGCGGGCTTCGAGTGCGGCGTGGGCATCCAGAACTTCAACGACGTGAAGGTCGGGGATATCCTCGAATGCTTCAGCGTGCAGAAGCTCACCGCCGCGGAAGCGGCGGCGCAAGCCGGCGCAACCGCCGGGCGCAGGTAACTGCACGCAGTCTCGCGGAGCCGCTGATGCCTGTCGGCCTGCTTACCCTGGACGTACATATTCCCGAAGCGCATTCGCTGAAGGACAAGCGGCAGGTGCTGCGCAGCCTGAAGGACCGCCTGCGCGGGCAGTTCAACGTGGCCGTGGCCGAGCTGGACCACGAAGAGACCTGGCAGCGCTCGGTCGTGGGCATCGTCACGCTGTCGAACGAAGAGCGCCACGTGCAAGAGACACTGCAGAAAGCGCTGGCGGAGGCCGACCGCTTGCTCGGTCCGGCGCTCATCAGCCACGCCATGGAAGTGCTGTGAGAGTAGGATGACCACACCGGGACGCCGTCACGAACGCATCGGAGAAGAGATCCAGCACGAGCTGGCCGCCATGGTCGCGGGGGAGCTGAAGGACCCGCGCCTGGATGTGGGCCTCACGGTCACCGGGGTGAATGTCACTCCGGACCTGAAGCAGGTGCGCGCCTCCGTGGCCGTGTACGCCGAGGCCCAGGAACAGCTCGAGGCCATCAAGGCCCTGGAGCACGCCGCGGGGTTCATCCGGCGGGAGCTGGTGGCGCGCCTGCATCTGCGCCGGCCCCCGGAGATCCATTTCATCCTGGACCGCTCGCAGCAGTACACCGAGCGCGTCGAAGAGCTGTTGCGGGAGTTGAAGAAGAAAGACGAGCCGCCCAAGTCCTGAGCCCGCATGCCCATGACCTTTGTTTCCGCAACCGCGAAGCTCTCAACGCTTTCCTTTTTCCAAGGATTCTGACCCATGCCACGCCAGCCCCAGCCCGCGCCCTTTGACGGCGCTCTCGTGGTGGACAAGCCGCGCGGGAAGACCTCCCACGATGTCGTGGACGCGGTGCGCCGTCTGGCGGGCTTCCGCCAGATCGGCCATCTCGGCACCCTGGATCCCCTGGCCACCGGCGTGCTCGTGCTCTTGCTGGGCCGCGCCACGCGCCTGGTGCAGTTCTATACCGGGCGGCGCAAGCGCTACGCCACCGCCTTCCGCTTCGGCTTCGCCACGGACACCTACGACGCCGACGGCGAAGCCCAGGGCCCGGACGCCGCGCCGCAGCTCGATGCCGCGCTTCTCCAAAAATTGGCCGCCGAGCGCGTCGGCCGCTTCGAACAGATGCCGCCGCCGTTTTCCGCCAAGAAGATCCACGGCCGCCCGGCCTACGAGCTGGCGCGCCGCAAGCAGCCGGTGGAGCTGAAGGCCGCGCCCGTCGAAGTCTTCGAATACAAGCTCCTGGGCATCGAAGGCAGCGTGGCCCGCTTCGCCATCGAATGCTCTTCGGGCACCTACATCCGTTCGCTGGCCCACGAAATGGGCCAGCAGCTGGGCTGCGGCGCGCATTTGGCGGAGATCACGCGCACGGCCGTGGGTGAATTTTCGAGCGAGCAGGCCATCGGCCTCGAAGAACTGGCCGCCGCGGCGCAGGCCGGCCGGCTGGCGGAGCTGGTGATTCCCCTCGAGGGCCTGCTGCCCAATTTGCCGCGCGCCAACGTGCTCCCGGTGGTCGAGCGCCGGGTGCGCCACGGCGCGCGCTTCAATGTCTCCATCGCGCAGATCCAGCCTGGGCGCGTCGAGCTGCCCCCCGGCGCCACCGCGCAGCTCGATGCCGGCGAGCCCAAACCCCCGCGCCTGCGCGTCTTCAGCCAGGAGAACAAGCTCCTGGCCATCGCCGAAGCGGTTGTCCCGCGCACCTACCAGCCCCTCGTGGTCTTCGATCCGCTTCCCTGACTCCCCGGGGACACTCCAGGCTTTCTCTCCGCCGTCTAACGGTTGCAATGTCGCACAGCAAAAAGTTTTTCCTCGCTGGAAAGGCGCAGCCGCGTCCGCAGGCGGTGCGTTACTGGTCCACGGGCGGCTCCGGTGCCGCGCCGGAAACGCCGCCGCCGCGCCCGGCGTAGATCGTGCGCGAGATCTTGTGCGGCAGGCGCAGGCGGTGCGGCGTGACGAGGATCAGCATCTCGGTTTCGCTCGGCCGTTTTTCCCGCGCTCCCGCCAGGTAGCCCGCGCCGGGCACGTTGGCGAAGCCCGGCAAGCCGCTGAGCGCGCGCGTCTCTTCCTTGTCCAGCAGGCCCCCGATCAGCGTCGCCTCGTCGTCGCGCACCCGGATGGTCTGGCTGATGGTGCGGTTGGAAAGAATGGGGATGCCGTTGACGCTCTGCCCCGAGCGCGAGCGAATCTCGAATTCCATCTGCAGCGTCACCTCCCCGTTGGGATGCAGAGCCGGCGTGGCTTTCACCTTCACGCCCAGATCCACGTATTCCGAAGCGGGGTAGGGCTGCTGCACAGCGCCCCCGGCGCCGCCGCCGAAGCTCACGGGATCGAAGATGATGGACACCTGGTTGGCCGTGGCTTCGCTGAAGGCCGCATCCGGGCGCGCGTCATTATTGAAATCGGCGGCCACCACGGCGCTGGGGCCCGCGGCGGTGGGCAGCGCAAAGCGCGGCGCGAAGAGGCCCGCGCCCAGCCCCAGATGCACGCTGATCGTGTTCAGGCCCGCATTGGTCACCAGGAGATCGCCCGTGCCGTCGCTGTTGAAATCGGCGATGGCCACGCCCGAGGGCGCGGCGCCGGTGGCCAGCGGGGAATTGGTCGCGGCTTGAAAAGTCCCGTCGCCGTTGTTCAGCAGCACGGTGACGGAGTTGTCCGCCTGGTTCACGATGGCCAGGTCCGGGCGCGTATCGCCGTTGAGGTCTCCGGCGGCGAGGGCCACGGGCGTGGCGCCCACGGCGATGGGCGAGCCGGACGCGGCGTGGAACGTCCCGTCGCCGTTGCCCAGCAAAATAGAAACGTTGTTGCTCGTGCGGTTGACCACCGCGAGATCCGCTTTGCCGTCGCCGTTGAAATCCGCGGTGCCCAGCGCCACGGGGCCCTGCTCGCCCCCGGGGAGCAGAAACGGCGAGCCGGGCGCGGCGCTGAAACCGCCCAGGCCGTTGCCCAGAAAAACGGAGACCGTGTTGTCGCTGAAATTGCTCACCGCGAAATCGCGCTTGCCGTCGCCGTTGAAGTCCCCGGTGACGATGGCGCTCGGCCCGTTGCCCGCGGCGATGGGCGAGGCCGCGGCGGGGGTGAACGTGCCGTCGCCCTTGCCGAGCAGCACGGTCACGTTGTTGGACGACTGATTGGCCACCACCAGGTCGGGGAGCGAGTCGCCGTTGAAGTCCCCGCTGGCGATGGCCGAAGCTCCGGTCTGGTTGGCGCCGAGCACGATGGGCGAACCGCTGGCCGCGCTGAAATTGCCGCTCCCGCGGTTGAGCAGGATGGTGACCGAACTATCGTTGTGGTTGGCCACCGCGAGGTCGCGCAGGCCGTCGGCGTTGAAGTCCGCGGCCACCAGCGCGAGCGGATCGTTGCCGGTGTTGAAATCGCTGCGCGGTAGGATGTTGGCCCCCAGCGCGGGTGTGAAGGAAGGCGTGCCCAGGCTGCTCGAGAGCAGCGCCAGCGTCACCGGAAAGCGGTCCCCCACGAAGAAGCTGGCGGGCTTGCCGTCCTGCGCGCGCAGCAGGATGCGCCGCCCGCTGCGCACCAGCGAGAGCGCCTGCGAAAATTGCGCCGCCGCGCCGGGCAGCGTTGTCAGCAGCGTGCTCTGGCCCCCGCCGAAGGCGATGAGCGGCGGCAGCAGGGCGCTGGCCCCGAGCTGTCCCGCGCTCACCAGCGAGGCGATCTGGCTCGCCGAGCCCCCCAGCGCGCCCTGCGCCCCGAAGATGCGCTGCAGGATGCCGATCAGCGTGGCCAGGTCGGGGGCCTGCTCCAGCGCGGTGATGTCACTGGGGCTCAGCGCGAAAACCCGCGTCGAGGAAGGCGGCGTGATGCCCAGCTTCAGCGCTTCGCTGCGGTTCACTTCCAGCAGCTCGATCTCCAGCAGCAACTCGCCGCGGGCCTGCTCCAGCTCGCGGATCAGCTCCCCGGCCAGGGCCACCACGCGCGGCGTGTCCCGGATCGTGATGGTGCGCCCGGCGGTATCCACCTGGCTGCGCGTGGCTCCCGCGATCTCCCGCAGCATGCGCTGCATCTCGGTCATCTCCTCGGGTGACGCGGAGGCGGGCAGAAGAAAAGTCTGCTCGATCTGCTGGTCGTACTCGCGGCGCTTGGCCGGGGTGTCGGCGGTGACGAAAAAAGTGTCCGCGGCCATGGGCCGCAGGAACGTGCCGGTCTGCGCCGCGACGATGCCCGCGACAGTGGGGAAGTCCACGTCGCTGAGCCGCAGGCGGACCGTGCGCGACGGCAGCTCGGGATCGAAGAGCGCCTTGAGGCCGAAGGCCTGCGCGATCTGCTGGTAGGCGTTCTGCGTGTCCCCGCGCAGATCGAAGCTGCGATTCCCGGCGCGCGGCTGCAGCCGGGCGGCTCCCGCGAAGCGCGGCTCGCCGGGCCCGGCGGGTTGCGCCTGCGGCGGCGCAGCCATGGCCGCGATCTGCGCCAGCCGCTCGGCGACGTTGCTGTTGCCGGGATCGAGCCGCAGCGCCGCGCGCAGTTCCGCCGTGGCCTGGTCCGCGCTGCCCGCCAGCGCCAGGCGCTCCGCATCGTCCACGTGCCGGTGCACCAGCCGCGAGCGCAGCAGCGCGCCGCGCTCCAGCGCCGTGGTCTCCCGCGGGTCGCGCCGCGCCGCGGCGTCGTAGGCCGCCAGCGCCTCCTCGAAGCGCCCGGCAGCTTCGGCGCGTTTCCCGTCTTCCAGCAAGCGCTGCGCGCCCCGCGGATCGGGCCGCGCGGAGCCCTGCACCGCACTCTGCTGCCCTGCCGCCGGGCCGGAGCAGCCCAGCGCCAGCACCAGGAGTAGGGCGGCGGCGCGCTGGGAGAGACAAAGCATCGCCAATGATTGTAGCCTGATGGTGGGCAGGGCGGGAGTTGGCTTGACGGGGCCATTCCCGTCGCGTACACTAAATTCCGTATTTGCAACTGAAGTGCAACTGGAGATCCGGTGTTCTCGGCCTTTCTCATTGCCCTCCGCGAGGGTGTTGAAGCCGCTCTCGTCGTGGGCATCGTTCTCGTCTACCTCTCGCGCACGGGACGCTCGCATCTCACCCGTTTCGTCTGGTCCGGCGTGGCCGCCGCGGCGGCCCTCAGCCTGGGCGTGGCCGCGGCCCTCGAGCGCTGGCAGGTCAGCCAGGACGGCTTCGAAGGCCTGCTGCTCCTGGTGGCCGCCTTCTTCGTGGTCACCATGATCGTCTGGATGAACCGCGTGGCCCGGCGCCTGAAAAAGCATATCGAAACGCGCGTCGAGTCCTATGCCGGGCGCGCGGGCCGCGCCGCCGGCTTGGGCCTGTTCCTCTTCGTATTTCTGATGGTGCTGCGCGAAGGCGCGGAGATGGCCCTGATCCTGCGCGCCGTCGAGCTCTCCACCGAGGGCCTGCAGATCTGGATCGGCACGCTCGCCGGAATCGCCGCCGCCGTGGCCGTGGGCCTGTTCTTCTTCCAGGGCACGCTGCGCGTGGCCTTGCCGCGTTTTTTTGCCGCCACCAGCCTGATCCTGATGCTGGTGGCCTTTCAACTCGGCCTGACCGGCCTGCACGAGCTGAGCGAGGCGCGCTGGCTGCCCTCCAGCAAGGGCGAGATGGCGCTGATCGGCCCGATCGTCCGCAACGACCTCTTCTTCTTCGTTTTCATTCTCGGCGCTGCGGCCCTGCTGGTTTTCCGCGAGTGGACCTCGCTGGCCCACGCCGCGGCCGCTGCGCAGCCCGCGCCCGCCGCCACTGAAGCCGAGCGCCGCCGCGGCGAATGGGAGCGCCGGCGCCAGCGCCGCTGGATGATGGCCGCGGCGTCCGCCTGCCTCGCGGTGATTCTGGCGCTGACCGCCGACTTCGTCTACGCCCGGGTGCATGCCGCGCCGCCGGCGGCGCGCGGCATCGAGGCGCGCGATGGGGAAGTGCGCGTCCCCATCGCCGAGGTCAATGACGGCAACCTGCATCTCTTCACCATCAAAATAGGCGGCAGCGCCCTGCGCTTTCTGGTGATCCGCAAGCCCAATGGCTGGGGCACGGCGCTGGACGCCTGCCGCATCTGCGGCGCCGCCGGCTACCGCCAGGACGGCCAGAACGTCATCTGCCGGCACTGCGCTTCGGCGATCTATATCCCGTCCATCGGCGACCAGGGCGGCTGCAATCCCATCGGCGTGCCCGCGCGCCTGGACGGCGCGGAGCTGGTCCTGAACGTCTCGTCGCTGACGGAAGCATTTCGCGAGGTTCCGCAGTAAACTTGAGGCCGACCGCCAACGCGCTCCTATGTTCCTTCGACTCGTCGCCGACTCCTTCTCGCGCCGCTTGAGCCGCAAGCTCCTGACGGCGGGCGCCCTGGCTCTCGGCATGGCCGTGGCCACCGCGGCGCTGAGCGTCTCGCTGGACGTGGGCGACCGCCTGGCCAGGGAGTTCCGCAGCCTGGGCGCCAACCTGCTCCTCACCCCGCACGCCGATTCGCTGCCCCTGGAGATCGGCGGCGTGGACTACCGCCCCGCAAACGCCGGCGCGTATCTCCCCGCAGCCGACCTCCCCAAGCTCAAAACAGTTTTCTGGCGCCACAATATCGTGGGCTTCGCGCCCATCCTGGAAGTTCCGGTGGAGGCCTGGTCTGCCGCATCGCAAACGCCTCCCGCGCCGGGCGCCGCCGCCCGCGCGACGCTGATCGGCACCTGGTCGCAGCATGCCATTGCCGTTCCGGACGGCGGCACGTTTGTCACCGGGGTGGAAAAGACGAACCCCTGGTGGAACGCGGAACCCCGCTGGTTCGCCGAGAATGAGAAAGAGTGCGTCGTGGGCCAAGCCTTCGCGCGGCGCGCCGGCGTGCGCCTCGGAGACACGCTGCAAATCCGCGCCGGCGGCGAGACTCTCGCGCTCACGGTCAGCGGCCTGCTCACCACGGGCGGACCCGAGGATGAGGCCATCGTCGCGCCCCTGGCCCTGGCGCAGCAGCTCGCCGGCCAGCCGGGGATGTACCGCCGCCTGTATGTCAGCGCGCTGACCAAGCCCGAAGACGCCTTCGGGCGCCGCGATCCGAAATCCATGACCCCGGCGGAGTTCGACCGCTGGTTCTGCACACCCTATGTTTCCGCCATCGCCCTGCAAGTCGAGCAGGCGCTCCCCGGCACGGACGCGCGGGTAATCCGCCGCGTGGCCGAGGGCGAAGGGCGCGTCCTGACGCGCGTGCGCAACCTGCTGTGGCTGGTGGCCGCGGCGGCCTTGCTGGCCGCGGCGCTGGCCGTGGGCGCCACCTCCGCGGCGATGATCATCGAGCGGCGCACCGAGATCGCCCTGATGAAGGCCCTGGGCGCGGGCTCTGGCATGGTCAAGAGCCTCTTCGCGGCGGAGCAGATCCTCCTGGCGCTGGTGGGCGGCGCGGCGGGTTACGCGATCGGAATCGTTCTCGCGCGCCTGCTCGGCCAGATCGTCTTCGGCGCGGCGCCCGAGCCTTCGGGCCTGGTGTTTGCGGTGGTGCTGGCGCTGGCCGTGGGCGTGACCCTGCTCGGCAGCTTTTTCTCCATGCGCCGCGCCGCGGCCTTTGAACCCGCGCCGATTCTGCGAGGCGAATGATGTTCTGGCGGATTCTAAAACGGCTGTTGCAGGCCAATCGCGGGCGCCTGGTGACGGTATTGCTCGCTCTGGGTGCGGGCGCCGCGGTCACCGCCGCGCTGCTCAACCTCCAGGTGGACGCCGAAGAGCGTCTTACGCGCGAATTCCGGTCCTTCGGCGCCAACGTGGTGGTCGCGCCGCGCGCCGCCGAAGCGGGCGGCGGCGCGACGCTGGACGAGGCCGTGCTGCAGCGCGTGCCCCGGCAGTTCCAGAGCGCGCCGGTGGCCGCCGTGCCGTTTCTCTATCTGGTGGCCGACGTTTCCGATTCCGACGCCGCGCTGCGCAAGGTCGTGCCCGCGGTGATCGCCGGGACCCAGCTCGAGGGCCTGGCCCGCGTCGGCCCCGGTTGGCGGATCGCGCCGGCGTCCCCGCTGGCCCTGGCCGGAGCGCACTGCCTGGTCGGTGCGCGGGTGGCGGCGCAATTCGCCGCGCGCCCCGGCGAAAAGCTGCTGCTGCGCTTGGACGGCCGGGAAGAGACATGCGTGGTCAGCGGGATCGTCTCCGCGGGCGGCACGGAAGATAACCAGGTCTTTGTGGATTTGACGGCGGCGCAGCGCCTGGCGGCCCAGCCCGGCCGCGTCAGCCTGATCCAGGTCAGCGTGGCGGGCACCCCGCAGGGCATCGAGAGTTTTCTGGGGCAGTTGGCCGCCGCGCTGCCGGGGGCCAGCGTGCGCGGGGTGCGGCAGTTCAGCGACGCCGAAGCGCGCCTCTACGAGCGCATCCGCGGCCTGCTGGTGGCCACCGTGGCGCTCATCCTGGTCCTCACCGGCCTGTGCGTGATGGCCGCCATGACCAACGCGGCCATGGAGCGCACCCACGACGTCGGTTTGATGAAGGCCCTGGGCGGCCCGGTGGACCGCGTGCTCCGCCTGTTCCTCGCCGAAGCGGCGATCCTCGGCGTGGCCGGAGGGATTCTCGGCGCGGCGGCGGGTATCGCCCTCTCCGTGTGGCTGGGCCAGGCGGTCTTCGGCGTGGCGGCGCGCCCGCGCCTGATTGTGTATCCTGTAAGCGTGGCTCTCACCATGCTGGTCGCCGTGGCCGGCGCGTTTCCGCTGCGCCGCCTGGCCAGCGTGAAGCCCGCCGACATTTTCCGGGGAGATTCATGAGCGCGCAGGTGGTTGTCGAATCGCTGGTCAAACAATATGGGGTGCTGCGCGCGCTCGACGGCCTCACTCTTTCCGTGGACCCCGGCGAGTGGATCGCCCTCATGGGCCCCTCCGGCTCCGGGAAGACCACGCTGATCAACATTCTCGGCGGCCTGGATATCCCGACCTCCGGCCGCGTGGTGGTGGACGGCGTGGAAGTCTCGCGCCTCAGCGAATCGGAACTGGTGCGCTACCGCGCGGAGAAGGTCGGCTTCGTCTTCCAGCAATTCCATCTCGTGCCCTATCTGACCGCGGTCGAAAACGTGATGCTGGCCCAGTATTTTCATAGCGTCACCGACGAGCGGCAGGCCGCCGAGGCTCTGCGCCGCGTCGGCCTCGGCGAGCGCCTCACGCATCTCCCCTCGCAGCTTTCCGGCGGCGAGCAGCAGCGCGTGGCCATCGCCCGCGCGCTCATCAACCAGCCCAAGCTCATCCTCGCCGACGAGCCCACCGGCAATCTCGACGAGGCCAACGAAAAAATCGTTATGGAAATTTTCCGCGAGCTGCACAGCGCCGGCCACACCATCCTCATGGTCACCCACGACACGCTCATCGCCCGCGAAGCCGACCGCCGCATCGAGCTGGCGCACGGCCGCCTCGAGCAGATCTCCGCGCTCTCCGCCGAGGATCAGGACCGCTTCGATCATCTCCTCGAGCAGATCTGGGTTTGCGGCGAAGAGGGCACCGCCGCCAGCGTCGAGCGCATCCGCACTCCCGGCTCGGTGAACCCCGTCAAAACTCTGGGCCGCCTCGTGGACTTGCACCTCGCCGAGATCCGCGGCTCCGAAGTGCGCCTCACCGAGCGCGGTAGCCGCCGCGCCCGCGACGTCATCCGCCGCCACCGCCTGGCCGAGCGCCTCTTCAAGGACACTTTCGCCATCGCCGATTCCGAGGCCCACACCCAGGCCTGCAAATTCGAGCACATCATCAGCCCCGAACTCGACCAGCGCATCTGCGCCTTCCTGGGCCATCCCAAGACCTGCCCCCACGGCAATCCCATCCCCCCGGGCGATTGTTGCCCGGAGAAATCCGCCAAGTAGGAGCCTGCGACCTCATGCCCATCCCCCTCGACAGCCGCAAGAAGCCCGCCAGCGTGAAGATTCACGTCTCCACCGGCGCGGGCGTGGACATCGTCTGGGCCGACGGCCACCCCAGCCACTACGACTTCGCCTATCTCCGCGAGGAGTGCCCCTGCGCCTCCTGCAACGAGGAGCGCAACAAGAAAGCGGTCCTGGCGGGGTTCGCGGGCCCGTCGTCCTCGCCGCTGCTGCCCATGTACAAGCCCAAGCCCCGCGCGCAATCCGCGGTGCCCGTGGGCAACTACGCCATCCAGATCAGCTTCACCGACGGCCACGGCGCGGGCATCTTCAGCTACGACCACCTGCGCTCCATCTGCCCCTGCCCCGATTGCGCCCGCGAATTCCGCTCTCCCGGCGCCTAGAAGCTCTCCCACAAATAGCGCAATGCCTAACCAACTTTTCTGCTGGAAGCTTTCTCACAACTAGCGCAATGCTTAACCAACTTTCTGCTGGAAGCTGTCTCACAAATAGTGCAACGCCTAATCAACACCGTCATTTCGAGCGCAGCGAGAAATCTCTCTTCGATTTCTTGTATTTGTGAGATCTGTTGCAGCCGTTCCTCTTGCGTCACTTGCCGCTCTTCCCCGGCGCTGGACAATCCCCGCGAAACATGGGAACATTTTTCCCCGCAACCTAGTGAATACTTTCTTTCATGCCATCTGAACCTATCTCTCCCGGAGCTGCCGCGCAGCCCAGCAGCAACATTCCCCGCGTGCTCGTGGCCACCACGGCCATGCTCACTTTCATCTCCTTCTGGCGTGCCGCGGCCATCGTCCTCAACGACCTCGCCTCCTCGGCCTACTACGCCGGCGGCGAAGCTGAAGGCTTCGTCGGCAAGTCCGCTCCGTGGTTCATTCTCGGCATCATGCTGTTTTCCTACGCCGTGCGCGCCATCTACGTCGAAAGCTCCAGCATGTTCGTGCGCGGCGGCGTCTACCGCGTGGTCAAGGAAGCCCTCGGCGGCACGCTCGCCAAGTTCTCAGTTTCCGCCCTGATGTTCGACTACATCCTCACCGGCCCGATCAGCGTCGTGGCCGCCGGGCAATACCTGGTGGGGCTCACCAATGAGGTGCTGCCCTACGCGAATAGCCATCACCAGCTTCCCGAAAACAGCACCGCCGCGATGTTCGCGGTTCTCGTCACCCTCTATTTCTGGTGGCAGAACATCAAGGGCATCCCGGAGTCCAGCGACAAAGCCCTGAAGATCATGAAGCTGACGACCGTCATGGTCGTTCTGCTGATTGTCTGGTGCAGCTACACCGTCTGGTTGCGCCACCTGCACCTGCCGCCCTTCCCGAGCGTCCACAACATCCGTCTGGACAAGAATTCCATGGGCTGGCTCGACGGCGTCCATCTCGGCCGCCTGTTTACCCTGGTGGCCGTGTTTGTCGGCCTGGGTCACTCCGTGCTGGCCATGAGCGGCGAGGAGTCCCTCGCCCAGGTCTACCGCGAAATCGAGCACCCCAAGCTCCCCAACCTCAAGAAGACCGGCCTGATCATCTTCCTCTACAGCCTCCTCTTCACCGGCCTGGTCTCCATCTTCGCGGTCATGATCATCCCCGACGCGCCGCGGCAGAAGTTTCTCGAGAATCTGATCGGCGGCCTGTCCATGTACCTGGAAGGCCCGCTGCTCCTGCGCCTCTTCTTCCACGGCTTCGTGGTGCTGGTGGGCGTGCTGATTCTTTCCGGCGCGGAAAATACCTCCATCGTGGGCGCCAACGGCGTGCTCAACCGCCTCTCCGAAGATGGCGTGCTCCCGGACTGGTTCCGCCATCCCCACCGCCGCTTCGGCACCAGCCACCGCCTCATCAACATCATCGCCATCCTGCAGTTGACCACCATCGTCATCAGCCGCGGCGACGTCACCTACCTGGCCAACCTCTATGCCTTCGGCGTCATCTGGAGCTTCGCCATGAAGGGCTTCGCGGTTCTGGTGCTGCGCTACACGCACCCCGGCGATCGCGAATACCGCGTGCCCGGCAACTGGAAGATCGGCACTCTCGAACTCCCCGTCGGTCTCGCCTTCATCACCCTCACCCTGCTGCTCATCGCCGTCGTGAACCTCTTCACCAAGCCCAGCGCCACCGTCGCGGGCCTCACCTTCTCCATCTTCCTCTTCACCGTCTTCACCGCTTCCGAGTACATGACCCGCCAGCGCGGCACCCACCAGGCGGAGATGGACCAGTTCCACGTCACCACCCAGGACGAGCTGACCCCCCAGAGCGTCGGCGCGCGCCCCGGCAACATCGTCGTGCCCGTCAGCAACTATCACTCCCTCTACCATCTCGGCAACGTTCTGGACCGCTTCAAGCCCGAGCGCCGCGACCTCGTCGTTCTCCACGTGCGCACCCTGACCCGCGCCGCCTCCGGCGAGCACGACCTCGAGCCTGGACAGCTCTTCGGCAGCATCGAGCAGCATCTCTTTTCCCAGGCCCTCGCCATGGCCGAAAAGCGCGGCAAGACCATTCGCCTGGCCGTGGTCGGCGCCTCCGACCTCTGGGACGGTATCCTGCGCGGCGCGCAGAGCCTGCAGTCCGCGACCATCGTCCTCGGCCACTCCTCCAAATGGACCACCGAGGAGCAGGCTCGCCAGATCGGCGATGCCTGGGAAAAATTGAGCGACCCCAAGCCCCAGTTCAACCTCGAGATTCACACCCCCACGGGCGACAAGGTCTTCAAGGTCCTCGGCCCCCACGCCCCCAACCTCACCGTCAACGAGGTCAACGAGCTGCACCAGCTTTGGCTGCGCTTCAGCGAAGTCCTCGCCCCCGAGGAGCTGCACCACCACGACATCGTCCATTTCGCCCTCGACGAAGTGCAGATGGAGCTCGATGCCGGCATGGAAGACCAGCTCGTCGAGCGCCTCCGCAAGCACCTCGAAGAGAACAAGCTCAAGCGCCCCCCAACCGCCTAGCCCGCATTTCTCACCACAGCGCCAGGCTTGCTCCCCCGGCCGTCTAGCTTCTCCCGATCTTGTAGCGCCGGGCTTTAGCCCGGCATCTTTCTTTTCTCGCCAGAGTCACCCCGTCCGGGATGGGCTTGCGCCCCCGGCTGTCTAGCCGTATTTCTCGCCACGGTCAGGATCACGGCGCGTCGATCTCGCCCTTCTTCTCCGCGTACCCTCCGTGCCCTCTGCGTCTCCGCGTTATCTTTCTCTTCCCCGCCCGCCGCAGCACGAGCACGCTGGCCTGTTCCGGCACTCCCGCTTCAACCACCCAGCGTCGCCGAGCAATGCCCGCACCGCCGCGCTTTCACCGGAATGCTCATCAGACACTCGGGACATTCCCGCGTCGCAGGCTCGGCGGGCGCCGCGGGCTTGACCGTCCACCGGTTTACCTGGCGCACCAGCAAGAACACCGCAAAGGCCACGATCAGGAAGTTGATGATCGTGTTCAGAAACAAGCCATAGTTGAGCGTGGCCGCCCCGGCGGCCTTGGCCGCGGCCAGCGACTCGTAGGACTTCCCGGAAAGGCTCAGGAACAGATTGGAGAAATCCACATGCCCGAGCAGCCGCCCCAGCGGCGGCATCATCACGTCTTCCACAAACGAGGCCACGATCTTTCCGAACGCCGCGCCCAGAATCACCCCCACCGCCATGTCCAGCACATTCCCCCGCATCGCAAAAGCCTTGAATTCTTTCAGCACAGCGCACCTCCTCCTGTTGCAGCCGTCAATTGTTCGCGAGGCCCGGCACAGGCTCCTGCCTGGGCGGAAGCCTGTGAACCGAAAGTATAATTAAACGATTGGAAAAATACAGCGCGGGAATATCTGCGGCCGCAAGGCCGTATCTGCGGTCTCTCTCCTGCCGGAAGGCGCTATCGGAGGCGCAAGACCAGCGCGGTGCCCAAAATCCCGCGCAGGATCAGCAGGCCGCCCGCGGCGATGAGCAGCGGGCCGACCCAGGCGAAGGGCACGCGGGCGATGGCCACCATCAGTGCCCCAGTCAGAACCAGGGAGGCCCCCCGCGTCCAATTCTCCCAGCGCGCCCGGTACGCCCCCGGCTTGGCCAGCGCCCGCACTCCCCACAGGATCAGCGCCACACTCACCACCACCCAGGGCAGCGAGTGGCGGTTGAAGAAGATCCGCCCGCTCGCGCCCACCCAGGCCAGCAGCGCCCCGAGCAGCAGAAAGAGCATCTCGTTGATCAGGCGGAAGAGGCGGTCCGGCGTGAGCATCGTCATGCGCCCAGGCAAGCGAGCCGCTTACGCGACCCGTTCGATCTTCACCTTCTGCATCACCACCGGCGTCTTCGGCCGGTCGCCGGAGTCCCGCGGCGTATTCACGATCTTGGTGACCACGTCCATTCCTTCGACCACCTCGCCGAAGATCGCGTGCTTGCCGTCCAGCCATTCCGTCGCCGCCACGGTGATGAAGAACTGACTGCCGTTGGTGTTCGGCCCGGCGTTGGCCATGGACAGCTTGCCCGCCTTCGCATGTTTCAGCGCGGGATGGAACTCGTCCTGGAAGGTATAGCCCGGCCCGCCGCGCCCGTCGCCGCGCGGGCAGCCGCCCTGGATCATGAAGTTGGGAATCACGCGGTGAAAGACCAGCCCGTCGTAGAAATTGCGCTTCGCTTTCTGCCCGCTCTTCTCGTCCGTGAATTCCTTCGTGCCTTCGGCCAGGCCAACGAAGTTCGCCACCGTTTTCGGCGCTTCCTTCTCGAAGAGCTTGCACACGATCGTGCCCATGCTCGTTTCAAACACCGCGTACGTTCCTGCTGCTCGGCTCATGCTCGCTCCTTGGCTGCTTCTGCATCGTACACGAAACCCCGCGATTCCCGCCACACGCCGCCCTTCCCCCGGAAACACACTCCCCCAGGATTGCTCACTCCCCGCCCACGCTCTTCGCATTTCGATTTTCGTATTTCGAATTTCGCTTTTCGATCCGCCCTGCCGGTTTCGAACGCTTTTCCACAGCCATTCGAATACTCGCCAGTAATCTATTGACTAATACGTTAATTGCGTGGTATCATGCTCCATGAACTCGGCGCTCCGCCTCCCTCCGCCTCCCTCCGTTTCCTTCCGGGCCTGCTCTTTTATCCCTAACCCCTTTGCATTCACATCGTTTCCCGCTTTTCGCCGCTAACCCCTTTGTTCTTTGCTCCTTCCCAATCACGGCACTTCATCCCCTTTGCAATCATATCGTTTCCCAAAAAGCGCCGGGGCGCCCCCTCCCGGCGGCGCCCCGGCGCTTTCCAATCCACTTCTCGCGAGGTCCCTATGCAGCCCAAATCTAATCCCGCTCTCGAGTCCGCCCCATCCTTCGCCAGCGCTTCCCGCTGCCTCTTCGCCGACTCCCGCGGCCACCGCTGCCGCATGCTCCGCTCGGACGCCCACCCCGCCCTGTGCGTCTTTCACGCCCGCCAGGAGCGCCACCTCCTCGAATCCGAGCGCATCGGCGCGGAACTCGCCACCCTCTCCGGTGAGTTCAAGACCGCCACCGACATCAACGCGGTCCTGGGAAAACTCTTCTCCTTGCTCGCCAGCGGACGCATTCCCCGCCGCGATGCGGCCGTGCTCGCTTACATCGGCCAGTTGCTGGCCAACACCCTCCCCGGCGTCAAGTACGAGATCCAGCAGGTGCGCGGCATCCCCGGCTGGGAGCAGACCCTTCGCAGCGCCTTCTCAAGACAGTTTTCACGTGGAGAAGAAAATGGCACGCCCGCGCCGCGTTGATTTCGCAGCTCTCTCTGCCTCTTCACCAGCCCTTTTGCTGGCGCAGGCTGGTGATGTGCGCGGTGTGGTGCGCGCCGTGCCAGGCGTAGAGAAAGAGAATCCAGTCGAGCGTGCGCACGCCGTGCTCCGGATGCCGCAAGGTTTTTGCGAAGTCCGCGGACCCCAGCGAGCGCAGCAGGCGTACCCAGCGGTCGTGCAGCGCTTCGAGCAGCGTCAGCGACACCTCCGCCGGCGCGGTTTTCGCATCCGCCAGTTCGGCCCAACTCGCTTCGGCGTACGGCTTGATGGTCGGTTCGTTCTCGGTCAGGGCCAGCCGCAGGCGCGTGTAGGCGTTCACGTGGCTGTCCGCGACGTGATGGATCACCTGGCGCACGGTCCAGCCGCCTTCGCGGTACGGCGTATCGAGCTGAGTATCGTTCAGGCCCTTCACTGCGGCGCGCAGCTTTGCGGATGTCTCCGCGATGCTCTGAATAGCCTGCTGCCGCAGCGCTGGAGTCACCTCCTTGGGCGGTTCGAACTTTCCGATCGGGTAGCGCGCATCCATCTGTTTTTTTCTCCTGGTCTTTCCGGCTCGCAGCCGGAATCATCTCCGGACGATAGCGCCCGGCCGGGCCGCGGGTCAATTTGCGCGCTCGCCCGCCGGCCGGAAATGCGCCTCCAATTTGGCCCGGGCCTTTCTTGCCCTCCGGGGGAAGATGCTACAATCCGGAATTTGCGTTGTACCCAGGATGGCCGCCGGGGAATCGAATCCAGAGAGGACGATCTGAAATGCACAATGTCATCATCATCGGCAGCGGCTGCGCCGGATTGACCGCCGCCATCTACGCCGGGCGCGCCAATCTCAAGCCCCTGGTCATTGACGGCCATGAGCCCGGCGGGCAGCTTACCCTCACCACGCTGGTGGAAAATTTCCCGGGCTTTCCCGAGGGCATTCTCGGTCCCGACCTCACCGACAACATGCGCAAGCAGGCGCAGAAGTTCGGCGCGGAGTTCAAGTCCGGCGCGGTCACCGCCGTGGACCTCAGCCGCCGCCCGTTTCGCATCACGGCCGGAAAAGAGACCTACGAGGCGCAGACCCTGATCGTAGCCGCGGGGGCTTCGGCGCGGCTGCTGGGGCTGGAGTCCGAGCGCAAGCTGATGGGCCACGGCGTTTCCACCTGCGCGACCTGCGACGGCTATTTCTTCCGCGGCAAGCCGATTGCCGTGGTGGGCGGCGGCGACTCGGCGATGGAAGAGGCTCAGTTCCTGACGCGCTACGCCAGCAGGGTCTATCTGCTCCACCGGCGCAGCGAATTCCGCGCCTCGAAAATCATGGTGGACCGCATCCGGGCCAACGAAAAGATCGAGCTCGTCACTCCCGTACACCTCGAGGAGATTCTTTCGCCCGCCAAGGGCGCGGTGGAAGGCGTGCGCGTGAAGAACACGCAGACCGGGGCGGTCCGGGAGATCGCCGTGGACGGCGTCTTCGTGGCCATCGGCCACGAGCCGAACACCGCCGCTTTCCGCGGCCAGCTCGAGATGGACGCCAACGGCTACCTCCTCGCGCGCAACGGCAGCTCCACCAGCGTGCCGGGCGTTTTCGTCGCCGGCGACGTCAAGGACAGCCGCTACCGCCAGGCCATCACCGCGGCCGGCTCCGGCTGCATGGCCGCGATTGATGCGGAAAAGTTCCTGGAAGAGCACAGCCACTAGCGGGGGGCCGCCGCCTCCGGGCATAATCGAACGCACATGCTCCGCTTCCTTCTGCTCAAACTCGCCGAAAGCAAGGTCCTGGCCCGCTGGGTCACCTCCAACTCCGCCACGCGGAGGATGGCGCGGCGCTTCGTGGCCGGCGAAACCCTGGACGACGCCGTGGCCGCCGCCCGCGCCTGCAACGACGCGAACATGCTCGCCAGCCTCGACTACCTTGGCGAAAACGTCGCCAGCGCCGCCGATGCGCACCGCGCCCGCGACGCCTACCTAGAGATCTTCGACCGCATCGCGCAGGAGCGCTTGGACGCCAACGTCTCCTGCAAGCTGACCCAACTGGGGCTGGACCTGAACGTTGAGTTTTGCGAGGAACTGGTGCTTTCGGTGGTCGAGCACGCCGCGAAAACCGGCAATTTCCTGCGCATTGACATGGAGGGCTCGCTGTACACCCAGCGCACCATTGATCTGGTCAAGCGCGTGCGCTCGCAAACTCCTTCCGTGGGCGCGGTGATCCAGGCCTATCTCTTCCGCAGCGAAGCCGACGTCGCCGACCTGCTGGCCTACGGCTGCCGCATCCGCCTGTGCAAGGGCGCCTACCGCGAGCCGGCGGAAATCGCCTATCCCTCGAAAAAGGATGCGGACGCCACCTACGTGCGGCTGATGCAGCAGCTCCTGACCAGTGGCTTCTATCACGGCATCGCCACGCACGACCCGCGCATGATCGCGGCCGCCATCCGCTTCGCCGCCGACCAAAAAATCTCCAAGCAGGATTTCGAGTTTCAGATGCTCTACGGCGTGCGCACCGACCTGCAGCAGATGCTGGTGCGCGACGGCTACCGCCTGCGCATCTACATCCCCTACGGGCGCGACTGGTTCCCCTATTTCATGCGCCGCCTGGCCGAGCGCCCCGCCAACCTGGCCTTCTTTGTGAAAAATCTCTTCCGCAGGGTTGGAGCTTAGCCCAGATGCTCGCCGGGCTTCAGAGCATGGATCTCCAGCCCCGCGATGTCGCGCGTCTCCTGCCGCAGCGCCTCCGCCGTTCCGGTCAGCACGGGAAACGTCGCGTAGTGCATGGGCACGACGTGCTGCACGCCCAGCAGGCGGATGGCGTACGCCGCCTCGCGCGGCCCCATGGTGTACAGGTCGCCGATGGGCAGCAGCGCGAGATCCGGTTTGTACAACTCGCCGATAATTTTCATGTCGCCGAAAATGGCGGTGTCCCCCGCGTGGTAGACCGTGAAGCCGCCGGGCAGGCGCACGACGTAACCCGCGGGTTCCCCGGCATAGATGCGTTTTCCGGCGTCTTCGATGGAATTGGAATGAAATGCGTGGGTCATCGTGACATCGAAGTCGCCGATCTTCTGCGCGCCGCCTTTGCTCATCGGACGGGTCAGTTCACCGCATCCTTTCGATTCGAGCCACAGGCACGTCTCGAAGATGGCCACCAGCTGAGGTTTGTGTTGTTTTGCCAGGGCCAGGACGTCGCCCAGATGATCGCTGTGGCCGTGGCTAATGAAGATGGCGTCGAGCCGCGCAACTTTCTTCAGCGATTCGGGACAGACCGGATTGGTCATGACCCACGGGTCAAACAGGGCTACCTGGCCCGAGGGCGTGGTGATCGAAAACGCGCTGTGACCGAAATAGGTGAGGCGATTGCCGTGTGTGTCGAGCATGGTGTGGCTCCCTAAGGATTTGAGTTTGCGGCGGGTCCGCGGCCGGCGCTCCCGGAAGCCAGCAGCGCGCGGATGGCCGCTTCATACGCGGCGCGATCCGCTCCGCCGATAATGTGCCCGATCTGCCGGCCGTCTGGGGCGTAGAAAAACGAGATGGGCAGCGCGCCATTCCAGCGCGGATTCACCGCTTGCTGGAAGGCTTCCTGTTTGCCGGGGCGCTTGCGATAGTTGGGGAAGACCGGCTGGTGGCGGGCCAGGAAGCGCCGCACCAGGAGCATCTCGCCGTCGTCGTCGAAGCTGATGCCGACCACGTGCAGGCCCTGCGGGGCGTATTGCCGGGCCAGGTCGTTGAGCATGGGGTATTCCTCGCGGCAGGGCTCGCACCAGGTGGCCCAGAAATTCACGAGCAGGGCCTTGCCGCGGTATTTCTCGAGGAGTTGCCGGTAGCCTGCTGCGTCGAGCAGCGCGGGGTCGCGCGGCGCCGGGGCCTGCGGCACGGCCCAGGGGGCGGTGGCAAGCAGAAGGAGAATTGCGACAAAAAAGGTCCTGATTTTGCCGTGCTTCGCCATGTTTTCCATTCTACGCGCTCGCGCAAAAGTTGAGAATCCGTTTCGCGCCGCGTACAATTGCAAGAGGTCGGCTTGTTGCGCGAAACACAGACGTGATATAAATACTGTTTCGTTGGCAGCACTCGACGCGCGAGAGTGCGCGGAGTTTGCCGGTCCACGCTAAAGGAGAAGCGCTGATGGCTTATGTGATCGCCGAACCGTGCATCGGCACGAAAGACACCGCCTGTGTAGACGTTTGCCCGGTGGACTGCATCCACCCGCGCAAGGACGAGGCCAATTTCGAGAGCGAGACGCAACTCTACATTCATCCCACCGAATGTATCGATTGCGGCGCGTGCGTGCCGGTGTGCCCGGTGACGGCCATTTTTGCGCTCGAGGATCTCCCGGAGAAGTGGGCGCACTTCACCGCCATCAACGCGGATTGGTACGCCAAGAAGAGCTAGCGGCGATTTTTTCGCGGCGCGGATTTGCGCCGGACGGAGGCGGCGAGCCACGGCTCGCCGCCTTTTCTTTTTGCCGGGGGCTTTTTCCCGGGACGCTGTCGCGCAGGCGTATGTTGCGCGGGCGTAATCACGCCGGCGGGGCGTTCAGGGTATGATAGGGGTCTGCGTACGAGCGAACAGCGCGTGTCCGCCAAATTCCATCTCGTTCTCCTGATTCACGCCCATCAGCCCGTCGGCAATTTCACGCATGTGCTGGAGCAGGCTTACCAGAATTCCTATCTGCCGTTTGTGGAGTCCCTGGAAAAACACCCGGGCGTGCACCTGGGCCTGCACTATTCCGGCCCGCTGCTGGAATGGATCGAGGAGCAGCATCCGGAGTATATGGAGCGGCTGCGGACCCTGGCGCAGCGCGGGCAGGTGGAGATCGTGGGTGGCGGCTTCTACGAGCCGATTCTCGTTTCCATCCCCCCGGCGGACCAGCACGAACAGCTCACGCGCATGGCCGCGCACCTCGAAGAGCGCTTCGGGCGGCGTCCCGCGGGCGCGTGGCTCGCCGAGCGCGTGTGGGAGCCGCAACTGCCTTCGGCGCTGGCCGAGGCCGGGGTGGGCTACACGCTGGTGGATGACGTGCACTTCCATTGCGCGGGCTTCGAGCCCGAGGAACTCTTCGGCGATTACGTGGCCGAGGACCACGGGCAGAGCGTGCGGCTGTTCCCGGGCCTGAAAACGCTGCGTTATCTCATCCCCTTCCACGCGGTCGAGGAAGTCATGGCTTTCCTGCGGGAGTCCGCCGCCGCGCATCCCGGGGGCATGGCGGCGATGGGCGATGACTGCGAGAAATTCGGGGTCTGGCCGGGCACGCACCAGCATTGCTTCCAGGAAGGCTGGATCGAGGATTTTTTCACCGCGCTGGAGGCCGCAGCGGACTGGCTGGCGGTTTCCACGCCCGGGGAATATTTAGCGGGGCACGCAGCGCTGGGCCGCGCGGACCTGCCTACCGCTTCCTACAGCGAGATGATGGAATGGGTGCTGCCGGCGGGAGTGCGCCAGCGCCTGCACGCGGTGCAGAAGGAATTTCAGGGGCGGCCGGAAGTTCTGACCTTGCTGCGCGGGGGCCCGTGGCGGGGTTTTTTTCGGAAATATGCGGAAGCCAATCTGCTGAACAAGAAGATGCTGCGCGTCTCGGCGAAACTCGCCGCGGCGCCGGAGTGCGGCCCGGGCACGCGCGCCGCGGAGGAACTGGCGCAGGCGCGCACGCACCTGCTGCGCGCGCAGTGCAATGACGCCTACTGGCACGGCATCTTCGGCGGGCTCTACGCGCCGCATCTGCGCACGGCCCTGTGGCGGGAGATCATCCGGGCGGAGAGCATCGCCGACCGCCAGATCCCGGGGGGATTGCAGCCGCGCGCCGAGGCCGTGGATTTCGACGCCGACGGCGCGCAGGAGCTGGCGCTCTCCGCGCCGCAGTACCACGCACTGCTGAAGCCCGCGGACGGGGCCACGCTGGCCGCGCTCGATTTCCGCCCGGCGGGGGTCACGCTCATCAATTCGGTGATGCGCCGCCGCGAGGAGTATCACGCGCGGCTGGCCAACGCGCCGGATTATATTTCCAGCGGAGCCACTTCGATCCACGAACAGACGCGGGTGAAGGAGCCGGGACTGGAGCGTTATCTGCGCTACGACCGCTGGGCGCGCCACGCCTTCCGCGTCCTGCTATTCGATCCCGCGCGAACGCAGGGCGAGTACGCGACGCTGGAGCTGGGCGAAGACGCGGGATTCGCCGGCGGGGAGTACACGGTGCTGCGCGCAGAGGCGCACGGCGCCGAGCTGCTGCGGGAAGGCGCGCTCGTTTGCAAGTGTGACCGCGAAGCGGCCAATACCGCGGCGCAAGATCCGGCCGCGGCTTGCGTGTTGGCCCTGACCAAGAAGTTTACGTTCGGCGCTTCACCGCGGGGCTGCGAAGCGGCCTGCGAGATCACGCTGAAATTCCGGGAGCCCCTGGCCCGGCCGCTGGCCATCGGACTGGAATCGGTCGTGAATCTTCTGGCCCCGGAGGAGGCGGACCGCTTTTTTGATCTGCCGCAGGGCCGGCAGGCGCTGCGCTGGAGCGGGGCCGCGCCGGGTCCTATGCTGCGCATGGAGGACGGCTGGCAGCGGGTGCGCGTGGCGCTGCACGGGCCGGAAGTCCGGGAATTCTGGGTGGCGCCAATCGAGACGGTCTCGGAATCGGAGGAAGGATTCGAACGGGTGTACCAGGGTTCGCAAATTCTCGCGGTCTGGCATCCCCTCGCGGCCGGAGAAGCCGCCTGGTCGGCGCGGCTGGTGTGGCGCATCGAATCGTTTTAGAGGGCTTGCGAAACCACGGAAAAGAGCCGCGTCCGGGGCGGCGGCGCGGGCAGGGGCAGCGGGCTCCGGGTTCACTCCTCGACGCAACGGAAGGTGGCGTACAAGTAGGGAGCGTGGCCGGTGCAAAAGTTGCGGAACGAGCGGCGCAGCATGCACGCCGCGGTGCGCGGGGAGCCGCCCTTCAGAACGTAGTGCTTGCCGTCGAAGAACTTGGCGGAGCATTGCGGATAGAAGGGCACCGGAGCGAAGCCGGGGAAGGGTTCGAAGACCGAGCGCGTCCACTCCCAGCCATTGCCGACCAGGTCCTGCACGCCGAAGGCGCTGGCGCCCGCGGGATGCAAGCCCACCGGCGCGGGGTCCCACTGGTGAAAATCGAAGTTGCCGTGAATCCTGCCGGGGGCTTCCTCGCCCCAGGGATAGGTGCGCTCCGAGCCTTCGGGGGTGCCAAAAGCGGCGCGATGGAACTGCTCTTCACTGGGGAGCCGGCGGCCGAGCCACTTGGCGTAGGCCGAAGCCTCGGCATGGCTCAGGTAGACGGGCCAATCGAGGGGCAAGCGAATTTCGCCAAACATGGCGCGGTACATCCAGAGGTTGCCGGCGCGCTTCCAGAAGGCGGGATGGCAAACGCCGGCGCGTTCCTTCCAGGCCCAGGCGGCTTCGCTCCAGAGGGCGCGGTTTTCGTAGCCCTCGGCAGCCAGGAAACGCATGAAGTCGCCGTTAGTGACATTGCAGACGTCGATCGCGAAGGCAGGCACGCCGACCTCATGGGCGTCAAACTCGTTGTCCCACCCGAACTCCTTGCCGGTAATGCGGCGGAGACCGAGAGTGGCGCGGCCCGCGGGAATCTCGACCATGCGCTCGAGGGGTTTACCCGGGTGGGCCGGGGGCGTGACGGGGCGGGAGAATTTTCGCTCGTAGGGGAGGCGGTGCGCCATGTAAGCGAGAGTTTCAGCGTGCGCCAGGCGGTGCTCGATGGCCGTTTCGAGCATGTAAGCCAGGTGCGGGTGGCCTTCCTCGGGATGGTTGAGGGCCGAGTCGATGGCGGCGTCGAGCTTCTCGCGCACGCGCTGGGTGTAGAGCTGAATCTCCTCAATCCCGGGCCAGTCCTTGGGCTTGCTGGGCGGGCAGTAGTCCGCGGCGGTGGCGGGGCCGAACATGTCGTCGAAGACCGTGTGGAAGGGCTGCAGACAGAAGCCGCGATGCGCGAGAAGATTCCAATCGAAGGCTTCGAGGTGGCCGAGATAAAAAATGAGGGGGTGCCGTCCGGCAACCGGAGAGTCCCAGATCGCTTCCGGGCGCACGATCTGAAAAAACTCATCGGTGCGCGCGCGAGCATCCAGAAGGCGTATCGGAAGATCATGCCGAATATGGAGGGCGGTGGTTAGCGCTGCCATGGCGGGTTCCTTCCCAGTTAGATGCCGTGCCTAAGAAAAGGGTAGCGGCCGATTCTTGGAGGGGAGGGAAATTACAAAAAAAGCATTGCACTATGCTCCAGCGAAGTCAATCGAAATGAAGGCCGGTGCCGAGAAAATCATCGCGGAAGCAGCCGGTGCTCGCCGTTCCCGGTCCGTGCCGCGGAGCATCTCGCGAGGCCCCAGCCACGCGTGAAGATTTCGTGCGCGTAAAGGCCGTAACATTTTCCAGGCGCGGGGGTTAGCGCCGGCGGGGTTGCTCTCGGCAAAGCTCGTCTGCTAGAGTCACCAGGAGAGCAGGGAAGATTCCAGAACGGCTCTCTCACAGGTGCACAACGATGCCTATCAGCCAGGAATTGCTGGACATACTGGTTTGTCCGCTGTGCAAGACCGCGGTCAAGCTGACTCCCGACGGCGCCGGGCTGAAGTGCGCCACCTGCCGCCGCGTCTATCCCATCAAGGACGAGATACCGGTCATGCTCCCCGAAGAAGCGACGGTTGCTTCCGAATAGCCCCATGTCTTTCGCCATTGCCGATTCCGTGCCCCGGCTGAAGCGCTTGCTGCCCCGCTTGCGGGGCCTGCGCGCCGGCGTGTTCGGGGACCTGATGCTGGACCGCTACCTGTGGGGCACGGCGACGCGGCTATCGCCCGAGGCGGCCGTGCCGGTGGTGGATTTCGAGAAGCAGAGCGAGTGTCTGGGCGGGGCCGGCAACGTGGCCGCGAACCTCGCGGCGCTCGGCGCGCGCGTGGAGATGTTCGGCGCGACGGGGCGCGACGAGCCCGGAGCGGCGCTGCGCAAATGCCTGCGCGCGGCGGGGATTGCCGAGCGCGGAGTGATAGCCGATCCGCGGCGGGTCACCACCGTGAAGACCCGCATCATCGCCCGCCACCAGCAGGTGGTGCGCGTGGATCACGAGCGGCGCGAGCCGCTGCGCGCGGAAACCGAAGAAGCCCTGGTCCGCCGACTGCTCAGCGCCCTGCGCCGCCTGGACGTGGTGGTGCTTTCCGACTACGACAAGGGCCTGATCACCGATGCTCTCGCCGACCGCGTGCTCAACGCCTGCCACCGCCTAAAGGTGCCGGTGCTGGTGAAGCCGAAGCGCTCGCGGCTGTACGCCTATCGCGGGGCGCGGGCCATTGTCTGCAATGCCGGGGAAGCCAGTTTCTTTGTAACCCGCACGCTGGAGGACGATAAATCGATCGAGGAAGCGGGCCGCGCGCTGCTGGCACATTTCGGATGCGCCGCGGTGGTCATCACGAGAGGCGGAAAAGGCATGACCGTCGTCGAAGAAAGCATGCCACGGCACGTGCACATTCCGGCCACCAGCTTCGAAGTGACCTACGCACGCGTGGGCCAGGCGGGCATCGAGCGCAACGCCACCGGACGGCAGGTGTTCGACGTCACCGGCGCGGGGGATACGGTGCTTTCCGTGCTGGCGCTGGCGCTGGCCGCGGGAGCCGCGCTGCCCGATGCCGCGGTGCTGGCCAATACCGCCGCGGGCGTGGTGGTGGGCAAGCTGGGCACCGCCACCGTCAGCCCCAAAGAACTGGCCGCCGCGCTCGAGGAGCTCCAGTAAGCGCAGGCTTCCGCCTGCGCCCATTTCCAGCACGATTCGCCGAAAGGGCACGCTGCACGCACGGCAGGCGATGCTCCTGCTGCCTATGGCGGGGGGAAGCTGAAGGATTTGTCCTTGATCTCCACCCAGAGGTTCACGACGCGCGTGCGGCGGTTCTTCTCGCCGTCCTCGGCGGTGGGAAAAGGCGCGTAGGGGCTGATCTGCACGGTGACGATGACGCCGCTGGCGCCGCGCAGGGCGTGGGTCCCGTTGATCTGGTAGCTCTTCACCGGGCCGTAATAGCCCGTGGGGCTCCAGTCGGCCAGGAAATCCTGCATGGTGTAGCTCTCCCCGGGCTTCCAGATCTGGTAGGCGCGGGGCATGTCTCCCGCCACCACGGCGTCAAAAAAACGCTCCGCGGCCTTCCTCTCGGGGTAGTAGCGGAAGACGAACCACAGCAGGATGGCGAGGAGCACGGCGCCCGCCAGGGACAGCCAGATGCGCAAGCGCGGATGGGCGGGCTTCTCGACCGGGACTTCGAACAGGGACATGCGCAAACCTCGGGGTACTCAGATCTGCCGCTGGAAGAGCGCGATGCAGGCGCTCATGAGCAGCACGGAGAAGCCTAGCAAGACGAAGACGTCGAAGTAAATGCCTTCGAAGCCGGTATTTTTCAGCAGCAGATTCTTGAGTGCGTGCACCGCATAGGTGAAGGGATCGACGACCGAGATCCACTTCAGCCAGACCGGAAAGCCCTCCGAGGGATAGATGGCCCCGGAGGGGAAGAAGAGCAGGGTATTGAGCACGCCGAAGATGGCGCGGGGAACGAGCGGGTCGGTGACGCGGACCATGACCAGAAACATGAAGCTGATCATGGCCAGGGAGGCCGCGGAAAGCACCAGCAGCAGGTAGAAGAGGCGCAGGGGCTCCCAGAGGCGGTCGATGCCGGCGATGAGGCCGCCGATGAGGGTGATGGTCAGGCCGGCCATCACGCCTTTCAGCGCGCCGGCCAGGTTCAGGCCGAGGACCAGCTCGGCCTTGCGGATGGGGGTGACCAGGTAGCCTTCGTGGAGGCCGCGGGCCTTGTCGTCGATGAACACGATGCCGCCGCCGATCATGGCCACGATGAAAATGGACATGGCGATGGAGCCGGAGAGCAGGTACTTGATGTACTCGATGTAGGGGTAGACCTCGACCACTTGCATGTCAATGGCCGCGGGCAAGCGCCCGGCAATCAGCGGGGCGTTGAGCGAGGCCGCCAGCTGCTGGACGCGTTCGTAAAGCTGCGAGGTGACGAAGTTGTCGGTATTGTCCTCGATGAAGGCGATGCGCGGGCGGTCGTGCTGCAGCACGCGGCGCGAATAGTCGTGGGGGATGTGGATCACGGCGCGCACGAAGCCCGCGCGCAGATCGGTAACCGCGTCGGGCACCGAGGAGTAGTCCGAGACGTAAAAGGTTTTGGGCCCGGCCTCGATGGACTTGAGATTTTCGCGCAGGGTGCGCGACTCCGCGCCGCGATCCTCGTCCACCAGGGCCACGTGGATGTTCTTGATCTTTCCGCCGAAGGCGTAGCCCAGGACGATCAACTGCATGAGCGGAAAGACCATGGAGCTGACCATCAGGGCGGGGCTGCGGAAGAACTTGCGCATGTCCCGCTCGAGGATGGCGCCGATGCGTTCGAGATTAATGCCGATGTCCATAAGCGCTCACTTGTACAGGTGCGTGACGTCCAGGCGCGGGCCCGCCTGCAGCGCGTCGCGGAGCTGCCGGCCGGTGTAGTGCAGGAAGACGTCGTCGAGCGTGGTGCCCTGCACGGTCACGCGCTTGACGCTGATGCCGCGGGCCCGCGCGCGGTCCATGAGCGCCGCCACGGTTTCCGGGCCGCTGTGCGAGGTGATGTGCACGGAGCCGTCCTGCTCGGAAACCTGCGCGGCTTGCGGAAGCTGGCGCAGTTGCTCGAGCCACTCGCGCCAGGCCGGCGTGCCGGAGGGCAGGTTGGCGAATTCCGCCTCGACCACGTCCGCGCCGGGGATGCTGTCCTTCAGGCGCGCGGGAGTGTCCAGGGCCACGAGTTTTCCGTGGTCCACGATGGCGATGCGCTCGCAAAGCTTGTCGGCTTCGTCCATGTAGTGCGTGGTGAGAAGAATGGTCAGGCCGGAGCGCTTCTGCAGGCGGTCGATCATCTCCCAGACGTTGGTGCGCGAGACCGGATCGAGGCCGGTGGTGGGCTCGTCGAGAAAGAGGATGCGCGGGGAATGCACCAGGCCGCGCGCGATCTCCAGGCGGCGGCGCATGCCGCCGGAGAAGGTGCGCACGAGCTGGTTGGAAAAGCTTTCCAGGTCCACGGCGGCCAGAAGCTCGGTGGTCAGGGATGCGCGGCGGGATTTTTCCACGCCGTAGAGCTTGGCGTGGATGAGCACATTTTCGCGGGCGGTGAGTTCCGGGTCGGAGGTCAGCGCCTGGGGGATGACGCCGATGGCGTGGCGCACGCCGTCGGCGTCGTGCACGATGTCATGGCCGCCGACGCGGGCGGCGCCGCTGGTCGGCGGGGTGAGCGTGGTGAGCATGCGGATCAGCGTGGTCTTGCCCGCGCCGTTGGGCCCCAGCAGGCCGAAGATCTCGCCCTCGGCCACGGTGAAGCTGACTTCGTTCACCGCGGTGAAGTCTCCGAAGCGCTTGGTCAGTTTGTGGACTTCGATGGCGTTCATGGTGAGCTTTCCACGCTCAGGGGCGTATCGCTGAAAGCTGGCCCTTGGCCGGCGGGGGCAGGAGCACGGTGGCGGTCATGCCGGCAAAGAGGCGGCGGCCGGGATTGGGCACGGCGACTTTGATGGCGAAAGTCTTGATGTCGCGCTTGGTGCGGCTGACGTCGCGCTGGGTGGCAAATTCGCTTTCCACACCCTTGAAGATCAGGGTGCCCTCGATCACTTCGCCGGAAGGCAGGCGCACGCGCAGCTTCTGGCCGAACTGCACGGCGTCGATGTAACTCTCCTCGACGCTGGCGCGCACCCAGAGGTGGTCGATGTCCACGATGGTGACGATGGGCGCGCCGGGCTGAATCACTTCGCCCTGGCGGGCCACGCGCACGCTGACGATGCCGGCGAGCGGCGCGTAGAGCTTGGTGTAGCCGAGGCGCGTTTCGGCTTCGGACTTGGCGGCCACGGCCTGCGCCAGTTGCGCCTGCATGGCGGCCAGGGCGCTCTGCTGCACGGAGACCTGGGTGCGGTTGGCGCGGGCCAGCTCCAGCGCGGCCTCCTGGGCCTTCACCTGCTCTTCGAGGGCGCGCACCGTGGCCTGCGCGGAGCGCAGGGCGGCATCGGCGTGGTCCTTGTCCTGGGCGGTGGCGACGCCGCCGGCGAACAGGCCCTGGACGCGCTTCTGGTCGAGTTCGTTGCGCGAAAGGTCGGAGCGGGCGGCTTCCAGTTGGGCCTGCGCCGCGGTGAGCGTGGCCGCGGCCTGGCTGAGCTGCGCGGCGGTCTGCTCGTCGGTGAGGCCCTGGGTGGTCCGCACCTGGCGCACCTGCGCCGTGAAGCTGCGGATGAGGGCGGCGGCGGAATCGCGCTGGGCGATGAGCTCGGCGGTGTCCAGTTCGGCGAGCAGTTGTCCGGCGGTCACTTCGCTGCCCTCGTCCACCAGCAGACGCTCGATGCGCCCGGTGATCTTGGCGCTGACGATGACGTCGTTGCCGTCCAGCACGCCGGTCAGCGGGATCTCCGTGCCGTGCGGCACGCTCCAGAGATAGCCCACCAGAGCCACCACGAATACCACGCCGAGAAATATGAAGAATCGGGAGATCTTCATCGCCGCCTCAGTGATATGTGTGACCGCAAAGCGGTCAATTGCAAGCGTGACCGCGAAGCGTTCAACAGCCGTCCCTTGCGCATACTAGAACAGATCGCGTAAATGCAAAAACCGAAGAGAGATTCCTCGCTTCGCTCGGAATGACGACGTTTGGTCGGTCGCTCCGGCAATTGGTCGGTCGCTCCGGCATTTGTGAGCTAGCTTCCAGTGTAGCTTGACCCGCGGTGTTTTCGCGCTTTCGCGGTTTGTGCTGCCGGGCCATCCCGAGGGGCCGGGCGGTCAAGCTTCCAGGGCTCCGCCGGCGCCTGCGGGCAGCTCGATGGCGTATTTGGTGCGCGTCTTTTCGCGGTGCAGCTCGAGGGCCAGGGCGATCAGGCGGTCGAGCAGCTCGCGGAAGGGAATGCCGCTCGCTTCCCACAGTTTGGGATACATGCTGATGGAGGTGAAGCCGGGAATGGTGTTGACCTCGTTGAGAAAGAGTTTACCGCCGCGCTTCTCGAGAAAGAAGTCGATGCGGGCCATGCCGGAAAGCTCGAGGGTGCGGAAGGCGCGCACGGCCAGCTCCTGGAGCTTGCGCACCTGGGCGGGTTGGAGCTGCGCCGGAATGAGCAACTGCGTGCCCTCTTCGAGGTACTTGGCGGCGTAATCGTAGAACTCGCGGTGCGGCACGATCTCGCCGGGGACGGAGGCCTGCGCCGCGGCGTTGCCGAGCACGGAAACTTCGATCTCCCGCGCCACTACGGCGCGCTCGACCAGAATCTTCATGGCGAACTCCGCGGCCAGGTCCAGCGCGGGGGCCAGCTCCTTGCGCGAGTGCACCTTGCTCATGCCCACGGAGGAGCCGAGCACCGCGGGCTTGACGAAAACCGGATAGCGGAATTTCTTTTCGACGGCCTGGGCGATGGCCTGGGGGTCGCGCTCCCAATCGGCGCGCTGTACGCTTAGCCAGGGCACCACGGGAATCTTGGCCAATTGGCAGAGGCGCTTGGCCACGTCCTTGTCCATGCCGATGGCCGAGCCTAGCACTCCGGCGCCGACGTAGGGCAGTCCGGCCAGATCCAGCAGGCCCTGCACCGTGCCGTCTTCGCCAAACGTGCCGTGGAGCACGGGGAAGACCACGTCCACGCGCTGGCCGCCGCCGCTGCGATCCAGCGGCACCAGGATCGCTTCGGTGGGGTCGGCCACCAGCATCACGCGCTGCCCGGCGCGCAGCACCTCGGCGGGGGTCTTCTGCGCGCCGGTGCCGATGAGCCAATGGCCTTCCTTGGTGATGCCGATGGGCACGGCTTCGTACTTGTCGGGGTCCAGGCCGCGAATCACGGACGCGGCGGAGGCCAGGGAAACCTCATGCTCGCCGGAGCGCCCTCCGAACAGCACCCCGATGCGCAACCGTTTTTTCTCCGTGCTCACGATGGCCCCTTCCGCGTGTTGCGCCTTGCGCGACGAAAAGCCGCGGCGCAAAGTCTCCTACAAAATTTTCTTGCCCAGCCCGGAGCAGACCAGCTCGACGCCGAGCAGGGCGGTGGTGTTGTGCTCGTCGATCACCGGATTGATCTCGACGATCTCCAGCGAGGCCATGGCTTCGGTATCCGCGATCATCTCCATGGCCAGGTGCGCTTCGCGGTAGGTGACCCCGCCGCGCACGGGGGTGCCCACGCCCGGGGCGTCGGAGGGATCCACGAAGTCCATGTCCAGGCTGACGCCGATGGCGCCGGTTTCGTCCATGGCGAATTTGAGGGCGTCGCTCATCACCTCGCGCATGCCGCGCTCGTCGATGTCGCGCATGGTGAAGACGTGCACGCCGGATTTCTTGACCAGGCGCTTTTCCTGGGCGTCCAGGTCGCGGATGCCCACCAGCACCACGTTCTGCGGCTGCACCTTGGGCTTGAACCCCAGCAGCTCGACCAGCTCCGGCGCGCCGTAGCCCATCACCGAGGCCAGGGGCATGCCGTGAATGTTGCCGGAGGGCGAGGACTCGGGGGTGTTCATGTCCCCGTGGGCGTCCAGCCAGATGTAACCGATGTTCTTCTCTTTCTTGCGGAAGTGCGCGGAAACGCCGGAGAGCGTGCCCACGGCGATGGAATGGTCGCCGCCCAGGACCACGGGGAGCAGGCCCTCTTCCAGCGCCTTCTGCACGGTACCGGCGAGCTCTTTGCAGGTTTCCGAGATTTCCGTCAGGTACTTGGCGTGCTTTTCGCCGTAGTGCTGCTCTTCGGCCTGCTTCACGGCGATATTGCCCATGTCCTCGACGTGGTGGCCGAGCTGCTTGATGCGCGCCTGCAGCCCGGCGACGCGCAGGGCCGAGGGGCCCATGTCCACGCCGCGGCGGCTGGCGCCGAGGTCCATGGGTACGCCGATAATGCGGATTTTTTGAGGCATAGTCGCTTCCCGTCACTCGTGGCGTGTGCCGCGTGAATCGCGCGAAAATCCGCCAGTGGCCCGGACCACGAGTCCGCTGTCCCGAGCCGCGAGTCACATTGAAAAGTTCAATCCGGCCGGCAGAATCGGCGCGCTGGCTTCCCCCTGCGCCGATCCCCGCAGGCTTTAAGGATAAACCCGGTAAATCATGCGCGGGAAGGGAATCACTTCGCGGATGTGCTCCGTTCCGCAAATCCAGGCCACCGTGCGCTCGAGGCCCAAGCCGAAGCCGGCGTGGGGCACGCTGCCGTAGCGGCGCAGGTCGAGATACCACTGAAAGGGCTCTTCGGGCAGGTTGTGCTCCTTGAGGCGCCGCACCAGGAGGTCGTAGTCGTGGATGCGCTGCCCGCCGCCGATGATCTCGCCGTAGCCTTCCGGGGCCAGCATGTCGAAGCCCAGGGCCAGGTCCGGGCGCAGCGGGTCCGGCTGCATGTAGAAGGCCTTGATGGCCGCGGGGTAGCGGTGCACGATGACCGGGCGGTCGTACTGGCTGGAGAGAATGGTCTCCTCGTCGCCGCCGAAGTCGTCGCCGTACTTGGCGGGGTTGCCGCTTTTCTGCAGGATTTCGATGGCTTCGTCGTAGCTGATGCGCGGGAAGGGAGCCTGCACGCTGGCCAGCTTGGCGGTGTCGCGCTTGAGTGTTTCCAGCTCGCGCACGCGGTTCTTCAGCACCGACTGCACCACGTGGCTCACCAGGCCCTCGCCCAGCTCCATCATGTCGCCGAGGTCGGCGAAGGCCGCTTCCGGCTCGAGCATCCAGAATTCCGTGAGGTGCCGCCGGGTCTTCGATTTTTCCGCACGGAAGGTCGGCCCGAAGGTGTAGACCTTGCCCAAAGCCATGGCCGTGGCTTCGACGTAGAGCTGCCCGGACTGCGTGAGATAGGCCTTCTCCTCGTCGATGTACTGCACTTCGAAGAGGCTGGTGGTGCCCTCGCACGCGGCCGGTGTGAAGATGGGCGCGTCGGTGAGCGTGTAGCCCTGCCCGTCCATGAACTGCCGCGCGGCGCGGACCGCTTCCGCGCGGATGCGCAGGATGGCCGCCTGGCGCGGGGTGCGGATCCACAGGTGCCGGCGGTCGAGCAGGAAATCCACGCCGTGCTCTTTGAGCTGGATGGGGTAGGGATCGCTCTCCGATACGCGCTGCACCACTTCCAGCTTGGTGACGCCGATTTCGTAGCCGCCGGGGGCGCGCTTCTCCGCGCGGATCTTTCCGGTGACGATCACGCTGGATTCCTGGGTCAGCCCGCGCAGGGCCGCGAAGGCTTCCGGCTGCTCCTTCTGCGCGCAGACGCCCTGCATGATCCCCGTGCCGTCGCGGAAGATCGGAAAAAGCAGCTTCCCGGATTCGCGCAGGTTGTAGAGCCACCCCTGCAGGGTGACTTCCTGCCCGTCGTAGCTTCCCGCCTGTTCGATGGTGATTACGCTCATGCCCCTGTCCTGAAGATGCCCGGGCGGCGCTTGCCGCCCATTCTTCCTGGAAGCCCTTACCGCGCTTCCTGCAGTGTTCGTTCCAGCCGATCCATCGCTTGCCGCGCCGTTGCAAGCTGTGCCGCGAGCGGCGTGGCTTCCGGCGCGCTCTGCTCCTTGAGTTCCAGCACCAGCGGCAGCGGCTGCGCGGGCGCGGAGGCCAGCAGCTTCGCCGCGGCGGCCCAGTCGAGCGAGCCGGCGAAGGGCGGGAGGTGCTCGTCCTTTTCGCCATGGTTGTCGTGGATGTGCGTGGTGGCCAGGTGCCCGCGCATCGGCGCGAAGCATTTCTCGAGGCGCTCTTCCGCGGGGCCCTCGGCGAGGTGCGCGTGCCCGATGTCGAAGCACAGGCGGATGCCGGTGAGCCGGGTCTCCTCGAGAAACGCGTGCAGGTAGGCGGGATCGCCCATCTCGCTCAGGGTGTTCTCGATGGCCAGCGTGACCCCCGCGTGCCGCGCGTGGAGCATCAGGTGCTCGAGCGAGCTGAAGGCCGCATCGCGCTTGCGCGGGTCGGCGGTCTCCCGCGACCCGCCCATGTGCAGCACCAGCAGCGGAAAGGGCAGCAGTTCGGCCACGTCAATGGCGCGCTTGTATTCGTCCATGGCCTCGATGCGTCGCACCCGCTCGACTTCGCAGAGCGAGAGCGGCGAGCCGCCTTCCCGCGAGGCGCTCAGATCGCGGTTGGTCGGCGCGTGCAGCGAGGCCAGCTTCAAACGGTGGTCGGCCAGCGCCCCGGCGATCTCCCGGATCGTTTCCGGCGCGTGAAAATCGAAATGGCTGCGCGTGCAGAAGATTTCCACGCCGTGGAAGCCCGCCTCGGCCACCTGCCCGAGCATCTCGGGGGAGAGCCGCCGCGAAACGAAGTGATAGGTGGAGAGCAGGCGCTGCATGGGCGTCAGTACCCCTGCGCCCTTGGCGCTATGGCCGTTGCGGCCAGGCCCAAGACACAAATCCAAGCTTTTGTCCGGGGGTTCATGGCAAGTATTTGACAGTAAGTGATTCAAAGCACAGCGTCAAGGCGGGGCGCCCCCGCCCAAGTGCCGGCAAAAGCCGCCCTACCGCCACCGGGAAGTGCCTTTCGGGAAGCCAAACCTGCCAATCCGCATCTTCCCGGGATCGCTCCGGGGGGTACAGCCCTGAACAGCGGGTGTGCTTGATTCGATACCAGTCACGGCTAAAAGAGAGCCCCGGCCACTCTCGGCATGGGAAAATTGCGAAATTATGGCTAACCGGGCAGGGTTTTCCGTCAGTCGAGAGTTCCATTTTGCTGATCGCCGCTTTCCGCGGCAAGGGAGGCTGGCGCTTCCCCTACGAGCCGCCGCAGCCGTGCTGGTCCTTGGGTTTTCGGCCGCGGCGCTATGCGCACAGGCCCCGCCCGCGGATGCGCCCGCCGGGGCACCCGCCGCCCGGCAAGAGCAGCAGCCCGCGCGCCCGGCGGCTCCCGCGCCACCCGTGGAGACTGGAAACGCTGCGAAGCCGCAACCCCCCGGGGTTGCTGCCGCATCCCCCAGCGCCGCTGCGTCCGCCGGCGATTCCGAGGGCCAGCAGCCCAAGCGCATCCTCGGCATTATTCCCAATTACCGCGCCGTCAGCGCCGATACGCAGTTGCCGCCGGATTCCTTGAAGCAAAAATTCTGGCTGGCGACGGAAGACAGCTTCGATTACTCGTCGTTCATCCTGGCGGGAATGATGGCCGGCGTCGGCCAGGCGCAGAACTCGACGCGCGAGTTTGGGCAGGGGGCCGCCGGGTATGGCCGTTACTACTGGCACTCGTTTGCCGATCAGGCGGTGGGGAACTATCTCACCGAAGCGATTGTGCCGGCGCTGACGCGCGAAGATCCGCGCTACTACACCCTCGGGCATGGCGGATTCTTTCGCCGCACAGGCTATGCCGTCAGCCGGCTCCTCATCACCCGCACGGATTCCGGGAGGAAAACCGTCAATCTCTCGGAAATCGTGGGCAACGGAGCCGGCGCAGGTCTCTCCGATCTCTACTATCCGCCGGGCGATCGCACCTGGACCAAGACCGGACAGAAGTGGCTGACGCAGATCGCCCTCGACGGCGTCTTCAACATCTGCAAAGAGTTCTGGCCGGACATCAACCACGCCGTTTTTCGCCGCCGCTAACCGGGCAGAATTCCGCCGGCTTCGCGTCCGGGGCGGGAGCCTGCGCAGCTCCGACAAGACAGAAGAATCCCGGGACGAGGGCGTGCCTGCAGCTCCCGCGAACCCCGGGAAATATTCCTGAGCGGGCCCAGCCTGTAATTCTTATTCTTCGCTGAGGAATTCGATGGACGGGGGACCCGGCAGGAGACCCGCCTTGGTGCCGCGCTCGATCAGCTCTTTCACGGCCTGGCGGCCGCGCTCGCCGTAGCCGAGCGTCCACTTGTTGACGTACATGCCCACGAATTTGTCGGCCAGTTCGGTCTCCATGTCGCGGGCGAACTGCAGGGCGTAGTTGAGCGCTTCCTCGCGGTGCTCGAGGGCGTATTCCACGCTCTGGCGGATGGTGCGGGAGATCTGGCGGCCCAGGGCCGGGCCCAGCGCGCGGCGGATGGCGTTGCCGCCCAGGGGCAGCGGCAGCCCGGTCTGCTCCTGCCACCACAGGCCGAGGTCGATCACCCGGTGCAGGCCCATCGCCGGGAACATCAACTGCCCTTCGTGGATCAGCAGGCCGGCTTCGACCACTTCATTCTTCACCGCGTCGAGAATCTTGTCGAAGGGCATGACCACGGCTTCGAAATTGGGCTCGAAGAGCTTGAGCGCCAGGTAGGCGGTGGTCTTCAGGCCCGGGACGCCGATGCGCCGCCCGGCCAGCTCCTCGCGCTTCAGGGGCTTCGCGGAGACCACGATGGGGCCGTAGCCCTCGCCGAAGCTGGCGCCGCAGTCCATCAGGACGTACTTGTCGCGCAGCGTGGGATAGGCGGCGAAGCTGACCGCGGTGACGTCGTAGGTCTCCGTCAGCGCCGCTTCGTTCAGGGTCTGGATGTCCGCGAGGACGTGGGTGAACTTCAGCCCCAGGGTGGCCACCTTGTGCGTCGCCAGCGCGTAAAACATGAACGCATCGTCGGAATCCGGCGAATGCGCCAGCTTGATCTCGAGAGCCTCTTTGGCCGTCTCGCTGCTTGCTTGTTTGCCTGCCATGGGTCGCGCCGAACCTGCCTTCGCTGCCGTTGCCGGTCCCGGTCTCTCCGCAAAGATGCCTCAGCACTGAAGGCGCGTACGGAAAACAAGAGGAGAGGACGTTCGCGAACGCAGGGACGTGCGTGCCGCGCGGCCGGGCCTTTCTTGGGCTCGAAAAGCCTAGCATATCGCCGCGCGGGTGACAATTCGGGGCGCGCGTTGGCGCGCGCAGGGCGGCTGCAGACTGCGGAAAGCGGAATTGCGCCGGGTGGGGCTACAGCGCGGAGACCATGCGGGCGATGGCGTCGTCGAAGCTGGCGCGGCCCTCGAGATAGGGCTGCCAGTAGGTTTCCAGGAGACGCTGGAAGCCGGACCAGCCGCGGGCGTAGAGGCCCTCGCGCACCGCGTAGGGCACGTAGGCGGGCTTGGCGGCGCTTTCGGGAAGGGGCATTCCGGGGAGCGGGCGGCCGGGGGCGGGTTCGGCCTCCGGCGCGGGAGCGGCTTGCGCCGCGGCCATCGCCGACTTCACGGCCTCGCCGGTGGTGTAGAAGAGCAGAGCGTGCCACAGGTCGCGGGGGATGGCTTTGCCGCGCTGGCGGCATTCGCGCACGATGGCCTCCTGCACCGGGCCGGCCAGGCCGTGCGAGGCTTCGTGGAAGAGCATCTCCAGCGCGGCCTGGCCCTGATTGCGCGGGTCGCTGCTGGAAATCGTCAGGCGCAGGGGGTCGAGCGTGGTGTAGGCGCCCGGCGAGCTGGCATAGAGCGTGACCTCGACGCGGATCTTCTCGCGCGGCCAGCGCGACTGGTAGATCTCGGCGAGGCGCTGCGCCAGGTCCAGCCCCTTCTCGCGGATCAGCGGAGCCACCGCGGCCACCCAGCGGCGATTGGCGCGGTCCTGCTCCGGCCACCAGTGCGCGCGGTAGACTGGCGCGGCGCGGTTGAGCACCGGGGTAATCTTGCCCGGCAGGCCGGCGTTGCACTCCTTGCGCGAGGCGCCGCTCAGCTCCGGGCAATCTTCGAAGTCGCCGAGCTGGTTTTTCAGCGCGGTCAGGTCGGAATTGAAGAGCAGGTCCTTGTCGGCATAGTTCGCGGCGTAAAAGGCGACGGCGGCTTCCCAGGCGCGCTGCTCGTCTTGCGTAAAGCCCGGGAGGGCGGCGGGCGCGGCTTTGGACGCTCCGGGATCGCGGCGCTCGCGCGCCTGCTGGTAGAGGAAGTGGTGCAGGTTGACCCAGAAGCCGCTGTGAAATTCGAAGACCGGCAGGGGGCCCATGCGCGGATCGCCCTGCGCGGCCAGCGCCGCCGGGGGAACAGGCGCGGCCAGCGCCGGGGCAGCCAGGGTGACCGCGAACAGGGCGAAGAGGAGAGCGGGGCGGCGCATGATGCGAAACCCGAGTCTAGCGCCAACGCCGCGCCGGAACAAATGCGGCGATCGGAGAAGCGGGGAAAATAACGAAGTCCGCGGCGGAGCGCTTCAGGCGACGGCCGCAGCGGCCAGCCAGCGCTCGAGAACAGCCTGCTGCGGCGCCGGAACATGCACGAAGGCCACGCCCATGCCCATCCCGGGGATGGCGTAGACGACGCGCGCGTGGGTGATGAAATGCTCCCCGCTCTGCGTCAAGCGCAGAATGAGGGACGTGCCTGTAGGGAGGGGATTCAGGGTGTCCAGGTAGCAGCCGGTGCTGCTGATATCGGAGCTGCGGGCGGCGGCTTTGGTGTTGGAAGCCTCGACGTGGATCTCGGCAGCGAGGATCAGTGAGTAGCGCGGTGCTGCACGGCGTTCTGTCGTCACAGGCATCAGCTCCAGGTCTTCTTGCCCTGAGAGACCCGTTCGGAGCGAGGTGCGTACGGGGAGAGACCTCGCCGCTGGTGAATGTCCCGCCTCCAGTGTGCGTGCGCCTGGTGTGCGGGGCAAGCGGCAACAGGAAAATGCCGCGAATGGGTTACTCCGGAAGCCGGGGCGCCCCGGACGCGCGGGCAGAGAAGTCCCGTGACTTGGGGGAAGGATTACCGGCGAGCCAGGCGCGGTCCTGGCTCAGTTCCTCTGGTCGGCTTCCGCGAACCAGCGGTCCAGGATGGCGTACTGGTTTTGCGGCGTGCTGGCATCGAACTCGATGCCCATGCCCAGGCCCGGGCTGACAAACACCACGCGGCCGGTGGTCGCGAAGGTTTCGTTGTTGTGCATCAGCTTCACGGCAACGGAATTGCCGAGGCGGATGGGATTGAGGGTATCGAAATAGCAGCCGGACCTGCTCACGTCGGAGCAGCGCGCGCTCAATTTTGCGCCCCGGGGAAGTTCCGCCACTTCGGCGGTGACGATCAGTGGGAAGCGCGTTGCCCGGCGCCGTTCCTTCTGGTTGTGCGATTTCATCGGGTCTCTCTGGGTGTCGGATATCCAGCGGAACGCAGCAGGGTCCATCGTCCGGCGGCAGGCAGCATACCCGTTGGCTCATTTTGTGCGCGCACCGCAGCGCAAACAAGCGGCGTTCCCGGGCTGTTTCCTATGCGTAACTTCCGGATGTGCGGCCGCGAAGCGGGCGCGGGCCGGCTATTCGATCGTGGGGTCCGCCTCGCTGCCCACCGCGCCCTGGCGGTCGGCCGCGTGCAGGATGCCGCTCGCGTCGCGGAAAAAGGAGCGCCGCCCGGTCGTGCCGTAGGCCTGCGGCGTCGCCGCCAGTTCGTATTTCGCGGGGGCGCCCACGTCGCTGGCGCCGGCGATCACGTAGCGGAAGGCGTAGCCGCTCTGCGCGCCCGCCGCGAGTTCCGCGCCGGCCAGCCCCGCCGCTTTCGCGGACGCCGGACCCTTTGCCGGCGGACCGAGTTGCGCGAGGCTTTCCGGCAGCCGCGTGTAGGCGCGCCGGTAGGCTTCCACCGCCTGCGCCAGGCTCTTCAGCGCTTCCAGGGCCTCGCGTTCGTTGCCTTCCAGCGAGGCGCGGTTCCATTCCACCTCCAGCGACGGCAGGTCCAGCAGCAGCAGGCCCACGGACAACAACTTCCACCCGCCGTCCTCGCGCACCAGGCCCATCTGGATGCGCCGCACGCCGCCCGCGGAGGCTCCGCTCATGGCGCGGATCTCCAGCGGCAGAAAGGCCAAGTTCTCCTGGATGTCCGCGCCGCCGATCTGCAGTTCGTGGGTCAGCGCGGGCGTGGCGCAGGCGACCACCGGGCGTCCGGAGGGATTCTCGGTGACGCCGGGTTTGCCCGGTTGATCGAGCAGGACGAAGCGCTTCATGAGCGCGACGCGCGAGGGGGCGCTGAGCCGCGCGAAGGAGCGCGCGTTGCGCGCGGTGAGGAAGCGCGCGAACTCCTGCTGGTCCTGCGCGCAGGCCGCGGCCAGGACGTCGCGCAATACGGCGGCGGGCCCGTCGCCCGGTCCGTTGCCAGGTTGGGCGCCGGGGTTGGCGCCAGAATTGGCACCTGTGGAGCGCGCGGAAGGAGCGGCTTCCTGCGCTGCGGACGCGCCGGCGGCCAGGGCCAGCAGGAAGAAAGCCGCAGCCAGGCGGTACAAGCGGAAAGGCGGCCGGGCGCGCACGTTACTCCTTCACCGCGGAGAGAATGGCCGCGAGGTTCTGCGTGAAGCTGGAGCGCGGCAGGACTTCATCGCAGCCCGCGGCGCGGGCGCGCTGCGCCAGCTCCGTCTGCACGTGCGAGAAAAAGGCGATCACCCGCGTGGCGTGGCCCGCGGCGCGCAGCCGCTCGACCGCGGCGAGCGGCTGGCTGCGCGCGTTGAGGTCCACGAGCACCAGACGCGGCGCCGCGGCCAGCTCCGCCTGCAGCGCTTCGCCGGTGGTGGCGATCTTCATGGCCACGCCCAATTGCTTGGCCGTTTCTGCCAGCTTCATCTGAAAAAACAGGTCGTCCACCAGGGCCACGACTTGGCTCATGCTTGCCATCCTCTTTTGTGCGACCGCGAAGCGGTCGACTCCTAATTCCGTCTTCCATTATGCTCCCTCTTCTCGGCGCGGCGCTTGCGCGCGTACAATGGCAGCCTGCGCGGTCACCGAAGAAGGGGAGGAGCCCATGCAGACTGCCGGCACCATCCAGTTCCAGAACGTCATCTCCTTCCTGGAAAAGACGCCGCAAGTCCTGAAAACGCTGCTTGCCGGCACCGCCGAGGAAACCCTTTCCTGGAAGCCCGCGCCGGACCGCTGGTCCATCGCCGAAGTGCTTGCGCACCTCGCCGCCATCGAGACCCTTTACGGCCAGCGCGCGCAGCGCATGGCCACCGAAGATGCTCCGTTTCTCCAGGTATACGACCCGGGAAACGCCTCCGCGGAAGGCCCTTATGCGCAGGGAGACGCCGAGGCGCACCTAGCCGCGTTTACCGAGGCCCGCCAGGGAACGCTCGCTCTGCTCTCCATGCTGCCCCCCACCGCCGGAGAGCGCACCGCACAACACTCGGAGCTGGGGCGCGTCACGCTTTCCCAGATGCTGCACGAACTGGCGTCGCACGATCTCGGGCACTTGCGGCAGATCGCCGAGCTCTACCGCGCCCTCGAGTTCTACCCCTACGCCGGACCCTTCCAGAAGTATTCGCATCCCAAACCGTGACCCCGCCGCGCCCGCATCCCGAAGAGGAACGCCTGGCCCGCGCCACTCCGCGCGAAGTCACCCTGTATACCCGCCCGGGCTGCCATCTCTGCGAGCAGGCCAAGGCCGCCATCGCGCCGCTGCTGGCCGAATTCGGGGCCACGCTGCGCGAAGTGAACATCGATGAAGATGCGCTTCTGCGGGAACGCTATGGGTGGGATATTCCGGTGCTCTTCATCGGCGCGCACAAAGCGGCCAAGCACCGCGTGGATCTGGAACAGTTCCGCCGCCAGTTGCGCGATGCGCAGTCTTAAGCTGAACTTTGCGGGGTTCGCTCTTCCGGCGGCAGCGCCGCGCTTCAGTGCCCGCCGCCGGCGCTGTGCACGCCGACGGTTTTGTCCGGCACGTCGCCGGCACGCCCTTTGACGCGGTCGTAGACCGAGACCTGGCTCACCGATCCCAGCGCTTCGTTGTAGTAGGTGGGCACGCCCAGGGCCGTGCGCAGTTCCTCGTTGAACTTGCGCAGGTTGGCCAGTTGCGGGGCCTGCGCCGGCAGCTTCTGCCCTTCGTCCGTCAGCAGAAATTTCTGGTAGCCGGCGTCCCACAGCCGCGTGAACTGCCCGCGCAGCATGATCGCCGGCAGGATGGTCAGCTGGAAGCGCCCGTCGGGGTTTACGCGGAATTCCGCGCCGCAGCCGTATTTTTCCGCGCGCACCACGCCGCGCGTGCTTCCGACGGAAAAGCCCAGTGCCGCCAGGCTTTCGATCGCTGTTGGGGAGAACCGCTCTTCGACGTTCCACATAGGGCCTTCAGAGTACGATTGTCGCGCCCGGCTGTAAAGTCCCCACCCGGCTTCCGCGCCGCGCAAAGTGCGAGAGGCAACGGAGAGATCCGCCGCGTGAGCAGAGAAGCTTCTGTTACATCAATGCGATGAAGGGCAGTTCGTTTCCGTAAAGTGTTGAATAATAAAGCTATATTTTCCTGTTGTGGAAAGCGGTCAAAGCGGATTAAAATGGTCGCCTTTCGCGCCTTGCACTTGGATTGCTTGCAAATGCCTACGGCAGAACACAACCTGCTGGGAGATACCGCCGCACCCGGCCGCACCGGGCGAACCGGCAGGTCTGTCCTGGACAGCATCGGCAACACGCCGCTGCTGCGGCTGGAGCGCATCGGGCGGGCCTTCCCGCACGTCGAATTCTGCGCCAAAGCGGAATGGTTCAATCCCGGCGGGTCGGTGAAGGATCGCCCCGCGCTGGGCATGCTCCAGGCCGGGCTGGCCAGCGGCGCGCTGCGCCCCGGGAAAACCATCCTCGACGCCACCAGCGGCAACACCGGCATCGCCTACGCCATGATCGGCGCCGCGCTGGGGTATCCCGTGAAGCTGTTTCTCCCGGAGAACGCTTCGCACGAGCGCAAACTGGTGCTCTTCGCCTACGGCGCGGAGACCGTGCTCACGCCGGGCGACGAAGGCACCGACGGAGCCATCCGCCGGGTGCGCGAACTGCACGCCGCGGAACCCGAAAAATATTTTTATCCCGACCAGTACAGCCACGCCGCCAACTGGCAGGCGCACTACCACACCACGGCCAATGAGATTTGGGAACAGACCGGCGGGAGGATCACCCATTTTGTCGCCGGGCTGGGCACCAGCGGGACATTCGTCGGGACCACGCGCCGTCTGAAAGAGCTCAATCCCGCGATTCGCTGCATCAGCCTGCAGCCCGACGCGCCTTTCCACGGGCTCGAAGGGTGGAAGCACATGGCGACGGCGCTGCGTCCGGCGATTTATGACGACACGCTGGCCGATGAAGATCTCGGCGTTTCCACCGAAGAAGCCTACGGCCTGGTGAAGCGCCTGGCGCGCGAGGAAGGCCTGCTGGTGAGCCCCAGCGCGGCGGCGGCGCTGGCGGGATGCTTTCAGGTGGCGGCGGGGATTCCGCGGGGGGAGCGCGCCGTGGTTGTTACCGTCTTTGCCGACAGCGCATCCAAATACCTGAGCGAACGCTTCTGGCAGGAAACGTGATCCGCGCATGAACACACTTTCGCAACTGGGGATCGGCAGGGAATTCGCGGAGCAGATCGGCCGCCACGGCGCGGAAACCTATCCGCACGAGTGCTGCGGGGCGCTGCTGGGGCGCGACGCCACCGCCGAGGCCGCGCGCGAGGTCCTGGCGCTGTTTCCGCTGGTCAATCGCCGCGACGATTCGCCGCGCAACCGCTTTGCGCGGAGAACGCCGCGCGCGAGCAGCAGCTTGACGTGGTCGGCTGGTACCACTCGCATCCGGACCATCCGGCGCGGCCCAGCGCGTACGATCGCGAGCACGCCTGGCCGTGGTACAGCTACGTGATCGTCAGCGTGCAGTCCGGCGCGCCGGGGGAGATGACCTCCTGGCGGCTGGCCGACGACCGCGCGGAATTTTCCGCCGAGGCCATCGCCATCCGGCAACACGCTTCGGCGTGAGGCGGCGCCAGAGGATTTGAGGAGAAGCCACGATGCCCGTGAAAGTGATCATCCCGACGCCGCTGCGCCCCTTCGCGGGCAAGCGCGATTCCGCGGAATTTAACGCCGCCACGGTCGGGGAAGCGCTGGGGTGTCTCACGGCGGAATTCGCCGAGCTGCGCAGGCATCTCTTCACCGAGGAAGGCAAGCTGCGCAGTTTCGTCAACGTCTACGTGAACGACGAGGACATCCGCTATCTGGCGAAAGAGGAGACCCGCACGAAGGACGGCGACACCATCAACATCGTGCCTTCGATCGCCGGCGGAATTTTCTAGCACCGCCGGTTCGAGCGGAGGGCCGCTGGTTTTTGCCGGCCCGCAGCCGGGAAATCTTTCTTCGGCTACGCCGGGAGAACGGTTAGAATTTATAAGGGAGCAAGAAACGCAATCATGGCCACAGGACTACAGCCCCTGGCGGGCAACGCGGATGCCGCCAAGCTTTCCAAAGAAGAGATTCTCCGCTACAGCCGCCACTTGATCATGCCCGAAGTGGGCATGGAGGGGCAGCTCAAGCTCAAGCAGGCCAAGGTGCTGCTGATCGGCACCGGCGGGCTGGGCGCGCCGCTGGGGCTGTATCTTGCGGCGGCAGGCGTCGGGCGGCTCGGCCTGGTGGACTTCGACGTCGTGGACTTCACCAACCTGCAGCGCCAGGTCACCTTCGGCACCAGCGACGTGGGCCGCCCGAAGATCGCGGCCGCGCGCGAGCGCCTGGCCAACATGAATCCCAACATCGAGATTCAGGCCTTCGAAACCAAGCTCTCCAGCGAGAACGCCCTGGAGCTGTTCAAGGACTTCGACATCATCGTTGACGGCACCGACAATTTCCCCACGCGCTACCTGGTGAACGACGCCTGCATCCTGCTCGGCAAGCCCAACGTGTACGGCTCGATCTTCCGCTTCGAAGGCCAGGCCACCGTCTTCGGCGCGCCCGGCGGGCCTTGCTACCGCTGCCTCTATCCCGAACCGCCTCCCCCGGGCCTGGTGCCCTCGTGCGCCGAAGGCGGCGTGCTCGGCGTGCTGCCGGGGATTGTCGGCACCATTCAGGCCATGGAGACGATCAAGCTGATTCTCGGCAGCGGCGACAGCCTGGCCGGGCGCCTGCTGCTCTTCGACGCCCTGGGCATGAAATTCCGCGAATTGAAGCTGCGCAAGAATCCGGCGTGCCCGGTGTGCGGCGAAAACCGCAGCATCCACAAATTGATCGATTATTACGAATTCTGCGGCATCCGCGGAGAAGAGGCGCCCGCGCCGGCCGCGCAGGTGCCGGAAATCACCCCGCGCGAGTTGAAGGCGCGCCTGGACCGCGGCGACGACCTCTTCGTCCTGGATGTGCGCGAGCCCCACGAATTCCAGATCTGCAACCTGCGGGGCCACCTGATCCCCCTCGGCGAAGTTCCGCGCCGCGTGCAGGAGCTCGATTCCTCGCGCGAGATCGTGGTGCATTGCAAGGGCGGCAAGCGTTCCGCGGAAGCCGCGGAGTTTCTGCGCAAGGCCGGCTTCCGGAAAATCTGGAACCTGAAGGGCGGGATTCTGGCCTGGTCGGACGAAGTCGATTCCTCCGTCCCGAAATACTGAGGCGAGCGAATTTGATGCGCAACAAATTTCATTCCGAAGGACGCCAGCAGACCCAGCGCGACTGTTGTTGTGCGCGCACGGCGGTGTGTCTGACGGGATGATTGCTGTCTGATCGCCTGTTTTTGACGCCGCCGAACTCCTCGAGTTCGGCGGCTTTTGTTTTTTTGGCCAGGTTTTTCGATCACCCGCGTTCTGCACGCCAAGAGGGCGCGAATTCAAAAAGGAGAAAATCATGGGAGTCTATCAAGAGACGTTGCAGGCGAACGAAAACTACGCGCAGGAATTCAAGCTCGGGCATCTGCCCATGCCGCCGGGCCGCAAGCTGGCCGTCGTGGCCTGCATGGACGCGCGCCTCACGGTTGAACAGGTTCTCGGCCTGGCAACCGGCGAGGCGCACATCATCCGCAACGCCGGCGGGCTCCTCACCGAGGACGCCATCCGCTCGCTGATCATCTCCACGCAGCTCCTCGGCACGCGCACCATCTACGTCATCCAGCACACCGATTGCGGCATGCTCACCTTTCGCGATGCGGAGCTCAGCGACCGCCTCGCCAGGGAGACCGGACACGACGCTTCGCACATCCACTTCCGCGCCTTTTCCGACGTCGCGAAGAGCGTCGCCATCCAGATCCAGCGCGTCCGCGAAATCCCCTTCCTCCCCCGGGAAACCGATGTGCACGGCTTCGTCTATGACGTGCGCACCGGCAAACTCCGCGAAATCGCCGCCGCCGGGGCGGAGCAGGCGGCTACCGCTTGAGTTCCCGCTGTTCTCCCGGTATCGTTGGACCTTCCGTCGTTCCCGCAAGCAACGGTGGAAACAAGGGGGAGGCAGAAGAATGGCGGCAACGAAGATCACGGTGATGAATAACGGCCCGCTGCGCGTCGAGGGCGATTTCGAGATTCTCGATTCCAGCGGCGCACCGTTCGGGCTTGCCGGGCGCACAGCGATTGGGCTGTGCCGCTGCGGCCACTCCGCGAATAAGCCGTTCTGCGACGGTGCCCATAAAGCCAAAGGTTTTGTGGACCAGGTGCAGGCGCGTGAGCTCCCTGCGCCGAAACCGCAAGCCTGAGCCGGATCGAGACAGTCTCAGGGATGGGACTGTCTCGATTTGATACGCCTGTACCAGCCCCATAATCCTTTCTGGAATATTCAGTAACGCTATCAAAACAAATAGGATATTCCATAATTTAGGGAAATGAAGCATGTTTTCCAGCGTCTCATGACTCTGTCTCATCCTCGCCTGACACTACCGTAATAACTCTAACTCTTGTTTTATCAATACGTTAAAGTTCGAATGATTCCTTAGCCAAATGGTCCTTCTATTGCTTTCGTAGGGGATCGTTGGGTCTCTTTGGTTATTGGGGGATGTTTTGGGCGGTTGGGGTACATTCGCCGGGTTTTCCCGGGGGAAATCGTCGCGCTTGCTGGGCGTCGCGGCCGCGGCCCTGCTGGGTGTGTTCTTTGGCGGGGTGCTGTGGCTGCGCGCGACGGGGGTTTCCGGAGCGCCGCAGACCTATCTCTATCTGGAGATTTGCGGGACCCTGCTGAGCTTCTGCTATGCCGCCAACGCCCTGGTGCGCTTCCGCGGAACGCATGATCGCACCGCGCTGATCCTGGCTTTTGGCTTTGTCGTCTCCGGCATCCTGGAAACGCTGGGGTATTTCGGCCTGGTGGATCTGCTGCAAGCCGGTCCGCTCTCGCTCGGCCGCGTGCCCATGAGCTGGATGGTCAGCCGCACGCTGCTGGCGATTGTGTTGCTCTCCGCGCTGGCGGTGGAGCGGCGCATGCCCGCCTCGCGGCAGCCCAGCCGGGAGATTGCCGGGGCCTTGCTGGTGGTGGTCGTGGCCGGGTATTTGACCAGCGCCGCCTTTCTGGCCGCGCCGGCCGCGCCGCTGGCCCGCGCCGCGCAACTGCTCTCGCGTCCCTGGGATCTGCTTCCCGGGCTGCTCTTCCTGGCGGCCGCCGGCTTCTACCACCGGCGCTTGCGGGAAACGCAAACGCTGCACGACTACGCGCTCTTCGCCGTGACCCTGCTCAATGCCGCCGGTCATGCCGCGGCCTGTTTTTCGCGGCAGCTTTTTGACGGGCCGTTTTTCCTGGCCGAAGTGTGCAAGACCGCCAGCTACGCTGTGCTGCTCGGCGGGGCGCTGCTGGATCAGGCCCGGCTATTCGAACAGGTCAGTGCCCTGGCGGTGAGCGATCCGCTCACCGGCCTGGCCAACTATCGGCGGCTGGTCACCGTGCTGAACGGCGAACTGGAGCGCTCACAGCGCAGCGGCCGGCCCTTCAGCGTGGTGCTGCTGGACATGGACGACCTCAAGGCCATCAACGACAAGTTCGGCCACCTGACGGGCAGCCGCGCCATCTGCCGGCTGGGCCAGGTGCTGCGCCTCAATTCCCGCGCCATTGACACGGCGGCCCGCTACGGCGGCGATGAGTTTGTCCTGGTGCTTCCCGACGCGGGAGGCGATGTGGCGGCGCGCGTCGTGGAGCGCGTCCGGGAGCGCCTGACCCACGACGGCGAGCTGCCGCGCCTCTCCGTGAGCGCCGGCGCCGCGATCTTCCCGGAGGACGGGGACACCGCGGAAACGCTCCTGATGGCCGCGGATCACGCTCTCTATCGCATGAAGCACCGGCGCACGAATTTGCAGGCGATTTCCCGCATTGCGGCGTGTTTGTGAGGAGCGCGATGCCCGTACTCAAGAACAGCATCCCGCCGCGCGTCGAACGGCGCATCCCCATGGAGGTGGCCGTGGTGCTCGACGGCCATGGCGAGATGCCCGGCCGGGAAGTCACCTTTACGGAAAATGTCAGCGCCCGCGGCGCGCGCGTCGTCACCATCCGCCGCTGGACGCCCAATGACCGCCTGACGGTGAAGTCGCCGGCGGGAAACTTTCGCACCTCGGCCCGGGTGGCCTACTGCCAGTCCTTGCGCGGCGAAGGCTACGCGATTGGCGTGGAGTTCCTGGACCCGCGGGGGCGATGGGTTGTCTGAATCCAGAAAGCAGCTCGACTCCGAGTCGTAGCGGATAGGAGGAAACGCCTGGAACAGGAATCAGAAACTAGCGCAGGAAGACGCCGTGCGGAGTGCAGCAAGAGCCGCCCGGCGTTTTCCATTTTTACGCGGTCCGCGCGGGAACTCTTACTAAACCGGCCTCGCATCGCCGGCTGTGCCGCGGATCACCCGGTAGAGCCACAGGGTCTTTTCCACCATCGCGTCCGCCGAAAAGTTTTGCTGCACGCGCGCGCGCCCGGCGCGGCCCAGTTTTCCCGCCAAGGCCGGGTCGCGCAGCAGGCGCGCCACCGCTTCGCGGATCTCCGCGACGTCCGGGCCGGAAACCAGCAGGCCGCTGGATTCGTGCTCGATGATTTCCGGGAGCGCGCCCTTGGCGAAGGCGATGCACGGCGCCTCGCAGGCCATCGCCGCCAGCAGGGAATTGTTCAGCGCCTCGAAGAACGACGGCAGCAGGTAGACGTCCACCGCGGCATAGACGTTCTCCACATCCTTGACGAATCCCGGGAAGAGCACGGCGTCCGCGACGCCCAGCTCGCGGGCCAGCGCTTCGAGTTGCCCGCGCAGCGGGCCGTCGCCGGCCAGCAGCAGCCGCATTTGCGGAAATTCCGGGCGCAGCGCGGCCAGCGCGCGGATCAGCCATTCCTGGCCCTTGTCCGCGAGAAAGACTCCGGCACAGCCGAGCAGCGGGATTCCTGCCGCGAGGCCCCAGCGGGCGCGGGCCTGCCGGCGCTGCTCGGCGCTGGGCGGCGGCGGAATCTCCGCCCCTTCGTGGATCACCGCGATCTGCAGCGGCGGGATGCCGCAGGCCGCGACCTTTCCCGCAACCCACTGCGAATTGGCGATGATGCGCCGCGCCGCGCGGTAGCGCGCTTTGGCCAGCCAGAAGCGCGATAGCGGATAGCCCACGCGCCGGGAGATCACCAGGGAGGTGCGCCGGTGGGCCTTCGCCAGCCAGGCGGCGGTCAGGGCCTGCGGCTCGTTGGCATGCACGATTTCCGGCACGCCCTGCGCGAAGATCCTGCGCAGCAGGAAGAAGGCCCGCAGCGTGGAATGCCGCGCGGGAACGGTGTGCACGGTCACGCCGCAGCCGCGCGCGCGTTCCGCGAGCGGGGAATTTTCCAGGGCCAGCAGCTCGGCGGCATGCCCGCGCGCGTGCAGGTCTTTCAGCAGCAGCAGCGCCTGGTTCTGCCCGCCGCGCCATTCGCGCTCCAGGTCCACGCAGAGCACTCTCATGCCCCGTCCTGCTTCCCGGCCTGGCGGACGAGCTGGCCGAGTTTCCGGTACTTGAGGCGGACCGCCCGGGCGGCCATCTGGGCGATCAGCGCCCCGCGGTAGCCGTCCAGGAATCCGCCGCGCAGCACGAAATTCTGGAACCAGCTCCACGGCGTGGCCAGCCACAGGGCCCCGCGCCAGCGGCGCTTGCCCGCGGCATAGAGTTGCTGCGCCGCCAGCGTGGTATAGCGCTCGACGTTGGCCTCGTGCTCGGCGAAGGAGCGCACCGTGTAATGCAACAGATCCCCGTTCAGCCGGCCCGGCGGCCCTTCGCCGCGCAGCGATTCGTGCACGATGCCCTCGAAGCGCGCCGCATCGCGCCGGTACAGCCGCCGCTGATAATCCGGATACCAGCCGGAGTGCCGGATCCACGCTCCGAGATACCAGGTGCGCCGCGCCACCTCATACACTGCCGCACCGGGCGTGCCCGCCTTCCACTTCCGTAGCGCGCCCTGCAGCGCCGTGCTCAGTTCCTCGTCGGCGTCCAGCGAGAAAATCCACTCGTGCGCGGCCTGGGCCGCCGCGAAATTCTTCTGCTCGGCATAGTTGGTCCAGGCGCGCGTGAATACCTTGGCTCCGTGTTCTCGCGCAATCTTCACCGTGCGATCCGTGCTCCCGGAATCTACGACGACGATCTCCTCCACGACGCCGGCCAGCGACGCCAGCGCGCGCGGAAGATTGTGCTCTTCGTTGCGCGTGATCAGACAGGCGGAAACGTGGTTCATAGGGGGATGCGGAAAAGTATCTCATAAAAGATGGCGGCGGCCAGGGGAAGCCGGGGGGATTGCCGTGCCTATTTCAGTTCGAGAGTCATGCGGATGGTGCTGGAACCGATGCGAAACTCCGCGCCATCCACCAGGTAGGCGGCGCGCGTGCGCTCTTCGTCGTAGAACGTGCCGTTCGTGGATTCCAGGTCCTTCAGGTTGATGGCCGTGTCCTTGACTTCGAGCAGGCAGTGGTAGCGCGATACCTCGGGGTCGTCGAGCGCCAGGTCGGCGCCCTTCCTCCCCAGCGTCACGCGCGGCTTGGTGAGTTCGAAGACCAGGCCTTTCGAAGGCCCGGTGGTGACCGTGAGCAGCACACGCCGCCCCTGCGGCAGGCTGAGTCCCTCGTAGTCGTCTTTGACCAGCAGATTCGGGTTGGTGCCGTCGGCCCGCGCAAACGACGGCAGGGGCGAGATCACCATGGTACTGTCCATGCGCCGGCGGATCTCGATCACCGTGGTCTGCCCGCACTTCGAGCAGCGGAACTGCACCTTGGGGTGCGCGCCCACGTCCGCGTCTTTCAGAACGTGCTGCATGCCGCAATGAACACACGCCGTTTGCATGCAAAAAGCTTAGCACTCCGCGGCGCTTTGCGGGAGGGCGGGGGCGCGGCCGCGTGCGGCAAGAGTAAAGCGGATTTTTCCGCGCACAGGCGCGGGGCACTGTCTTAATTCGCCGTGACGCCCCCGTGAGTCTGGAGGGCGACTTGCATCGCCTTGGAGATTCCGTGTATCTTCCTAGATAAGGAGAAGGTTACATGACTGATGAACAAAAGGATGCTTTGGTTGGAAAGCTCGTTTTAGAACACGGGGAATTGAAGGGTGAGACAGGCACCTTGCGGGCTGCTTGTAAAAAGATCGGTCAGACTTTCCAGAGCGTCGGGAACACATTAATTCAATATCCAGAGAGACTGATATTTCTCGGTGAGAGCTACGATGGACGCTTTCATGCTGCTACGACAGTAAAGATAGAGGAGATTGACGGCAAGAAGTTGCTAGAGCTAACGAACGAAATCCGAGCGAAGATTGTTAGGCAGGACGATGTTACGAGTCAGTTAAAAGGGATGGGTGTTGACGTGAGCCATCCATAGTCGGGAAGATTTCTCCATATTTCTTTTTTTTCTGTATTGTTGAGATGTTAGAGGTGAAATTTGACGCACGAGGAAAGAATTTATCTGAGCCTGAAAGATTTGCAGGATATTGAACTTCGTTGTCCGCATTGCGAAACCAAGCTCACATGGCCCATCCGCAGTTCAACTTCAATGAATATCCCGGACAAGTGCCCGAACTGCAACAAAGATTGGTTTCTAATGCATGATCCAAGACGCAAGACTCTAGGCGCCCTCGTGACCGTCATTCGAGACACTGAGAAGGAGTTTAAGGAGGATTCTTTCTTTTTGCGTTTTCGAGTTCTTCGTTAGCCAGAGATCATCTTTCTTAGGGTACTCACTTCTCTTTCTTTGACTTCGAAAAGAATCTTGTCAATCTGTTCTTTTGTGAGCCAATCCCATATTCCTACCTGTTCAACTAACAAGATGTCTATGCCCTTTCCACATTTATCAACGAAATCTATTGCTTTCGATACCATGTAGGCGGCCAATTTCTGCCCATATTCAAGGGAATCTTGTTTTGAATATGTCTGTTTCAAGTAGTGAAGAAGCGAAGAATCAGCGCATCCTAGAACTTCAAAGTCCGGGGCAGGACAGAAGGCTTTATCTTGGTAGAGAAACATTTTCGTAGGCTCAGGACCGCACTCAATAACGATTAACAATTGAACGGGAGGGGAATCATAGTGCTTGTTCGAAATCTCATTCAGAGTGCCCTCGATTTTTTCTCTTACATCTCTAAATCTAGGAGGTTCATAGTCCTCAGAACTAAACCCAATTTCAAAAGGACGCAGGGCCGCCTCTATTTTCTCTGCCGCCTCCTTGGCGATGGCGGGAGAGTCGCAGTAGGTCAAAAACACGTTCCAGTGTATTCCTTCAATCAAGAATATCTTCTCAGCCTCATACTTATGACTGCCGGAAGCTGTTATCTGCCGATCCGCAGCTAGGATGAAGCCATCTCGGAAGGTCATGCCAATGGCAATGGTCATATTTCTAGCCCTCCCTACTTTGGGAGGATTATCTTTCTTTCGCATCGGTTGTGGAAGTGTTGTATGTCGGTTGAAAGTACCAGGCGCGGGCCGCGCTCCGGTCTGGCGCGCAAGTGTGCTAGCATTAGGCGTTCTGAGACCCAGCAAGGAGCCACCGTCTTGTCGCAGCATATTACGCGCAAGGAATTGAAGCAGGACAAGTTCCGCCAATCCATCGAGCATGGCGCCGAAGCCGTCATTTCCCACAAGGCTTTCGCCACCGTGGTGATCGGCCTGGTGGCCGCCATCGCCCTGGCCGCCGGCGGCTGGCGCATCTATACCGAGCGGCGCACCGTCAACGCCGCCGCGGCGCTGGACGAAGCCAGCCGGGTGTACAACGCGCGCATTCGCGCCGCCGGCGAGCCCGCCGAGCCCGGCGAGATCACCTATCTCAACGAGGCCCTCAAGATGCAGGACGCCGCGGCGAAGTTCACCGCCGTCGGCGACAAGTACCCCAGCACCAATCCCGGCCAGCTGGCCCGCTACTACGCCGCGCTCTGTTACGAAAGCCTCGAGCGCCCCAACCAGGCCCTGGAAAGCCTGAAGAAGATCTCCGGGAGCAGCGACAAGGAATTGGCCGCGCTCGCGCAATACCAGTCCGCCACCATCTACGCGCGCACCGGCAAGACCGACGACGCGGTGATGATCTACCGCGCCCTGTCGGAAAAGCCCAGTGCCTTCGTGCCGCGCAGCCTGGCCCTGCTGGAGCTGGCCGCGCTGCTGCGCTCCAGGAATCCCAAGGAAGCCGCGAACATCTACGCGCAGATCAAGAAGGAATTTCCGGACACGGCCGTCGCCGAAGAGGCGGAACGCAACCTCGAAGCGCTGCCGCAGTCCTGAGAGCAGCCCTCGAAGATAGGCCGCGCCGCCCGCAATTTATTGATCCCGACAGAGCCGGGAGGGCGGCCGCCAGTCGAAGCGCCGGGCTGAACCCGGCTCCGGAGTCTCCGAGCGCTCCATGAACCTCGCGCCCTACGCCATGCATGCGGAAAACTCCCGCGGGCGGCGCTATCCCGAGCCGGCTCATCCCTACCGCAGCGACTACGCGCGGGACCGCGATCGCATCATCCATTCCCGCGCCTTCCGCCGCCTGGAGGCCAAGACCCAGGTCTTTACCACCCGCTATTCCGACCACTTCCGCAATCGCCTCACGCACACCCTGGAGGTCGCGCAGATCGCGCGCACCGTGGCCGGCGCGCTGGGCCTCAATGCCGAACTGGCCGAAGCCCTGGCCCTGGCCCACGACGCCGGGCATCCCCCCTTCGGCCACGCCGGCGAGCGCCAGCTCGACGAGCTCATGCGCGCGCACGGCGGCTCTTTCGATCACAACCTGCACGCCCTGCGCATCGTCGAGCAGTTCGAGCAGCGCTACCTGGCTTTCCCCGGGCTGAATCTGACCTTCGAAGTGCGCGAGGGCATCGTCAAGCACTCCTCGGACTATCCCGCGGCGGACTACCCGCAGCTCGCCGAGTACGCCCTGGACCAGCGCCCTCCGCTCGAGGCCCAGATCATCGACTGGGTGGACGAGATCGCCTACAACACCGCCGACCTGGACGACGCCCGCGAGGCCCGCCTGCTTTCCCAGGAGACTCTCCTCCAGGAGGTGCCCCTGTTCCGCGAGGCCAGCGCCGCCGTGGACGCCGCTTATCCCGGCGGCCTTCCCAAGCTGAAGTTCAACGAAGCCCTCAAGCGCGTCCTGGATCTGCTGGTCACCGACCTTATCGAAGCCACGCGGCGGCGCGTGGCCGAATCCGGCGCGGCCTCCGTGGACGAAATCCGCCGCGCCCCGCAGCGCCTGGCGGGTTTCAGCGCGGAGCTGGCCGCGCGCAACGCCGCGCTGAAGAGCTTTCTCTCCCGGCACATCTACCAGCATCCCGCCATCACCGACGACCGCGACCGCTCGGTGCGCTGCCTCCGCGAGCTCTTCGCTTATTATCTGCAGACTCCCGGGGCCATGCCGCCGTTCCACGCCGCCCTGGCGGAGAAGGAGCCGCGCCACGTCGTGGTCTGCGACTACATCGCCGGGATGACCGATCAGTATCTGTTGCGCCGGCACCGCGAGATCTTCGGCGCCGCCCGCCGCGCCGTGAATTAGTGCGCGCCGCGGGCCGCGCGGATTTTTGGGGAAAGAAATTTTTCCGAGCTGCGAGGGAGGGGAATCGTGGGAAGAAAAACATTCGTTGCGGTGGCGCTGCTGCTGGGCGGCGTGCTGGTGTGGAGTTCCCCGGGGACGGCCGCGCCGGCGGCCGCGGACCCGGCGGTGTTGATGAAAGCCGACGAGGCGTTTGACGCCGCCCGCGCGGAACGCGGCTTGGAGGGCTTCGCCTCGTTCATCGCCGAGGACGTGACCACCATTCGCCCCAATCAGCCCATCGTGCGCGGCAAGGAATCTTTCCTCGCCGGCTGGAAGGAGGCTTACGGCGTGCCGGGGCTTTCCGTGCGCTGGAAGCCGGAAGTGGCGCGGATTGCGGACGACGGCACGCTGGGCTTCACCCTCGGCTCGTACCGAGCGACGCAGACCGACAACGGCGTCACGAAGCTTCTCGGCACCGGAAAATACGCGACCATCTGGCGCCGCCAGCCCGACGGCTCCTGGAAAGTGGTCTTCGACACCGGCGTCCGGGATACACCGCCCGCGGCTCCGCAAGAGCCGCGCAAGCCTTGAGCCCCGCTATGTCCCAGGCTCACTTCGCGAAGCTCGTGACCATGTACCACGCCGCGCCCATCAACCAGTGGTTTCAGCCGCGCCTGCGCATTCTGGAAAAAGGCAGCGCGGAGGTCGAGCTCGCGGTGCGCAAGGAGTTCTACCACGCCGCCGGCGCGGCCCACGGCTCCATCTATTTCAAGGCCCTCGACGACGCCACGTTTTTTGCGGTGCAGTCGCTGGTTCCGGAGACCTTCGTGCTCACGGCCTCTTTCAATCTCTACTTCCTGCGCCCGGTGAGCGAAGGGCATCTGCTCGCGCGCGGCCGCGTGGTGAGCCGCGCCAAACGTGTGTATATCGCCGAGGGCGTGCTCTTCGACAGCCACGGCAAGGAAGCCGCGCGCGGCAGCGGCAGCTTCCTGCCCAGCGCCATTCCGCTCACCCCCGAAATGGGCTATCGCTGAGGGCGTGCCGCACGGCTCCGCCGACAATTTGCCGACAGGGCTGCGGCGCTTCCTTGACACCCTGCCAAACATTTGTTTGGATAGCGGCAGCTACTTTGGAGGGAGATTCGCGACCATGGCCGCAGCGCTTCCCGCACCCGTGCAAGGTTATTTTGACGCCGTTCACGCCAGCCAGCCGGACGCGCTGGCCGCCTGCTTCGCCGAAGACGCCGAAGTGCACTTTCCGATGCAGGAGCTGGTCGTGGGCCGCGGCAAAATCCGCGAGTTTTATGCCGGGGTCTTCGTCTTCTACGCCCGGCGCCACGACGAAATCACCGCGGTGTACCAGAGTGCGAACGGCGACGTGGCCACGGAAATCCACTTCGACGGCACCACCGGCGACGGCAAGGACGTCACCTTCGACGCCGTGGACGTTTTCACCGTGCGCAACAACAAGATCCAGAAGCTGCGCATCTTCTACGACAGCGCCAAGGTGCTGCAGATGCTGGGCGCGCTGCCCAGCGCCTCCCGGTAGTTCGCCGCCGCCCGGGCGGGTCAGCTCAGCAGGCGCTTCAGGAGCAGGTCCAGGCGCGCGCGGTGGTCGTAGTCCATGCCCGTGAATTGGATGCCCATGCCCTCTCCCGGCGTGGTGGAGCGGACCGTGGCGCGCGCGCGCACTTCCCCGTTGGGCACTTGGAAGACGAGCTTCAGGATGGTGCCAATGGGCGGCGGATTCGGCGTGGTGATGAACAGCCCGCCCAGACCGAGCGATTGCACGCGGGAGACTTCCTTGTGCGCCCCGGCCTGCCAGGCCACTTCCATCCCTTTCGGCAGGGTGATGCGGGGGAAGCGGCGTTCTTCCTTACCAGACTTTTTGTCCATCGCGAACCTGACCGAATGCGCTCGCGGCCGTACAGCGGCGGGAGCGGGGCGTGCCGCGTCAGAAGACCGGGGCGGAGGGGTGTGCGCCCGATCTGGCCCTGCGAGGATTGTGCGATGCCCGCCCGCGACTGGCAAGAAACAATCGCCGGGGCGTCTTCTCGCGGTTAACCGCCGGCGGCTGGCCTGCGCGGCGGCGGGCGGGAAGTAAACATAACGGCCCCCGCCCCCGGCATTTTTCCGTAAGTGTGGATTCTGCAGGACTTTAAGTTCAACGATTTTGGAAGTGTGGATTCTACAGGGGTTATGGGCGGATTTTGCGGAAGTGTGGATTATAAAGGGGTTAGCGGGCGAGGGGTGCGGCGGGCGGGGTGGCTGCTGCGTAATCACAACACATGTTAGCACAGTAGTACATGCACTTCAAGAGCTGATTGGGAGAAATTGCGAGAGCGGGGAGGGGCTTGCGGCTCTTCTCAAGACAAGCGGTGAATTCGAAGGAAGCGATACGTAGCGCTGCCAGGGGAAAGGCAAAACCGCACCGTTTTCGCTGTCGAAAACGATGCGGCACCCAGTCCTTGCCAACTCATCAAGGGGCTGACACCCGCCGTCCGACGCTCTACAGTGCCCAACTTGGGGTGACGTGTCATACCCACTCCCGGCGTCGTAGACGCCGCTCTTCCCGCGCTCCGCGGCGCTGACGGTTGAGCACAACCTCAGGGGCTAGTCTTTGGCCCCACTGCTTTCCCCTCCCAGCGGAACTTTTCGGGGATGTCGTCCCATGTGAATCCTGCGTAGCAGACTGGCTGGGCAGCGCCGCCTTTTGCAGGAGGCAGGTCGAATTGAAAGGACACTTGAAGAAACCATGCCGGCCCCACATGATTCACAGGAACGCTGAACAGGACTTCCTTCAGGCAACCCCGATTTCGGGATCATGCGCATTTGAGGGGTAATCACATCCTCTAGGATGGTCATATCGGGATCAGTGATGGAACTATGGGCCCGCACGATGATTGGAAGGACAGAGTTGTTCACGAGACGAAGCCATAGTCCTCGGGCAAGCTCATCTGGCCTCAGGGGCTCACGGGGACCTGTATGGTCGAATTCGATGTAGACGAACGGCTTTGTAGCATCAAGGGCTAGTTTGGGAGTTGCTTGGGGCTGCGCTATGTGACAGGTCGCCATCGCAAGAATACTTATCGTGCCGAGTATAAGTGGAAGTCTCATCACTGGCTTCCTTTCGTATTGCGTTTGAACGCCCCAACCTTGTCCCTGGGATCTAAACCACCGTATGTGCCATTCTTGTTTCGCAGCATCGAGTCGATTGCTACATCAACTTTCCTGCCCCAACCCGGCTGATGCGCCCAAGTGACCTGCCCCCCGGATCCGCAGGCTGGATCATACGACATTCGCACTCTGTGAGAGAGTTCCTGCGCCTGGCGTAGCGCGAAGCGCGGAGCCAGGCGCAGGAAGAAGTTGCCGCGCATACGCGGCTGGGGTCTGATAGCCCAGCGCGCTGTGCGGCCGCTCCTCATTGAACTCCTTTTGCCACGCCACGATCTTCCGCCGCGCGTCCCGCAGATTCTCGAACCAACTGACATTCAAGCACTCATCCCGCATCTTGCCGTTGAAACTTTCCACGTACCCGTTCTGCTGTGGCTTCCCCGGCTGGATGTGCACCAGCTCGATTCCCCGCTCGATGCACCACGCCAGAAAATGCCTGCTGGTGAACTCCGGTCCGTTGTCGCAACGAATCGCCAGCGGCTTTTCCCTCTCCGTCAGAACGATCTCCAGCGCCCGCGTCACTCGCGGACTCGCGAAGCTGGTGTCCACTTCCAGCGTCAGACACTCCCTGGTGCATTCATCCACCACGCTGAGCACGCGGATCGCTCGTCCGCTCGCGATCGCATCGTGCGCGAAATCCACCGCCCATTCCTGGTTCGCTGCCGTCAGCGCCGGTCGCGGCGAACCCTCGCGCACCAGCCTCTTGCGCGCTTTTCGGCGCACCGCCAGTCCCGCTTCCCGGTACACGCGAAAGACCCGCTTGTGATTCACGCGCTCCCCGCTGCCGCCCAGCAGAATGTGCAATCGCCGATAGCCCCACCGCGGTTTCTTCCGCGCCAACTCCACCAGCCGTTCGCGCAGCGCTTCATCGCTCCGTGTCGGGCGGTAGCGAAAACTCGATACCGCGATCTGCATCAGCCCGCAAACCCGCTGCTGGCTCGCTTGATAGTTCTCACGCAGCCAGCGCACTTCTTCCCGCAGCTCTACGAGCCCCATCCGTTTTTTGAGATCACCGCTTTCAGCATCTCTTTGTCGAGACTCAAATCCGCCACCAGCTTCTTCAGTCGGTGATTTTCATCCTCCAACTGGCGCAGCCGCTGCGCCTCGTTCACATCCAAGCCCCCGTACTTCGCCTTCCAGGCGTAGATCGTGTGCTTCGAGACGCCCATCTCGCGGCCTACATCCTCAGCCCGCCGCCCCGCTTCCAATTGTTTCAGCGCTCCGATCATCTCCGCTTCGCTGTGCTTTCCCTTCGACATCACACTCCTCCTCATTCCGCAGAATCATATACACTTCCCTGCGGATTGAGGGGA
>JAIQEV010000097.1 GCA_020073585.1 Terriglobia bacterium
CTTCGCGTGGCGCACTTCGATCTCGATCACGCGCTGCGCGCCCTCGCCGTCGGCCACGATCTGAAGCGCCAGGGAGCGGCAGACCTCCTCGAGCGCCGCGGTGAAGGCGTGGTGTGCGGCGCTGCCGGCGCGGATCGCGGGCGCGCCCGATGCGCCATTGGCCAGGACCAGCAGGGTGTCGTTGGTGGAGGTGTCGCCGTCGATGCTGATGGCGTTGAAGGTACGCCCGGTGACTTCGCGCAGGGTCTTCTGCAGCAGCGAGGGCGCGATGGCCGCATCGGTGACGACGAAGGCCAGCGTGGTGGCCATATTGGGATGAATCATTCCCGCGCCTTTGGCGCAGCCGGCCAGGTGCACGCGTTTTCCAGACATGCGGAAGGTGGCCGCGGCGGTCTTCGGCCGGGTATCTGTGGTGCAGATGGCCAGCGAGAGTTCGGCAAAGGAGCGCGCCGAGGGGCGGCGGTTGCGCGAGAGCTGCGGCAGCGCGCGCAAGATCTTCTCCACCGGCAGGGGCACGCCGATGACGCCGGTCGAGCAGACGAAGAGTTCCTGAGGGCTGCAGCCGAGGCGCTTGGCCGCTTCCGCAACAGTCCCGAGCGAGGCCGCAAAGCCACGCGCGCCCGTAGCGCAGTTGGCGTTCCCGGCATTGACGACGACGCCGCGCATGCGGCCCTTCGACAGGCGCAAGTTTTCCTTGGAAACCACGACGGGAGCCGCGACCACCAGATTCTGCGTGAAGACGGCGGCCGCCGAGGCGGGCACGTCGCTGGAAAGCAGAGCCAGATCGAGCGCGCCGGTCTTCTTCAAGCCGCAGGCGGTGGCGGCAAAGCGGAAGCCGCGGGGAAGCGCGGCCTCGGAGAGAGCCTGCTTCATGACCTGTTCACCGGTACCGTGGGCGCGGCGTTCCCGGAAGGAACCCCCGGTCCTCCACGACGTGGACGACAATTCTCTCCTGGCTCCTTGGCTGTTTGCGTTTCATGCGGACGCTCCTCGTTTGGATAGACGGTTCTGCAATTCGATGATGGCGGCGCGCACGGCCTCGGGCGAAGTTCCGCCGGGAACATTCTTGGCGGCCAGCGCCGCTTCCACGTTCAATCCCTTGGAAAAATCGGCGGCGAAAGCCGGCGAAATCTTCTGCAACTCTTCGAGCGGCAGCGCGGTCCAGGAGATGCCGCGGCGCTCGGCTTCGCGCAGCACCTTGCCGACCAGGTCGTGGGCCTGGCGGAAGGGCACGCCCTTGTGCACCAGGTAGTCCGCGACTTCGGTGGCCAGCAGTGCGGGATTGGCGGCCGCGGCGCGCAGGCGTTCTTCGTTGAAGCGGGTCGCGCGGATGGCGCCCGCGGCGATTTCGGTCATGGCCGCCACCTGATCGTGCGCGGCGAAGAGCGGCTCCTTGTCTTCCTGCAGGTCGCGCTGATAGCTGGTGGGCAGCCCTTTCAGGGTAGTAAAGAGGGCGAAGAGCGCGGCGGTGATGCGCCCGGTCTTTCCGCGGATGAGTTCCCAGGCGTCGGGGTTCTTCTTCTGCGGCATCAGGCTACTGCCGGTGGCGTATTCGTCGGGGAGGATGGCGTAGGCAAACTCCTGCGAGGCAAAGAGCACGGAATCCTCGGCCAGGCGCGAGAGATGCGTGGCGATGCCGCCGAGGGCGAAGAGATAGTCGAGAGCGAAGTCGCGGTCGCTGACGGCGTCCAAACTGTTGGCGGTGATGCGCGAAAAGCCCAGCTCGCGGGCGATGGCCTGGCGGTCGATGGCGAAGGAACAGCCGGATAGCGCGCCCGAGCCCATCACGCAGGCGTCGGCGGATTCCGCGGCGTGGCGCAGGCGCGCGAGGTCGCGGGTGAAGGCTTCGGCGTGGGCCAGCAGAAAATGGGAGAGCAGGATGGGCTGTGCGTGCTGCATGTGGGTCATGCCGGCCATAGGCACGCCGAACTGCGCCTGGGCCTGGTCGGCGAGCGCGCCGGCCAGCGCCGCGGCGCGCCGCTGCATGGCCGCGGAGGATTCCATCACGTAGAGGCGGAAATCGGTGGCCACCAGCTCGTTGCGGCTGCGCCCGGTGTGCACCTTCCAGCCCAGCGGGCCAAGCTCTTCGACCAGGGCCTTTTCCGTGAAGTGGTGGAGGTCTTCGGCGTCGGACTTCGCCACCCAATCCGGATTCGTCTGGATCTGATCATCGATGCGGTCGAGCGCGTTGTGCACCTGCTCGACTTCGGCGGCGGTGAGGATGCCGGCGCCTTCGAGCGCGCGGGTCCAGGCGCGGTTGACGGCCAGCTCGTAGGGCAGCAGCCGGCAGTCAAAGGAGAAGGAGCGCTGAAACTCGTCGAAGACGCGGTCCGGCCCGCGGTCGAAGCGCCCGCCCCACAGCTTGTCGTCTTTGCGTTCGCTCATGCGCTTGCGCTCGTCACTCGATAGCACCCGTGCAGAAACTGCGCAGGGGCGGGGATTCGCCCGCCCTTGCGGTGGATCGAAAAAGCTGCCTCGGTCACTTGCCGCCTTCGGCCTTGGCCATGGGACGCACGGTCACGGGCAGCGCGAAGAGATTGATGAAGCCCTCGGCGTCCTTGGGATTGTAACGGCCCATGGTGAAGCTGGCGAGGTCGGTGCGATAGAGCGAGTAGGGAGAGAGACGCTTGGTGACGCTCATCGTGCCCTTCCACAGCTTCAGGCCCACGGCGCCGGTGACGCGCTGCTGCGCGACGTTGAAGAAACCGTCGAGGGCGGCGCGCAGCGGAGAAAACCACAGGCCGTAATAGACCAGCTCGGCGTAGCGCAGCGAAAGCGCCTGCTGGAAATGGGTGGTTTCGCGGTCCAGGGTGAGGGCTTCGAGCTCGCGGTGCGCGGTGATGAGCAGCGTGCCGCCCGGCGTCTCGTAGGCGCCGCGCGACTTCATGCCCACCAGGCGGTTCTCGACGATGTCCGCGCGGCCGATGCCGTGCTTCGCGGCGATTTCGTTGAGAGAGTTGAGCAGCTCGATGCAGCCAAGCTTCTGCCCGTTCACGGAAACGGGCGTGCCGCCTTCGAAGCCGATCTCCACTTCTTCGGCCTTGTCCGGAGCTTGCTGCGCGGAGGCGACCCACTGCCACATGGCCTCGTTGGGGGCGTTGGCCGGGTCTTCCAGCTCGCCGCCTTCGTGGCTCAAGTGCCAGATGTTGCGGTCGCGGCTGTAGATATTCTTCTTGGACTGCTCGACGGGGACGTGGTGGGCCTGCGCGTAGGCGATGGCGTCCTCGCGCGAGTCGATGTCCCACTCGCGCCACGGCGCGATGATTTGGATGTTTGGCGCGATGGCTTTGTAGGCCAGCTCGAAGCGCACTTGGTCGTTGCCCTTGCCGGTGCAGCCGTGCGAGAGGCCGTCGGCGCCCAGCTCGAGAGCCAGCTCGGCCTGGCGCTTGCCCAGCACCGGGCGCGCCATGGACGTGCCCAGCAGATAGGCGTGTTCGTAGACGGCGCCGGCGCGCAGCGTCGGCCAGATGTAGTTGCGGACGAATTCCTCGCGCAGGTCCTCGACGTAGGCGGAGGACGCGCCGGTCGCCAGGGCCTTCTTGCGCGCGGCCTCCAGGTCTTCCTGCTGGCCGACGTCGCCGATCATGGCGATCACTTCGCAGCCGTAGTTCTCCTTCAGCCAGGGAATGATGATGGAGGTGTCCAGTCCTCCCGAATACGCGAGCACGACTTTCTTTGGCTTGTTCACGGGTTTATTGGCAATTCCTTTCTCATTTAGAAAAATGGGCTGCGGATCTCAATTTCCGCTGCGCCCTCGCACAGAACTCGGGAAAACATTTCGAGCCGGCTCTCCCGGCCCCGCGGATGACCCGCCACGGAAGTTTGGCACATCGGGAATCAAAAAAGCATATGCAGAATGGCCTTCTGCACGTACATGCGGTTTTCGGACTGGTCGAGAACCACCGATTGCCGGCCGTCGAGCACTCCCGCGGTGACTTCCAGGCCGCGGTGGGCCGGAAGGCAGTGCAGGAAGACGGCATCCGGCGCCGCGTGGGCCATCAGCTCGCGGTTCACCTGATACGGCTGGAACACGGCGTTGCGCGCTTTCTCCTCGGCTTCGAAACCCATGCTGGTCCAGGAGTCGGTGTAAACGCCCTGGGCGCCGCCGACCGCCTCGCAGGGATCGCTGAACAGCTCGATCTTGGCCCGGGTCTCGCGGGCCACGCGCTTGGCTTCCGCAACGACTTCCGCGGCCGGCTCATAATTCGGCGGCGTGGCCACGCGCAGGTGCACGCCGAGGCGCGCGGCAAGAAAGATCAGCGAATGGCAGACGTTGTTGCCGTCCCCGACGTAGGCCAGCTTGAAGCCGCGCAGCGAGCCGAACTTTTCCTCGAGGGTGAAGTAATCCGCGAGCGCCTGGCAGGGATGAAAGCGGTCCGAGAGGGCGTTGATCACCGGTATGTCGGCGTTGACCGCCAGCTCCTCGAGGACCTTCTGGTCGTACACGCGCGCGACGATGCCCTGGACCCAGCGTTCGAGGTTGCGCGCGACGTCGGCGATGGATTCGCGTTCGCCGAGACGCGCCTGGGAGTGGTCCAGGAAGACCACGGAGCCGCCCATGCTTTGGATGCCCACCTCGAAAGTGACGCGGGTGCGCAGCGACGGCTTCTCGAAAATCAGGGCGATGAATTTGCCCTGCAGCGTGGAGGCGTAGCGTCCGGGCCGGGCCTTGATGTCGGCCGTGAGCTGGAGCAGTCCGCGGGTGCCCGCGGGGTTCCATTCCGCTCCGGTGAGCAGGTCATTGGAAAACAGAATAGGTGCCGGAAGTGCGGATGCAGTCATGTTCACCTCGCCGCGGCCTGGGCCAGCCGGGTCCGCTCCGCCGTCGCGGCGGACGCGGACCCGGAGGCGGCTCGCGGGGTATGGGCCAGAACAGCTTCAAACAAACGGAGAAATTCGCGCACCTGGGCGGCGCTCACGATATACGGCGGGAGCAGGCGCAGGGTGTGGTCGTGGGTGCAGTTGATGAGCAGGCCGCGGCGCAGCGCTTCGGTGACGAAGGGCCCGCCTTCGACGCTCAGCTCGATGCCCAGCATCAGGCCCTCGCCGCGCACTTCGCGGATGATCGGAAACTTTTTGGCCAGCGCGGCGATACCGGCGCGGAGCTGTTCGCCGCGCGCGCGGATGTTCTCGAGCAGCGCGCTATCTTCCACGGTGCGCAGAAACTCCAGGGCCACGGCGCAGGCCAGCGGCCCGCCTCCGAACGTGGTGCCGTGCAGCCCGGGGGAAATGGCCGCGGCCACACGCTCGTTGGTCAGGATCGCGGCCAGCGGCAGGCCCGCCGCGAGCGGCTTGGCCACCAGCACGATATCCGGCTTGGCGGAAAATTTCTGGCAGGCGAAATAGCGGCCCGTGCGGCCCAGTCCGCACTGGATCTCGTCGGCGATGAGCAGGGCGCCGTGCTGCGTGGCCAGGGCCCGGGCGCGGTTCCAAAAGGCTTCGCTGACCGGGTAGATGCCGCCCTCGCCCTGCACCGTTTCCAGCACGATGGCGCAGACGGTGGCGTCGAATTTCGCTTCCAGGTCGGCTACATCGTTGAAGCGCACGAACTCCACGCCGGGGACCAGGGGCGCGAAGGGCAGGCGGTATTTTTCCGTGGAGGTCACGCTCAGCGCGCCGAACGTCCGCCCGTGAAAGGAATTCTCGAGTGCCAGAATGCGCGTCTTTCCTTCGCTTGCGGCACCTTCGGAGTGCGCCTTGTATGCCAGCAACCGCGCCAGCTTCAGCGCGCCGTCCATCGCTTCCGTGCCGCTGTTGGCGAAAAAGACGCGGTCTAGCCCGGACCACTCCGCCAGCTTGCGGGCCAGCGGCCCCTGATAGCTGTTGTGGTAGAGGTTCGAGAGATGGATGGCGCGGGCCGCTTCGCGGCGCAGGACGCGCACGATGCGCGGGTGCGCGTGGCCCAGGGCGTTGACCGCGATGCCGCCCAGAAAATCGAGATACTTCTTGCCCTGCGCGTCGAAGACCAGCGCGCCCCGCCCGTGCGTGAAGAGCACGTCCGGGCGCTTGTAGGTGGGCAGGAGAAACTTTCCCGCGTCGCGGATGGCCGCGGCGGCAGCGGTGCCGCGGGACTTTGCCGGCTGGGCCGTTTTTTTCTTCGCCATGCTTTTTTCTTTCGTCCGTCTCATGCCGCGCTCAGCGCCGCCGCTTTCGCCGCGAACTGCCCTAGAGTCACCAAGGTGCCCGGAGCATGCGGCGTCTGGCCCGCGTGCAGCCCGGCCGCCGCGGCGGCGTCCAGCAGCGCTTCCGGCGAAGTGCCGCCGACGATGCGCACGCCGCCCACGCCCCCTTCCAGGGCCCGCTTGGCCGCTTCCAGCTTCAGCACCATGCCGCCGGAAACCACGCGGCTCTCGACCAGCGCGCCGACCTCCTCGCAGGAGATCGCCGGGAGCAGCTTCTCCCCGTGCAGCACGCCGGCCACGTCGGTCAGGTAGATCAGGGCGTCGGCGCGGAGATATTCGGCGCAGGCCGCGGCCATGTGATCGGCATTAATGTTGTAGAGCTCGCCGTCCGGGCCCAGGCCCAGGCAGGGCGCCACGGGCAGCAGCCCCGCGTGCCACAGCGATTCCAGAAATTTCACGTTCACGCCGGTGAGGTAGCCGACAAAGCCCAGGCCGCCCGGCACGTCGTTATGCACCAGCGGTTCGGCGGTGAAGCACCGCGCATCCGCGGCGGAGATGCCCACGGCTGGCTGGCCCTCGGCGGAAATGGCCGCGGCCATGCGCTTGTTGAGCAGTCCGGCGAAGACCATCACGGCGGCATCGCGCGTCTCGCGGTCGGTGACCCGCAGGCCGGCCACGAAGCGACTCTCCAGCCCCATGCGCTGGAGGGTGGCGGTGAAGAGGCGCCCGCCTCCGTGCACCACGAGAATCTGGTGTCCCGCGCGCGACAGCGCCGCGACCTGTTTGGTGAGCGACGCGACAGCGTCGGCGTCTTCCAGCAATGCTCCGGCAAATTTGATGACGAGTCTCATTGGAGTGCGGTCTGCTCCTCGATGCCCAGCATGTGATTGAAA
>JAIQEV010000098.1 GCA_020073585.1 Terriglobia bacterium
GTGGGCGCCACCGACTGGGTGCGCCAGAACGCGGCCACCCGCGCGCTGCATCTGGGGTACTTCGGCGCCAGCACCGGCGCGGCCGCCGCCCTGGTGGCCGCCACGCAGCGCACCGAGGACGTCGCCGCGGTCGTCTCCCGCGGCGGACGCCCGGACCTCGCAGGCAAGGCCCTGGCCAAGGTCAAGGCTCCGACGCTGCTCATCGTCGGCGGCGATGATGAGCCGGTCCTGGGCATGAACCGCGAAGCCTACGCCGCTCTCGGCTGCGCCAAGAAGGAGCTGGTCGTCGTTCCCGGCGCCACGCACCTCTTCGAAGAGCCCGGCACCCTCGAACAAGTGGGCAAGGAGGCCGGCGAATGGTTCGCCCGCTTCCTCATGGGCGAGAACCCGGTCATCGCCACCCTCTAGCAACTGCCCGCGCGGGCTGCAGTTCGCCAGCGTTGTCTCCGGGCTGGGACCGCACCGGTTCCAGGGGCGCGTACAGCCGCGCGCTGCGCCGAAATCCCCACTCACGGACTTTCGCTTTTTCATCGACTGCATGCTGGACGCCCTTTATACTGCTCCCATGCATTCCAAGACCGAGCTGCTGGGGGCGCTACGCCGCTACTGGGGTTACGACGCCTTTCGCCCCCTGCAGGAGCGCATCGTGGGCAGTCTGCTCGGCGGCCGCGACATCTGCGTGATCATGCCCACGGGCGGCGGGAAGTCGCTCTGCTACCAGTTGCCCGCGGCCCTGCTCTCCCGGCAGACGGTCATCGTGATCTCCCCGCTGATCGCCCTGATGCAGGACCAGGTGGCGCAGCTCACGCAGATGGGCCTTTCCGCGGCGCTGCTGAACAGTTCGCTCGCCGCCGGCGAGCAGTCGGTGGTCCTGCGCAAGTCGATCGCCGGGGAATACCGCCTGCTCTATCTTTCTCCCGAGCGCCTCGCCCGCCCGGACACCATCGCCTGGCTGCAGCGCGTCCCGGTCTCCTTCTTCGCCATTGACGAAGCCCACTGCATCTCCGAGTGGGGGCACGAGTTCCGCCCCGAGTACCGCCAGCTCAGCAGCCTGCGCAAGCACTTTCCCGACCGCCCCATCGCCGCCTTCACCGCCAGCGCCACGCGCCGCGTCCGCCACGACATCATCGAGCAGCTCCAGCTGCGCGCCCCGGACAAGTACATCGTCAGCTTCCACCGCCCCAACCTGCGCTACATCGTCAAGGAGTGCGACGCGCGCACGCAGTCCGCGCTGCTCGCGAAGTCCGTGCGCCGCTACAGCGGCAGCAACGTCATCGTCTACGCCCCCACCATCGCCCGCGTCGAAGAGACCGTGGATTTTCTCGAAGAGCAGGGCCTTCCCGCCATCGCCTATCACGGCCGGATGGACAGCGGCGAGCGCCGCCGCAACCAGGAGCGCTGGATGTCCGACGAAGTGCGCGTGCTGGTGGGCACCGTCGCCTTCGGCCTAGGCATCAACAAAGCCGCCGTGCGCGCGGTCATCCACCTCTCGCTGCCCAAATCCATCGAGCAGTATTATCAGGAAGCCGGCCGCGCCGGCCGCGATGGCCTGCCCGCGGACTGCCTGTTGCTCTGGCAGAAGCGTGACGTGGGCCTGCTCGCGCACTTCATCGAGCAGCTCAGCGACCCCGCGGAAAAGCAGCGTGCCTGGCAGCGCTATCACGAAATCCGCGGCTTCGCCGAAGCGCAGACCTGCCGCCACCGCCAGATCTGCACGCACTTCGGCGAAAAATTCAAATTGGATTCCTGCGAAGCCTGCGACGTCTGCGGCTGCGACACCGGGTGGCTGGCCACGCCGGCCGAAGAGCATCGCTCGCGGCGCCGCAGAACCGCCGTGCCGTCCCCCGGCGTGGCCCGGCCGCGGCGCTCCGCCTCGCTGGATAAGAGCCTGGTGCCGGGCGGCGCGGCCTCGGATGTGGACCCGGAATTGCGCGACTATCTGCGCGAGTGGCGGCGCGAGATGGCCAAAGAGAACAACGTTCCCGCCTACGTCGTGATGCACGACACCTCGCTCGAAGAGCTCTGCCGCGCACGCCCCACTTCGCTTTCCGGGATTCGCAGCGTCAGCGGATTTGGCGAGCGCAAGACCGAACTGTACGGTCGGCAAATCCTGGACGCCCTGAAGCGCTTCCGCGGCGGCGCACGCGCCAGCGCCGCGCCGGAAGAAAAGCTGAAGCCCGTGGACGAAACCCTGCAGTTGCTCGGGGAAGGCCGCAGCTTCGCGGAGATCGCGGAGATTCGCGGCCGCCAGGTGACCACCGTGATCAGCATGGTCGCCGACCTGGTGGAGCAGGGCGACGTGGAATTTCAGCCCGCCTGGGTGGAGGCCGCAAAGCAGGCCAGCATCGAAGCGGCCTGTGTGGGTCTCGGCGTCGAACGACTCCGGCCCCTCAAGGAGGCGCTGCCGCCGGAAATCTCCTTTGAAGAGATCCGCCTGGTCGTAGCCCGCCTGCGCCGCCTGCAAGACTGACGGCGCACCAGGCGAATGCAAGGCGCTGGCAGCAGGTCAAATTCTCAACATTCACTGGCAATATTTACAGTCACTTGGTTGTGAGGTAACCTCCGGCGGTCCCTGGACCTAATAGTGAATCCCCCCTAGGCATTCAACAGTATTGAACCAGCATCGCTACTCTAGTTCTATGGAAGTAGATACGGAGAATCGAAAGCTGGAAAGATTAATAAGCCACTCGAACCTCTCGCACGCGACGTTACATTTACGATATGTAGGCGTGCGTCGCCGTTGGCGTCGAAGCTGGTCACAATATACTAACTCGGATGTTAGGTCACGAGGCCATATCGAGTTGTTCTGTTACGAAGTTAATTTTTGGCAACCGCAAATGGCGGCCCATGCTATTTGGGATAACCCTCGTTAGCCCATGTCTAATATCGCGCTAGTCCCGGAGCAAGGTCGTCGCCGCCTGATCCGCATCGGCGGCGCAGTCGCGGCTGGGTTCGGCATCCTCGCTCTTTTTGGCTGGGCCCTAGGGCTTCCCTTCCTGGCTAGCTTCGGGCGGGACGTGATCCCGATGGCGCCGAGCACGGCGCTGCTGTTTGTCCTGTACGGGATCGCTGCCCTGCTGCGCGCCCGCCTGCCGCTCGGCCGCGGAGCGCAGCGAGCCGGCGTGGCAATCAACTCCGCGGGCGCGCTGGTCGCGTTGCTGCTGTTGATTCTGTCACTCCTGGGAATCCATCCGGTTATCGAACACTTGGGCTTTGCGGCCGTCGGAACGGTGGGCGAAACACCAGTCGGGCACATGTCGCCGGCGACAGCGCTCTGTTTCCTGCTGGCCAGCCTGTCGTTCTTTGGGTCGCTTCCGTCCTCCTCGAGCCGCCCCTGGCGCGCCGAAGCGGCTTGGTGGACGACCCGCCTCTTACTCGCGACGGCCTGCCTTCTGTTCCTGGCCTATCTGTTTGGACGCCCGCTCTTCTATGCCGGGCCCTTCATCCCGCCCGCGGTGACGACCAGCATCGCTTTCGCCTTCTTGGGGACGGCACTGCTGGCTCTCGCCGGCAGGCAAGGAAGCAGGGCTGGGCCTCCTGAGCGCGTTCCGTACCGGCTCGTCCTTGTCTTCGTCCTCTTCGCCGCGGGTATCGTCACCTTGGGCGGGTTCTATTTCCGCAGTGAGGGAAGGCATTACCACGCCGAGGTGGAGCATCAGCTCTCGACCGTTGCGGAGCTGAAGACGAACGAGCTGGCGCAATGGAGGTCGGAGCGGCTGGGCGACGCCTCTATCTTCGCGGACAACACCTCCTTTTCCACCCTGTTGCAGCGCGTGTTCGACAACCCACGGGATGCGGAGGCGCGAGCACAGCTTCAGGTTTGGCTGATCAAGGTCCAGACGCACTATCCGTACGACCGGATCTCCGTGCTTGACACCCGGGGCGCCGAGCGGCTGGCGCTTCCCGAGGGGCGGACGCCGGTCTCTTCCGTGATCGCGCGGCGCGTGCCCGAAGTCCTTCGGGCGAGAGAGGTGGTGTTCGAGGATTTCTACCGGAACGAGCACGACCAGCGGGTCTATTTGAGCGTCCTGGTCCCCATTCTCGATGAGCGAAGCCGGGCCCTGGGCATGCTCGCGTTCAGGATCGATCCCGACACCTATCTCTATCCGCTCCTCAACCGCTGGCCCACGCCATCCCAGACGGCGGAGATGCTGCTCGTCCGCCGCGAAGGGAGCGACGTACTGTTCCTGAACGAGCTGAAGTTCCAGAAGCACACGACGCTCATCCTGCGCATACCCCTGACGAGGCAGGACGCGGCCGCCGCGAAGGCCGTGTTGGGCCAGGAAGGGATCGTGGAAGCCCGAGACTACCGCGGGGTGCCGGTGCTGGCCGCACTACGAGCGGTCCCAGGATCGCCGTGGTTCCTGGTCGCACGGCTGGACGCGACCGAGGTGAATGCGCCGCTGCGCGAGCAGTTCTTGGTGATCGTCTGTCTCATTGGCAGCATGCTGGCCTTTATCGCGGCGGTGGTAGGGATGCTGTGGCGGGAACAGCGCGTCCGCCACTTCCGGAAGCTGTACGATCTGGCGCGGGAAAGCGCCTGGCTGCACGAGGTGATCGCCCGGAGCCTCAACGAGGTCTACATTGTCGAACCCGATACGTTGCGCTTCCGCTTCGCCAACCGCGGCGCCTGCCGCAACATCGGCTACACACAGGAGGAGCTTTCCGGCCTCACGGTTTTCGACATCGAGCCAAGGCTCACGGAGGAAGTGATTCACCGCCGCGTTCAGCGGCTCCGCACCGGCGAGCTGCCGGTACACGTGTTCGAGACCGTCCTCCGCCGCAAGGACGGGTCCGAGTATCTCGTCGAGGTCCATCTGCAGCTCGCGGACGCGGGCGCCGGCACCGTCCTCCTCGCCATCGCCAACGACATCACCGAGCGTAAGCAGGTGGAAGAGGCACTCCGCGAGAGCGAAGACCGCTACCGGGATTTGGTGCAACACAGCAACGATCTCATCTGCACACATGACCTGAAAGGAAGGATACTTTCGGTGAATCCGGCTGCCGTCGGGTTCACGGGCTACTCCGAAGATGAACTATTGACGATGAACCTGCGGGATCTTCTCCTCCCCGAGTTCCATGGCCAATTCGAGAACTACCTGGCTGAAATTCAGGCGAAGGGAACTGCGACCGGCTCAATGCTTGTGCAAACCAAAAGCGGCGAGAAGCGTATATGGGAATACGCCAATTCGCTGCGTACACGCGACAACGCGGCCGCGATTGTGCGAGGCACAGCATGCGATGTCACCAAGCGAAAGCGGGCGGAAGAGGCACTCCGCCAAGCGGAGGAGAAGTACCGCAGGATCTTCGAAGAGGCCGTGATCGGTATTTTCCAGACCACCCCGGACGGAAGAATCCTGAGCCTGAACTCCGAGATGTCCCGGCTCTACGGCTATGATTCTCCCGCGGAGTTGATGGCCAGTCGAACCGACATTGCCCACCAAGGGTACGTGAATCCGGGCGAGCGTGAGCTATTCAAGCGCCAGGTGGAGGAGAAAGGGAGCGTGCACAACTTCGAGTATCAAGCCTATCGCAAGGATGGCACCAAGCTGTGGTGCCGGGAGAATGCGCGCGTGGTCCGCGATCCCAGCGGTGCCGTGTTGTATTACGAAGGCACGGTGGAAGACATCACGGAACGCAAGATTCTGGAGGAACAGCTTCGTCAAGCTCAGCGGCTGGAAGCGGTGGGGCGCTTGGCGGGCGGGGTGGCGCACGACTTCAACAACATACTGGGAGTGATCATCGGCTACAGCCAATTACTGGAAGAGCCTCCGGGTTTGACCGAGGTCCAGAACAAGAGGGTGAAGGAGATCATGAAAGCTGCCGAGCGCGCCGCCAGCATCACCCGGCAGCTGTTGGCCTTCAGCCGCAAGCAGATCCTGCAGCCCAAAGTATTGAACCTGAACGCATTAATCGCCGATGTTAGCAAGCTCTTGCGGCGTCTGATTGGCGAGGACGTGGAATTGGTCATCAGCGCCGGTTCTGACCTCGGACGTGTCAAATCTGATCCCAGTCAGATCGAGCAGATCATCATGAATTTAGCGGTCAACGCCCGGGACGCCATGCCACAGGGAGGAAAGCTGGTGATCGAAACGGCCAATGCGGATCTGGACGCGGGCTATGCGGAAGGGCACCCGCCCGTTCAGCCCGGCCGCTACGTCATGCTGGCCGTGAGCGATACCGGCTGCGGCATGGACGCGGAAACCAGAACCCACATCTTCGAACCCTTTTTTACCACCAAGGAACTGGGCAAGGGTACTGGGCTTGGGCTCTCGATTGTTTATGGCGTCGTCAAGCAAAGCAACGGCTACATCTGGGTATACAGCGAGCCCGGCCAAGGCACCACCATCAAGATCTACCTGCCGCGAGTGGAGGAGAGCCCGGAGCCGATTGCCCCCCAAAGATCTGAGGCTGCCCTTCCGGGGGGAGCGGAGACCATCCTGCTGGTGGAGGACGAAGAGTCGCTGCGCAAGATGGCCCGCGTTTTTCTGGAAAACAAAGGGTACACGATCCTGGAGGCGAAGAATGGCCAGGAGGCCGTGGAGATCGCACGGCAGTACAGAGGCCCGATTCACCTGTTGCTCACCGACGTGATCATGCCCGGGATGAGCGGGCGGGAATTGGCCGAAGCTCTGGCTGCCTCCCGTGCTGGCATCAAACTGCTCTACATGTCGGGTTACACGGACGAGCTGGTGACGCAGCAGGGCATCCTGAACCCTGGGATGCGACTCCTGGAGAAGCCCTTTACGAGAGATTCTCTGCTGGGCCGAGTCCGCGCCATTCTGGATGAGGGAAGCTGAGCGGAGTAAGCCTTCAGCCTGGTTGGCATCCTTCCCATCGTGCTCCATCGTGGCCTCCTCAGCGCTGCAAGGAACGCCGTTGAAAGTTGCACAGGCTCAGCTTGGGCATTCCCACATGGCGACGACGTTGGAGGT
>JAIQEV010000007.1 GCA_020073585.1 Terriglobia bacterium
CTGCGGGACGCGCGGCGGAAGATCGTGGCGTGGCAAAAGGAGTTCAATGAGGAGCGGCCGCACAGCGCGCTGGGCTATCAGACCCCAGCCGCGTATGCGCGGCAACTTCTTCCTGCGCCTGGCTCCGCGCTTCGCGCTACGCCAGGCGCAGGAACTCTCTCACAGAGTGCGAATGTCGTATGATCCAGCCTGCGGATCCGGGGGGCAGGTCACTTTGTTTGCCGCTCTTACGAGCCACTCGCAAATCGTTGAGAAAACAGCCACTTCAACTCATTTCTTTGCCACTCTTACACAACCCCCGCCGCTAACCCCCGTATTTGCCGCTCTTACGAAAACACGGGGGGTAGGGGGCATCTCTTCCCATTCCGGAACCGCTCCCTCCGCCCACGAATGCTCCTCGTGGCTTGGCTCCCTGCATTGCTTCTTGTTTCTCTCTCAACTTTTCACATTCAACTTTCGACTTTCAACCCCTCTCGCCCCTCCTTACATCTTTACTTCCTTACTTCGTTGCTTCTTTCCCTCCGCCTTCCACTCCCAATGTCCGCACCAGCCAGGGAATGATGACCTGGCGGAAGATGACCGGGTCGGGCCAGATTTTCACCTGCCGTCCGAGATGGCCGCCCTGGGGATTGATCCAGGCTTCCTTCGGGACGTCGCCGTTGCTGAGCAGCAGGTAGGTGTCGGAGACGGGCACCTGAGTGTCCAGAGCGCCGGAGATGATCAGCATCGGCGCGGTCGGCTTCCCGAGGAGCTTCTGGTACACGAGCGACATCTTGGGGAGAATCTCCGCCAGGTCGTCGATGGTCTTGGCGTGCTCGTAGATGGACGTGAGGGCCGGCACGAGACCGAAGAGATACTCGCGATTGCCCAGCGTTCTTTCCAGCACAAACTCTTTCTGAAACGTGGCATGCGCCGGAGGGGATTGTGCGACCACGGCTTTCACCCGCGCGTGCTCGATGATGGCCAGCTTGGTGGCCCAGTAGGCGCCGAAGCTCTGGCCGTCCACGCCAATTTTCGTCTTATCCACTTCCGGCCGCGTCAGGGCGTAGTCAATCACGTGCGAGAACATGCGTTCCGCGGTTTCGCTGGCTTTGATCGGCGCTTGGCCCGTGCCCGGCGAATCCACGGCCAGAAAGCCGATGTTGTAGGGCAGAATTGCGCCGAAGTTTTCGGACAGGTCTTCCTTGCGGCTATCCAGGCCGCTGATGGCGATCACCAGGGGCACGGGACCTTGCGCATTCTTCGGCAGGCGCAGGTAGCCGACGATCTCCGAGCCTTCGAAGGGGATGCGCACGACCTGCAAGGGCGGGTCCATGAAGCGCGTATGCGCCAGGAAGGCTTCGAGCGCTTTGGCGTAGTTGCGCCGCTTACCCTCGGACGACGGCACTGGCCAGCGCCCGAAAGAATAGATGCGCCAGGCCCGGATGTAGGCGGCGTTGGCTTTGGCGGGATCGCTGGTTTCGAGTGCCTTGGCCTGCGCCATATAGCGGTCGGCCACCGCGGCAAAGCCTGCGGCCCACTCATCGTCATTGAGCGACTTGATGGCAGCGAAGGCCTCGCGGACGTCCGCCGGATCGAGGCCGATGAGCGGATACATCCCATTTTCCGCGCGGCGCATGGCTTCGGTTTTGATTTCGTCGATGGTGCGCTCGCGCTGTTGCTGCGCGCGGGCGCTGCCGGCGAGCAAACCGGCGGAAAGCAACAGAAGTGCCAGAGCAGGAATGCGATGCTGGAACGGTGTGAATTTAAGCATGAGCGGCCTCTTTCGGTTTATTTTGCCTTACGGATCAATTCCATCGAGCGCGCCTGCGTTGTTCCGGAGATTCCCAGGCTCGCCTGGGAATCTCCGGAAGCAGAAAGTTACGGTGCGAGAACCAGGACGGTGAATTTGCCGGCGTCCATGGCCGGGACGAAGATCCGGCGCGTCTTCGGATCCAGCGCCATCGTCCGGCCGCCGGGCAGCGTCTGCACCTTTTCGACGGCCGTGTATTTGTCGGGCGTGTCTTCATGGAAGATGGAGACCGCGCCGTCGCCGGTGGAGTAATAGATCATGCCCGTGGCCGGATCGAACGCTGTGGCGTCCACCCGCTCGCCAATCGGCTGCGTGGCGATGACATGCCCATTGTCGGCATTGAGGACGGCCATGGCCTTGCTGCGGCAGCCGACAAAGAGGCGGCGATGCGCGATGTCCATCGCCAGGCTGGTGGGTGTGGCGCAGGGCGCGAGAGGCCAGCGGTCCGTCACCTTCAAGGTCTTGGAATCGATGCGCAGGGTCATGTTTTCTTCTTCCAGATTGACGAAGAGATGCCCGGCGCCGTCGGCCACGGCGAATTCAGGGCCGCCGCCGAGCGCGATGGTGCCGGCGACCTTTCCCGTCGCGGCATCGATCGCGGTGGCGTTGTCGCTCTCGCCGTTCATGGCGAAGATGAGCTTGGTCGCCGGGTCATAGACGATGGCATCGGGTTTTTTGCCCACGGGGACATCGGCGATTTTCTTGAGCGTCTTCAGATCGAAGATGGTGACCGTGTCGGCCTCGCCTTGGGTGATGAATCCGCGTCCGGATTCGGGCGCCAGAGCGACGCCATGGGCGACGTGAAGATCCGTGATCTGTCCGAGCGCCGCGCCGGAATCGGCATCCAGCAGATCCACGCGGTCCATGTGCGTGACGTACACACGGCGCGCGGCCTCGTCCACGAGAAGATAATCCCATCTCTCGGGACCGCCGAGAGAGACCTTCTGCACGACATGGTAGCCGGCGGCCGCGGCTCCCGCGGCGAGCACGCCAAGGAGCATCCATCCCAGTCCAATATGCCGTTTCAAGTTGTCCTCCGTTTGAGCGGTGTGAAGCGCAAGCTGCAACTTTTTCTTAAAGCGGTTGTCCCGAGTACGTCCCTTCCAAACTGCGCAGAGGCTTCGCGAACTTTACTGCTTCGGCTGCAGCATGCCCAGCGCCTTCTGGTAGACGGCGGAATCGTAATACTTCTCCGGCGCGGGCGGCTTGCCGCCCCACTGCCCCTCGACTTCGGCGCGCAGTTTGAGGACGTTCTGGAAGCCCTGCAGATCGAAGCGCGCGTCCTGCGCCCAGCCTCCCGGGCTGCTGATCTCGAGCTGGTAGGTTTCGGCGGCGACGTCGGCGGGGAGATGCGCATCCTGCATGAGCAGATCGATGACCGCCTGCTTGTTGGCGGGAGCCAGGAGCCAGCGTTGCGCTTCGATATAGGCCGCGAGGTAGTGCGCCAGAAGATCGGCATGCTCGCGGGCCCAGGGGCGGAGCACGAACGCGCCACCCGCCTGGTACGGCCCGATCAGTTCCTGCGTGGCGCCGAGGCTGAGGAAGCCGGCGCGCTTGGCGAGAATCGAAGTGGGCGGAGCGAGCATGGAAGCGGCGTACTCCTTGTGCTCGCGCATGGCCACGAGGCGCTGCGGGGTGGCGCCGAGGGGCTTGATCTGGTAGTCGCGGCCGGCTTGCAGGCCTTTGGCGAGCAGGATTTTTTTGAGCTGCAGGGCGTAGGCGGTGTTGGGAGCATCGACGAGGAGAGTCTTCCCGCGCAAATCGGAAATCGATTTGATGTCCGGCTGCACGATCAGTTCGTTCAGCGAGCCCTCGCCGCCCATGACGATGAGCACGTCGGCGCCGGCGAGCTCCACCATGGCCACGGCGTTGTCCACCGCGGCATGGGCGAGATCGGCCTTGCCGCCGGCGAGAGCGCCGCGCAAATCGCTGGAATTGGGCATGACTTCGAGCTGCAAGGCGATGCCGTGGCGGGCGAGGATGCCCTGCTTTTCGGCAACGACGAGAGGCAGGGGACGCCCCGGCAGGCTGATGACGCGAATGGTTTGCAGGGCGGGAGCCTGCGCGAGTGCGGCCATGCCGGCGGCGAGAAGGGCGACGGCGGCGGACCAGCAGATAAAGCGCGAAACCTTCATAAACCCTCCGCGAGGTTCGAGTGGAACAAGACCAGGTGCTGCCGGCCGCTTGTCCCGCCGCTCGACGAGTGTGGCTCCGCTGCCGGTATGCGGAAACGCGCCGCTCTGGGTGCCATGGGCAGTTGCAGTAGTAGACGGCCAGAACGCCGGATTGGTTGCAGTCGCGCGAACTACGGCGCGCCTTCGTTCAGTTTGTCGAGCGACCACTCGGCGACCGGCATGGGATCGAGAACGGGCTTGCCCAGGTTCGGGCAGCTCAGCACATAAATGCCGGTGTCGGATGCGACATACATTACGTTGCGGTCCCATTCGATGAGGACATTGTCCACCGTGCGGTTCCAGCTGCCCGGTTCCTTGAAATCGCCGCCTTGGGGCGGGATGAAGTAAGCGACCTCTTCCGGCCGGTAGGGGTCCGCGATGTCGTAGCAGCGCAGGCCGGCGTCGAAATAGGAATAGGCGATGAAGTTCGGAGAGATTTTTCCCGGAGCCTTGAGGTGCGGGGGATTGTGCGCGCCGAAGCGCCCGCGCTTGAAGCAGAAGTCGCGGTAGGGCGCTTCCGGCGGAGGCACGGGACGGGGAAATTGCGCCACGGGGACGGGATGCTTTTCATCGCGCACATCGATCACCCAGATGGGCAGGTAGATCTGGTTGCAGTCGGGGTTGGTCGTTTCGCCATTGCCGATCACGAATCCGCGATCGAGCATGCCGCACCAGATGGTGTGAAAGGGGATGCCTCCGGCGCCATATTGCGGGGGCGGCTCGAACTGGCCGACCACCTTCGGATTCTTGGGGTCCGAGAGATCGTGAATGATCAAACCGAAGCATCCCCAGCCGCCGTAGCCGCGGTTTCCGCCGTCCTCGATTTTTCTGGGGACATAGACCGGCCCGTGCAGGCCGACAAACGGCGTCTGATCCTTATGGTCATATTTGAGCTGGGACCACTGCCATTTTTCGTATGCGGCTTCCTCGCCCTTGCGCGATCCAGGCACCCACCACATCGAGACTTCCTTGGGGTTGGAGGGATCGGATACATCCACGATCATGTTGCCGTTCACCAGCGGGCGGAAATAGGAGATCTGGTGGATGAAGCTGTCGTCGGGAGCGGTGTCCAGATAGGCGTAGCGGCCGCCATCGTAATAGTTACGATGCGTGCCGGAGCCGGTGGCGCCGGTGCTGAATTCCGAGAGCTTGACGATCTTCGATGGATCCGTGGCGTCCCAGAAGCGCACCCCGCGCAGTCCCTTGAAGTTCCTCCAGGCGTCCAGCAGCTTGGGGTCGTCGTACTTGCCATTGGGCGCCGCGGGGGTCGAGCTGGTGATGGGCGCCCCCGCCCCGGTCATGAGGATCCATTTCTTCAGGTTTTTGTTGTAGGCCAGCTGAACCTGGTAACCCAGGAAGCCGTGCTGGTTGTGCATCTTCGGCTTGCGCGGGTCGCTGACATCGAACACGTCATCTTGCTGGAAGATGTAGCGCTGATTCCCCGCGGACATCATCTGCATCTTTCCGCCGCGGTCATGGCCGGGAAGGATGTGCGCGATGATCTCCATGTTGCGGATGTACATGCGGCGATCGAGGTAGGCGAGGCTCTGCGGGGAGGGATGGGGATGGTTATTGGCCCAGGAGGTGGCCGCGGAACCGGCCAGCACCAGGCCTGCCCCGGCGGCGTTTTTGAGGAATTCGCGGCGAGTGGGATGCTGGGATTTCTTTTTCATGGAGCGGGACCCCCTTTGCGTGCGCACGGGACTCCGGCGGCGGGAGAGCGCCGCGGAACCGCGCTCCGTTGCTTATGATACATTCGTATGAATAGTGTCAAGGAATATTTTCATACGCGCGTATGAAAAAAACAGTGGCCATTCGAGGCGCCCGGTGCTATTTATGGGGGCGCCGAAGGGCGCCGCGGGCGGCGGCAAAGGACGGCATGAAAAAACGGCGGAAACAGAAAGCGGCGGTGAAGCGGCGGCCGGGGCTGGCCTCGCGGGAGCGGCTGCTGGATGCGGCGGAGAAGCTGTTCGCGCGCTACGGCTTCAACGGGGTATCGGTGCGGCAGATCGTGCACGCGGCGAAGGTCAACCTGGGCGCGGTGCCCTACCATTTCGGAACCAAAGAAGAGCTGTTCAAGGCGGTGATCTACCGGCGCGCGCTGCCGTTGCGGGTGGAACGCGAAGCACGCCTGCAGCGACTGGCGGAGGGAGGCAAGAAGCCGAGTCTCGAGGAGTTGCTGTGGGCGCTGCTGGAGCCGGCGTTCCGGGCGAGCCGGGAGAATGAATCGTTCCGGCGGCTGCTGGGGCGGGCATCGACGGATCCGACGCCGGAAGTGCGCAAACTGATGGCGGAGATCTACAGCACGGAATTCATGGTGGTGCCGAAGGAATTGCGCAAGGCCAACGCCAACTTGGCGGACGACGTATTTTACTGGCGGCTGAACTGTTTCTACGGGGTGATGCTGTTTGTGCTGGCGGATACGGGGAAGATCCAGACCATCGCCGGGAAGGGGTTCGACACGTCCCGGCCGGAAGTCGCTTTGAAGTACGTCATTCCATTCCTGGCGGCCGGTTTTCGGGCAGAGGTGTAGCTGAGGGGCAGGTTTGCGGAAGAGCGAAGGGCGCGCGCGGAGCGGGATGCGCGCGCAGGAGGAATCGCATGAGCAGCATGTCGCGGCGCGGATTCGTGAAAGGGGCGGCCATTGCGCCGCTGGCGGCCAAATCGATCGCTCTGGGCCAGGGAAGTGCACCGAGCGAGCGCTTCGACATTGTGGTTGCGGGAGGCGGACACAACAGCCTGATCGCCGCGGCCTACCTGGCGAAGGCCGGCTATCGCTGCGTGGTGCTGGAGGGCCGGCCGATTGTGGGCGGCGGCGCCAAGACCGCGGAATTGACGCTGCCGGGAGTGAAGCATGACGTGTGCTCGTCGGCGCACGTCCTGATTCAAGACAGCCCGCTGATGCGCAACGACGAGCTGGGACTGGGCGAGTACGGGCTGGAGTACATTTTTCCCGATCCGGTAGTGCATTTGCCGTTTGCCGACGGCAGTTACATCACGCAGTGGCGCGACCTGGAGCGCACCTGCGCGGAATTCGCGAGGTTTTCGAAGAAGGACGCGGCGGCCTACCGGCGGATGATCACCGAGTATGCGGAGGTCGGACCGATCTTCGGCGCCAGCGCCTACACGCCGATAGGATTCGGAAAGCCGATCAACGAACTGCTGGCGGCGCATCCCAAGGGCAAACTGTGGCAGCGGCGCGTGGCCATGTCGGCGTGGGAGATCATCCGCGACAATTTCGAAGACGACCACTGCCGGGCGTTCATGATCTGGATGGCCTATCAGACGGTGGTGCCGCCGGAAGACTCGATGACCGGGCGGCTGGCCTATGCGCTGGTCTCCGGGCGGCAGCGCTGGAGCTGGACGACGCCCAAGGGAGGCTCGGGAGCGCTGACGCAGGCGCTGACGCGGTTGATCGAAGCGCATGGCGGAGTGATCCTGACCAACAAATGGGTGCGGCGGCTGATCGTGGAAGACGGGAAATGCACGGGCGTGGAATGCGGGGACGGCAGCGCGTATCGCGCGGAGAAGGCGGTGCTTTCCACGGTGCACATCAAGCATCTCGTGGACATGGCGCCGCGCGAGGCATTCGGCAAGGAGTTCATCGAAGGCGTGGAAACGTGGCAGGCGGGCATCACGCTGTTCGTCACGCACTACACCACGACGGAACCCCCGACGTATGCGGTCGCCGGCGGCACGATCTCGCCGGTGGCTTCCGGCGCCATGGCGACTCCCGAGCGGGCCCTGCGCGTGGGATACGACTTTGCGTGCAAGAGGGTCAACGTCGAGGAGCCGCCGCTGCTGGTGGTGTGCAGCACGGTTGCCGATTCCTCGCGGGCCCCCAAAGGCATTCACACGATCAAAGTCATCGGGAATCAGCCTTACGAATTGAAAGAAGGCCCGCAGCACTGGGACAAGATCAAAGATCAGGTCTCCGACGCCAATCTGAATTACCTGCGGCGTTTTTCGCCGAATCTTACCGACGACAAGATCCTGGCGCGGATAGTGGAAAGTCCGCTGGATCTGGAGCGCATGAACCCGCACAACTGGCACGGCACGTGCCACGGCGGGGCGCAGGACCCAGCGCAGACCGGCCCGCTGCGCCCGGTGCCCGGCTGGGCGCAACACCGCATGCCCATCGCCGGCTTGTATCAGACCGGGGCCACGACGCATCCCGGCGGTTCGATCTCGGGAGGGCCCGGGCGCAATGTGGCGACGGTAATGCTCAAGGACTTCGGGAGAAGCATCGAGGAAGTGGTGAAAAAAAAGGCCTAAGAGCGGGGAGAGAGGCCGGAGGATGCGGCGGGAGCGGCGGAGCAGGCAATCGTGCTCGTGCTGCGGCGGGCGGAGTAAGCTCCGCCCCTATAGGTGGGTCAGGTGAGAAATGCGGGGGAATTCTGATTCGCGGAGGTGGGCTCGTGAACCGAAATAAAGGCAGCTTCGCCGTGCTCGTGGCCGCGCAAACTCTGGCGGCGCTCCTATTCGCTGGCTTGGGTCTCCCGGCGCAACAGGCACCGTCGCCCTCGACCGCCAAGCAGGAGATCTTGAAAAGGGTTCTGGAAGCTCCGCCGCCCGTGCAGCCTATCCCGTATAGCCACAAAAAGCATCTGGCCATGGGGCTGACCTGCGATTTGTGTCACACCAATCCCGAGCCGGGCGTGCTGATGAAGTTTCCGGAAACGGCGACGTGCATGGGCTGCCACGCCACGGTCGCCAAGGACAAGCCGGCGATCCGCAAACTGGCGGAATACGCCAAGAGCAAGACGCCGATACCCTGGGTGCGCGTGTATGTGGTTCTCCCCGGCGTGAGCTGGAACCACCGGGCGCATCTGCAGGCGGGAACGAAGTGCGAGACGTGCCACGGGCAGGTGGAGCAACTGGAGGTCATGGCCCGGGTGACCGGGGTGACGGCCATGTTCGGGTGCATCGATTGCCACGAGAAGCACAACGCGCGAGCGGAGTGCGAAACCTGCCACAAGCCGTAGTTGAAAGTTAACAGTTAACAGTTAAGAGTTTGAAGCGAGATTGTCCCCGGCTGTCAGGCCGACAGGGAATTCAGGCCGGCGAAGAATCCTGCGTCGGCCTGCGGAATTACTTCTGGGACGGTTTTGGCGGCGCCTGGATGCCGGCTGCGGCGCGCAGCGCGTCGATCAGCTCGCTGTCGTTGGACGCGGCCATGCCCTGATTGACCATCTGCTCAAAGACATGCACGGTGGCTTGGCCGAGGACGGCCTGGCGATGGAGTTTCTCGGCGAGATGCACGCCGTAGAGGGAATCCTTGAGGCGGCCGCGGCCGGAAAAGGCGACGGCTTGCCCGCGCTCGCCTTCCGCCATGATGGGAGCGTGGCGGATGACATGGGGGCTGCCGGTGGCGCCGGTGGCGAAGGCCCGCGCAGCGACGCGCAAGTCAATGCCCGCGGCCTCGGCGACCAGCATACCTTCGGCGAGGGAGGCGATCTGTGTGGCGCCGGCGAGATTGTAGATGAGCTTGAAGGCCGTGCCGGCGCCGGCGGGGCCGAAGTGGAAAATATTTTTGCGAAGGGGCTCGAAGAGCGGGCGCACGGCCGCGAGATCGGCTTCCGTGGCGCCCACGAAAAGATTGAGCTGGCCGGCGGCAGCGGCGTCCGGGCGTCCGGCGACGGGGCAATCGATGTAACGGAGGCCGCGGGCGGAGACGATGGCGGCGAGTTCCAGCACCCAATCGTGGGAGAGGGTGGAGCACTCGATGGCGAAAGCGGCGGAGGAGAGACCGGCGGCGAGCGCGCCGTCGGTACCGGTCCAGACCAGTCGGGAGGCCTGATCGTCGCTGACGGAAGCGAAGACAGCGTCCGCGCCTTCCGCCGCGGCGCGCGGGGAAGCGGCGATGGCGGCGCCCGCCTGCTGCACTTTCAGGGTTTTGTCCGCGCTGCGGTTGTAGACGCTGACGTCGTGACCCGCGGCGAGCAAACGCAGGATCATGCCTTGGCCCATGTTGCCCGCGCCTAGAAATGCGATTTTTGCCACGATAACACTCCCTTTCGATGTGCGGTCCCCGATGTTGCCGAGGGGACGGGTGACCGTTTACTGGCCGATGGCCAGTCCTTCGAGCGCCAGACCGTAGCCCAGGAGATCGTGCATCTGCCGGCGCAGATGCTCGGTGAGCAGAATGCGGGTGTAGCGGCGGTTGAGCTCGGGCTGCTGCAGGAGCTGGCGGGCAAGCTGCCAGGCGCGCGGAAGCAACGCGGGCCGGGGCAGAAGCTCGTTGACGAGGCCGAGATCCAGGGCTTCCTGGGCGGAAAGTTTTTGCGCGGTGAGCAGGAAGTAGCGGGCGCGGTTGAGGCCCATGAGCAGCGGGAAAATGACGTGCACGCCGTCGCCGGGCACGAGGCCGCCGGCGAAATGCGCGGAGTCCTGAAAGGCGGCTTCCGGGGAAGCGAGCACGATGTCGCAGAGCACGGGCAGCTCGGGATGACGCAGCGCGGGACCGTTGACGGCGCTGATCATGGGGACTTCGATGTTCAGCATGTTCATGGTGAAGCGCTTGGATTCCGCGCCCAGCTTGCCCCACTGGACGGGAGAGAGGCGGGGCACGGCGCGATTCACGGCGGGGGTTACGGCGGGGCCGGAAAATTCCTCGCCGACACCGGTGAGAATGATGACCTGGTTTTCGGGGTCCCGGGAGATGTCCAGGAAGGCCTGCTCGAGATCGGCGTGGGCCGTGGGACCCCAGCGCAGGGAATCGCCATTGGTGTGCAGGGACATTTCGAGGATGCCATCCTCGCGGCGGAAGCGGATGGTTTCGAACTTCTTGGCGTAATCGTCGAACGCGGTCATCTTATTGACGCTCCTTTTAAGACTGTAGAAATACGCTGTCCGCAGGGTGCCAGGTGATGCGGACTTGCTCGCCGGTTTGGCGAATGGTGACGCGGGGACGTTTTTGCTCGTGGACGATGACGCGGTCCCCGCTGCCGAGTTCGATCAGGTATTCCATCGTGGAGCCGAGCTGCATGGCCTGGCGGATGATGCCGGGAAGGGAATGCGGCGCATCGGCGCTCACAAACTCGATCTTTTCGGGGCGGACGGCCAGGACGCCCGCGGCGCCGGGCGCGTTTTCCGGCAGGATGCCGATTTCGAGGCCGCTCGTGCAGCGGAAGAGGCTGCGTCCGGCTGCGGGAAAAGGCGCGCCCTCGAAGAAATTGGAAATGCCGATGAAATCGGCGACGAAGCGGGTCTGGGGGCGGTCGTAAATTTCCGCGGGGCTGCCCACCTGGGCGATGCGGCCGCGGTCGAGGACCACGATGCGGTCGGCCATGGTCATGGCCTCTTCCTGATCGTGAGTGACGAAGAGCGCGGTCACGCCCACCTCGCGCTGCAGGCGGCGGATTTCCTGGCGCATCTGCACGCGGAGCTTGGCGTCGAGATTCGAGAGCGGCTCGTCGAAGAGCAGGAGATCGGGCTTGAGGGCGAGGACACGGGCCAGGGCCACGCGCTGCTGCTGGCCTCCGGAAAGTTCGCGCGGGAAGCGATCCTCGTGGGAGGAGAGGCCGACGAGGGCGAGGACCGAGCGAACGCGCTCGTCCGCCTGGGCCGAGTCCACGTGATGGGCGTTCAGGCCGAACTCGATGTTGGCGCGCACGGTCATGTGCGGGAAGAGCGCGTAATTCTGGAAGACCAGGCCGACGTTGCGGCGGTGGGCCGGCAAGGCGGTGACATCGGCGCCGCGGATCCAGATCTCACCGGAGGTGGGCGGGACGAAGCCGGCGATCATGCGCAGTGTGGTGGTCTTGCCGCAGCCCGAGGGGCCGAGAAGCGCGACAAATTCGCCGGCCTCGACGGAGAGGTCGAAGTCTTCCACGGCGACGGTTGCGCCGTAGGTTTTCTTCAGTTTGCGCAACGTGAGATAGGCCATGCGACGATCGATCCTCGTTACGAGTGCCGTACCGACAAAAAGCGCGTATAGACCGGGATGCCGATGGCCAGCCAGGCGGCGATCAGACAGGTGGAGATGGCCGAGATGGTCGGATCGCTGGAGTACTGCACGTAGTTGAAAATGCGAATCGGCAAGGTCTGCAATTCGGGCCCGGCGAGAAGCAGGGTGACCACCAGTTCGTCAAAGGACATGATGAAAGCAAAGACCGCGCCGGCCAGGATGCCGGGACGAATGAGCGGCAGGGTGATGCGAAAAAAAGTGCGCCACCAGCCGGCGCCGAGATTCTGCGCGGCTTCCTCGAGGGAAGGATCGAACTCCGCCAGGCTGGCCATCACCAGACGGACGACGAAGGGAGTGATGAGCAGGGTATGCGCGGCGACGAGGCCGGTGAAGGTTTGCGTCAGGCCCACGCGCTGCAGGGCGATGAGCAGGGCGAGAGCCAGGACGACGGCGGGGAACAGGATGGGAGAGAGCAGGACGGCGGAGATGGCGGTCTTGCCAGGGAGGCGATAGCGGACCAGGGCGAGTGCGCTGAAGGTTCCGATGATGGTGGCGAAAGCGGTGCTGGTGGCGCTGAGAGTGGCGCTGATGCGCAGCGCGTCGCGGAGTTCCGGCGTGCTCCAGAATTGGTGAAACCACTTCAAGGTGAGGCCTTCCGGGGGGAAGAGGGGATAGGCGCTGGCGCCGAACGCCGTGGCCATGACGACGAAGATGGGCGCCAGGAGATAGAGAAGGATGGCGGCGTTGAGCAAGCGCAGGAGGATGCGCATCAGGCGCTCCGTCTCCGCTCGGTGAGCCGCAGCGAGGCCACGAAGAGGATGAGGATGGCGATGAGCATGGTGAAGGCGATGGCCGCGCCGAAAGGCCAATCGAGGAGGGCCATGGCCTGCTGATAGATGATGGTGGACATGACCTTGAAGCGCGCGCCGGCGATGAGCGTGGGGGTGACGAAGGCGCTGAGCGTGCCGGTGAAGACGAGGACGCAGCCGGAGACGATGCCGGGGAGCGACAAGGGCAGGGTGATGCGGAAAAAAATGCGAGTGTCGCGGGCCCCGAGGTTCCGGGCCGCCTCGTAGAGCGAAGGATTGATGTTGAGCAGGGCGGTGTCGATAGACAGGACCATGAAGGGGAGGAGGACCTCTCCGAGGGCGATGAGTACGCCGGTGACGTTGTACATCAGGCGCAGCGGCGCGGCGATGAGATGGAAGCGCAGGAGGGTGTGGTTGATAAAGCCGTTGTTGCCGAGCAGGATCATCCACCCGAAGGTGCGCACGACGGTGCTGGTGAGCAGCGGCATCAGGATGCAGAAGAAGAGGACGGCGCGCTTCAGGCCGCGCGCGCGGGAGAGGGCATAGGCGAGGGGGAAACCGAGCACCAGGCAGAGTGCGGTGACTTCGGCGCCGAGCAGGAGAGTGCCCCAGAGAATGCCGCGGTAGAAGGGATCGAAGAAGAACTTTTTGTAGTTGGCCAACTGCCAGGCGGGGATGATGCCGTGTCCCGCCTCGTAGCCCATGAAGCTGATCCTGGCGAGCAGCAGGAGCGGCCCCGCCATGCACAGAAGGAGGAGCAGCAGATTGGGACCGAGCAGCGCCCAGGGAGCGAAGGAACGGTGCGGCTTGGAGAACCAGGATGGCATAGTGCTGCGGCGCGTCTCCATCGGGCTATTGCGTCACTTCGCGGTTCCACCGGTCGATCCACTGCGGGCGAAGCTCGTTGGCCCTCTTCCAGTCGGGGCGCGTCAAGGTCTTGATGATCTTAAGCCCGTTGGGGATTTTGGCGGCGGTTTGGGGATCGAGGACGACCTTGGAGTTGGTGGGCGAAAGAAAAGTGTACTTGGCGTTGGCGGCTTGGGCCTCGACGCTCAAGGCGAAATTGACGTACTGCAGAGCGGCCTGCAGTTTCTTTGTTCCTTTGGCGATGACCAGCCCGCCCTCCTGAAGAATGCCGCCTTCTTTGGGCAACACCCAGGCGACCGGCACGCCTTTGCTGGCGAGGCCCACGACGCGGTCGGAAACCCAGGGGGCCATGACGATATCACCCTGGGTGAAGAGCTGGGCGAGCTGGGCGTGCTGCTCCGGAAAGGTGAGGATGCCGGGCTTCAATTGTTTCATGGCGGCGAAGGCCGGGTCGGGGCGGTCCATGGCCGTTCCTTCCGTCTTGAGGAGCATGAGGAAGAAACTGAGGCCTGTGGCGCTGTCCAGGTTATTGATGGCGATGCGGCCGGTGTATTGCGCGTTCCAGAAATCCTTGTAGGACTGGGGAGCGGGCTTGACCTGCTGGGTGTTGTAGGCGATGACCGCGGCAACGTACATGAACTTGGCGAAGGAATCGCCGGGGACGCGGAACTCGGGATAGAGATCGGCGAGATGCGGGACGCTTTTTACGGAGACGGGCTGCACCAGTCCTTCGGCGGTGGCCTGCGCCGCGCCCACTTCGTCCATCATGAAGACATCGATCTTGACGTCGTCTTTCTGGGCGCGCATCAGGGCCATGCTTTCGAAGACCAGCTTCTGGACGAGCTTGATCTTGATGTCCGGGTGGGCTTTCTCGAAAGGCTCGACGACGGCCTTGCGCCACCCGTCCTCGAACGTACCGCCGTAGTTGGTGACGACGAGCTCGGTCTGGGCGCGGGCGGACTGCGCACCCAGAGCCAACAGGAGTGCGGCAAAAAGAGCGAGCGCGATGCGCCGGCTGAGGCCACGGATGTTCATGAACGTTCTCCCCGCCGGCAAAGGCGGCCGTGCGCCAAACGCACGACAGGCCGTGTGCCGGGATGTACCGCGTTGCGAAAAGAGGTCTGGCTCATTTTCCCGTCGCGCGCCGTACCGCCTCGAGGCGCTCATCGAAGAGAGCGACAGGCGGATAGGCCTGGGGATCGGTAAGGACGTCGATGACGGTGGTCTCTTTCACGGCGAGGGCTTCGCGCACGGCAGGGAGGTAATCCGCCGGCCGGGCAATGGTAACGCCGCGGCAGCCGCAGGCGCGCGCGATCTGCGCGTGGTCAACGGGGGCAAAGTAACAGGCGCTGGTGTGCCGGCCGAATTTCACGTCCTCCGCGTCCTTCTGATAGCCGAGGACGCCGTTGTTGAGCACGGTGAGGACGACGGGGGCGCGCATGCGGAGAGATGTTTCCAACTCGGACCAGACGTGGGCGAAGCCGCCGTCACCGGTGATACAGAGAATCGGGCTGGCGGGGCGCGCCACACGAGCGCCGAGCGCCATGGGCAGTCCCCAGCCGAGGCCGGCGAGGCCGCGCGGGGTAATGAAGCGCATGCCGGGCGCGAGGGCGCTCAAGTAGCAGGCGACCCAGACGGTGGAGTAACTGGCGTCGGCGACGACGAGCGTATCCGGAGTGAGGACCTGCTGCAGATCGGCCATGAGGCGTTCGGGGCGGATGGGGCTGGCCTCGGAGTGCAGAAGCGGCGCGATCTCTCCGGCATTGCGATCGCGGGCCGCCGCAATAGCTTGGGCGAACTCCGGGCGCGGCTGGCAGCGGCCGCGGAGGCGCTCGGTCAGCGCCGGCAAAGTCAGCTTGGCGTCGCCAACGAGGCGCAGGCCTTCATAGTTGCGGCCGATCTCGGCGGGGTCGACGTCGAGATGAATGTAGCGAGCGCTGGGAGGGAAGAGGGACCAGGAGTCGGTGCCGTTCTGCGCGGTGCGCGTGCCGACGAAGAAGACGAGATCGGACTGCTCGATCAGCGGACGCAGGTGGCGTCCGGGGGACATGCGGCCGAGATTGTAGCCGCCGACGCCCAGGGAAAGGGGATGGCGCTCATCCACGGCGCCCTTGCCCATCACGGTGGTCATCACCGGAAGATGCGCGGCTTCCTGCAGCGCGGCCAGTTCGGCCGACGCATTCGAGAGATGAATACCGCCGCCGGCAACGAGCAGCGGATGCCTGGCCGCGGCGATGAGTTCGGCGGCAGCGCTGATGCGCGCGGGATCGGCGAGCATGCGGTCGAGCGGGAAGGCGCCGAGGCGCGCCTGGCGGCGGCCGGGCGAGGTCACGCGCTCGTTGAGGAGATCCGCGGGCAGGAGGAGAACAGCGGGGCCCGGGCGGCCAGAGGCCGCGATGGCGAAGGCCATGTCCACGTAATCTTCCATGCGATCGGGTTCGGTGACGCGGCGGACCCATTTGGCGCAGGACTGGAAGAGGCCGAAGTGGTCGAACTCCTGGAAGGCGTTGCGGTCGGTGGTGGGACGGTTGACGTCCTGCACCAGGGCCACGATGGGGATGGAGGACTTGATGGCTTCGGCGAGACCCGGCACGAGCAAGGTGGCCGCCGGGCCGTTCTGCGCGGTAACCACGGCAACTTGGCCGGAGACGCGCGCGAAGCCATCGGCCATGGCCGTTCCGGCGTTCTCGGTGCGGTAGGTGAACTGGCGAATGCCCAGGTCCTCGGCGGCCAGCAGGACGGCGGAAGGGAGGCTCTGTGAAAAAATGGTCCGGACGCCGTGGCGCAGCAGCGCGGCGGCGATGACCTGGGCGACAGTTTTGTCAGGGCTCATGCGTTGGACCTTTGCGGAGAGGGGAAGAGAGCCCGGCGGGGCCCAAGCAGCACCCGGCAGCGCGTTTCCTCGCGACCCTTCCGCCGTGGATGCGCTAATGATACAGTTGTATGAACTTTCGTCAAGGAGTTTTTACCTGCGCACGCGGAAAAAAGTTCCCCGAGCGGCGCGCGGAATGTTATCTTTATCTCCCCGAGCGAGGTTCTGCGATGGCCAAGATGCAAATCAACGTAAATGGAAGCAGCCGCACCGTGGAAGCGGAGGCGGAAGCCAGCCTGCTCAGCGTGTTGCGCGAGCAACTCGATCTAACGGGAACCAGGTACGGATGCGGCGAGGGCCAGTGCGGCGCCTGCACGGTGCTGATCGACGGCAAGGCCCGGCGCTCGTGCCTCACACCGGCAGCCGCGGCCGCCAACAAGCAGATCACCACCATTGAAGGCCTGGCGCAAGGCGAGCATCTGCACCCGTTGCAGGAGGCGTTTCTCGCGGAGGGCGCCATGCAATGCGCCTACTGCACCTCGGGGATGATCATGTCGGGGGTTTCGCTGCTGAACAGCAATTCCAATCCATCCGAGGCCGAGATCGTCCGCTTCATGGAGGGGAACATCTGCCGCTGCGGAACCCACCCGCGCATCGTGGCGGCGATCCGGAGGGCGGCGAGCGCCCTGAAGGAGTCCGGCCGATGAACGAGAAGCCCGAATTGCAAATGCCGCTGGAACCCGAGCGCTACGAGCTCAGCGCGCCGCCCACGTATCACTTTGAAATCGACCGGCGTGAATGGTTTAAATTTCTCGGCGCCGGGCTGCTGGTCGTGTGCGTGTCGAAGAGCGTGGCTGCCGCGCAGGAATCCGGCGGCAGCAGGCCGGCCCCGGGCGAGGCGCTGCCCAAGGAGATCGGGGCTTGGCTGCACCTCGGAGAGAACGGCGTGGTAACCGTCTATACGGGCAAAGTGGAAATGGGGCAGAACATCCGGACTTCACTCAGCCAGGGCGTTGCCGAAGAGCTGCACGTCCCCATGGGCAAGATCCAGATGGTCATGGGCGACACGCAACTGACTCCTTTCGACCGGGGCACCTTCGGCAGCCTGACTACGCCGACCATGAATCTGCAGTTGAGGAAAGTCGCTGCGGCGGCGCGGAATCTGCTGGTGGATCTGGCGGCCGCGCAATGGAAAGTGGATCGCCAGCGGCTGGTTGCCGCGGACGGCAAGATCAGCGATCCGGGGACAAAGCGCTCGGTGGAATACGGAATTCTCGTAAAGGGGCAGCAGCTCACGCAAACCGTACCCGCCGAAGAGGCTCTCGCTCCCGCCACGCAGTGGACCGTGGCCGGCCAGCCGTTGCCAAAGGTCGATGGGCGGGACTTTGTCACCGGGAAACACAAATATCCCTCCGACCAGAAGCTGCCGGAGATGCTCTACGGCAAGATAGTGCGGCCGAGTTCCTTCAATGCGACGCTGGTCTCGCTGGACACGCACGAAGCGGAGCAGATGCCCGGGGTCACGGTTGTCCATGACGGCAACTTCGTCGGCGTCGCGGCGCCAAGCAGCGTCATCGCCTCCCGCGCGGCCGCGGCCATCAAGACGGAATGGAAATCCGAAGCACAGCCTTCCAACAAGGACCTGTTCGAATACCTGAAGAAAAATGTAACCGAGGGCGGCGATCCCACGGGGGCCCCAACGCGTTATGACGCAGGGTCGGTCGAGCAGGCGCTGGCTTCCGCGGAGCACCGTTTGCAACAGACCTATACCGTTTCCTACATCGCGCATACGCCGCTGGAGCCGCGCGCGGCCCTGGCGCAGTGGTCCGGGGACCACCTGACGGTGTGGACGGGGACGCAGAGGCCCTTCGGCGTGCGCAGCGAGCTGGCCGCGGCATTCCGGATACCGGAAGAAAATGTGCGGGTGCTGATGCCGGACACGGGATCCGGTTATGGCGGAAAGCACACCGGGGACGCGGCGGTAGAGGCGGCGCGGCTGGCGCGCTCGGCGAAGCGCCCGGTCAAGGTGGTATGGACGCGCGAGGAAGAATTCACGTGGGCCTATTTCCGTCCGGCCGGGGTCATCGAAGTGGCCAGCGGAATGCAGAAGGACGGCACGATCACCGCCTGGGAATTTCACAACTACAATTCCGGCGCGGCGGGAATCCGCACGCACTACGACATTGCCAACCAGCGCATCGCGTTTCATGCGGCACGCACCCCGCTGCGGCAGGGCTCGTACCGCGGGCTGGCGGCCACGGCGAATCATTTCGCGCGCGAAACCCACATGGATGAGCTGGCCCATGTGGTGAAGATGGACCCGCTGGAGTTCCGCCTGAAGAATGCGAAGGACGCACGGCTGCGCGACGTGTACCAGGCGGCCGCGAAAAAGTTCGGCTGGGGAAAAGCGAAGAGCGGGGCGGGGCAGGGGTTCGGCGTGGCCGGAGGATCCGAGAAGGGCGGCTATGTGGCCACCTGCGTGGAGGTGGCCGTCGATCGGGCCTCGGGCGAGGTCAAGATCGTGCGCGTGGTCACGGCGTTCGAATGCGGCGCGGTCGTCAACCCCGACGGGCTGCGCAATCAGATCGAGGGCGCGAACATCATGGGGCTGGGCGGAGCGCTGTTCGAGGCCGTGGAATTCGAAAACGGGCGTATTTTGAACGGGCTGATGTCGTTGTATCGCGTTCCGCGGTTCCGCGACATTCCGCCGGTCGAAAGCGTGATGCTCGACCGCAAGGACCTGCCCTCGATGGGCGCGGGGGAAACTCCGATGATGGGCGTCGCGCCGGCCATCGGCAACGCCATCTTCGACGCCACGGGCGTGCGGCTGCGTTCGCTGCCGCTAGTCCCGAACGGACTGAAGCTCGACTGATCTCCGGCGCCTAGCGCAGGGATGCCGCTCTGTCCCGCGGCAGGCGCCGGCAAAACTCCGCAAAAAATCTCAAGTCTAGGAATGATCCGTGGCGGGCGCGCCGCCATTTTCCGGCGGCGAATCCGCCGAGTCGGCCATGATCGCGCGCATGCGGGGGACGTCGAGTTCGCCTTCCCAGCGGCTGACGACCAGCGTGGCGACGCCGTTGCCGATGACATTGGTCAAGGCGCGGCATTCGCTCATGAACTTTTCGACGCCGAGCAAAATGGCCAGGGACTGGACGGGGATGGAGGGGACCGCGGCGAGGATGGCGGCCAGGGTAACAAAACCGGTGCCGGTGACGCCGGAGCCGCCCTTCGAGGCGATCAGGGCGAAGAGCAGAATGGCGCCCTCCTGCGCCAGGGAGAGATGGGTGTTGGTGGCCTGGGCCAGGAAAAGCACGGCGAGGGTGAGATAGATGTTGGTGCCGTCGGTATTGAAAACATAACCCGTGGGAAAGACCAGGCCGACGACAGAGCGCGAGGCGCCCAGGCGTTCCAGCTTCTGCATCATGTCCGGGAGCACGGTCTCGGACGAACTGGTGCCGAGGACAATGAGAAGCTCGTCCTTGATAAAGGCGAGGAAGCGGAAGATGGAAAAGCCGACGCCGTAGGCGATCGCTCCAAAGATGATCACGATGAAGAGGATGCTGGTGAGATAAAACGTTCCGATCAGCTTGAGGAGGCTGGACAGGGAGTTGAGACCGTAGCTGCCGACAGTGAAGGCCATGCCGCCGAGTGCGCCGAGGGGAGCGGCCTTCACGATGATGCGGATGATGCCGAAAACGACCTTGTTGGCGAGCTCGATGGCGCGCGTGGCGCGCTGGCCGGCTTCGCCCATGCGGGAGATGGCGAAGCCCGTCAAGATGGAGATCAGGAGGACCTGCGGGACGGCGCCGCCGGCCAGGGCATCCACGAAGGTGCGGGGGATGAAGCCCAGGAGGAAAGCAATGAAGCCAGCCTCTTTGGCGTGGGTGACGAAGGTCGCGGCCGTCTTGGGATCGAGGGTGGCGGGATCGATGTTGAGGCCGCTGCCGGGGTGCAGAATCTTGGCGACCAGGATGCCGGCGATCAGCGCCACGGTGGAGACGATTTCGAAATAGACGAGGGCCTTGACGCCGACCGTGCCGACCTTCTTGAGGTCGCTCATCGAGGCAATCCCCTGCACCACAACGCAAAAGATCACCGGGGCGATCATCATGCGGATGAGCGAGACGAAGCCATCGCCCAGGGGCTTGAGCGCGATGCCGGCCTTCGGGAAAAAACGGCCGATGAAAATGCCGACGACGATGGCGATGAGGACCTGCACATAGAGAGTGGCGTACCAGGGCCGGCGCTGTGGCATGGATCCCCCCTTCTCCCACGAATCGCGTGGGGCACTTTGGAAACCGAAAATCATTCCGTTTCCGCCGTCAGTACGCGCGATCAAGCGGCAGCTCGTTTTCGAGGAGCACGCGCTGGACATTGCGCCAGGCGGAACGGCACAAAAATGTGGTGGCCTGGCGCGTGACGCCGGCGATGTGCGGCGTGAAGACGAGCCGGCGCGCAGCGTCTCCCCGGAGCGCGAGCAGCGGATGGCCGGGCACCGGCGGTTCGCTCGCGTAGACGTCGATGGCGGCGCCGCCAATGTGCCCGGTCTCGAGGTGCTTGGCAAGCGCGGCTTCGTCCACGATGCCGCCGCGCGAGGCTTGAATCAGCACCGCCCCGGGCTTCATGTCCGCGAGCTGGCGGTCGCCGATGAGGCCCTGAGTCGCGGGGAGCAGCGGCACATGCAGGGTGACCACGTCCGCGGTTTTCAGCAGCTCATCGAAGGAAAGCGACTGCGCTTCGAGGGCCTGGGCGGCCTGCGGGTCGCGGGGCGCAGGATCGAAATAGCAGATGCGGCAGCCCATGGCGTGAAAGCGCTGGGCCACCGCCAGGCCGATGATGCCCAGGCCGACGACGCCGACGAGCAGGCCGTCGAGGCCGGCGACGTTGGCGGCCAGCAGGCGTGCGCGGTACGCGGCGTAGTTTCCACCGCGGATTTCGGCATCGGCCCAGGCGAAGCGGCGCAGGAGAAGGGAAGCGGTGGTGACCGCATATTCCGCCACGGCGCCATTGCTGCCGCCGGGGACATTGGCCACGGGAATGCCCAGGCGCTTGAGCGCGGCTTGGTCGAGGCGGTCGAGGCCCGCGCCGGTGACCTGCACAAGTTTCAGGGCCGTGCCTTCGAAGAGCGCAGCGGGAATCGGCGGGCCGACCGCGGGAATCACCAGGGCGCGGGCGGACTTCATCAGCGCCGGCACGTCGGCGTCGTTCAGGGAGCGGTAGGCGACGTGGAGCGATGGCGGGGGCAGCACGCCCACGCGTTCGAAGTCGGCCAGGGGGCGCAAACAGAGGACGTCAATGGTCATGGTTTTTTCGCCGCCTGGGGAGGGACCGGGGGTTCGTGGGTGCCGCCGGCGATATCGGCAACTGGAAAGAAGCACAGGAGGCGAAGCGGCTCCGTGCCGGTATTGCGGGTCACGTGCTTTTCGCCGGGAGGAATCAGAATGGTGTCGCCTGTGTGGAGCGGGAACTCGCCGCTTTCCGCGAAGGTCGTGCCCTGGCCGGAGAGTACGAAGATGCATTCCTCGAATTCGCTATGATGATGGGTGCCGCGGGGGGATTCTTCCAGCCCGGAGACAGGAATTTCGGCGAGGCGGAGAGTCACGCCGCGCGCGCCTTGCGCGCCGGAGACGATCTCCAGGGATTTGCGCCCGGCGAGGCCGAGCCGTTTTGCTTCCGCCTGCGTGAAAACGCGCGCCATGCCTGTCCTTACCGCAACTTCTTGATTTCAGCGACGCCGCCCTGGACCTGGTCCAGTTGCCGGAAGATTTCGGTGGCTTCCTTGGCGATGGCATCGGCGATAGCGTTGAGCATGCGCGCGCCTTTTTCCGCGGTGGCGTGCTGCGGGCTGCCGTACCAGCCGGTCGGGGCGATGGAACGGATGTCGGTCAGGACCGGCTGATAGCAGATAGTGCGGCGCAGCTTGTCCATCTTGCTGGCCTGCCGCGCGTCGGAGGAATAGTCGATGCGGTCGAGATGCACGAGATCCGGGCGGTAAGCGAGGACGGCGAGGGCTTCGATCTCGCCGCCATGGGTCAGGCCGTTGCATTCCTGGCCGAACATCTCCGCCGCGACGTAGCAGGCCTGCACGGTGAGCACGGTCATGCCGTGCTCGCGGTGCAGGGCTTCGGCGGCGATGCCCAAGGAGGAGATGTTGCCTTCGTGCCAATTGAGAATCAGCAGGTACTTTGCGCCGTGCTTGGCCGTGGAGACGCAGGTTTCGGTGACCACGCGCATGTAGGTGTCTGGCGAGAGCGTAATGGTGCCCTCGTACGGCATGTGCATCGGGGTGACGCCCAGGGGAGTGCCGGGCAGCACCAGCCCATCCATGCGTTCCGCCACGGCATGGCCGATCACTTGCGCGGCATAGGTGTCGGTGCCGGTCGGCAGATGCGGGCCGTGCTGTTCGACGCTCCCCGCCGGCAGAATCACCAGCGGGTGGCGCTTGAACTGCGCGGCGATTTCCGGCTGCGTCAGATCGATGAAGTAGCGGCTCGGCACAGGGACAGCTCCTATCCGCGGCTCTTGCGCGCTTCCGCGAGAATGTCGGCGATGCGCACGTACTGGCCATTCTTCTCGAGTGAGCGCAGGGCGGCATTCACGACGGCGACGGCGATATTGCCGTTCTCCGCGGTAAGTTCGCCCGGCTGGCCGGTGCGGCAGCTCTCCGCGAACATTTCCAGCTCCGTCCGGAACATATCGCTCTGCGGGACCTTCAGTTCCTGGCGCTTGGCGTAGCCGTCCTTGCCGCGCTGGATGTAGAGGGTCGAGGTTTCGTGAAGTTTTTCGGGGGTATCCCAGGTGCCAAAGTCGATCTCATAGTGCATCAGGCCCTTGGAGCCGAAGACGCGCACGGCGAAAACGCCGGGGGAGGTCCAGCAGGAGCCCACATAGCCGACCTTGCCGTCGGTGAACTTCAGCAGGGTCATGGACTGATCGTCCACTTCCGCTCCGACCGGCGAAAGCTTGGAGGCCATGGCGCTGGCCTCGGCGATTTCGCCGCCGAGATAGTGCAGCACGTCGAACATGTGAATGGCCAGCTGGGACAAGGGTCCGCCGGGCGCCTTGGCCTTGTACCAGCGCCAGGTTTTGGGCGTCAGCTCCAGGGCGCGCTCGTTGGAAAAGTTGGCTTCAAGGAAGGCCACGCGGCCCAGCTCGCCGCTGTCGATGGCTTCGCGGATCTTGCGCATGCCGGCCATCAGCCGCGCGCTGTGACCCACGGTAACGGTGATGCCATATTTCTGCTGCAGCGCGGCGATCTCCAGACCATCTTTGAGCGTGCTGGCGATGGGTTTCTCGGTATAGACATGCTTGCCAGCCTTGGCTACTTCCGTCGCCACGGGGAGGTGCTGCTCGTTGGGGACGGTGAGAATGACACCCTTGATGTCGGGGTTGGAGAGCAGGGAATTCATGTCCGGGGCAGCTGGAACGCCCATTTCCTGCTGGAAGGCCAGGCGCTTCTCTTCGGAGCGGCTGTAACCGGCGACGATCTTCAATTGCTGGGAATTACTGGCGGCGCGGGTCAGTACCTTGGCCCAGCGGCCGAGACCCACGATGCCGACTTTGACTGGAGTAGAGCTCATGCCTGCCCTTTCAGCGGATGTAGAATGCGCATGAAATTCCGAAGAAACAGTTGCAAAGCGCGGCAACTCATCATACGATATTACGGTATGACGCGACAGTCAAGGAATATAGAAACCAGCGGGGCGGTTCTTCCGGTGATTCGCAAACTTGCCGCGCCCTTGCGCCGGCAAGTTCTGGATGAGCTGCGCCAGTCTATTATCTCCGGACGCCTGGCACCGGGCTCGCGGCTTGTCGAGCGCGAACTCATCAGCATGATGGGTGTCTCGCGCACGGTCATCCGCGAAGCGCTGCGCCAACTGGAAACCGAGGGGCTGATCGCCATCATTCCCAACAAGGGGCCGGTGGTGCGCGAACTCACGGTAGCGGAGGCCAAAGATCTTTATGCCATCCGCGCGGTGCTCGAGGGATTGGCGGCCCGCTTGTTCGTCGAAAACGCGGACGCAGCGCAGGTGGGAAAGCTGGAGCAGGAGCTCAACGCCACCGAGAAAGCCTACAAGAGCGGCGATGCGGAGCAAATTCTGGCGAGCAAGAACCTCTTTTACGATGTGCTGTTCGAAGGGGCGGGGAGCGAGACGCTTTCCTCGATGATCGGCATGCTGCATGTGCGCATCTGGCGCTGGCGCGCGCTGGGCCTGGGGCATCCCAAGCGCACGGCGGAGCGCTGGAAAGAGAGCATCGCCGGGTTGCGCGGCATGCTGGAGGCGATCAAGAAGCACCAGGCGGAGCTCGCCGAGAAACTCATGCGGGAAGAGGCGACCAAGGCGGCCGCCGAAATCATGCGCCTGCTGGCCAACACCGAAGAAGGCCGCTGACCGGGCAGGCGGCCGTCTGCCGTCTTTCTTTACGAATTCATTGAGGAGAAACGCATGGCTACTCACTTTATCGTTCACGACAAGGCCGATACGGTCGGTGTCGTGGTTGTCGAAGACGTACAGCCGGGCAAGGATGTAACCGGCTGGATCATGGAGACCGACGAGACGATTACGCTCAAGGCTCTGGATGCGGTGCCTCTGGGCCACAAGATTGCGCTCCAGGATCTCAAGACGGGCGACACCGTCCTGAAATACGGCCATGACGTCGGCCGGATTGTGGCGGCGGTCGGCAAGGGACGGCACGTGCACGTTCATAATCTCAAGACGAAAAGGTGGTAATGATGGGTCGCTATCAGTTTTTTGGCTATCGCCGCGAAAACGGCCGGGTGGGAATCCGCAATCATGTGGTCATTTTGCCGCTGGATGATCTTTCGAATGCGGCCGCGGAAGCGGTTGGGAACAACATCAAGGGCACCCTGGCGCTTCCGCATGCCTACGGCCGCCTGCAGTTCGGGGAGGACCTCGAACTGTTCTTTCGCACGCTGATCGGGATAGGTTCCAATCCGAACGTCGCGGCGTGCGTGGTCATCGGCATCGAGCCCAGCTGGACAGGCCGCATCGTCGAGGGCATCGCCAAAACGGGGAAGCCGGTGGCGGGTTTTGCGATCGAGTGCAACGGGGACATCAGCACTATCGCTTCCGCTTCACGCAAGGCGAAGGAGTTCATGCACTGGGCTTCGGAGAAGCAGCGCGAAGCCTGCGCGATCGAGGAGCTCTTTGTTTCGGTGAAGTGCGGGGAGAGCGACACCACCTCGGGCCTGGCTTCCTGTCCGACGGTGGGAAATCTGATCGACAAGCTGGATCCACTGGGCGTTACCACCTGCTTCGGGGAAACTTCCGAGCTCACCGGCGCTGAGAAGGTCTGCGCCAGCCGCGCCGCCACGCCGGAGGTGGGCAAGCGCTTCATGCAGGTTTTCGACGCCTACCAGGAAGTCATTAACCGGTACAAGACCAGCGATTTGTCCGAATCCCAGCCCACGAAAGGGAATATCGCCGGCGGCCTGACGACCATCGAGGAGAAGGCCTTCGGCAATCTGGCGAAAATCGGCCGGAAGACGAAGTACATTGACGTGCTGAAGCCGGCCGAGGCGCCGGCCAAGGGCACAGGGCTGTATTACATGGACACTTCGTCGGCGGCGGCGGAGTGCATAACGCTGCAGGCGGCCGCCGGGTTCGTGGTGCATCTCTTCCCCACCGGACAGGGCAACGTCATCGGCAATCCCATCGAGCCGGTCATCAAGCTGACCGCCAATCCCAAGACCGCGCGCACGATGAGCGAGCACATCGACCTGGACGTTTCCGGGATTCTGCGGCGGGAGATGACGCTCGACGAGGCCGGTGACCGGCTGATCGAAGTGATGATCCGCACCTGCAACGGCCGGCTCACCTGCGCCGAAGCCCTGGGGCATCGCGAGTTCGTGCTCACCAAGCTCTACCAGAGCGCCTGAGGGCGCTCGTTCCTTGCGAATTCGGGCGGCGGCCATGCGGGCGCCGCCCGAATTCGCGTTTTCCGGCTGCGGCTTGACGACAAGTGAGGGCTTTCCATGAAATATTGCCGGTTCCAATTCGAAGGCCAGGCGCAGTATGGGCTGGTCGAATCGCTGGCGGGCAAAGAGATCATTACCCGTTTGCTGCTGGTTGCTCCCGAAGAAAGCGGAGGGGTGGAAAATGTTCCCTCCAAGCATGTGGCCCATCTGCCTCTAAGCGAAGCGAAACTCCTGGCCCCGGTGCGGCCCTCGAAGATCGTCTGCGTGGGCCGGAACTATCGCGGACATGCCGCGGAAATGGGCCACGAAATTCCCAAGCAGCCGCTGATTTTTTTCAAACCGCCTTCTTCGCTGCTGGCCACGGGAGAAACCATTCTTCGCCCGAAAAGCTCCCAGCGCACGCATTACGAAGGGGAACTGGGTGTGGTGATCGGAAAGCGCTGCCGCAAACTGGCCGGGGACGAGGACGTGCGTCCCTATATCCTGGGCTACACGGCAGTAAATGATTTCAGCGCGCGGGACTTGCAAGACGTTGACGGGCAGTGGGCGCGCGCCAAGGGGTTCGACACCTTCTGTCCAGTGGGGCCGCTGGTGACGGAACATCTGGATCCTTGGGCGGGCGTGGGCGTGGAAACGCGCGTGAATGGGGAAGTGCGCCAGCAGGGCAATACCCGGGATTTGATTTTTCCGCTCGATGCCATCATCCGCTTTGTTGCAGAGGTCATGACGCTTTTTCCCGGCGACTTGATCGCCACCGGCACACCCCAGGGAGTCGGGGCGGTCGTTTCCGGCGATGTGGTGGAGGTTAGCGTGGAAGGCGTAGGGACGCTGCGCAATCCAATCCGCGACGAGTAGTGGAAGACGAAAAAGAAGATTCTCCGAAGACAGGTTCGACCGCACGACGGCAGGGTAATCTGATTTCCACAGAAAGCTTTTCTATCTTCTTTATATAGTGACATGCAGCGACGTAGTGCGAGCTGTGCGGATGGCCTATGGTATAATGGTCGGACCAAAAAGCTTCACCTAAGCTTGGCACTATGTTCGGCTGGCAGCAGCCTTCTCGATGGATAGAAGCGACCTGATGCCGAAAGACACCCCGGAGGAAGAGCAGCGATGGCGATAGCCACGATTAACCCTGCAACAGGCGAGACCCTGAAAACTTTCGAACCGCTGAGCGACGCGCAGATCGAAGAGAAACTGCAGCGCGCAAGCAGCGCGTTTGCCAAGCACCGCAAGATGCCCTTTGCGGAACGCACCCGGTTGATGCTCAAGGTGGCGGAGATCCTGGAAAAGGACAAGGAAGTTTTCGGCCGGGTAATGACCACGGAGATGGGCAAGACCTATCGCTCCGCGGTGGATGAAGTCCTGAAATGCGCATCGGGATGCCGCTACTACGCGGAGAACGCCGAGCGCTTTCTGGCGGATGAGGTCATCGCGACCAGCGCCAGCCGCAGCTTTGTGCGTTACCTTCCGATCGGTCCGGTCCTGGCGGTGATGCCGTGGAACTATCCCTTCTGGCAGGTGCTGCGCTTCGCCGCGCCGGCTTTGATGGCGGGCAACGTGGGGCTGCTGAAGCACGCGTCGAACGTGCCGCAATCGGCGCTGGCCGTCGAGGATCTCTTCCGCAGGGCGGGTTTTGCCGAAGGCGTCTTTCAGACGCTGCTGATCGGCTCGGCCAAAGTCGACGGCATCCTCAATGATCCGCGGGTCGTGGCGGCCACGCTTACGGGCAGCGAAGGCGCAGGGATTGAAGTGGGCATCGGCGCGGCCAAGCGCATCAAGAAGGTCGTGCTGGAGCTGGGCGGCAGCGATCCTTTCATTGTCATGTCGAGTGCGAATCTGGACGCCGCGGTGGAGACCGGCGTGAAGGCGCGGTGCGTGAACAACGGGCAATCGTGCATCGCCGCCAAGCGCTTTATCGTGGCCGAATCGATTGCCGAGGCCTTCGAACGCAAGTTCGTCGCGCGCATGGAGGCGCTGAAGGTGGGCGATCCGTTCGATGAGAGCGTGGACGTCGGGCCGCTGGCCACTCCGGACGGCGTGACCGATCTCGACCGGGACGTGCAGAAGTCGGTGCAGGCTGGTGCGCGGATTCTGACTGGCGGCAAGAAGCTGCCGCGCCCGGGCAATTTTTATGCGCCGACGGTCCTGACGAACATTCCCAAGAATGCGCCCGCATACAAGGAAGAACTGTTCGGGCCGGTGGCGTGTATCTTCCGCGCAAAAGACGTGGACGACGCCATCCGTATCGCCAACGACACGCGCTTCGGGCTGGGCGCCAGCGCCTGGACCAACGATAAAGCCGAGCGCGAGCGCTTCATCAACGATCTGGATGCGGGGATGGTGTTCATCAACAAGATGGTGGCCTCCGATCCGCGGGTCCCGTTTGGGGGTGTGAAGCAGTCCGGGCACGGGCGCGAGCTGAGCATCCACGGGATTCGGGAGTTTACGAACGCCAAGACGGTGTGGATCGAAGAGGCGTAAAAAGAATTGCCTGGCTATTGGTCCTGTGATATGGTGGTCATACCAATGGACCGGTGCATGGCTAATCTTGACCTGAAATTTTGTTCTGAGCTTCTGCCGCTGTACCGCAGCTAAAGCACAGCCTATCAGGCGATTCGTTATGCGTAGGGAGAACATCGTGTACAAAGCAGTTCAGTCTTTGCGCTTGTACGAGCAGATCGTTCAACAGATCGAGGAGTCGATTCAGAAGGGCGCGCTCAAGGCGGGCGATCAATTGCCCGCGGAACGTGAGCTTGCTCAACGGTTTGGGGTCAGCCGCACCGCCGTCCGGGAAGCCGTCAAGGCCCTGCATGAAAAGGGTTTGGTGGAGGCCTATTCGGGCCGCGGCACCTTCATTACCAACGGCACCTCGCAAGCCATCCGGCAGTCGTTCGATCTGATGATTAAATTTGGGCAGTCGGACGGGTCCGCGCATCTCGCGGAAATGCGCGCCATACTCGAGCCGGAGATTGCCGCTCTAGCGGCGAGCCGCGCGGATGAGGCGCATCTGGCCGTCATGCGCGAGGCGGTCGCCGTCATGGACCGTTCCATGGAGGATCCCAACGCGTTCATCGAGGCGGATCTCGATTTTCATCTGGCCCTGGCCGAAGCGGCGGCCAACCCCCTGATTTTGTCGGTGACCGACTCCATCGTGGGGTTGCTGCGCGAGCAGCGCATGCGCATCTTTTTGGCCCCGGGCGGTCCGGAGCGCGGACAATCTCACCACAAACGTGTTCTCGATGCCGTGGAGCGTCGCGATCCGGACGGCGCGCGGGAAGCGATGCGTGCGCACTTGCGACAGGTCCGGGAGGATTCGCAAGACGCGTCCGGGGGGCAGGTACCGGGCGTTACGAAATAAGTTCAATAGGCTGGAGACGGAGAGCGATGGCAAATCTTGGGTTTGTAGGCCTCGGAGTAATGGGCAGTCAGATGGTGAGCCGGCTGCTGGACAAGGGCCACACGGTGACGGGTTACAACCGCACGCGTGGGAAGGCCGAATGGCTGATCAAGAAGGGCATGAAGTGGGCCGATTCGCCGCGCGCGGTGGCAGCCGCGGCTGACGTGACCTTTTCCATGGTTACCAATACCAAGGCGCTGATGGCCATCATGGAAGGACCGGACGGGATATTGGCCGGGGTTACCAAGGGCAAGGCGCTGGTGGACATGAGCACCATCAGCCCGGAAGCGAGCCGCAGCCTGGCCGCCAAGGTGCGGGAAAAGGGCGCGGACCTGGTGGATGCGCCGGTTTCCGGAAGCGTGATTACGCTGCAGGAAGGGAAGCTGTCGGTGATGGTCGGCGGGCGCAAGGAAACGTTCGAGCGGGTGCAGCCGCTGCTGCTGGACATCGGCCCGAAGGTCACCCACGTGGGGGACAACGGGCTGGCGCTGGCGATGAAGATCGCCGTGAATCTGAGCCTGGCCGTGCAGATGCTGGCGTATTCCGAAGGGGTGCTGCTGGCGGAGAAGAGCGGAGTGGCGCGCGAGGTCGCGGTGGACGTGCTCACGCACAGCGTGGTGGCGTCGCCGATGGTGCAGTACCGCGGGCCGTTCATTCTGAAGATGCCCGACGAGGCGTGGTTCAACGTGAACATGATGCAGAAGGACATGCTGCTGGCTCTGGAGCTGGGGCGGCAGCTCGACGTGCCGCTGCCGACGACCGCGGTGACCAACGAATTTCTGACCGCCGCGCGGGGCATGGGCATGGTGGAGCAGGATTTCGCCGTGCTGTTTGACGTGCTGGCCCGCATGTCGGGAGTTGCGAAATGACGATAGCCGCCGGGAGCTCCGAGACGCAGACCGCGCTCGGCGTCCAGCAGTGGATGGGCATGTACAGGCAGATGCTGAGCATCCGCCTGTTCGAAGAGCAGGTCAACGAATTGTACAAGCGCGCGCTGATGCCGGGCCTGGCCCATCTGTACTCGGGGGAAGAGGCCGTGGCGGTGGGGATCTGCGAGGCGCTGCGGGGCGACGACTACATCACCAGCACGCATCGCGGGCACGGGCACTGCCTGGCCAAGGGCGCCACGCCGGACCGCATGTTCGCGGAGCTGCTGGGCAAGGAAGCGGGCTACTGCCGCGGCAAGGGCGGCTCGATGCACATCGCCGACCCCAAGACGGGCAACCTGGGCGCGAACGCCATCGTGGGCGGGAGCGCGGGGATTGCCACGGGCGCGGCGTTTTCCGCCAAGCAGCTGAAGACCGGGCAGGTGGCGGTGTGCTTCTTCGGTGAGGGCGCGCTGGGACAGGGCCTCTTCTACGAAGTGATGAACCTGGCGCAGCTCTGGAAGCTGCCGGTGATCTACGTCTGCGAAAATAATCTGTATAACGAGTACACGCACTACACGGAAACGACGGCGGGGGACATTCTGGCGCGGGGCACGGCGTTCGGGCTGCATGCGGAGAGCGTGGACGGGCAGGATGTGCGCGCGGTGCATGCGACGGCCGCGCGGCTCGTCGAGCGGGCGCGGCGCGGCGAGGGGCCGGCGCTGCTGATGTGCAAGACCTACCGCTACACCGGCCATCATGTCGGCGACATCAGCCGCGAATACTACCGTTCGAAGCAGGAAGAGCAGCACTGGATGGGGGAGCGCGATCCCATCAAGCTGTTCGCGGGCTGGCTCCTCGAGCAGAAGCACGCGGAGAAGGCCCAGCTCGAGGGGATTTACGCGGAGATCGAAACGCAAATGAAGAAAGCCGTCGAGTTCGCCGTGGCGGCGCCCTATCCCGGTCTGGACCAAGTGGAGCAAGACATTTATGCCTGAAGCAGCCGTGCGGGAATTGACGTTCGCGCAAGCGATCAAAGAAGCGCTGGCCGAAGAGATGCGCCGCGATCCGAAGGTGTGCATTCTCGGCGAGGATGTGGCCGAAGCCGGCACGCCGTTCAAGGTGCTGTCGGGCCTGGTGGAAGAGTTCGGCACGGAGCGCGTGATTGATACGCCGATTTCGGAAGCCGGGTTCACGGGCCTCGCGGTGGGCGCGGCCATGACCGGCGTGCGTCCCGTGGTGGACATCATGTTCGGGGACTTCATCACGCTGACGATGGATCAGATGGTGAATCAGGCGGCCAAGGTGCATTACATGTCGGGGGGCACGTGGAAGGTCCCGATGGTGATGCGCACGACGCTGGGCGCCGCGCGGCGTTCGGCGGCGCAGCATTCGCAGTCGCTGCATGCGTGGTTCAGCCACGTTCCGGGGCTCAAGGTGGTGCTGCCATCCACGCCGTACGATGCCAAGGGGCTGCTGAAGACGGCGATCCGCGACGAGAACCCGGTGGTCTTTTTCGAAGACAAGATGATGTACAAGCTGAAGGGGCCGGTGCCCGCCGAGGAGTACACCATTCCGCTGGGCTTGGCCGACGTGAAGCGCGTGGGCCGCGACATCACCCTGGTGGCCACCAGCAGCATGGTGCAGGTGGCGCTGGGCGCGGCGAAGCTTTTGGAAGAGGCGGGGATCAGCGCCGAGGTGGTTGATCCGCGCACGACCTGGCCGCTCGACGAGAAGACCATCGTCGAATCGGTCAAGAAGACCTCCCGGGCCATCGTCATGGACGAAGGCTATGGGCGGTACGGCGTGGCGGCGGAAATCGCCGCGGTGATCGCCGAAGGCGCATTTTATCAACTGGACGGGCCGGTGAAGCGCATGGGGGCCATGCACGTTCCGATTCCGTTCTCGCCGCCGCTCGAAGATGCAACCTTGCCCACCGACCGCACGGTGTTCGAAGCGGCCCGTGCGCTCTGTAGCCGTTCTTAAGATTGCAACAAGGAGACCTGCCGTGGCATTGCCGACACATGGATTGATGGCCGTTGATTGGGAGCAGAGGATCGATTACGACCGGCTGCGGCGCGAGCGCCTGGCCCGGGTGAAAGCGCATCTGGCCAAGTCCTCGATGGGCGCGCTGCTGTGCTTCGACATGAACAACGTGCGCTACATCACCGCCACGCACATCGGCACCTGGGCGCAGGACAAGATGAGCCGGTTCACGCTGCTGCCGCAGAAGGACGAGCCCATCCTGTGGGACTTCGGATCGGCGGCCAAGCACCATCAGTTGCATTGTCCGTGGCTCGGAGAGCGTTCGCGGCCGGGCATCGGCATGCTGCGCGGAGCCATGTCGCCGGAGATGGGCCGCGCCGAAGACGTGGCCAAAAAGATCCGCATCGAGCTGGAGAAGCGCGGGCTGCACAAGGAGCCGGTGGGAGTGGACATCATCGAGCCACCGATCCTCTTCGCCCTGCAGAAGGAAGGAATCAGCATCGTCGACGGGCAGCAGCTCATGTCCGATGTGCGCTTGATCAAGACCCAGGACGAGATCGCGCTGCTGAATACCTCGGCGATGATGGTGGACGCGGCTTACGACGAGCTGTACCGGGCGATGAAGCCGGGCATGAGCGAGAACCAGGCGGTCGGGCTGGTCAGCAAGGTGCTCTACGATCTCGGCTCGGAGTACGTGGAGGCGGTGAACGCGATTTCCGGAGAGCGCTGCAACCCGCACCCGCACGTTTTTTCGGACCGCATCCTGCGGCCCGGCGATCCGGTGTATTACGATGTGCTGCATTCGTTCATGGGCTACCGCACCTGCTACTACCGCACCTTCACCATCGGCTATGCATCGCACGCGATGACCGACGCCTACAAGCGCTGCCGCGAGTATCTGGATGCGGCGATTTCGCTGGTGCGGCCCGGGCGCACGACCGCGGAGATCGCCGCGGTGTGGCCGAAGGCGCAGGAGTTCGGCTTCCCGAGTGAAGAGGCGGCGTTCGCGCTGCAATACGGCCACGGCATTGGGCTGGCCATCTGGGAAAAGCCGGTGATCAGCCGGCTGGTTTCGCTGGAGCACTCCTGCGAGATCAAGCCGGGCATGGTGTTCGCGCTGGAGACCTTCTGGCCTTCCACCGACGGCTGGAGCGCGGCGCGCATCGAGGAAGAGATCGTGGTGACGGAAACCGGGCACGAAGTGATCACGCGCTTCCCGGCGGAAGAACTGCTGGTCGCGGGCTCGCACTATGTGTCGGTGAAGGGGCCGCTGCCGACGCTGCGCGAGCACGATCCGGAGCCGAGCCACCGCGTCAAGGAGATGATCGCCGCAAGCGCCAAGGTGGAAGGAGTCGGAGTCAAGAGCTGAGGGCGCGGCCTTCACCTTTCTCACTGACCATGGCTATCAGCGTCGTAATGCCCGCACTGGAGTTGATGCAGGAGACCGGCAAGGTTCTGGCTTGGCGAAAAAAAGAAGGCGAACAGGTAGTCAAAGGCGAGCCGCTGCTGGAAATTGAAACCGACAAAGCCGTGGTGGAAGTGGAAGCCCCCGGGGAGGGCATCCTCGCGGGGATTACGGCGCCCGAAGGCGCGGTCATTCCCGTGGGACAGACCATTGCGTGGCTGGTCCTTCCGGGCGAGGCGGTTCCCGCGGCTGGCGCGCCGGCGGCGGTCCCCGGTCCGGCGCGCGCAGAAGCCGCGCGTCCGGCCGTAGCGGCCGCGGAGAGTTCCGCGCCGGCGGCGGGCGGCGGAGCGCGGATTTCGCCCAAGGCGCGGCGAATGGCGCGCGAGCACGGCATTGACATTGCCCAGGTGCGCGGATCGGGCGCCGACGGCGAGATTCTAGCTTCGGACATTCAGGCATTGGTGGACGCGAAGGGCGCTCCCGCTGCTGCTCCGGTCGCCGCCGGCGGTACTGAAGCGCTGGGTATCATCGGGCGACTGATGGCCGAGCGCACCACGCAGAGCTGGACCAGCGTGCCGCATTTCTTCGTGGTGCGGGAAGTGGACGCCGGCGCGCTCGTGGATGCGCACAAGAAGCTGCGCGAGAGCGTGGAGAAGGCGCGCGGGGTGAAGCCCACGCAGACCGACATGCTGGTGGCGCTGGTGGCCCGCGCGCTGGCGAAGCACCCGCGGATGAACGCCAGTTGGACCGGCGCGGCAATCCGCCTCAATCCCGACGTGAATATGGCCGTGGCCATGGCCGTGAACGACGGCGTGGTCGCGGCGGTAATTCCCAAAGCGGACTCCCTGGACCTCGGGGAAATCGCCGTGCAGCGGCGGGACCTCACGGAGCGCGCCCGCGCGGGGCGTTCGCGCCCGGCGGACATCGCCGGCGGGACGTTCACGATCAGCAACCTGGGGATGTTCAACGTGGACTCGTTCACCGCGATCATTAATCCGCCGCAAGCCGCGATTCTCGCCGTGGGGCGCATTGCCGATCGCGTGGTGCCGGTGGATGGCAAGCCGGCGATCCGGCCGATGATGACTTTGACGCTCTCCAGCGACCACCGCGTCGTGGACGGGGCGCGTGCCGCGGCGTTCATGAACGACGTGGTCGAAGCACTCCGCGAACCCGAGAAGTGGTTGCGCTGACGGGAAGCGGTTTCAGGTTTAGCGCTGTCTCTGGTCTCTGAACCCCTGATGGTTCAGCGCGTTAAGAGACAGCCAAAGTTCGGCTCCTCTCCTCCGAGCCTTGGCCGTTCCGCCACGGTCCAAGCCGCTCGGGCGAGAGGAGCCGATTCAGTTTTCGGCCCGCCCCCCTGCTGTTCTTCCTCCGCCTGGAGCTATCCGCACACTTCGGAAGCCCGCAGCGTTCATAATATGAAACGCAGTTTCATATTGACTTGGAAGCGATTTTCACTACAATGCGCCAAGCGTCCAGGGAACAGTCTGCGGCCCGGTCCCGGGGGGCAATCCGCGCGCCCTCTTGCGGAACGCCGGGGGCGGGTTGACCGCATCGCGGTCACCCTGGAGCGAAGGAGCGTACGCTGTGGCAGTGGCATCACGGAACAAAAACATACGCACCGCCAGGAAGGCGGAAAGGTCGGCCGGCTCCAGCAAGTCGCTGCAGAAGGCGCTGCGCATTCTTTTCCACATGGGCCAGAACGGGCCGGAGATGCGGGTGACGGAGATTGCTTCCGGGCTGCGGCTGAACAAGACCACCGTGTATCGCCTGCTGAGCGCCATGGAGAAGTTCGATCTGATCGAGCGGGACCCGGAGAGCGAGCGCTACCGGCTGGGGTTGAAACTGCATGAACTGGGCACCCGGGCGGCGCAGGCCAGGACGCTGCAGAGCGAAGCGCGGCGCTACCTGACGGAACTGGCGCGCACTTCGAGGGAGGCGGTGAGCCTGGCGGTGCCGGGCGCGGGGGGAATCGTGTGCGTCGACCGCTATGACTCCGCGCATACGATGATCAGCGTGCGCACGCCGGTGGGAGCGCAGTTCCCGGCGCATTGCACGGCGGCGGGCAAGGCCGTCCTCGCCTATCTCAGCGAGGAGGAGGTGGGCGCCATTCTGTCCAACAACGGAATGCCGCGCTATACGCCGCACACGCTGACGCAGATCGACGACCTGAAAAATGATCTGCGGCGCGTTCGTCAGCGGGGATACGCGCTGGACGAGCAGGAGTTGGAGCGCGGGCTGAACGGCGTGGCGGCGCCGGTGTTCCTCCGCAACGCCTGTGTGCTGGGCGCGGTTGGATTGGCCGGGCCGACGCAGAGGTTCCAGGGAAGAGAACAGGTGGAGAAGATCGAGATGGTGCGGGAGACGGCGCGCAAGATTGCCAGGAGCCTGGGCGATCGCACGACGTGGTTCGAGGCCTGAGGAAGCACCGGGGCCAGGGGGCGTGCGCCAGCCAAACTTGCGCGAGCCGCGAATTTCGCGTATCAAAGCCAGATGTTTTCGGGCGCAAGGTGAGCCGTAGGAGACGTGCGCGGCAGACGGGCGCCAGAACTCGCTATCTAAGCCAGGGAAGGGACACGCGGATGCCAGCACAGTACCGAGCCGATCATATCGGGAGCTTTCTGAGGCCCGCCGAGATTCTGGAAGCGCGGCGTTCCGCGCCGGCCAGTGCCGTGCAGTTGCGGAGCATCGAGGACCGGCACATCCAGCACGTTCTGGCGAAGCAGAAAGAGCTGGGGTTCGAGATTTTTACGGACGGCGAGCTGCGCCGGCGCAACTTCATGAGTGATTTCACCGACGCGGTCGAGGGCTTCGACTTGGGCGACGCCGTCTCGCGCACCTGGAAGGCCGGAGAATCGAAGGACGCCGCGGTGAGCAGCGTGACCGGGATCGTGACCGCGAAGCTGCGCCAAGTGCGCCCCCTGACGGGACACGAGCTGGCGTTCCTCAAGACGCACAGTCCCGGCGCCATTAAGATGACGCTGCCGAGCGCCACGCAGTTTCCGGCGATCTCCTTCAAGCGCGGCGTCACGGAAAAGGTATACAAGGACCATGCCGCGCTGCTTTGGGACATCGTGGAGATCATGAAGGCGGACCTCGCGAAGCTTTCCGCGGATGGCGTGAGCTACATCCAGATTGATGCGCCGCGCTACAGCTACTACATGGACCCCAAGTGGCGCGAGTGGATCCGCAAAGAGATGCATGCCGAGCCGGATGCGCTGCTGGACGAGGCCATCCGCGCGGACAACGCCTGCTTCGCGGCGGCGCGGCGCCCGGGCGTGACCTTGGCTATCCATCTGTGCCGGGGCAACAATCGCAGCCATTGGTACGCGGAAGGCGGCTACGACGCGGTAGCCGAGAAGTTGTTCGGGACGCTGGCGGTGGACCGCTTCCTGCTGGAATACGATGACGAGCGCTCCGGATCGTTCGAGCCGTTGCGTTTTGTGCCGCGGGGCAAGACGGTGGTTCTGGGGCTGGTGAGCTCGAAGCTGGCTAAGCTGGAAAGCGGCGATGAGCTCGTGCAGCGCATCCACGAGGCCGCGCGCTACGTGCCGCTGGAGAATCTCGCGCTGAGCCCGCAATGCGGCTTCGCTTCCACCATGGAAGGGAATCTGCTTACCGAGGACGAGCAGTGGGCCAAGATGCGGCTGGTGGCGGAGACCGCCCGCCGCGTCTGGCGCTGAGCGATTCGCATAACGGAGGAGAGAACATGGTTTCTACGCCTTATATCGGTGGCAAGGCCATTGATGTCCCGGCTTCCGCGCTCAGGGATGTCGTCAATCCCGCGAACCAGCGCGCTTTCGCCAAGGTATTCATGGGGCAGGAGCAGCACATGCGCGCCGCGATCGACGCCGCGGATGCCGCCCGGGCGGCCTGGGGAGCGACGCTCGCCGCCGAGCGCGAGCGCATCCTCCATCGGGTGGCCGACGAGCTGGAAGCGGCGCGGCAGGAGCTCGTGGACCTGCTGATCGACGAGGGCGGAGCCACCTTTGGAAAGGCCATGTTCGAGGTGCCCTTCGCCGCAAACATGGTGCGCTCGATCGCCGGCGAAGCTCGCCGCATTCACGGCGACGTCTTCCCCTCGGACATGCCCGGACTGATTTCCATGGCCATCCGGCGCCCGCTGGGCGTGGTCGCGGGCATTTCGCCGTTCAATTTTCCGATCATCCTCTCTCTGAAGAAGGTCGCATTTGCGCTGGCCGCGGGCAATACCTTTGTCCTCAAGCCCTCGGAAGAAACTTCGCTCATCGGACTCAAGCTTGCCGAAGTCTTCGAACGGGCGGGGGTGCCGCCGGGCGTCTTCAACGTCGTTCCCGGCGACGGCCCCACGCTGGCGCGCGTGATCCTGGACGATCCGCGCGTGAGGCTGGTGACCTTCACGGGTTCCACCGCCGTGGGACGCATCATCGCCACGGAATGCGCCAAGCGCGGCAAGCGTGTCGTTCTGGAAATGGGCGGCAAGAGCCCGGTTATCGTGTTGAAAGACGCGGACCTCGACTATGCCGTCAATACGGCGTGTTTCGGCATTTTCATCCACCAGGGCCAGATCTGCATGGCGGGGTCGCGGATCATCGTCGAGGAGCCGGTCTACGAAGAGTTCCTGAAGCGCTTCGCGGCCAAGGCGCGGACCATGCAGGTGGGCGACCCGCGCGATCCGCATACGGTGATCGGGCCGCTCATCCGTTCTTCGCAGTGCCCGATGATCGACGGCAAAGTGAAGGCGGCGGTCGCCGCGGGCGCGCGGCTGCTCACCGGCGGGCGCTATGAGGGCAATTTCTATCACCCGACGGTGCTCGCGGATGTGACCCCGGAGATGGCGGCGTTCCGCGACGAACTGTTCGGTCCGGTGGCGGCGGTGAGCAAGGCGAAGGATGCCGATCACGCCCTGGCCCTGGCCAATACCTCGGTCTACGGGCTTTCTTCCGCCGTGCTGACCAATGATCTGCAACTGGCCATGCGCTTCGCTTTGGAGCTGGAAGCGGGCATGGTGCATCTCAACGGCCCGACGATCCACGACGAGGCCACCGTTCCGTTCGGCGGCGTAAAGGATTCGGGCAGCGGCCGGGAAGGGGGCCGCTGGTCCGTCGAGGAAATGACCGAGGTGAAGTGGGTAACGATCCAGATGGGCCGCCACCCGTACCCGTTCTGAGCGGGGCCTAGCGCTTCGCGGTGAGCTCCGCGAATAGTTCTTCCGCGATGTGGAACGCGGAGTTGGCGGCGGGCACGCCGCAGTAGATGGCGGTTTGCAGCAGGACTTCCTTGATCTCCTCGCGGGTTACGCCGTTGTTGAATGCCGCGCGGAGATGCATGCGCAGCTCCTCGCCGCGGTTCAGCGCCACCATCATTGCCAGGGTGATGCAGCTCCGGGTATGCCGCGGCAAGCCGGGCCGCGTCCAGATTTCGCCCCAGGCGTAGCGCGTGATCAGGTCCTGAAATTCCGCGTTGAATTCGTTTTTGTTCTGCAACGAGCGGTCCACGTGCGCGTCGCCCAGAACGGCGCGGCGCACGGCCATCCCCTGCTGATACTGTTCGCGTTCGTCCATTGCCGCTCCTTCTCCTCAGGCCTTCAGAAAGCGGATGAGTTCCGCGGTAAATTGCGCGGGCGCTTCGACATTCGAAAGGTGCGCCGTGGGAAGCTCGGCGTAGCGCGCTCCGGGAATCCGTTCGGCGAGGAAGCGGCCCTCGGCGGGCGGCGTCACGGGGTCCTTGGCGCCGGCGATCACCAGCGCGGGCACGCGAATCGCCGCCAGGGCTTCGCGCTGGTCCATCGCACCGATCGCCGCGCAGCAGGCCATGTAGCCTTCCGGCGGGGAGTTTTCCAGCATGCGCAGCGCGGGCGCGACAATGGCCGCGGCGGACGCCCGGAACTCCGGCGTAAACCAGCGTTCGATTACCGCGGGGGCCACCGCCTGCATGCCGCCCTTGCGCACGGCTTCGATGCGCATGTTCCAGTTTTCCGCGGTGCCGATCTTCGCGGCGGTGTTGCACAGCACGATTTTGTGAAAGCGCTTCGCGGCGTGCGCCCCCAGCCACATGCCGATCATTCCGCCCATGGAGAGGCCGCAGAAGTGCGCGCGCTCGAGGTGCAGGGCATCGAGCAGGCCGAGTACGTCGCGGGAAAGCTGTTCGATGGTGTACGGGCCGGGCGTCACGGAGGTTTGGCCGTGGCCGCGGGTGTCGTAGCGGAGCACGCGGAACTCTTTCTCGAGCGCCGGCAGTTGCGGGTCCCACATCGAGAAATTCGTGCCCAGCGAGTTGGAAAGGATCAGCACGGGCGCGCTGGCCGCTCCCGTCAGCGCGTAATGCACGCGCAAGTCCCCGTATTCCACGAAGGGCATTTCCGTCACCTGCTTTCGCCGGATGTTTTTGTGCGCTGGGAAGAATGCGCCGCCAGCGCGCGGTCGATGAACTGCTCCGAGACGCCGAGATACTGGCGCGGGTCGAAGAGCCGGTCGAGATCGTCTTTTGCAAGATGCATGGCCACGATGGGGTCGTCGGCGAGAACGGCGCGCAGGTGGCGTCTCTCCGTTTGCGCCCGCTTGCACGCCTTCTGCACGAGATCGTGAGCCGTCTGGCGCCCCAGAGCGCGGCCCAGGGCCATCTGCGCGGCTTCCGCGAAGAGCAGACCGTGGGTCAGCTCGAGATTTCCGGCCATGTGTTCGGCGTTCAGTTCCAGGCCCGTTATGGTCTCCGTCAGGTGATGCAGAGCCCCGGCGCTCAAGCCGATAATCTCCGGCATGGTCTCCCACTCGGCGTGCCAGCCGCCCAGCCCGCGCTCCTGTTCCTGCACCATGGCGCTGAGGATCGTGCTGACCAGGCCGGGCATGCGCGTGGCCGCTGCCAGGATCACCGCGGAGATCACCGGGTTGCGCTTGTGCGGCATGGTGGAGGAGCCGCCGCGCCCTTCCGCGGCGGGTTCGAAAAGTTCGCCGACTTCGGTCTGCGTGTGCAGCGAGATGTCGCGGGCGATCTTGCCGAGCGTGCCGGTAAGCAGCCCGAGCATGGCGGCCACTTCGCCCACGCGATCGCGGTGCGCGTGCCAGGGAAGATCGGGGACGGCGAGATGCAGCTCTTCGCCGAGCGCCGCGGCCACTTCCAGGCCTTTGTTCCCGAGGGCGGCCAGCGTGCCGACCGCGCCGCCAAACTGCACGACGAGCGCGCGGCGGCGCGCCTCCGCGAGACGCGCGCGATGCCGCGTGACGGCATCCAGCCAGCCCGCGGCCTTCAAGCCGAACGTTGTCGGCAGGGCCTGCTGCATCCAAGTGCGGCCGGCCACCGGAGTGGCGCGGTGCTTATCGGCGAGCTGCGCCAGCGCGCCCGCCAGGCGTTCGAGTTCCGCCTCGACGTGCCGCAGCGCCTCGCGCAACTGCAGCACGAAGCCGGTATCAATGGCGTCCTGGCTCGTGGCGCCCCAGTGGACAAAGCGCTGCGCCTCTTTGTCGGTGGCTCCCACCAGTGCGGTGAGCTGCTTGACGAGGGGAATGGCGAGGTTGCCGGCGAGGGCCGCGTCGCGGGCGAGAGCTTCGCTGTCGAACAGCTCGGCGCGGCATTTCGCGGCGATGGCCGGCGCCGCCGCCGCGGGGATGACGCCCGCGCGCACTTCCGCGCGGGCCAGCGCGGCTTCGAAATCCAGCATGCCTTGCAGGCGCGCGCGGCCGGAAAACAGCTCTTCCACCGCTTTCCATCGGAACAACGGTTCCAGCAAGCTCATGCCGCCAGTCTAATCGTTCTTAGCAGTCGAAGAAAACCGTTTCTTCCGGGCCCTGAATGACCACGTTCCATTCCAGAACTCCGCTCTGGCCCGGCACCTTCTTGGCGATCAACGTGCCCCGCCGCGCCGGCTCGACCTGGTTCAAAGCAAAATCCCCGGCGTTTCCGGGATCGTCCGGAAAGTAGATGCGCGTCACGAGGCGGCACAGTAGGCCGCGGGCGAAGACGGAGGCCACGATGTGCGGGGCCTGCGGCTTTCCATCCGGGCCCGGCACAGCACCCGGCTTGATGGTGCTGAAGCGGAATTTCCCGTTGGCATCGGCGGGAATGCGCCCGAAGCCCAGGAACCCCGGCTCCACGGGTTTGTTCTGGGTGTCTTCCGGGTGCGCGTATTTCCCGTGGGAGTTGGCCTGCCAGACTTCGAGCAGCGCGTCCGGGATCGGCTGGCCGTCGCCGTCAAGGAAGCGGCCCTCGATCATCACCCGCTCGCCCGCGACGCCCGGGCCGGCGAGGTTGTCTTTGTTCAGCCAGGTGAGGCCGATGGCGAAGTAGGGTCCGACGGTTTGCGACGTTGTCTTGCACAGGCTCATCTTAGGGCTCCATGGGCGTGGCTTCGCGCCCGTTGAGAATAATGTCAAATTTATAGCCCAGGGCCTTTTCCGGGAGAGTCGACTCCCAGTCGAAGAGCGAGATCAGGCGGTTGCGGGCTTTTTCATCCGCGGTGCAGTTGAAGATGGGATCGTAGGGAATCAGCGGATCGCCCGGGAAATACATCTGCGTGACCAGACGCGTGGCGAAGGCCGGTCCGAACAGCGAAAAATGGATGTGTGCAGGACGCCAGGCGTTGTGATGATTGCGCCAGGGATATTCGCCGGGGCGGATGCTCACGAAGCGGTAGCGGCCTTCGCCGTCCGTCAGCGTGTGGCCGCAGCCGGTAAAGTTGGGATCCAGCGGCGCGCGGTGCTGATCGCGCTTGTGCAGGTAGCGCCCCGCGGCGTTGGCTTGCCAGATTTCGACCAGAGTATGCGGCACCGGGCGGCCGTTTTCGTCCAGCACCCTCCCGCTCACGATAATGCGCTCGCCCAGCGGTTCGCCGGAATGCTGGCGGGTCAGGTCGCAGGCCTTGACCTGCACCGTTTCTTTCCCGAAGACCGGGCCGGTCACCTCGGAAAGCGTGTGCGGGAGGTAGATCAGGGGTTTCCCGGGGGAGCGCTTGATGCTGGAGACGTACGGGGGATGAAGGGGATTAGGCTGGGTCCCGATATAAGGCCGTCTATAGCCCGCGATCTTCGTCATTGGTTCCTTTCTGCTCTCAACCACCACCCCGTAACGCCGTGGGGCGCCGGAAACGCGCCGGATGGGAGGCCAAGGGGAATCTAGTAAGCAGCGGAGGGGAAGTCAAGGGCGATTATCGAAGTGCTGTGCGTATATTGGCCAGTTCGTGTATCCTTCCTCTGGCCGCTGACCGACGTTCCAGGAGATCCCCATGGCTCGCGCCTCCTCGCGCAAACTTGCCGAAAAGAAGCCTCCCGACTCTTCTCTTGGGGAGATCCCCCCGGGCGTCGCGCTCTTGCCCGCGGCCCAGATCTCCGCCCTCAGCGGGGATCCCAACTTCATGACCTCGCTGGCCCGCGGGCTGGCGGTCATCCAAGCCTATTCCCATGCCAAAGCGTTGCTGACCATTTCCCAGCTCAGCACCGCCACCGGACTTTCCCGCGCGGCGGTGCGCCGCTGCATGTACACGCTGGGCAAGCTCGGATTGGCCGATTCCGAGGACGGCCGGCACTTCTCCCTTAAGCCCCGCATCCTCACGCTCGGACATTCCTACGTTGCTTCCATGCCGCTGGCCAAGATTGCGCAGCCCGTTCTGGATCGCGTCAGCCAGCTCCTGCGGGAGTCCTGTTCCATCGGCATGCTGGATGGGCGGGACATCATCCATGTGGCGAATGCGAATGTGACACGAATTCTGGCGATTGATCTCGCGATCGGCAGCCGCGTGCCGGCGCTGTACACTTCCATGGGCCGGGTCTTGCTGGCCTACCTTCCCCCCGGGGAACTCGAATCCTACCTGGCGCACGCCGAGTTCACTTCCTACACCGAGCGCAGCATCGCCAGCGCGGATAAGATGCGCGAGGCGCTCCAGCTCGTGCGCCGCAATGGCTATGCGCTGGTCGATCAGGAATTGGAATTGGGACTGCGCGCCATAGCCGTCCCGATCCACAATACAGACGGAAAGGCGATTGCCGCTTTGAATGTCGGAGCCCACGCGCAGCGTGTTTCCGTGCAGGACATGTTATCCAAGTTCCTGTTGCAGCTGCAGGCTGCCGCGCAGGAACTCTCCATGCTCCTGAAATGATCGCGCGGGCTGCGCAACGGAATCCGCGGGAAGGGACCGGCCGGACCTGGTCAATTGCCGCCGTGGCGGGTGCGATGCTTTTTTCCCCAGGCGGACATGAGTTCCAGGATCGGCCGCAGGCTCTGGCCATGGCGGGTGAGCGAATATTCCACGCGCGGCGGCACTTGCGCGTAGACTTTGCGGCGGATGATGCCGTCGCGTTCCAGTTCGCGCAGGCGCTGCGTAAGCATCTTCTTGGTGGTTTCCGGAATCAGTTTCTGCAGTTCGCCGAAGCGGCGCGTTTTGCCCTGGAGGTGGAAGAGAATCAGCGGCTTCCATTTTCCGCCGATGATTTCGGTGGTCAGCCCGACCGGGCAGTTGCTCTCATCCATTGCGGAGGCTCCTCGGATACCAGGTTACGAAATTGTGCCTACTGGCATAAAAGAGACTTTAGCCTAAGATGCTCTGCGAAGCCAGGGCCGAGGTTGCTCTGGGCGGCCCGGGGCACGGACCCGGGCCCGCGGTGGTCTCCGGGAAATTCCTGGGGGCACCGCGGACATTGCGCGCGAGGGATACGATGAAAGACAAAAGACCCGTTGTTCTATACGGCGCCAGCGGATTTTCAGGCCGCCTGGTCGCGGAATTCCTGCGGGAGTACAACGTGCCGTTCGTTGCCGCGGGGCGCAACCGCGCCAAGATCCGCGACGTGATGGATCGCGTCCCCGGGATCGAGACCGCGGATTACGAAATTGCAGAAACCAGCGGCTCGCTTGACGATCTGATTAAGCTCTTCAGCGGCTCCAAGGTTGTCTGCAATACGGTCGGCCCGTTCCTCTATCACGGCCCGCGGGTGATCGAAGCCTGTCTCAAGGCCGGCTGTCACTACATGGACATCGGCGGCGAGCAGGCCTGGCATCGCGACGTCGAGGAAAACTGGAGCGAAAAGTTTGCGCGGCAGGGACTGCTGGCCGCGCCCGGCATGGCCTATATGTCGGCGGCCAGCGATATTGCCGCGCATCTGGTTCTCGAGACCCGCGGGATCGATACCCTGGACATTCTCTCCATGTTCAATGGCATTCCGACCTTCGGCTCCACGCAGACGATTTTTGCGGCCATCCCCACGGATGCCTTCTACCTGGAGCAGAACCAGTACAAGCCGTGGCCGCGCGCCACGCCGCACGAGGTCGCCGTGCCCGGCCTGATCCAGACGCAACTGGCGCTGCCCTGGGGCGGCTTCCCGCACCCGGTGTGGTTCAAGCATCACCCGCAGGTGGCCAATGTGCGCACCCTCGGCGGTCTTCTCAACCGGCAGATCATGGAAACGGTCGCCGCCACGGAGAAACATTTCGAGGAGAACATCCGGCCGCTGCCCAAGCAGGAGCAAGAGCAGAAGCTGGCGGAGATGGCGAATTCCGTGCAAGGCGGCACTCCCCCGCGCGAGAACATGCGCGAGCACCGCACCATCGACGTGGTCTACGGACGGGGCACCACGGCCTGGGCTCAGTGCGTCATGTACGGGACCTGCTGCTACCGCCAGACCGGACTGGTGCAGGCCTACGCGGCGCACACCCTGGCGCACAACGCGCCGCGCAAGGTGGGTTATGCCTCGCCCTGCGCGGCCCTCGGACATCGCGAATTGCTAGGCGCGCTCGAGAGCTACGGCCTGCAGAAAGCGAAGCTGGATGCATGACTGTGGGCGATTACCGGCCCGGTGAGCGTTTTTTGCAGCGGCTGCGGAAATAGCCGTGAGTTGACACTGGCTGGGAATTGCGTTAACTAAACGCTCTTCGCGTGTGGAACGTCCGTTCTTCACGAGGGCGAGAGGCAGCCGGGATTTTACGCAATACCGCGGAGCCACGGGCCAGCACTGCGCTCGTAGCCGCGGCAGGAGGATGGCCATCGTAACCGCGCTCAGAGTACCGAAGACCGGGGGAATCCCCACCACGAAAGTCAGCGTGATCAAGTGGTTCAAGCAGGAAGGGGAGACCGTGCAGCGAGGCGAGCCCCTGGTCGAGTTGCAGACCGACAAGGTGAATTACGAACTGGATGCCCCGGTGGGCGGCGTGCTGCTGACGATTGTTGCGCAGGAAAACGCGGAAGTGCCGGTGGGGGATCTGCTCGGATTCCTGGGCGAACCAGGCGAGGCCATCCCGCAGTCCTGAAGCCGGAAGGAGCCAGCGATGCAGAAAAAAGAAGATCTCGCAAAAGACCGCCTGCTCTGGATGTATACGCAGATGCTGCGCATCCGCGAGTTCGAGGAGCGCATCAAGCGCACCTTCGTCGAGCACCCCGGAGTGATCCGCGGCCACACGCATCTCGGCGACGGCGCGGAAGCTTCCATCGTCGGGGCCCTGGCGACCCGCAGCGAGAACGACCTGGCCATGCCCAGCTACCGCTGCCACGGCTATCCCATCGTGCTCGGCACCTCCACGAAAAAAATGATGGCGGAGATCTACGGGCGGAAAGATGGTCTGTGCCAGGGCTTTGGCGGTTCGATGCATTTGGCCGATCCCGCGCACCATTTTCCCGGCACCTCGGGGATCATCGGCCAGGCCATCGCCCATGCCACCGGCGCCGCTCTGACGGCCCAGGTGAAGAACACCGGCCAGGTGATCTACTGCTTCTTCGGCGACGGTTCGAGCAAGCAAGGAGCGTTCTACGAATCGCTGAACATGGCGGCGGTCTGGAAGCTGCCGATCGTTTACGTTCTCGAGAACAACGAGTATCAGGTTTACACCCACGTCAGCCTCGAGGACGCCAACCATGCCGCCGGGGACCCTCTGTCCCAGAAGGCCAAGGCCTTCAGCATCCCTGGCGTCACGGTGGACGGCAACGACGTCCTCAAGGTGTACGAAGAGGTGGGGAAGGCCGCCGAGCGGGCGCGTGCGGGTCGGGGCCCGAGCCTGATCGAATCGAAATTTTACCGTTTCAGCGCGCATGGCAATGCCATCACCGTGCCTCCGGTGCCCACGCAGTTCCCCGAGCACGAAGCCATCGAAACCTACGGCAAGAAGGACGAGTACGCCGCGGCCAAGGCCAAGGATCCGATCCTGCAGTTCCGCACCAAGCTGCTGGGCAGCGGCGTTTTGTCCGAAGCCGAAAATAAGCGCATCGAAGAGACCGTTCGCGCGGAGATGGAAGAGGCCGTGAAGTTTGCGCTGGCCAGCCCGTTCCCGGCGCCCGAAGAAGCGGTCAAGTACGTGTACGCCTAGAAGGGGGACAGCTTATGCCGCGCGAAATGATGTACGGGGAAGCAATCGCCACGGCCATCGTGGAAGAGATGAAGCGCGATGGCGACGTCATTTTCTATGGCCAGAATCTCGGGATGACCGAGAAAGATCACATGGTCAGGTTGTTCGGCAAGAATCGCGTGCGCATCACCCCCATCTCGGAGACGGCGGAGATGGGCATCGCCGTGGGCGCGGCCATGACCGGGCTGCGCCCGGTGGTCGAGCTGTGGATGAGCGAGTTCATGCTGGTGGCCATGGATCAGGCGCTCAACGAAGCGCCGCGGCTTCGCTACATGACCGGCGGGCAGGTGAAGGTGCCGCTCGTCTTCAAGGCGGGCTACGGGTTCGGCGCTGGGTGGGCGGGCCAGCATTCCAATTGCATCTACCACATGATGATGGGAATCCCCGGCTTGAAAGTGGCGCTGCCTTCGACGCCCGCGGACGCCAAGGGGCTCCTGACTGCCGCCATCCGCGACGACAACCCAGTCGTGTATCTGCATCACTACATGTTGACGCTGGACCGGGGCGAGGTGCCGGACGGGGATTACGTGATCCCCTTCGGCGTAGCCGACGTGAAGCGGGCCGGCAGCGATGTCACGCTCGTGGCCACGGGATGGATGGTGAAGAAGTCGCTTGCGGCTGCGGAAGTTCTGGCCAAGGAGGGCATCAGCGTCGAAGTGATCGATCCCCGGACCATCGCGCCTCTCGACGTGCAGACCATCGTGGCGTCGGTGAAAAAGACCGGCCGGCTGGTGCTTGTGGATCAGGCCCCCCGCCACGCTTCTGTTGCGGTGATCATCGCCGGCGAGGTCGCCGAGCACGGCTTCCAATACTTGAAGGCGCCGGTCAAGATGGTGACCGCGCTGGATACCTCGGTCCCCTACAGCGAGCCGCTGGAAAAGTTCGTGCTCCCCGACGAAGACAAGATCGTTCGGGCGGTCAAAGCGGCGATGGCCAGACAGGCCGCCACGGTCTAGCGCCGAAAAGCGTGTCGAGAACCTCGTTGCGCCGGTCCGTCCGGAAAGCCTCCGCGGGCGGGCGGCGCGCAATCTCTTTCAGTGCGGCGCTTCATTTGGTTTCCGCTAGGCTCTGATTCGCCCGGAAAATCACGTAGGCGCGGATGGTTTCGGCATCTTCGCGGGATAGCTCCTTGGCGAAGGAGACCATGCCCGCCTGCTTGAGCATCCCCCCGAGCACGATGCCGTACCACATCTCATCGTCCAGCATGCCGGAGTAGCGCAGGTCGGGCAGCACGCCTCCGCTCACCGCGACATCCCCATGGCAGTTCGAGCAGTAGCTCTGGAATAGTTGCTCTCCCTTGTGGATGGTGGCGGGCGTGGCGGTGGAGGCCGGCGGATGCAGCACGGGCTGCTCCATGTGCGCCGGCGGCAGGCTGGCCTTGCCGCCCAGTTTGAAGACCAGCATGCGGCCGAGGTTCGGCATCTTGCCGGACTTCAACGCGACCTCCCCGGCGATCAGCGGCAGCGCGCCTCCCCAGCCCGCCAGCACCGCCACATACTGTTCCCCTTTGACCGTGTAGGTCATGGGTCCGGCCATCACGCCCGTCTGGGCGGGCGCCGACCACAGCTTCTCGCCCGTGTCCGCGCGGTAGGCTTCGAAGTTTCCGCCCGCCGTGCCTTGGAATACGAGATTCCCGGCCGTTGTCAGGATGCCCCCGTTCCAGGCGGCAGGCCGCTCGACTTCCCAGACCTGTTTCTGGCGGACCGGGTCCCAGGCCACGAGGTGCCCCTTGACGCTCGCCAGGATCGCCTTCTTGATGTTCGGATCCTGCGGCAGCCCGGCAGCCACGGCATCGGTAGCGGTATTGAATCCCAGGCTCTTCGGTTCAAAGTGCTCCACCGCTTTGTACTTGAAGCCGGTGTCCTGCTCCGGGATGTACACCAGACCGGTGAGCGGGCTGTAGGACATGGGCTGCCAATTGTGTGCGCCGCCCGGTCCGGGGATGATCGGCGCGGGGTCGCTGCCCGGGTATCGTGCAATGGGCGTTTCGATGGGGCGGCCCGTTTTCATGTCCACGCCGGTGGCCCAGTTGATGTTGGTATAGGGCGTCGCGGAGATCAGTTCGCCGCTCTTGCGGTCCAGCACATAAAAAAAGCCGTTCTTCGGCGCGTGCAGGAGAACCTTGCGCACCTGCCCGCCGATGGGGATATCCGCCACGATGATCTGTTGCGAGGAGGTGTAATCCCAACTGTCGCCGGGGGACTCTTGGTAATGCCAGACGTACTCCCCGGTGTCCGGCTTGAGCGCCACGATTGAAGCCAGAAACAGATTGTCGCCGCCTTGCGGGCTGCGCACTCTCCGATCCCACGGGCTGCCATTGCCGACCCCGATGTACAGCAGATCCAGGTCGGGGTCGTAGACGATGGAATCCCAGACGGTGCCTCCGCCGCCGTACTTCCACCACTCGCCGCTCCAGGTCTTCGCCGCTTTTTCCAGGATGGAGCTTTCGAACGGCTTGGAAGGATCGCCCGGCACGGTGTAGAAGCGCCACACCAGCTTGCCGGTCTCCGCGTCGTAGGCGGAAACGTAGCCGCGCACGCCCATCTCCGCGCCGCCGTTGCCGATCAGCACCTTGCCTTTGACCACCCGCGGCGCGCCGGTGATGGTGTAGCGGAACTTGCGGTCGATCGTGAGCGTCTCCCACACCGGCTTGCCCGTGGCGGCGTCCAGCGCCACCAGCCGGCCGTCCAGCGTGCCCACGAAGACCTTGCCGTCCCAGATGGCCACGCCGCGATTCACCACGTCGCAGCAGGCGTTGATGGCCCACTCCGGGGGCACCTTCGGATCGTAAGCCCACAGCCGCTTGCCGCTCGCGGCCTCCAGCGCCACCACCTTGCTCCAGGCAGTCGTGAAGTACATCACGCCGTCGACTACCAGTGGCGTGGCCTCCTGCCCGCGTCGCGTATCCAGATCGTAGTACCACGCCAGCCCCAGCCCGCCGATGTTCCGGTCGTTGATCTGCTTCAGCGGGCTGAAGCGCTGCTCGCTGTAGGTCCGCCCATGGCTCATCCAGTTTCCCGGCTCCTGGTCGGCGTTGCGGATGCGCGCACCGTTCACGCCGGCGCGCTGCGCGGTTGCCCCGGGCTTGGCGCCGTCCGCGTGGTGCAGCCCGGGCGCGGCATAGCCGGCGCCTACCGCCAAAGCGAGCGCAATCGCGACCATGGAAAGTTTTCTCTGAGACATGTGTTCTCCTGACCGCCAGGGTTGCGTGAAGTGTTCCTGGAGACGTGTGCGCGGCCCTCCAGAACAGCCGGTTCGCGGCGTGGACCGCTTCGCGGTCACGCATACAAGCGACGAGTTTCCATATCGCCTTGTGTGCGCAATGTCAAGCGCTGCTGCTTTGCCTTGAAAAGCAGCGGCGGCAATTTTCGGGGTTGCGCACAGAAACGAGCCACAAAATTCCGGGATCTGTCCCTCGCGCCAGCGCGGGCCAGTCGAATTGGGCGCTGGCATCCAGATCCCGGAAAGCCTTCCGTCGGTCATTCCGGGGAAAGACGGGCGCTGGAGGGACAAACCAAAAATCCGGCGATATTCGCACAACCGCCCGAATATTGGCTTGACAAGGAACTCCTGCAGAAGATATGACCAACATCACATTTTAGTGAAACTTCAGGTGCAATGCGTCTTTAAGACTGGGGAGCGCGATTGCGCGCTAATAAGGAGTCATAAAATGAGGGTACGTGGGAGCTTGCTGGTCTTTCTGGCGGTCCTGATTTTGTTTGCGGGTTTGCCTGTGGCCTCCGCGCAAGTCAGCGGTAGCGGAGCCCAGTTGAACGGCATCGTGCGCGACGAAAGCGGCGGCTCTGTGGCCAAGGCGGCCATCACCCTGCGCGAAGTAGATACCAATCGCACTTATACCTCGGTCTCCATCGACAATGGCACGTACGTGATTCCTAATATCGCGCCGGGCCGCTACGAGCTGACAGTGGACGCCGCGGGCTTCTCCAAGTCCACGCATACCGGCATCGTCCTCAGCGTCGGCCAGGTGGCCACGATTGACATCGACCTGAAAGTCGCTACCGTCGGCCAGAAAGTCGAAGTGACCACGGAGACCCCGGCCGTCGAGCCCAGCCGCACCGAAGTCAGCCAGGTCATCGACTCCAAGCAGATCGGCTCGCTGCCCATCAGCGGCCGCCTGTTCACCGACTTTGCCCTCTTGACCCCCGGCGTGACCACCGGGCGCACCAGCCTGCAGTCCACCATCACCGAAGCGGAAGTCACGCGCATCTCCTTTGGCGGCATGCGCGACTTGAGCAACATGGTCACTGTGGATGGCGCGGACACTGTTAACTCCGCCACCGGCTCCCAGCGCGCCACGCCTTCGCAGGAAGCGGTCAGTGAATTCCGCGTGGTCAATAACGGCTTCAGCGCGGAGCAGGGCCGCGCCATGGGCGGCATCGTCAACATCATCACCAAGTCCGGCACCAACGACCTGCACGGCTCGCTCTACGACTACCTGGAAAATGACGCCATGAACGCGCGCGCCATGTTGCAGCCCGCTCCTCTGCCGAACACCCTGCGGCAGAACCAGTTTGGCGGCACCCTCGGCGGGCCCATCAAGAAGGACAAGACCTTCTTCTTCATGAACTATGAAGGCCAGCGCCGCGCGGAAGCTCCGGTTCAGTCTCCGGTATTGATGGCCAACTTGGCGTTGATCAACGCGGCCAAGGCGGAACTGTTCGGCGGTGCGCCGGGCCAATTCAACGAGAACACCGGCGCCTTGAAGACACAGGATACCGATAAGGGGTTCGTCAAGCTCGACCACGAAATCAGCAAGAACAATCGCATGGCGCTGCGCTACAACATCGAGGATGGCCGCAGCCTCAACGTGTTGATGGGCGATACCCTGGACGGCGGCGGCATTGGCGCGCCCAGCAGCGCCCACAACAACTTCTTGCGCGATCAGTCCCTGGTCGGCATCGTCTCTTCGCAGCTCACGCCCTCTCTGATAAATACCGCCCTCGCTCAGTACGCGCGGCGCCACTCCACCTTCCCCGGCGTCACCGGCCAGCCCAATCTGGACATACCGAACTCGCTCCTCATGGGCCACAACTTCGGCGTTTTCGATGCCACCTATGAGAGCCGCGCGCAGTTTGCGGACTCCGTCTCCTGGGTCAAGGGCTCGCACCTGGCCAAGTTCGGCGTGGACTACAACCACGTCAACGATCACATCATCTGGCCCGGCTTTTCGCCCATGCGCATTGTTCTGCCTAGCATCAACTGTCTGGTGATCTTCGCCAACTACGTCTCCGGGGGCAGCTTGGCACAGTCGCCAAACCCCGGCGATACCTGTCCGCTCCCCCCGGTCATGAATGGCGTGCCGGTCGTCTTCTGGCCCTCTCCGCTCGGAACGGGAGACACCTCGGTCGTGGATGGCACTGCTGCGACTGCTCCGCCATTTCCGCTGCCTCTGAATTGGGGCAACGCCTATCTGCCCAATGAAACTCCGAATTACTTCTCGGACATGACCCACGGCTATTTGGGGACTTTCGCGCAGGATCAGTGGCGCGTCACTCCCAAGTTCACTCTGAATTACGGAATGCGCTGGGATTTCGAGCCGGGCATCAGCGATGTAGTGAACCACTACTACAAGGCCTTTCAGCCCAGGGTCGGCCTCGCTTATTCTCCGGACAAGCACACCGTCATTCGCGCCGGTTTCGGTCTCTTCTTCGACCGTTACAACAAGTCATTCTTCTTTGTCACCCGGCCGCAGCGCCCCACAACCTTCGTCTGTGCGGTGAGCACTCCGAACTGTACCGGAGCCACCTATGCGCTGCCGGGCATTCGTCAGGGAGGTCCCAACGCTACGTACGCCCTGAACCAGATGGCTTTTGTTCCAGGTGTGGGCTGGGATCCCGCAGCTACGGCCAAGCAGTTGCTCACGACCGGTACTTATCTGCCCGTTCAGTTGGTCACCGACATCACGAGGTTACCGATCCCCGAGTTCTCCACCGTGGGTGACGGAACCGTCGAAACCAACAGCAAGATGCCTTACTCCGAGCAGGGCAGTCTGGAAATTGACCGCGAGCTCGGCCATGGGTTGGTGGTCAACGTCGGCTATCTCTTCGTCTCCGCGCACCACCAGGTCCGCGCCGAGAATCTAAACGTCTGCCCGGTTAACACCACCGGCGGGGTCAGCCCCAGTATGACCACCGGATGGTATCAGTGCGGATCGAATGCATTTGGGAATTACTCCGCAGCGCCTCCGGATTTCCCCAGCGGTAAGAGCTATTTCCAGAGCGTTCTTATGCCGGTCGGCCTGCTCTATTACACCGACAACAGTGGCAATAGCGTTTACCACGGCGTGACGTTCTCCGTGACCGAGAAGGCGGGGCAGTATTTCCGCCTCAACGCCAACTACACCTTCTCCAAGACCCTGGATGACGGCACGTTTACCACGTTCGTCAGCACCCCTGAGGATTACTACAGGAGATATCTCGAGCGCGCCAACTCCAACCAGGACGTGCGGCACCGCTTTGTGGCCAACTTCACCGCCACCGGTCCGCAAAAGACCTTCCTGCGCAATACCGAGCTGAGCGGCATCGTTACCCTTCAGGGCGCGCGTCCTTTCACCATGTTTGTGGGGCATGACGCCAATAACGACACCAACCCGGTCACCGATCGCGTCGGTCTCACCGCTCGCAACGCCTACTGGGGCGACAAGTTCCGGACCGTGGATCTCCGCCTCTCGCAGCATTTCAAGTTCCGCGAGAAGCAGAGGATTGACGTGGCCTTGGATGCCTTCGACGTGTTCAACCGGCCCAACGTGAACGAGGTCACTTCCGTTTACGGCACGTACGACTTCTGCGGCGGAAAGGTGCCGGTCAGTTATAAGGACGCCACCTCGCTGCAGATTCAGACGAACCCCGGGTCGTTCTTTGGCTCATGCCCATTGGTCGGGCCTCCGGTCCCAAATCCGAGTTTCGGCTCGGCGCGGACCATGTTCAACCCCCGGCAGCTCCAGATCTCGCTCAAGTACTCCTTCTAGCTCTTCGTCCGCGGGGCGGCGCCGAGGCAGGATTCTCGGTTCCGCCCTGCCGGACGTAACTTGAAAAAGAGCACCTGCGGGGCTGTAGATACTGTCAGTGAGTTTTTTTCAGGCTTCAAAGCAGGCGGGCCCATAGCTGCTCCTGGGCTGCGAATTCTAGCTCCGCGTAATTTGGCAGCGCACGATACTCAGGGGAAGCTCGTATGGCGGTTTTCGTCTTAGTGCACGGGGCCTGGCATGACGGATCGGCTTGGGACGCGGTCGTTCGGCAGTTGGAAAGCAAGGGCCACAAGGCCTTCGCTCCTACCGCGGCGGGTCACGGCCATGGCGTTCCCAAGAATGTCACCCACGCCGATTGCACGCGCTCGCTGGTGGAGTTCATCACCGCAAATTCGCTCTCCGAAATCATCCTCGTGGGCCACAGCTTTGGCGGCACGCTCATTTCCAAGGTGGCCGAAGCCATTCCCGGGCGCATCCGCCGTCTCGTCTTTCAGAATGCCTTTGTCCTTCGCGATGGCGTGAGCCTTTTGGATGAAGTGCCCCCGGAAACGGCTGCGGGATTCGCGCAGTTGGCCGGGCATTCCCCGGACAACACGGTCATGCTGCCGTTCCCGGTCTGGCGCGACACCTTCATCAATGACGCCGATCTGGAAACCGCGAAGCTCGCTTACGAAAAACTTTCTCCCGGTCCTTTTCAGCCTTTCGCCGACAAGCTCGACCTGAAGAAGTTCTACTCCCTGCAGATTCCCAGGAGTTTCATCAATTGCACGGAGGACATCGCACTTCCTCCCGGTGAATACGGCTGGCATCCGCGGATGTCCGCCCGCCTGGGCCTGTACCGCCTGGTGCAAATGGCCGGAAGCCACGAAGTGCTGTTCACGAATCCGCGGGGCCTGGCGGAGAAAATTCTGGAGGCTGGAAGGGATTAGCCGGAAGGCCCCGCTTCGGACGCGGTGCGGAAGCGCCTGGGGCACGGTGCACATGAGAACAGACGAATATTTCGATCTGGAAATCGAAACCATGACCCCTGCAACGTTGAGGTTGCTGCAGGAGATCAAGCTCGCCAAGCAACTCGACTATCTGTATGCCCGGTCGCCCTTCTACCGCGATAAATTCGCCGCTGCTTGGATTCGCCGCGAAGATTTTCGAACCCTCGGGGATCTGGCGCGCTTTCCTTTTACCACCAAGGAGGAGTTGCGCGAAAGCCAGGCCGCCTGCCCGCCCCTGGGGAGCCACATGGCCGCGGACATGGCGGATGTCATCCGCCTGCACGCCTCCACGGGTACCACGGGACGCCCCAGCTTCGTCGGCGTCACCCGCCGGGATGCCCAGGTCTGGACGCACGTCACCGCCCGCTCGTTTTACGCCCAGGGCATCCGGCCTTCCGACATCGTCATTCACGCTGCGGGCCTGACCATGTTCGCCGGCGGCTTGCCCTCCAAGGACGCCATGGAGATGATCGGCGCGGCCTTCGTTCCCGTGGGCACCGGCGCCTCCGAAAAAGTCGTGCTATTCGCGAAAGCCCTGCGCGCCAATGCCATTCATTGCACGCCCTCCTACGCCATCTACCTCGCCGATTACGTGCGCCGCGAGGCCAAGATGGATCCGCGGGAGCTGGCCATTGCCAAGCTGGTCTGCGGCGCGGAACCCGGCGCCGGCATCCCTTCGGTCCGCGCCAAGATGACCGAGGAATGGGGCGCGCGCGTGACCGAAGGCCTGGGGAACGCCGATATGGCCCCCATCATCTTCGCCGAATGCCGCGAGCAATCCGGCATGCACTACAACGGGTACGAGTACGTGTACATCGAGATCATCGACCCCGAGAGCGGGGAAGTGCTGCCCATCGAAACCGGGGTTTCCGGGGAGCTTGTCTACACCAGCCTGGATCGCGAATGCGTTCCCCTGCTGAGGTTCCGCACCCGGGACCGCGTTTCCATTCTGGCGACCTCCTGCAAGTGCGGACGAACCGGATTTAAGATGCGCTGCATCGGCCGCACCGACGATATGCTCATCGTTCTGGGCGTCAATATCTTCCCCTCGGCGGTGCGTGATGTCGTCTCCAGCTTCTACCCGCAGACCACCGGAGAAGTGCAGATCCTTCTGGATGAGCCTGGGCCGGGCGTGAAGCCGCCGTTAGAGGTGGCGGCGGAATACGGCAGCGGCACGCAGGACCTGCCGGCGCTGCGGAAGAAAATCGAGGAAAAGATCAAGGCCGTGCTCTCCGTTTCCGCGGCCGTGCAGCTTGTGCCCCCGGGGACGCTGCCCCGTTTTGAGATGAAAGGCCAGTTGATCAAGAAGCTCTACGAGAAGTAAGAGAGAAGTCGAGGCCATCCATGGCAATGCTGATAGCCAAGCCGCAGCCGCTCAAGATCGATCTCCGGAAGGCGGCCGTCGTCGTCGTGGACATGCAGAATGCCTTCGCCGCCAAGGGCGGCATGCTGGATATCGCCGGCGTGGATATTTCCGGTGCCGCCCAAGTGGTGCGCACGATTCGCGGTATGCTGGATGCCGCGCGCCGCGCGGGCCTTCCCGTGGTGCACCTGCAAATGGGGTACAAGCCCGATCTCAGCAACAGCGGCGGGCCGGCTTCCCCCAATTGGCACAAGGAACTGGCCATGCATCTCATGACCTGCAGGCCGGAGCTGAAAGGCAAGCTGCTGACCGAAGGAACCTGGGACTTTGCCATTGTGGAAGAACTCCAGCCGCAGCCGGAAGATCTCGTGGTGGTGAAGACGCGTTACAGCGGGTTCCAGGGCACGACCCTGGATTCCCAGTTGCGCATGCGCGGCATCCAGTATCTGTTCATCACCGGCATCGCCACCAACGTCTGCGTGGAATCCACCCTGCGCCATGCCTATTTCCTGGACTACTGGCCGATCCTGATCGCCGACGGCGCCATGCAGGCGGGGCCGCCGGCCCTTCAGGACGCCACGGTTTTCAACGTCGAGAATTTTTTCGGTTGGACGATGCAGTCGCAAAACTTTCTGGCGGCAGTCAAATCATTGAACTCCTGAGGGCCCTGTGCTGACCGTAGACATTGATATCGGCGGAACGTTAACCGACGGGATTTTCAGCGACGGCCGGAAGGTCGTCTGCGCCAAGGTGGACACCACCCCCCACGACCTGACTATCTGCCTGTTCGACTGCCTGACGCAGGGCGCCACGCAACTGGGCTACTCCGACGTGGATCTGTTTCTGGAAAACGTCGAGCTCATTCGCTGGTCCACGACCATCACTTCCAACGTCCTCGCGGAATTGCGCGGCCCGCGCATCGGCCTGCTTATCTCGCGGGGCCACGAAAAGGACCTGTACGGCAAGGAGCCGCGCAGCATCGTCCTCGGCCGCATTCTTTCCGAGCGCGATGTCACCGGGATCAATGGGGACAGCAGCGAGACGGAGATCATGAACGCCGTGCGCACCCTGCTCGAGAGCGGCGCGCGCCGCATTTGCGTCAGCCTCCGGGACGCCCATCTCCATCCCGAACAGGAAATCCGCATCAAGCGCATCGTCGACCAGCAGTACCCGGACCATTTCCTCGGCTCCGTCCCGGTTCTTGCCGGCAGCGATATCTCCAAGAGTTCCGACGCCATGACCCGCACCTACTGCGCCCTGATCAATGCCTATACGCACGGCGCGCTGGCGGCTACGCTCTTCAAGGCCGAGGACGATCTGCGCGAGGTCCATCGCTATCCCGGCACGTTCCTCGTCAGCCACATCAACGGCGGCGTCTCCGGCATCGCCAAGACCAAGGCCATTGATACCATCGAATCAGGCCCCATCCTGGGCATCCACGGCAGCGCACACCTGGCCAGAGTCTACAAAGTGAACGAGGTGGTGGCCCTGGACGTCGGCGGCACCACGGCTAAAGTCAGCGTCCTGCGCAATACCGCTCCTCTGCTGCGCAAGCCCTCGGATTTCTTCGGCATCCCCGTCGAGATCTCCTTGCCCTACCTGCGCTCGATTGCCCTGGGCGGCGGGAGCGTGGTGAAAGCCGGCGCAAAAGGACAGCCGCCGGAAATTTCCCTGGGGCCCGAAAGCATGGGCTCCTATCCGGGCCCCGCGTGCTATGGCTTGGGCGGTGAACAGCCCACGCTCACGGATGCCTTCGTCGCCGCCGGGCTCATCAACCCGGACTACTTCCTCGGCGGCAGCAAGCCCATCAGCCTGGAGACCGCGCGCCAGACCATTCAGCAGCGCGTCGCCGAGCCCTTGCGGAAATCGGTCGAGGAGGCTTCCCGCGCCATCATCGAACGCGCCTTCGCGCTTGTCGCCGGCACCATCGCGCACACCAGCGCCGAGCTGCAACAGGATCTTTCCCGGCACACCCTGTTTGCTTACGGCGGAAACGGCGGCCTGATCGCCTGCGGCGTCGCCGAGCAGGCCGGGCTGAAGGAAGTTTTTTTCTTCAACCTGGGGCCCGTCTTCAGCGCCTTTGGCTCTTCGGTCTCGGACATCTCCCACGTCTACGAGCGATCCCTGCATCTGACCTCGCTCGGCGACGCCGAACTGCAACGTCTCAGTGATGCCCTCCTGGACAGCAAAGCCGAGGGCACGCGCGATCTTCTGGGAGAAGGCATCAAGCCCGACGGTATCGAGTACGCGATCGAGCTGGAAGTTTCGCGCAACGGTCAGCCCTCGGCTGCCGTACCCTGCCCGGCGGACGCTTTCCGGAGCGCGCAGCAACTGAAAGCGTTTTTGGAGAAAACGCTCGGCGGCGGCAGGGAAGCGTTTGTCGTCGATCTCCTCCGCGTGCAGATCAAGAAGGCCATGCCCAAGCCGTCGCTCGCCGCAAAGCCGCTGCAGGGTGCCGATTCCTCGCACGCCAGCAAGGGCCGGCGGCAAGTCGCCTGGGGCAGCACCACGGGAGAAGCGCAGCTCTACCGCTGGGAAGATCTGCAGCCCGGCAATCGCGTCGAGGGATGCGCCGTGCTGGAAGGCGCGAACAGCACCTATTTCGTTCCCGAAGGCTGGACGCTGCTCATGGATCACTACGGAAACGCAAAGCTGACGCGGTGCTAGAACGACATTCCGCACCGCGGGAATGCGCAGATCGGGCAAGGGGAGAGCAATGGCATCCGAACAACCAAGCCGCATCCGGGTCACCGAGTACCTCGACCTGGATATTGACCGGGAAAAGTGGCTGTGTAACCGCTGCAATTTCGAGATTGGTCCGGCCCGCGAATCCTACAAGAAGGGCTGCCTGCTCCACGACCGAGATCCCCGCGAGGTTCATCCGCCACTGGTTTCCGGCGATTTCAGTTTTTCCCCGGACCCCCTGTGGGTCCGCATTGTCGAGTTTTACTGCCCCGGCTGCGGCGCGCAGGTGGAGACGGAATACCTGCCCCCGGGACATCCCCTCACCTGGGACATCGAAATCGATCTGGACAGCTTGAAGGAAAGATTGCGCGCCGGCGAATTCAAGATTCGTAAGCAGCGACTCGAGGTCTCCGAATGAACTCCATTGATATCGACGTGGGCGGCACCTTCACGGACCTGGTCCTCAACTACGAGGGCAAGAGCCTCATCAAAAAGGTTCCCACGACCCCCTACGACCTCTCCGTCTGCTTTTCGAAGGTCATCGAAGAGGGCGCGGCCTCCCTGGGCCTCAAAATCGAGGAGTTGCTTCCCGGGATCGACATGATCCGCTACTCGACGACGATCGCGTTGAATCGCCTGATCGAGAAAAAAGGTCCCCGCCTCGGCCTGATTACCACCGAAGGCCACGAAGACGTGGTCCTCATCGGACGCGGCGCGCAGTGGATCGACGGAACCCGCGTGGCCGAACGCAGAAACCTGGCCATTCAGAAAAAACCGGACCCGCTCATCCCCCGCGACCGCATCGTCGGCGTGAAGGAGCGCATCGACTCCCGCGGCAATATCATCCGCCCTCTCGACGAGGATGACGTGCGCGCCAAGGTGCGTTCCCTGGTAAGCAAGGGCGTGCGCGGTTTCGTGGTCTCCCTTCTCTGGGGCTTTTTGAACCCCATCCATGAGAAGCGCATCAAGGAGATCATCCGCGACGAGTACAAGGAATTTCACATCGGCTATCTTCCCGTCGTGCTCGGCGGCCAGGTGGTCGGTAAGCTCGGCGAGTACGAGCGCACGCTCGCCGCGATCCTGGACGCCTACCTGCAGCGCTCCATGCAGATCGAGCTCTCCGCGATGTGGGACAAGCTGCGCGACCGCGGCTATAAGAAGCCCCTGCTCATGATCCAGAGCTCCGGGGGCATCGCCGAGGTCTTCCGCACCGCCGCCAGCCGCACCTTCAACAGCGGCCCCGTCTCCGGCCTCATGGGCGCGCATCACGTGGCCAAGTCTCTCGGCTACAAGAACGTCGTCATGACCGACATGGGCGGCACCAGCTTCGACGTCGGTCTCGTCGTCAAGGACAGCGTCCGCAGCTACGACTTCCGCCCCATCATCGATCGCTGGATGGTCGGCATCACCATGATCAAGACCCTCTCCATCGGCGCCGGCGGCGGCTCCATCGCCTGGCTCAACAAGCTGCTGCAGAACCAGCTCCAGGTGGGCCCCAAGAGCGCCGGCTCCATGCCCGGGCCGGCCTGCTTCAATCTCGGCGGCACCGAGCCGACGGTCACCGATGCCGATGTCGTGCTCGGCTATCTCAATCCCGACTTCTATTACGGCGGCAAGCTGCGCCTCGTCAAGGAGCGCTCCATCCAGGCCATCCGCGACAAAATCGCCAAGCCTCTCGGCATCGATGTCGAACAGGGCGCCCAGATCATCCGCAAGATCGTCAACGGCAACATGGCCTCGGCGATCATGAAGGAAGTCCACCTGCGCGGCTACAGCCCCGAGGAATTCATTCTTTTCGTCGGTGGCGGCGCGGGCGCCACGCATGTGGAAGGGTATATGGCCGATGTGCCCAAGGCCGTCACCTTTTCCTTCTCTCCGGTCTTCTGCGCGTTCGGCTCGTCCACCATGGACATCATGCACGTCTACGAGGCTTCGAAGAAGATTACCCTGATGGAGCCGCGCACGCAGAAACTCGCCGAAGAGTTCACGGGCTTTAACCGCGCGGTCGAGATGCTGATCGAGCAGGCCAAGCGGGATCTCGTGGCCGACGGCCTCAATCCCGGAGATGCCGGCTTCGTCCTCGAGCTGGACATGCTCTACGGCGGACAGTTCCACGTGAAACGCACGCTCTGTCCCCGGCTGTCCCTGCACGGCGCCGAGGACGTCCGCGCGATCTGCGACGCTTTCGAAAAGGAGTTCAGCGAAGCGTTCAGCCCGTTCGTCGTCAACCCCGAGGGCGGTGTCTTCATCGAGAGCTTCATCCTCAAGGCCATCGTTCCGACCAAGAAAGTGGAATTGCCCGTCATGCGCCTGGAAGGCCACGATCCCAGCGCCGCCCGCAAAGGCGAGCGCCCGGTCTATTGGACCGAGGCCAAGGGCTTTAAGACCACGCCGATCTATGCCTATGAATCGGTGCGTTCCGGTAATCTGATCGAAGGCCCCGCGGTGGTCGAAGGCGAATACACGACGCTCGTGGTCCCGCCTTCGATGCAGTTTTCCGTGGATGCACGGGGCCTCGGAATTCTGGAAAACCGGAAAGCCTAGACGGCTCGGAGCGAGCAAGGAGAACCATGCCCATACCTACGTTAGCGGAAAAACTTCAGTGGCTGAAGCCCGCCCCGGCCACGCCGCACGAGATCGAATGCGCCGCGAAGCTCCGCCAGGGCGACTACGAAATCGGCGTGCAGATCACCAACGACATTCTGGACGAAGCCATGGAGATCTTCGTCCGCTCCTCGCGCAGCTATTTCGGCGTCTCCGGCGACTCCATGGTGGCCATCTTCACGGCCGGCGGCGATCTGATCAACGCTTCCTGCGGCACCTATCTGCACGCCATCATTCAGCCCATCGTCATCAAGTTCATCCTCAAGTATTACTCGGAAAATCCGGGCATTCACGATGGCGACATCTGGTACACCAATGACGCCCTCTATGGCGGCATTCACAACCCCGACCAGGTGGCCTTGATGCCCGTCTTTCACGACGGCAAGCTTCTGGCCTGGGCTTCCGCCGCACTGCACACCACCGAAACCGGCGCCATCGAGCCTGGCGGCATGCCGGTCAGCGCCAAGTCCCGCTTCGAGGAAGGCCTGAACCTTCCGCCCATCAAGATCGGAGAAAATTTCAAGCTGCGCAATGATTTCCTCGAATTTTACGCCGTCTACGGCCTCCGCGCCCCGGCCATGTTCATCTCCGACCTCCGCGCCCGTTGCACCACCACCGATCGCGTCCGCGCCCGCTTGCTCGAACTGGTCGAAAAGCGCGGGCCGGACTACCTGGTGGGTTTGATCCGCAAGATGCAGGACACCGCCGAAGCCGGCGCACGCCAGAAGGTCAAATCTCTTCCGGACGGCAAGTTCCGCGCCGTGGTCTTCAATGACGCCATCGGCTGGACGCCCGCCCTCGTGCGCTCGTGTTTCCTCACCCTCACCAAGAAGGGTGAAAAGATCACTTTCGATTTTGCGGGTACTTCACCGGAAAATCCCTCCTCCTACAACGTGCACACGCAGGCCGTGGTCGGGCACATCGCAAATTTCATGTATGAGTACATCTTCCACGACCTCCCGATTTGCAGCTCCACCTTTGCCCCCATCGACTTCGAATTTCCGGAGGGCATCATTCTCAACCCCGGCAAGCTGGCTGCTACCAGCTGTTGCGTCTTCATCGGCATGCAGGCGCGCAACGCCACGCACAACGCTTTCGCCAAGATGGTCTTTTCCAGCGAAAAGTTCTGGCACCAGGTGGCCGCCGCTCCCGGCAGCCAGCATACCTCGCAGATCTGCGCCGGTCTTTCGCAGTGGAACTTGGCCGTCTCCGACGTTCTTTCTTTCTCCTTGAATACCCAGGGCCAAGGCGGGCGCTCCGGAACCGACGGGATGGATTCCTACGGCTTCGCCTGGTGCGCGTTCGGCCGCGCGCCCGATTCCGAACAGGTCGAAAGCGAACTGCCCTTGTCGGTCATGCTCTCCCAGCACTGGCGGGATTCCTGCGGCCATGGCGTACATCGCGGCGGCTCCGGCGCCGTGCAGCAGTGGATGATCCACAAGATGCCGAACATGGTTTCCATGTGCATGGGGAACGGGAGCAAAGTGCCGATCGGCCAGCCTCTGTTCGGCGGATACGCTTCGTCGCCCATTCCGGGTATCAGCATCCGCAAAGCCGACCTGCTGAAACAGATGAAGGAAGGCAATCCCGATCTCGTGATGGATCACCGCACGATCATCGAGAAAGGCACGATTCACGGCGATTGGAAATTTGAGCTCGTCGCCCGCACCCCCAAGGTCTATGAAGAGGGCGACTTGCTCTTCGGCTTCAGCGGCGGCGGCCCGGGCTATGGCGACCCCCTGGAACGTGATCCCGAATCCGTGATGGACGATCTGAAGAAAAAGATCATCTCGGACTGGACCGCGCAGAATATCTACAAGATCGCCTATGATCCCGAGCGGCGAAAAGTGGACATCGAGAAGACCAGGCAGCAGCGCCAGGAGGAAAGAAAGGCCCGGCTGGCCCGCGGTAAATCCTACGACGACTTCCAGCAGGAGTGGGCCAAAAAGAGTCCGCCCAAGGAGGCGTTGCTTTATTACGGCACCTGGCCCGATGCCAAGCCCACGGGACCCGTCTTCCGGCCTTGATCCATGCCTGAGAATCCCACTCCCCGGCAGATGGTGAAGGGGCTGTTGCAGGGAATCGCCCCGCCCCGCCCTCTGTTTTTGCCGATTGTGTTTTCCACCGGAGCCCGCGTGGAAAATCTGGCCCTGCGCGCCTTCCTCGGCAATCCCACGAAGATCTGCAACGCCCAGCGGCAGATGCGCAGCTACCTGCGCTCGGACGGCGTCTCCTGCTATTTTGATCCCTTCCTCGAAGTGGAAGCTCTGGGCGGCGTCCTGCAGTGGACGGCGGAGCATCAGCCTCCCACAGTGCAATGGCCGCAGCCCGCGGAGCCGGGCGAGCTGCCGGAGGACCTGCGCTCGCCCGAAGAAGCGGTCGCCGGCGGCCGCGTCGCGGTCGCCGTGGACGTTGTCCGCCGCATGTCTGCGCTGCTGCGCGACGATTCGCTCCTCATGGCCGGCGTCACCGGGCCTTTTACTTTGGCCGCCCGCCTCACCCAGTTGGAAACCGGCGGCGCGTGGCGCACCCGGGAGCTGCCGGAAGTCGCTTTGCAATTGGCGGCCGAGGTAGTCACCAAAATTTCCGGCGCCTTGGTGGAGGCGGGGGCGAACCTCATTGTGATCCAGGAAGACGTTCTCCCGGCCCTGTCCGCGGAGCGCTGCGCCGCCTGGGCCTCTTCGCTCGAGCCGGCCTGCAACGTCGTTCGCTTCTACCAGGCGCTTCCCGTGCTGCTCCTGACTGATGGCAGCGCTTTTGCCGCCAATTCCTGCGTGATCCTGCAGCGTCCCTGGGACTGTCTCCTGTGTCCCACGCTGCAGGGCATTCCGGCATTGGCCCAGTGCACTGTTCCGGAGAAGCGAAGCGCGGCCCTGGGAATCGCCCTGCCTCTGGAAACGTTCCAGCTCGATGATTCCAGCCTGGCATCTTGCCGCGCCTCTTTGCGGCAGATGGTAGCGGAGTTGCGCCCGGCGATCCTGACCACCGCGGGCGATGTTCCCGCGCAGACGGACATGAAGCGTCTCATTAAGGTCCTGGAGGAAGTTCCCCGGGGTTTTTAGGCGCTGAAATTCAATTCACGGAATCTGCGGTTCAAGGGAGAATACGTCATGGGAAAGGGAAGCGGTGGTCTTTTCTGCGCCTACGAGGACGTCTGGCTGCTGGACGGAGTCCGCACGCCGTTCGCCGACTACACCGGCGTGCTGGGCCTGGTCTCTCCGATTGACCTCGGCATCAAAGCGGCCCGCGGCGTTTTCGAACGCACTGGAATTCCGTCTGCCGATGTCGGCTCGGTCATCGCCGGAAGCGTGGCGCAGGCCAGCTTCGACGCCTACGTCCTGCCCCGGCACATCGGCCTGTACTCCGGCGTGCCCATCGACCGCCCGGCGCACTTGGTGCAGCGCGTCTGCGGCACCGGCATGGAGGCCATCAGCCAGGCCGCCGACGCCATCACCCTGAAGAAGATCGATCTCGGCCTCTGCGTCGGCGCGGAATCCATGAGCCGCAATCCCATCGCCGCCTACACCCATCGCGGCGGTTTTCGCATGGGCCAGGTCGAGTTCAAGGACTTCCTCTGGGAAGCTCTGCTGGACTCCGCTCCGGGTTTCACCATGGGCCAGACCGCCGAAGAGATTGCGCGCCCCTACAAGATCACCCGCGAGGACGTGGACCGTTTCGCCGAATTGAGCTTCACCCGCGCCCTCGCAGCGCAGAAGAGCGGCTTCCTCGCTGGCGAAATCGTGCCGGTGGTCAGCGAAAAGTTCGAGCTGCACGACCACAACCCCCGCGGCATCCAGCTCCCCAGGGGCGTGGAAAGCCTGGCTGCGGACACCCACATCCGCCCGACCACCTATGAGACCCTGGCCAAAATCCGCCCGGCCTTCGGCGGTGTGCAGACCGGCGGCAACAGCTCGGCCATCGTGGATGGCGCCGCCGCGGCCCTGGTCGGCTCCGGCGCCTACGCGAAATCCCGCTCGCTCACTCCGCTGGCGCGCGTGGCGGCCGTGGCCGTCGTGGGTGTCCCGCCCAAAACCATGGTCCTGGGGCCCGCCCCCGCCATTCGCAAACTCCTCGAAGGCGCGGGGCTCGCGCTGCATGACGTGGACCGCTTCGAAATCAACGAGGCCTTCGCCGCGCAGATCATCGGCGTCGAGCGCGAGCTGCAGTTGGACCGCGGCAAACTCAACGTCAACGGCGGCGCCATCGCCATCGGCCATCCCCTGGCCGCGACCGGCGTGCGCCTCGCCATCACGGTATCCCGCGAGCTGCGCCGCTCCAACCTGCGCTACGGCATTGCCTCCGCCTGCATCGGCGGCGGGCAGGGCATTGCCGTACTGCTCGAAAATCCGCGGTAAGAGGGCGCCATGCTGATCAATCGCAAAGAGATCTACATCGAGTTTGGCGATTGCGATCCCGGAGGCATCGTCTATTTTCCCCGCTATCTGGAATACGGCGATGCCTGCACCAATGCCTTGTTTGCTCGCGCCGGCCTCCACAAAGCGCAGATGGTCAAGACCTACGGCATTGCCGGCATCCCCATGGTCGAATCCCGCGCGCGCTTCCTGGTGCCCTCGCAATTCGGCGATACTCTCCTTGTCGAGTCCTGCATCGCGGAATGGGGACGCAGCAGCTTCTCCGTTCACCACAAGCTTTTCAAGGACGGCGTCTTGGCCGTCGAACTCTTCGAAAAGCGCGTGTGGGTCGCGCGCACCGCGGAATCCGCGGAGGGCCCGGTGCGCTTCAAGGGCCAAATCATTCCGCAGGAAGTAAAAGATAAATTCTCGGGCAAGTCTCATACTGGGCGGAAGTGAAAAGCGACCCGCCCCGGCCGCACAACTCGCCCGTGCAGTGAATTCATCAAGGAAAAAGACATATGCGTACCCAGGTCGGAATCATCGGAGCGGGCCCCTCGGGGCTGCTGCTTTCGCAGTGGCTCCATCTTCATGGCATCGAGTCCGTCATTCTCGAAAATCGCACCCGCGAATATTGCGAGAACCGCATCCGCGCCGGCGTCCTCGAACATGACGTCGCGGACCTCCTCGTGCACTTGGGCGCCGGCGAGCGCATGAAGCGTGAGGGCCTGGTCCACTCCGGCATCTATCTGCGCTTTCGCGGCCGCGACCACCGCATCGACTTCGCCAACCTCACCGGCGGCAAGACCATCACCGTCTACTCCCAGCACGATATCGTCAAGGATCTCATCGCCGCCCGTCTGCAAGCCGGCGGAAAACTTTTCTTCGAAGTACAAGACGTCAGCGTGCACGGCCTGGATTCCTCCCAGCCCTCCATCCGCTACACCCGCAACGGCCGGCCGGAGCAGTTGGAATGCGATTTCATCGCCGGCTGCGATGGCTTCCACGGGGTTTCCCGGCCCTCGATTCCCGCCGGCGTGCTCAAGACCCACGAAAACGTCTACCCCTACGCCTGGCTGGGCATTCTGGCGCAGGTGGCCCCGTCTTGCGACGAGCTGGTCTACGCCAGCCACGAGCGCGGCTTCGCGCTTCTCAGCATGCGCACCCCGCAGATTTCGCGCCTCTATCTGCAATGCGCTCCCGACGAGGACCTCAACGCCTGGTCCGACGAGCGCATTTGGAAGGAGCTCCAGTTGCGCTGCGCCACGCACGGCGATTGGACGCTGAAGGAAGGTCCCGTCCTGCAAAAGGGAATTACCGCCATGCGCAGCTTCCTCGTGGAGCCCATGCAATATGGCCGGCTCTTCCTTCTTGGCGATGCTGCGCACATTGTTCCCCCCACCGGCGCCAAAGGCCTAAATCTCGCCGCCGCCGACGTCCACGTGCTCGTCCGGGCGCTCGAGGCCTTCTACAAACACGGCCGCCAGGACCTGCTGGCCCGCTACTCGGAAGTTTGCCTGCGCCGGATTTGGAAGGCGCAGCGCTTCTCCTGGTGGATGACCACTACGCTGCATCGCTCCCCGGAGGGTGACTTCGTAAACCAGATTCACCTTGCGGACTTGGATTACGTCACCAGTTCCCGCGCCGCCTCCACCGCCCTGGCCGAAAATTATGTGGGCCTGCCGTACGATTGATCCGCGCCGCGCCGGCACGCGCACTTCGCCGCAAAACAAAAGGGCCGGACGCTTCCGTCCGGCCCGCGAATCTTGACTAGGAGTGGCTGCCGCCCCGGATGCGTTCCCGAGGAAAGTTCATTCCACCTGTTGCAGGTTGATGGCGATGCGCACGCCGTTCACCAGGACCAGGCTGCGGTTGATCAGCTCCTGGTTGGTGATCTCGGCGTCCACGAACTGCCGCAGGGCCGGGAGCGGGAGGACGAACTCCAGGGCTTCCGAAGAGGAGCTTTTCGGCCCCAGTTGGTTCAGCACGGTGATGTCCAGCCCTTCGCACTCCAGATCCGCGGCCAGCTTTTCCACCATGGCCTTCAGTTGCGGAGCCAGAAAGAGGTCGAAACTCCGCGCGGCGCGTTTGTAGATGGACGTCGCCTCCGGGTCGAAGGCTTTGGGGTTGCGCAGGGTCACCTGGAGAACGATGCGCTTGCGGAAGAGCGCGAACGACGGCGGCGCGTACTCCACAAAGTGCAGTTTGCTCACGCCCTCTTTGCCAAAACTGTCCAGTTGCGTCTGATATTTGGCCTGCAGGCGATCCACGTCGCTCTGCGCCGCGGTGCCGCCGGGCGCCAGCAGCGCGTCGCTCTTCTCCGCCGCCGCGGGAGCGGTCCTCCCCGGCGCGACCGGCGCGGTGGATTCGCCCTCCGGCGTCGCCGCTGCGCGCGCCGCGGGATTCACGGAAAATTTGTCCGCCGCGCTTGCCGGAGGATGGTACGCGGGAAGGTTGCGCGAAGCGGCGGAGGAAGCCGCGGAGCCCGCAACCGAGGAAAAGGACGAGTTCAGCGCCTGAACATCGAAAGGATCGGCCTGATTCAGCGCCAGCCCGAACTCTTTCCCGCTCACGTAGACCATGGAATGGCTCACGATCTCCTGCTGCTGCTCCTCGTCCGTGAGTCCCGCCAGGCGGAACGCTGCATCGCGATCGAACACGATCACTAGAATCTCTTTGCCTTCGTAGTCGGAAGCCTTGGTGCGCCGCCGCACGTGGTGGGAGATCTCAAAACCGATCCCGTCGCTGGCCATGTCCGCCGGCAGCTCCTGAGTCAACATGCGCAGGACCGAGAGAACCACTTCGTGAAAGGTGCGGCTGACGCGCTGGTTCTGCGTCAGCAGGTCCGCGTTATACGCCGAGTTGTAGTTGCCGGTGACCTTCAGGATGACGCGGTCCTTGAATTTCACGAACTCCAGGCCGCGCGTGTCCGCTTCCTTCTGCTGCTCGGGATCGAGGCCCACGTAGCGGCTGAGATGGAATTCGAAGGGAAATTTGGCCGCGGCAATCTTGCGGTTGAGCGCGATCAGTTGCTGGAAGTAGGCCTCTTCGGGCGCCTTGAGCTGCGGGTTGATGATCTCCGCCGGATGGACCTGCGCCCCCGCCGGGCAGACCTGCAGCGCGCAGCATACCGCCCACAAAACGGCGCCGCGCGCCATCCCGCTTCGCTGGACAATTCGGATTAGCCGTGTCATTTCGTCGCCGGCCCGGGTCCCGCTTCCCTCGAGTACGGTGACGCCGCCCGCGCCGGAGGCTGATACGCCGGCTGCGCAATGGCCCGGGTGTAGGCGATCACCGCTTTGATGTCATCCGGGGAAAGTGTCCGGCCCCAGGGCGGCATCATAGCAGACTTGCCCATGGCGCTCCCGCCCAGTGTGATGATGCTCTGCATGAACTCGTCGCTCACGCCGTTCAGCGTGGCCCCGTCGTTCATCAGCGGTGGTACGGGCGTGAGGTTGCTGCGGTTGGACGGCCCGGCCGGCGTGGCATCCGCGTGGCACCACACGCAATTCGTGTAAAACACGCGCTTGCCCTGGGCCTGCTGGTAGCTCAGCCCGATCAGGTGCGTCGGATCGTTGGCGTCCACTTCCACGTCATAGGCGTTGCGCAGCGGGTCCGGCTTCGCCGGTGCCGCCGCCTTATGGCAGCCCTCAATCCCGGGCAGGATCGCAAGCGCGCAGAGCAACAGCAAGCTGCGGTGTCTCATTGTCCGGCCACCCCGTTTCCGCCCGCTTTTGCGCCGTGCGCCGCGACCTGTTTTTGCGCGGCCTTACCGCCGCTCTGCCGCAGCGTCATCAGGTACGCGGTGAGCGCCTTGATCTCCCCGTCCGTCATGGTGCGGTGCGGCTCGATGGTTCCCGGCACCAGCGCCTGCGGGTTGCTCAGCCACGCCGCGATCCATTCCGGTTTCAGCCAGTTGCCGGCGTTGTTCAGATTCGGCCCCACGTAGCCCCCGCCGGATCCGATGGTGTGGCAGGACTGGCACTGGTATTTCACTTCGTAGAGCTGCTTGCCCAGTGCGGCCTGTGCGGGCGTCAGCTCTTTCGCGTTCACCGCTTCCTGCCGCACATCCGGACTCTGCATCACCATGCTCAGATAATCGGCGAGGACTGCGGCCTCGCGCTCGCTCATGTTGAACTGCGGCATGCGGAACGTCAGCGTCGGCCGCAGCGTCTGCGGATTCTTCAGGAAGCTGATGATCCACTGCCGCTGCGCACGGCTCCCTTCGTAGGACAAATCGGGCGCCAGGTCCCCGCCGTAGCCGTTGAATTTATGGCAATCCGCGCACTGGTAGCGCTCGTAGATCCGGGCGAATTCCCCGGCCGGCTGGAACTGCGGATTTCCCCGCGGAATGGTCAGCTTCTGCAGCGCGCTGGTGGCCGGTGGGCCGGTCATGCTCAGCAGCGCCGTGGTGATGGCCTCCAGGTCCGCCGCGTTGAAGTTGTATTGCGGCATGCGCGCGGCGGAATTCACCGAACTGGGGTCCGTGATCTTGGCTTGGATGTACGAGCTGAGGTTGCGCGGTATCGTCGATTTCCCGAACTCCAGTTGCGAGACGTTCTTGCTTCCCAGCGCCGAGAGGTCCGGGCCGAAGTCCTTCTGTGTCCCGCTGCTTCCCACCGCGTGGCAGCTTGCGCAGCCCTTCTCCGAGAACGTTTTCTTGCCGTGCGCGATCTCTTCCTTCGTGGCCGCGCCGAGTTGCGGCACGTTGCTCAGCAGGTCGGAATCGGTGAGCTTGGTCTCGATGTAGCGCGTGACCGTGAAGAGGTCCTCCTCGCTCCATTCATAGCGCGGCATCTTGCTATGCGCCAGATAGCCCTGCGGGTTGAGCAGCCAGGCCGCCAGCCAGTCGGGATTCACCTTGCTGCCCACTTTCGTCAGTTCCGGGCCGATCTCCCCTCCGATCAGCTTGGTCTCGCCCGCGCGGGTCACCGCTAGCGAGTGGCACGTCGAGCAGAACATCTGCCGGAAGCGCAACTCCCCCTGGTCTGTCACGTCCGGCCGCTTCCCCCACTTGGCCACCACCGCGCCGCTGAACTTGTACGGCGCCACGGGATGGCTGCGCTGCGCGCTGAGGTACGCGGAAAGATCGTGCAGCTCTTGCTCGCTCAGCCGGAACTGCGGCATGCGCGGTGATTCCTGCGTCTCGTAGCCGTTCACCTTCACGTTTCCGGAATCGTCCACCACCGTGCGCGGCTCTTTCAGCCACTTGTAGATCCATTCGCGGCTCACCTTGGTGCCCACGCTGGTCAGGTCCGGCCCCTGCATCACGCTGCGCTCGATATCCTGCAGCCGGTGGCAACCCGCGCAGTTGTGGTCCGCCAGCAACTGCCGCCCGCGATTCAGCTTGGGCAGTTCCGGCCGGGCGTCGTGGTGGCAGGAGCCGCAGGCCCCTTGCACGTAGCGTCCCGGCAGGATCGGCTGCTCCCAGGCCAGTGTGGTTTCATGCGCTTCGGCGACTTCCGTGGCCACGCCCTGCCCGCGATGGCACGGAGTGCAGCCCCATTCGCGCACGCGGTGCGGAATCGGCGGGTGCGCCCGGTACGGTTGCGGCACCGAGCCGTCCGCCAGCGTCGCTTGCGTGATTCCCTGATGGCACGAGGCGCAGCGGTCCACCACGTTCATCTCCGGGATCCAGATCTGGTCGAGATCCGGGCGGTAATCCGCGGTCAGCCGCTTGGTGTCCGGCCGCGTCCTCGCGAACTGCAGATACCCGCGCTTGTAGTGCTTCCATTCGCGCAGCAGGTCTTTCACCGGGGACACCGCCAGCACGGCCACAAAGAGCAGGCTGCTGGCGGCAAAGATCAGCCGCATGCGGTACGTAACTTTGCCCATCTCTTCAGGCGCCATATGCTCTCCAGGGCCACACCCAGGACCAGCCCGGCCCGCGGAAGAATGTGCCGACCAGGGTTAAAATCATAGCCACCGCCACAAACCAGGTCATCAGCCACCAGGAAAGCGGCCGCCCGCGCAAATATTCGGCCGCGCGGCTTTGCTCCGGCTTGGCGTAGTACGACCACACCAGCAGTCCGCCGATCAGCAGCGTCGGCGCCAGCACCGTCCAGGCGTCGAACAGCGCGAGAAACACCGTCAGGCCCGCGATCACCGCGGCGTACCTGCGGAAGTGCTGCTCCGGGCGGCGCTCCCAGATCGGCGCGCCCTCGATATTCACGTTGAAGTAGGGAATCACAATCAGCCCCAGGACCACCAGCGTCGGGATGATCACCCCGGCGACGAAGGGCGGGAAATAGTGCAGCAGTTCCTGCAGCCCCAGGAAATACCACGGCGCCTTCGCCGGATTCGGCGTCAGCAGCGGATTGGCCAGTTGCTCCAGTGGCGCGTCCCAGAATAACGCCACCAGCACCAGCGCCACCACCAGCACCTGTAAGGCGATGGCCTCCCGCAGCAGCAGGTGCGGATAGGTCATCACTTGCGGGCCGCGTTCGTCGGTCACCTTCGCCGACGTATTCCGCGTGACGAACACCACCCGCTGGGGATTCTTCTGGGCGTCGGAAGCGAAGCCCGTCTCGATTTTATTTTTTTCCGTCATTTTTGGACCGTACCGTCAGACCGCCGTCTTTTTGCACCCGCCAGAAATGCACCCCGATGAAGAAAAACGCGGCCAGCGGCAGCACCACGACGTGCAGCACATAGAACCGCAACAGCGCGTTTTCTCCCACCACGTTTCCGCCCAGCAGAATGAACCGCATCTTACTGCCTACGAAGGGCATCGCCGAAATGATGTTGCTCCCCACGGTGATCGCCCAGAACGCCAGTTGGTCCCACGGCAGCAGATAGCCCGTGTAGCTCAGAAACAGCGTCAACAGCAGCAGGATCACTCCCACCACCCAGTTGAACTCATGCGGCGGTTTGTACCCCCCGCGGTAGAAGACGTGGAACATGTGCCAGAACACCAGCAGCACCATCAGGTGCGCCGCCAGACGATGCACGTTCCGCAGAAAGACCCCGTTCGAGACCACAAAGCGCAGGTCCTTCATGTCCCGGTAGGCCTGCGGCACCGCCGGGTGGTAATAGAACATCAGCAGAATCCCGGTGACCGTCAGGGCGATGAACAGCAGAAAGGAAATCGAGCCCAGGTAGTAGGAGGCGCGCACCGTCAGCGCCTTCTCGCGCACCTTCACCGGCAGCCAGTGCAGGAACAGGTTCCCGAAGACCGCCTGGCTGCGCGAACGGTTCGTCACCGCCGGGCCCCGCCGGAATATGGACTTCCAGACCCGCGTCGCGCGGAGCCGGTCGAGAGACGCTTGCAACGTCGTGGCCATCGTTATTCCTCAGACTTTCAAAACTTGCGCCGCTTTCACGGCTTGCAGCTTATCCACCAGCAGTTCTCCGTCGGCCGTCAGGCTGATGGCAAAATGCGGCAACGGCCGCGGCGCCGGCCCTTCGATTTTCGTCCCGTCCTGCTTGAACTTGCTGCCGTGGCACGGGCAGGCGATGATCTCTGCGTCCGGCTTCCATTGCGTGACGCAGCCCAGGTGCGTGCACACCGCCGATACCGCATAAAACCCTTCCGGCATGCGCACAATATAGACTTGCTGGTCCTGCAGGAAGCTCACGGAATGGACCGGATAGAGGTCGGGACTCCCGGCGCGGAATGTCGTCGAGGGCTCGAACAGCACGTTGGGCGAAAAATACTGGTAGGTGACCACCGCCGCCCCCAGCCCGGCAATGCCCAGCGCTCCCAGCGTCACTTCGTTCAGGAAATCCCGCCGGGTCACGCCGTTGCCACGCTGCCCCGTGGAGGTTTCGCCCGTAGAACTCGGATGTTTTATGTCGCTCATGGCCGAAGCACCAGCTCCTCAATGGATACCAGATCCGGATCGTGATCCACCACTTCGAACGCTTCCATCGTGATGGTGTGTACCGGGCAGCGCTCCGCGCACAGCCCGCAGCGGATGCACACCGATTCGTCCTTGACCATCACCGAACCTTCCGCCGCCGGCAGCTCCTGCGCCGCGACGTGCTGCAGATCGAAGCCCCGGGTGTCCGCTTCCGCCGCCAGCCGCGTCTTGGTCTCCTCCGTAAAGGCCAACTGGCTCAGCGGCACCAGCCGCAGGCAGTTCTCCGGGCACACGTCCACGCAGCCCCCGCACAGTATGCATTCGCTCCCGCTGGCTTCCGTGCCCTCGAAGATCGTGTTGATCCAGCACTTCAGACAGCGCGTGGCTTCGGCGCGGGCCTGCGCTTCCGTGAATCCCACCTCGACTTCGGCCACCCCCGTGCGCCGTTCCAGGGGAATCACCGGCACTGGCAGCCGCGAATATTCGTCGTAGTGCTCGGCCATCTGGTGGTGATCGAGCACCGTCACCCGCACGTATTTGGACTTCTCCTTCCATTCCGCCCCGCGCAGGTACTTGTCGATCTGCTCGGCCGCCTTCTTCCCGTCGGCCACCGCGTTGATGATCAGCCGCGGCCCGAAGGCGATGTCTCCCGCCGCGAAGATTCCCGGCGCCGTGGTCATCAGCGTTTCCGGATTGATTTTCAGCGTTCCCTGGCGCGTCGCTTCGATCCCGTCCGCGGGCGTCAGGAACGAAAGGTCGGAAGCCTGCCCGATCGCCAGAATGACCGTGTCGCAGGGAATGATGTGCTCCGTGCCCTCCGCGAACTTCGGGCTGAACCGCCGCTGCTCGTCGAATACCGAAGTGCAGCGAATCACTTCCAGGCCCGTCAGCTTGCCCTTCTTTCCCACGAACTGCTTCGGGCCCAGCGACGGGTGCATGCGGATGCCTTCTTCCAGGCCCTCCGCGATCTCTTCTTCCGATGCGGGCATCTCCGCGCGTGATTCCAGGCACACCAGATGTACTTCGCGGGCCCCCATGCGCAGCGCGGCGCGCGAGACGTCCAGGAACTCCTTCATGGCCACGTCCTGCTCGCTGGACGTCAATTCGTCGGGCAGCACTACACCCGCTATGTCTGTCACCAGTTTCTGCTGCTGCTCACGCATCGCCGAACGCGCCACGTCAATCGCCACGTTGCCGCCGCCGATTACCACCACCTGCTTGCCGATGGAAAAGCGGTAGCCGAGGTTCACGTTCAGCAGGAAATCGATCCCCTTGACTACCCCGTCGAGATCGTTGCCCGGCAGATTGAGGTCCCGGCTGCGGTGCAGCCCGAACGCCATGAGCACCGCTTTATAGCCCTGCTGCCGCAGGTCCGCGAGAGAAAAATCGCGCCCCAGGCGCATGTTCAATTTCAGTTCCGGGCCCAGCTCCAGAATCTCGCGGATCTGCGCCTGCAGAACGTCGCGCGGCAGCCGGTATTCCGGGATGCCCAGGTGCATCATGCCGCCGGGCACCGCCGCCGCATCAAAAACGGTCACCGCATAGCCCAGCAGCGCCAGATCGTGCGCCGCCGAGAGGCCCGCCGGCCCGGAACCGATGATCGCCACTTTTTCCCGCTGCACCAGTTGCACTTTGTCGGATACCACGTCCACCGGATTGCGCGATTCCGGCCCGTGCCGTTCCGTCAGAAAGCGCTTCAGCGCCCGGATCGAGATGGGCGCGTCGAACTTCCCGCGCCGGCACGCCGGTTCGCAGGGGTGCCCGCAGACCCGGCCGCAAACCGACGCAAAGGGATTGGGAGTGCGGGCGTAGCGGTAGGCTTCCTCGTAGCGGCCTTCCGCGATCAAGGAAACATACCGCCCCGCCTGCGTGTGGACCGGACAGGCCTGCATGCACGGAAAATTTGATTCCAGCCAGTCCAGGTCCACGAGTTTGCTTCGCGTCGTAATGGCGTTCCTCCGGACTACGTCGGTAAGAAACTTACTTCTTTACCGTCAGTGCCACTTCCGCTGCGCCGGCCCCCACCGTGATGCTCTGGCTCGTGGGCTTGCCGTCCTCGCTCCAGGTCTTCAGCGTGTAGGTTCCCGCCGGCACGTCCTTGATCGTGAACGAGCCGTCCTTCCCGGTCACCGCGAAATACGGCGTGCCTACCACCACCACGTAGCCGTTCATCTCCGGGTGCACGTTGCACAGCAGCGGCGCCACTCCCAGATCGTTGAACTGGTACGCCTTCTTCTCGCCCTTCGGCCAGGTCCCCAGGTTATGGGAGAGCTTCTTGTTTCCGCTCATCGACGGCCAATAGACGTTGTGTCCCACCGGGTCGCTGTTCAGGAAATCCACGGTCGTTCCCTTGAGCACCACCGTCACCTTCGGGATGAACGCCATCTTGAGCTGATCGATCAGCACATGCTGCGCCGGTGCCGGGAACGCCTTGCCGGGAATCTCATCCACGTACACGGCGATGTGCTCTGCGGATTTCAGACCCTGCACGCTCACCTTGCCCTTGATCTCTCCCGCCTGCGCCGCGCTCGCGGCCCCGAGCATGGCCAGAGATGTTGCCACAAGAATCGCCAGAGTGTTCATCTTTTTCATCGTTTTTCTCCCTTTTGTCGTACGAAAATTTATTTCGGGCCGGGGCCCCGCGGCCCCGGCCCGATCCGAACCGTTCCTTAGAAGGAATAGTCGATTCCGGACACGAACGTGTTTGGCCGGAAGAAGAGGTTGGAATTGGGTATGGGCTGCTCCCAGTGATGCTGGTATTCGAACACCAGCTTGATGTTGCTGCGCACTAGCATCTGCACTCCCGGGCTGACGCGGTTGCGGGTCCCATTCTTGGATACCCCGTTGAGAAAGTCCGCTGGAGAATTTACCGCATCATAGCGCAGGCTGGCAATCATCCACGGATAGATCCAGTAGTTCAATCCCGCGAACCCGCCGCTGTAGCTTACCGGCCGGCCCGTGCTGATCGTTCCGCCTTCCGTGTCCACCAGGTGGTTCCGGTCATGCGCGTACATCAGCAGGCCGAATAGCTCCGCGTGACGATACTTGAAACGCAGGTCGGCGCCTACCCGGTAGAACGGCTCGCGAATCGTGCCGAAGGTATTGCTCGGAAACATTGAGTTGCCGATGTTCTGCGCGTTGCGCCCGTAGTAGTAGAACCCGCCGACGCGAATCGACGAGTGGTCCCGTGGACCGGTGGGCCCGGCGGCCTGCACTTCCTTGCGCACCGCGGCATCGCGCTCCAGATTGAACTTCTGGGATACGCGCACGTATACGTCTTTGGAATTGCGCCCTGCGGGCCCGTCATTGCTGCCGTTGGTCACTGCGATCGACCACGCGAAATTCCCGTCGTTGGGATATCCGCCGATCTCGATGCCCCGCTGCGGAGCGCCCAGCGTAAACGGGTTATTCGTCGTCGGCACGCCAAACTGCTGGGTAGGGGTAAAGCCCCAGTTGCCCGCGACGCTCAGTTGATCATAGATGTCATAGTCCGAAGCATAGATGGTCCGCGCCTGCGTAAACGGCAGATCCAGCTCGAACTGCCCGAAGCGCACGTTCAGCGTATCCTTGGGCAGCTTGAGATAATGCCCCAGGTCGTTGAACTTCAGGTAGCCATCGCCCAGCCCGCCGTCCGCGCCCGACCCGCCGGTGGAAATGTCGTCGTCAATCCAGAACGCGATGTTCTGCCCAAAACTCCCCGCGCTGATGATCGTGAACGTATTGGGCGCGAACAGATCCGTCCGCGGCACGTAGCCCACCGCTTGCGGCTGCTTGCTGTTCAACGTGAAAAACCCCGAATAGCGGAAGCCGATTGGTATCGTTCCCGGTATCTCTCCCGGATACACCGCGCCCGGAAACGCTTCCTTCTGGGCCTTCGCTCCCAGCATCACCGGCGGCTCTTTCACGAAGACCTCGTCCTCCGTGGGAAATTTGAACCCGTTCTTCTTGAACGCCTCGCCGAAGTCGTTCAGCTCCGGGTAGTTGTTGTGGCACGTGGTGCACGACGTCTGGTACTTGCGCGCGAACGCCGGGATGGCCGAGACCCGCGTCGTTGACACAAACAGCAGGTACACGAACATTCCCGCCAGCAGGCTTGCCGCCACGAGAATCGAATTGCCTCTTCGGTCAAACATCGAACCTCCTCTTTTTACTGATTTGGGGTCTATAAAGCCTGCACCGCCCGCTGCTCCTGGGCCCTTCATGAGTGCTCGCTCGCCGGCAGCTTGTCCCAATCCGCCGCGTGCTCTGGCATCCGCCGGCTGAGCTCGGCGATCGTCAACTGCTTCCACTCCTGCTGCGAGCGGGCTTCGGTCTCCGTCCAGATCTGCAGGAACGGATCATCCGCCGCATTCGCTTGCTTCTCCTCCCCCACGGGGAGAAAGAGCTTCATGACCTGTTCGACGTGAATCTCTTCGGGGCTCATCCGCAGTTCGTAGCCCCCGTGCAAGCCGCGCCGCGAGCGGGTCAGCCCGCCCCAGCGCAGCACATGCAGCACCTTCGCCACCTGCGACGGGGGAATGCGGGTGAGCCGCGCCAATTCGCTCGCGGAAATCGAATGCCCGGCCGTGAGCGAAAGAAAGATTAGAATCTTGATGGCATAGCGAATCGTGATGGGCAACCCGTTCAATTAAATTCCTCACAATCAGGAGATTCTACCCCGGAATGTGCAATTTCGTCGCCTTTCGTCGCAAATCTCAACATATTCCCGCATATTGCTGATAACACAGTGCATAGCAAATGCAGCTCTGCCCAATGCGCATTTTTAACCATGCCCAAAGTGCGTGAAATAACCCTGTATGCGTTATTTCACCCACTGATTTGCCAATTCCCAGGCAAAATCCCACCCCAATTTTTAAGCTGGGATCAACGCCACAGGCCGGTATTCAGCGCCTCATTCGCCAGGGAAGGATCGCCGAGGCTCCTCCCGCCCATTAGAAACGCACCGGCTCCGTTCAGGCGGCAATCGAGGTACCCTGGGATTCTGCTAAAGCGGGCTGGGGGATATTCGCAAGGCGCTTCACGCCGGGGGGCCGTGCATGCCTTGGGCTGGTGCGCCACCTGAATCAGATCGTCATGCTCCCGGGGCAGGGAACGGCGAGCATTGCGCTGCAGGCCGCTACTTACCGCGCAGGCGCAATTGGCGCTGCGGTGTCCAGCAACCGCATCAGGTTTTGCGCCTGTGTGTTCTCGGGCTCCAGACGCAGTGCCGCCTCCGCGTCGGCGCGGGCTGACGCCAGCTCCCCGCGCTTGTAGCGAATCACGGCGCGGTTCGACCAGGCGCGCGCGTACCCGGGCGATTCCGCGATCTCGCGATTCAGAAGCTCCAGCGCGCCATCCATGTGGTCCGTCTGCATCAACAACGCCGCCAGGTTCACGGCCATGAAATCGTAGTTAGGATTGTCCCTCCCGCTGGTGTACAGGGCCTTCTCCATCATCCAGCCGGCGACCTCATAATTGCCCTTCTTGGCCTCCAGGAGCCCATAAGCCTCCAGCGCGTCGGGATAGTCTGGATAGATCCGCAACGCGGCTTGCAGCTCGGTGTGCGCCAAGTCGAATTGCCTGTGGGCCATGTACGCGCTTCCGAGAGAGGCGTGCATCTTCGCGCTGCCTGGCACTGCCTGCACGGCGGCCGAATAAAGAGTCAGATTGTTTTCCCAGTCCCGGTTGCGCACCACGGTGCGCATGGCCAGCGCCACCACAAGAACGGCTAACATTCCCCACGCCAGGGTTCGGTGCCGGTCCTTTAGCCAGTTCCAGCCCAGCGCGACCAGCAGGCAATAGCCCGCTGACGGGAGATACGCCAGCCGCTCGCCCATGATCGTTCCCGTCGGCACCAAAATGTTCGCTGTAATCGCAAATCCGGCCAAATAGATGCCCCCGGCCAGGACTAATCCGCTTCGCCGCTTCCGGACCGCCCAGATCCAAGCGCCCACTGCCGCCACCGCCGCTACCGCCGCGGGCAATGTGTGGCCCCAGTCGCGATAGACCGGAATCTGATTGAAGGAATAGTCGCAGGAAAGTGTGGCCGGATAGACGTGCAGACCAACATACTTCCACGCCACACGCAGCGCGTTGAGAATTCTCCATCCGGCGGGAACTTTGGCCAGCGGATTGTCCAGCATGGAGATGCCGGGAGGGCCGAAGCGGCCTCCCTGAACTCCCCAAAGCAGTCCGAGATACAGCAAGGTCACCCCGGCAATCCGCGCATAACGAAGATATGGCTTGCGCTCGCCGCGTGCGTAATCGCCCACCAGCACCAATGGCAGGAAGACGACGCCTGATTCCTTCGACAACAATGCCAGCAGAAAGCAGAGCAGCGCCAAAATCTCCCGGTCGCGCAGATGCAGAATCCATGCCGCTAACAGGAATCCTGCGGCTAGCAATTCGGAGCATCCCACGGCGGAGGTGATGGCTTCGGCATGGATGGGGTGCACGGCAAACAGCCAGGCGGCCGCAAGCGCCACGGTCCTCGCTTGCGCTGACGGCGCCAGGATCGCCTGCAACAGCAGATACAGCAGCCAGGTGACTGCGCCATGCAGCAGAAGATTGATCAGGTGATACCCGAACGGATGCGCTCCGTGCGCCGCCCAGTTCAACTGAAACGTTGCGAGGGTTAATGGTCGAAACACGTTGGTGAATTTGTTGGGCGCGAATAGCTTTCGTGCGGATAGTTCGGTCACCTGGGGATTGAGGACGATGTAGAGGTCATCGTCCATGGTGAATGCGTTCCACAGCGTATTCGCGTTGACCAGCACCACCGCCGCTAACAGCAATCCAATTCGGAGACGCTCCTTCATTCAGCGCCAGCCCTTCGGGACGGTTTGCCATGCTTCGAAAGCCGGGTTCCAAACATCTGCGCAAACTCCGTATCCCGGTGTCGTGAATGCACCTGGTTTCTCGAGGACCGGTCATACTCAAAATCAAAGCCGATGAAGGCTCTTACCTTGCTGAGCATGAAGCAATTATGTATCGGCTTTTTGCCGGACAAAATATCTGTTTTTTCGGTAAGCGCCATGCGAATAACACCTCCGTTGGCAGAAATTCGGGACTCTCTGCACTTTCTCGGAAACGAATAAGGGCTGTTGCCTGGGCGCCCGGGCTTTTCGGAGCATACCAACGCTTGGGTGCACACGTGGATGGATTCGGAGACGTCGGGGAGAAGTGTAGAGTAAATGGACATCCGGCGCGGCAAATTCCATCGCCCCGCAAAACCATGCAGCAACAGCTCTTTCGGGAGATTGTGAGCGCCACAATCTCGCACGCGTCGGCGTGGACGGAGTTGCCGCCAGCGTGCTGGGTCCCGTCGAACGCATCGAGCTGCCGCTGCCCGGACATTGGGTCCGCCAGGGCCAGCGCGTCTTGTCCTTCTTCCGTAACGGACAGAAGGTCGAGATGAGTTCGCCGGTCGAAGGCGAGGTCGTCGAACTCAACGAGGCGGTATTGAAGAATCCGAGCCAGATGCATAACGATCCTTACGGAGAAGGCTGGCTGATGACGGTGCACGTGCCCGATGAAGACAGGGTCCAGCGGAATCTGATGCCCAAGAACGTGGTGGCGGCGTGGATTCAGGAGGCAATCGAGCGGCTGTATTGAGCCGCTCCGGACTCGCCCCTGCGCTCCGCCGATAAGCTTGACGCTGTGCTCTCGCCAGAACGAACCATCGGCCGAGCCTCGTTCCCGCTGTTGTCTGAAAAAAAAAGACCGGATGGAGCATCCGGTCTTTCACAAGTCCAAAATGGTTGCGGGGGTTGGATTTGAACCGGGAACGACCTTCGGCCCCGCCGACGAAAGTCGGCGCAAGAAAGACGACAGCCCGACGGGGTTGCAGTGTGCGGAAGCAGGAAGCAAAGAGAAAAGGGCCGGATGGAGCATCCGGCCCTTCACAAGTCTAAAATTTGGTTGCGGGGGTTGGATTTGAACCAACGACCTTCGGGTTATGAGCCCGACGAGCTACCAGACTGCTCCACCCCGCATTTCGACTATAGCGGAGTGTGGGCCTGCCGTCAAATTTCTGCCCCGCGGAGCCTCGCCCGCGGCTAACAATATTGCGAAAATAGCGCTGGCGCGCCCGGCCGCCTAACACTCCCCCGGCATTACCACGTGCTGTACGGCGTGCCGTCCGAGGCGACTTGGTCGGAGCTGGAAAACACATCGGTCAGCCCGGTAGTGGCCTGGTCGGGACTAAGAACCACATCCTCGAACACCAGCCGCCAGTTTTTCTGCCGCGTGATCGGATCCGTGGGAATCTCCCGCAGGTATTTCGCCGCCACCATATCTTCCAGCGATTGCGGCGCGGCTTGCTTATCTATCGTGTATTGTTCGATCGCTTGCCGCAAGGTCTGCAGATCGGACTTCAAGGCCGCTTCCCGCGCGTGCTGCACGCTGCGCCGGTAGCTTCCGACGGCGATCCCCGCCAGGATGGCGATGATCCCGATCACGATCATCAATTCCAGCAGCGTGAAGCCGGCCTTGCGCGGGGCCCCGGCGGCTCCCGCCGTGCGCCGGTTTCTGGCCGCTGCGGGCCGGCAGCGCGCGACTTTCACTGCCGTTTTACCATTCCGCATAGCGTGTCCCATCCAGCGCCGTGCCCATCGATTTCGAATACACGTCGAAAACGTTTTTCCCTCCCCAGGAAGTCGAGTCCGGATCGTCCTGCACCGCCCGCAGCCCCCATTCGGCCCGCCCGCTCATCGGATCCACCGGGATCCGCCGCAGGAAGCGGATCTTGCGGTCGCTGCTGGCGCCGAGCTGCACCCCTTTCACCAGCGTCTCCAGGTCCGGGGGATAGCCTTCGCTGCCCACTTCCACGCGGATCTGGTTGCGGTCGGCGAGGTCCTTGTAGCGGTCGATGGCGTCGCGCATCTCGCGCAGGTCGCGGCGCAGCTCGCTCTCTTTCTGCCGCACGATGCTGTAGCGCGCGATGGGCAGCGCCGCGGAACACAGAATCAGCAGGATCGAGCAGGCGATGATCAGCTCCAGCAGGGTCATCCCCGCCTGCGAATCGCCTCGCCGGATTGTGCGCAGCGCGTGCGGCATAAGCCTACGGTTAGAGAGATTACGGAACGACCTGAATCGTTGCCTCGCCGCTGAGCAGCGGCAGCGCCTTCTGCTGCGAATCCCGGGCGTTGACCTGCACGATGGCCAGCTTCGACGAGCCGGGGGCCAGCGCGCGCACCACCACGCCTATCAGCGTGCCCGAGCCGCTCACTCCCGCGGTGTTGGGCTGCCGCGTGGCGGAGATAATCGCCTGCCCGTGCTCCTGGTCCACGCGCTGCACGATGGCGATCTCCTGCGTGCCTCCCGAGAGGAATCCCCCGTGGCGCACTTCCTCGATGCGCAGCACCGCGGGATCGTATTGCAGCAGCATGGGGATCGAGAAGAGGTCCTGCACGTTGTCCACGGCCACGCCCAGCGTTGCGGTCTCCCCGGCCTTCAGGGAAATCGTTGTGGGCTCGAAGCGCAGCCGCGCCGCTTGCCCGCCGCTCGGCGGCGCGGCCTGCGGCACGGGCGCGGGCGTTACCGGCGCTGCTGCCGGAGGCATGGTGGGCGCCTGGATGCTCGCTTCGCGGCGCACCTGAATGTTCGATTCCGACCCGGAGCTCAGCGGCCGCAAGTTGGACTGCGTCCACAGCGGCAGCCGCACGATGCGCGGGATCAGCACGATCAGCACTTCGTTTTCCTGATGGTCGTTCTTCTCGTCGGAAAAAAGATAGTGCAGCAGCGGCAGCTTCGCGAACCCCGGCCAGCCGTTCAGCGTCTTGCTGTCCACCCGCTCGATCAGCCCGCCGAGTATGTTGACTTCGCCTTCCTTGAGGCGGATGTCGTGCTCGATCTTGCGCTGGCTGATGATCGGCTGCTGAATCCCCCCGATGGTGCTCGTCCCGGTGACCGAGGAGACCTCTACCAGAACCTTCAGGCTGACTTCGTGATTCGGATGCACGCGCGGCGTCACGTCCACGTTCACGCCCACATCGATGTATTGAAACTGCGTGTTCACCAGCGGGTTCACGATGCCCGCCCCGCCGGCCGCGCCGATCCCCACCCCCGCCTGGAAGCTTCCCGTGGCCACCGGAATGCGGTCGCCGATGCGCAGTTTGGCTTGCTGCCCGTCCACCGAGCGAATCTCCGGATTCTGAATGATCTTGGTCGAGCTGTCGGTCAGGATGGCCGTGGCCGTGGCCCCCGGCAGCGTCACGCTGTAGTCCGCCGTGGAAAGATGCTTCAGCCGGTTCAAGGCCATGGAGGTGGCGGCCGTCGTTCCCGTTCCCGCCGGGGTGAACGCCAGTGTGGAGCTCTGTCCCGGAAGCACCCCCAGGTCCCGCAGGCGGTCCAGCCGTGCCTGCAACACTTCCACTTGGATGACCACCTCGGGCTTGGCCCGGTCAATGTCGTTGATCAGCTTCTCGGCCAGAAGGAGCTTGTCCGGCGTGTCGCGCACGATGATCGCGTTCTGCGCGTTCAACTGCTGGATGCGCTTGAGATCCAGGATCTGCCGCAGCCCGGTGACGATCTCCGTGAGGTCCTGCGGTTGCACGGTGTTTGAAAGATAGAACGTGCGCACCAGTTGCTCTTCGTAGTCGCGCCGCTTCTGCGGCTGATCCGGAATGATGAAGATGATGTTCTGCGTTACCGGCTTCCAGAACGATTTGCTCTGCAGCGACACGATGTCCAGAGCCTGCTCCAGCGTGACGTTGTTCAGTTCCGTGGTGATGCGCCGGGCAGGGAAGTCCGGGTCGAATACCACTGTCAGCCCGGCCAGCTTGGCTATTGTCTCATAGATAATCTTCGCGTCGTTGGCCATCTTCAAGTTAATGGGCGCGCGGGAGATGGCCATGAGCTGCGGCGGCTCCTGGGCCAGCGGGCCTTCCGCGGGCTGCGCCGCTGGCGCCGGGCCCGGCTCGGCCTCTTTTTCCTTCCCGGCGATTTGTTCCAGCGTCGTCTTTATTTCCTGCCCGGCGATGGCACTGGAGGGATCCATGGCCTGGGCCTTCTGGAACTCGGCCAGAGCCATTTGCAAATCGCCCTTCTCGCGCAGTTTCTGCCCCTGGCGCACGTGGTACTGGCTGGCTTCGAAACGCGCCTGGGTGGTCTTGAGCTTGTAGTCGGCGTTGAATGGATCGGCTTTCAGGGCCTTCTGGTAGTGTTCCAGAGCGGTGTCGTAGTCCTGCAGGGCCTCGGCCTTGCGCGCAAGCTTGTAGTCATCGCCGCCCTTGGGGCAGCCGCCGGCCAACAGGCCGCAGGCGATGCACAAAATGAGAGTCCCCCAGCGCCGCATCTTTTCTCCGAAACCTCGGAACTACAGAAACTTACGCCAGTCTAGCATCCGCTCAAGAGGGCGGCAAGCAACCCCGGGCGAGCTGTCTTGCATTGGGTAAGGGGGGACCGCTAAAATGAAATGTGGTGGCCAAGCCCGCAAAAAAACCGGAGAAGGGGAAAGGTGGCGATGAGATTGTCGCGCAGAACCGCGCGGCCTCCTATAACTACCATCTTCTCGAGAAGTTCGAGGCCGGCATGGTGCTCCACGGCACGGAAGTGAAGGCCTTGCGCGAAGGAAAGGCGAATATCCGCGACGCCTATGTGGAAATCAAGCCCAGCGGCGCCTGGCTCGTCAATGCCCACATTGCCCAGTACTTACCCGGCGGCCCCTGGAACCACGAACCCCTCGGTTCCCGCAAACTTCTGCTGCACAAAAAAGAGCTGAACAAGCTGGCCGGCAAGACCCAGTCCAAAGGTTTAACCGTCATTCCCTTGCGCATCTATTTTCGCAACGGCATCGCCAAATGCGAGATCGCCCTGGCCAAAGGCAAGAAGGACTACGACCGCCGCCAGGACTCTCGCGACAAGGAATCCCGCAAGGAAGTGGATGAAGCCATGTATCGAGCCCGGAGGAGATAGGATTATCATGCAAATTTCACTCGAAGCCCGACCGTTCGCGGAACTCCAGACCGCCGCGCTGGTTAGCTATGTTTTTGAAGAGACCGATCCCGTCCAGGGGCGCGTCGCGGAATTGGACCAGAAAACCGGCGGACTGCTGCGCAAGCTGGCGCAGGGCGGCGAGCTGACGGGGAAAACGCTGGAGATGACCCTGGTGCACGCCCCGGCGGGGTTGCCGGCCGAACGCTTGCTGCTGGTCGGCGCGGGAAAGCGTGAGCAGTACGGCAGCACGCAACTCCGCAAACTCGCTGGAGCGGCGCTACGCCATCTGAAAGGCCGCTCGGTGAAGCAGTTTGCGTTTCTGGTGCGCGAGGGCGAGGCCACCGCGGAAGCGGCGCAGGCCGTGACCGAAGGTCTGATCTTCGCCAATTTCGAGTCGGACAAATACAAGAGCGAAAAAAAGAATGGCAAAGAAGTGGACGCCGTCCTGCTCGCCGGCTGGGACGGCGAAAGCCGCGCCGCGGGCGAAACGGGACTGCAGCGCGGTCGGATTATCGGTGACGCGCAGAACTTCACGCGCGACCTGGTCAACGAGCCTTCCAACAAATTGACGCCGCGCATTCTGGCGGAGCGCGCCGAAGCCATGGCCCGGGAAGCCGGCCTGGCCGTGGAGATCCTGGACGAGAAGAAAATCGCGGAACTCAAGATGGGCGCGCTGCTCAGCGTAGCCCAGGGCAGCGTCGAGCCGCCGCGCGTGATGGTGGTCACGTATACGCCGGCGAACGCCAAGCCCGGCGCTCCGGTGATCGGCCTGGTGGGCAAGGCGGTTACGTTCGATACCGGCGGCATCTCCATCAAGCCGGCCGAGGGCATGGAAAAGATGAAGTACGACATGGCCGGCGGGGCCACCATGCTCGGGGTGATGCGCGCGCTGGCTGCGCTCAAGCCCAGCGTGAAAGTGATCTGCGTCGTGCCCTCTACCGAGAACATGCCCGGCGGGAAGGCGCAGAAGCCCGGCGATATCCAGGTGGCCATGTCCGGGAAGACTATCGAGGTGCTGAACACCGACGCCGAGGGCCGGCTGATCCTCGCCGACGGGGTGACGTATGCCAAGCAGCTCGGCGCCACGCAGCTGATCGATGCGGCCACGCTCACCGGCGCCATCGTCGTGGCCCTGGCCAACGTCAACGTCGGGGTCTTCGGCTCGGACCAGGCCTTCACGGACAAGCTGCTGGCCAGCGCCAAGGCCTGCGGCGAAAAAATGTGGCCGATGCCCATGGACGACGAATATCGCGAGTTCATCAAGGGCACCATGGCCGACATCCAGAATATCGGGAGCGGCAAGGGCGGCGGGGCCATCACCGGGGCCATGTTCATCAAGGAGTTCGCGGGGGACGCCCCGTGGATCCATCTGGACATCGCCGGGACGGCGTGGCTGGATGAAGCCAAGCCCTGGGCCGCCAAGGGCGCCAGCGCGGTGGCGGTGCGCACGCTGGTGGAGCTGGTGACGAAACTGTAGCGCTGCATCACATCTTCTCCGGGGCTTCGATGCCGAGCAGGTTCAACGTGCGGACCAGTTGTGCTTCGACCAGTTCGGTCAGTTGCAGCAGGAAGGCGCGCTTCTCGGCGTCGGTTTCCGAGAGGATGTGGTGCTTGTGGTAGAAGTTGTTGAAGGACTGCGCGAGCTGGAAGGCGTACTTGGCGACAAACGCGGATTCCTGCGCGCCGATGGCCGCGGCGGTGGCGTAATCGAGCGAACCGCCGAGCAGCAGAAGTTCCCACAGCCCCTGGCCTTCGGCTCCTGAAAATATCTTCGCGAGAAATTCATTGGAAAGCGCCGGGGAAGCGCCCGGCACCTCGCTGCCCTTGCGGCGGATGCCGCGAATGCGCACCACGGCGTACTGGCAGTAGGGCCCGGTCTCGCCTTCGAAGCTCAGGGCATCCTCGAAATCGAAAGCGATGATGGCCGTGCGCGTGAATTTCAGCAGGAAGAAGCGCAGCGCGCCCACGGCGATGGCGTGCGCGGTCTGCTGCTGCTCGGGGGCGGGCATCTCGGGATGGCGCTGGCGGACCTCGGCGAGGGTGGCGGCTTCGAGCTGATCGAGCAGATCGTCGGCCTTCACTCCCAGGCCCTTGCGCCCGCTCACTTCCACGTAGGGCTTTTTCAGTTCTTCGGGGGAAAGCTCGTAGCCCATCTCGCGGGCGCAGCGCGGGGTGAGGGCCACGATCTCGTAGGAGAAGTGGACGGAGCGGTCGGCTTCCGCGTTGTAGCCCAGGGCGCGCAGCCCTGCGGTTACTACCTGCTGCAGATAGGCCTGGCGGGCGTCAATCACGTTGTACACCGTCGCGGCCTTGCCGAAGGGTGGCGCCTGCGGGTCGCTGGGCTCGCTGGTGGTGACCCACAAGGCCGCGCCCGCCGGGGCGTGGGGGTGGCGGGCGTAGTGGAAATCCTTGCCCAGCAGGCCGAACTTCCACATCTGATAGGCGATGTCCTTGCCCACATAGGTGACCGTGCCGTTGGAGCGCACGATGACTTTGGCCTGGGCGTCGGCGTCTTCCGCAGCGGCTTCGCCTTCGGGGGCCTCTTCGCCCTGGTGCCAGGGCATGATCCAGCAGCCGGCGTTCTTGCCGCTGGCGGCCATCTGAATCGCGCCGGTTTCTTTCAGCTTGGTGAAGGCCGCATCCCAGAATTTCAGGTGCAGGATTTCGCTCTCGCGCGGCAGAAGGTCGTAATGGATGTCCAGGCGGGCCATGGTGCGCAGGTGGCAGGCCACGATGGCCTCGGCCACGATCTGTCCCACCTCGGCTTCTTCTCCCAGGCCTTCTTCAATGCGCTTCAGCATCTCTCCGCGCAGCGCCTGCCGCGACTTGTCTTCCTCGAAAAATTGGGTGACCCGCGCATAGAGGTCCCAGCAGAAGTAGTCGAAGCGCGGCTCGTGGGTCAGGGCGCGGACGTTGCGCGCCGTGCGCTTCTCCATGTGCATGAAGCCGACGACGACGTCGGCGACCTGCACGCCGGTGTTGTCGATATAGTTCTGGACTTCGACGGTGTGGCCGGTGTGGCGCAGCAGGCGGACGAAGGTGTCGCCCAGGACGGCATTGCGCAGGTGCCCGATGTGCGCGGCCTTGTTGGGATTGATGTTGGTGTGCTCGACGATGACCTTGCCGCCGGCCGGGGCTCCCGCTTGCGGGATCGCTGCGCCAGCCGCGGATTCGGCCAGCGCGCTCTGCCAGAAGGCGGCGCGGTCGAGGAACGCGTTGAGATAGCCCGCTCCGGCGACCTCGATGCGCGCGATGCCTTCCACCGGGGCGAGCTGGTTGACTATTTCCTGGGCGATCTGGCGCGGGGCGCGCTTCAGGCGCTTGGCCAGCTCGAAGCAGACGGGCGAGGCCAGTTCGCCCATCTCGAGCTTGGGCGGCTTTTCCAGGGCGATCTCGATGGTTATGCCGTAATTCTGCTGGATGTGGCGGGCCAGGGTGTCGCGCAGGCGATTTAGAAGTATCTGGTACACGGTGCCTCGATCCGGGGACGGAAGTGCTGGAAACGATTCAGTATAGGGAAGTTGTTTAGAGGGGTCAAAGGTGGAGGGAAAGTTGACAGTTCACAGTTGACAGTTGAAAGGCGGAGGGAAACGGAGTGGCCCTTGGCCCCCGGTTTCCGGGGAACGATGTGATTGCAAAGGGGATCAAAGGCCATGTTTGGAAGTGATGTGAAAAGAAAGAGGTTAGCGGCCGAGAATAGGAAAGCATGTGATTCCGCAGGGTTTAGGAGAGAAGGGGAAGGATTTGGCGCAGAGAATTCCCAGACATCGCCGGGGAGGCTGGGAGACGAAGGGAAGAGCGGGGCGGCTGTGAGCGGCTGGGATGAAGCGCGCGGGGGTAGCGGCGCGGGAGGTTTTCGAACGGTGAATTGATGTAACACGGAGGAGGATAACAGAGGAGTGACTTTATTGCAAGAGATAACTGAGGGGTATTCGAAAGGGCTGTGGAAAAGTGCGTGAGGAGGTTTCTTTTTGTAACCGAAAATTCAACAGCCCCACACGCAAGAACGGCGTATGGGGCACCCCGAACGTGCTAACTCATGAAATCCGGGCCACCCGCCGGTTGAAGGAATGTCCCGGATATGAGACAATGACCGAGTGAAAGCGGCAATCTTTCATCCTGGGGCCCGGGCGGCGATCCGCCTGTTTCCCAAGGACGTCCGGATCGAGTTGGGCAAAGCAATTTTTGATCTGCAGAAGGGCGCGATTCTGGGGATGCCTTTCTCCCGGCACATGCCATCGGTAGCGCAGGGGGTTGAGGAGTTGAGAATCCGGGACCGAGCCGGGATTTATCGCGCATTCTATTATGCGAGATCGCCGCGCGGTGTTCTGGTGTTCCACGCGTTTGTGAAAAAGAGCCGGACGACGCCCAAACAGGATGTGGATCTGGGAAGGAAACGGCTAAAGGAGTTGCTGGATGAGAAAGTCTAAGGCAGTGGCCGTGCGCACGGCCGGCGATCTGGCGAAAGCGCTGGGTCTGAGCCCGGCGGACGGCGCGGAACTGGAGTTGCGCAGCGATCTGAACTCGAAAATCATCGAAGTGGTGCGGAAGAAAGGGTTGACGCATGCCCAGGTAGCGCGGCTGGCGCGCACCTCGCGGACGCGCGTTACGGCGATGATGAACCGCAATACGAAGGATATTTCGACGGATCTGATGCTGCGCGTGCTCTATGCACTGGGGTATAGCGCCAAGGTCAGTTTCGGAAGAGCTGCGTGATGCCAGTCGGATTTCCGCGAGGCATGCGAAGAGTGCAAGCGGTAGAGAAGCTAGGTACATGATGGTGAATTACAAAAGTGATATGCTTTGACCGCGTGCCGCCGTCAAAAAAGAAATAAGAATAAGGGAGGGTGTGCCACCCATCATTTTCTTTCATGGAGATAGTTTATGTTGATTGCACTTATCCTAAACATAGTTGGTGGCATATTGGCAGGCTTGGTTTTTTCTTTCTATTCTCAACTGCAGATGGTATTTGCAAGTTGGCGTTTCAAGCAAGTTTACGGGAGGCGAGCCGCACTGGACGGAATTACTCTGGTGTATGAAGAACTGGCACTGCGGAAGGGTGTGCAGAAGTTCTCATATGAGAAGCCGGGTAATGAAACACTAGGCTTTTTTTCAATAAGTCGCCCAATACCAATCGCGAGCGTGCGCGCTGTCAGTTATCTGGCAAGCTCAGTCGGCAAGTTCACTGCAAAGACCCCTTCGGTGCGGTCTGATCTAGAGACGCGGAATGTCATGGACTTGAATTTTATTTGTTTTGGGGGGCCTGGATCCAACGTATTAACAGCCAGTTGTCAGGACAATACTGGAAATCGGTTGGCACGTTTCAACCAGCAATTTAATGAGTTTGTTCGTGTATCCGATGGAAGCCCTCTTGTCCATCTCGACCCTAATTTTGACTATGGCCTGATTTTGAAAGTGCACCCAGCGCAGTTTCCGCGACAGACATGGATTGCATGCGCAGGCATAGGGGAAAGAGGGACTTCTGGTGCCGCGTGGTTCATAGCGAATAAATGGGAGGAAATTAGAAGGCACTCGGGAAGCAGGCCTTTTGCGGCACTTGTGCGCGTTGAGCCAGATGTTCACACAGGGAGAGATCAATCTGCTCTATTAGAAAAGCTCGTTGTTGAACGGAAGGACTGGTTCTCCGGAAAGACTAAGATCGTTGAAGTTAAACTTCCGAGCAATAGTGGATTCATTCAACAGACTCTTTGAGGTTGTCCGAAAGGGAATCTTTCCCTCGCGAACCGAATCTTCGAAATCATCGTCTGGACAACTTTCCGATCGCTGAGTGAAGTCGCTCTCTTCGGCTGATAGAAGAAATCGCGGTCAGATCAGTCTAAAGTTCGAGCGGCGGTACCCCTGCATTTGACACCCCTGCGTAGCGCCGATAGTATCGAAACGAATGTGGACGGGGCATGAGCTGAAGAGCACAGGCTCCCGAGCGAGTCGGGACAAGTTCCGCCAGTAGCACTGGCGGGGTTATTGCGCGGCGTAACTCCATGAAAGTAGCTTACTTCGACTGTTTTTCGGGGATTAGCGGGGACATGACGCTGGGGGCGCTGGTGGACGCCGGGTGTCCGCTCGAGGAGCTGCGCGAGGGGCTGGCGGAGTTGCGGCTGGCGGGGTGGGAGATTTCGGCGGAGAAGGTGTGGAAGAACGGAATGTCGGCGACGTGGGTGCGGGTGAAGGCCGAGGATCAGCAGAAGCACCGGTCGCTGAGCGCGATTCTGGAGATGATCGAGAGGTCGGGGCTGGGCCAGCCGGTGCGGGAGCGGGCGGCGGCGATCTTCCGGCGGCTGGGGGAGGCGGAAGCGAAAGTGCACGACGCGCCGCTCGAGAAGATCCATTTTCATGAAGTGGGCGCGGTGGATTCGATCGTGGACATCGTGGGGGCGAGCATCGGGTTTGCGGCGCTGGGGATCGAGCGCTTCGCGTGCTCGCCGCTGAACGTGGGCAGCGGGACGGTAAAGACGGCGCACGGATTGCTGCCGGTGCCGGCGCCGGCCACGGCGGAGCTGTTGCGCGGCAAGCCGACGTATTCGAACGGAGTGGAGCGGGAGCTGGTGACGCCGACGGGCGCGGCGATTGTGGCCACGCTGTGCACGGAATTCGGAGCGCAGCCGCGGATGAAGACGGCGGCGATCGGCTACGGCGCGGGAACGATCGACCTGCCGGGACAGCCGAACGTGGTGCGTTTGCTGGTGGGCGAGGCGGCGGAGGCCGGGCAGGGAACCGGGACGGAAGAGATCGCGGTGATCGAGGCCAATCTCGACGACATGAATCCGCAGATTTACGGCTACGTGCTGGAGAAGGCGCTGGCGGCGGGCGCGCTGGACGTGTACACCACGCCGGTGCAGATGAAGAAGAACCGGCCGGGGACGCTGCTGACGGTGCTGTGCCGGCCGGAGGGCGTGGACGCGCTGATGAAGCTGATCTTCGCGGAGACGACGACGCTGGGGGCGCGGACGTACCGCGCGGAGCGGCGGTTTCTGCCGCGCGAGTGGGTGAGCGTGCGCACGGAGTTCGGCGAGGTGCGCATCAAGGTGTCCCGGGCGAACGGAAGGATTTTGCATGTGGCGCCGGAGTACGAGGATTGCCGCAAGCTGGCGGCGGAGCGGGACGTGCCGCTGCAGCGGGTGATGGCGGAGGCACTGCGGGCGTATGAGGAGAAGGAGCCGGGGTAAATTCGGCCCGGCAGTATTAGTGGTTGAAAAGAAAGATGCCGCCCTAAAGGGCGGCGCTACAAGAGAATACAAAAGAGGCGGGCGGGGAGACGGAGTAAGGGGTTCCCGGGGAATTGCGGAAGACGACGATGGCAGGGATGAAGCCGAAATATTACATCACGACGCCGATCTACTACGTGAATGCGCGGCCGCACATCGGGCACACGTACACGACGCTGGCCGCCGACACCATCGCGCGCTACAAGCAAATGCGCGGTTACGACGTGACCTTCCTGACCGGCACGGACGAGCACGGGCAGAAGGTGGAGCGCTCGGCGAAGAAAGAAGGAATTTCGCCCATCGATTTCGTGGACCGCGTGGCCGCGGAATACCATGCGCTGTGGCAGGAGCTGGGTTTCCGCGTGGACCGCTTCATCCGCACCACGGAAACGCGGCACGCGCACGCGGTGCAGCATCTGTTCCGGGAGATCCAGCGCAACGGCTACGTGGAGAAGGGGCACTACGAGGGCAACTACTGCGTGCACGACGAGATGTACGTGGAAGACCCCACGCCGGGGGCGCTGTGTCCGGAATGCCACCGGCCGACGGAGGTGGTCAAGGAAGAGAACTATTTCTTCAAGCTGTCGAAATTCGAGAAGCCGCTGCTGAACTACTACCGCGAGCACCCGGAGTTCATCGAGCCGGAGGCGCGGCGCAACGAGGTGGTGTCCTTCGTGAGCGGGGGGCTGCGCGACCTGTCCATCAGCCGCACCACGCTGAAATGGGGCATTCCGTGGCCGGGCGACGAGAAGCACGTTTTCTACGTGTGGTCGGACGCGCTGACCAACTACCTGACCGCGGCGGGCTATCCGCTGAAGAAGGAAGAGTTCGAGCGGCTGTGGCCGGCGGACGTGCATCTGGTGGGAAAAGAGATCATCCGCTTCCACGCGGTGTACTGGCCGGCGTTCCTGATGGCCGCGGGACTGCCGCTGCCGAAAAAGATTTTCGCGCACGGGCACCTGCTGTTTCAGGAAGAAAAGATGTCCAAGTCGCGCGGGAACATCCAGTCGGCGCAACCGATCGCGCGGGTTCTGGGCGCGGATGCGCTGCGCTATTTCCTGCTGCGCGAGATCGTCTTCGGGCAGGACGGAAATTTCAGCCGCGAAGCGCTGGTGGCGCGCTACAACAGCGACCTGGCCAACGGGCTGGGCAATCTGGCCAGCCGCACGCTGACCATGATCGAGAAGAATTTCGAAGGGCGGGTGCCCAAGCCGTGCGAGGAGACGCCCGCGGAAAAGGCGCTGGCCGGGGAAGCGCAGACGGCGATGGCGGAGGCGCAGAAGCACTACGAGGCGTTCGCGTTTTCGCGCGCGCTGGAGGCC
>JAIQEV010000099.1 GCA_020073585.1 Terriglobia bacterium
CGCGCGGGCTGGGCGGCAGGAGCGAGCTGCACGATGTTGGGCAGGTTGGGGAGAAACTTCGGGGCCTCAGGTGGCGCGGCGGGACGCATGAGCGTCTGCCGCGGATGCGTGGGATGGGACGAATCGGTGAAGATGCGCTGGCGCGGATGAAAGGCGCCGGCGTGCTGCGGCGCTTCCGGCGCGGAGCGCGGACTGGGCCGGGGCTTTTCCGCAGGCCGCGCGGAGCGCTCCGGGAGATCGAGGAGCGGCAGGTCGTTGATGGGGCCGGACCAGACGAGCTGGGCGTTTTCAAATTCGGGCGAGTGGCGCCGGGCGGCGGGCAGGTTGGGCCACGGAAAAATAAAGAAGACCACGTGCCAGAGCGCGGCAGCCAGCACGGCGATAAACGGAATGCGGCGTTCGATCCAGCAATCGCGGAAGAATTCTCCGGAGAGAAACTTTCTGGGGGCGGCGGGTCCGGCCAGAAGAGCCACGACGCTGCTGGCAAGGCTTTGATGGAAACTGCCCCAGGGGACGTCGAACTGCGGCGGGGCGCCGGCGGGGAGAGACACGGCCGCGACGGGCTTCTGCGCCAGCCCGAGAAGATCGAACGCGCCGTGAACCTGTTGCCAGACCATTCCTTCGTTCATTATACCTTGCGGGATTAGACGCCCGGGCACGGCCAGATGCTGCCCGCATGACGCGTCTGCGGAAATCCAAAAAAGAAAGATGCCGGCCTAAAGGCCGGCGCTATACGGAGAGCGCCTCCATTTGGTAGAAGCTGAGGGCGGCGTCGCCTTGCTCGAGGAGACGCGTGCGGCGAAGCTTGCCAAAGCGCTCGGGGAGCGCGAGTTTGTTGCGGTGCTCGACGACGACGCGGGCGTCCGGCGCCAGGAAATTCGCGGCGCCGAGAAGCGCGAGGACGCGGGCGTATTCGGCTTCCTCGGCCCAGGGGGGATCGAGAAAAACGATGTCGGCGGCCCAGGCGGGATCGGCGGCGTGGCGCGCGGCGAGCATCTCGATACCGCGCAGGGCATCCACGGCTAGGACGGTGGCTCCGGTGGTGACGCCCAGGGCGTCGAGGTTCTGGCGGATGAGCGCGGCGGCGGGCGCATGCTTCTCGACGAAGACGGCGTGTGCGGCGCCGCGGCTGAGGGCTTCGATGCCCACGGCACCGGTGCCGGCGTAGAGGTCCACGAAGCGCGCGCCGGCGGTCTGCGGGCCGAGGATATTGAAGAGCGTTTCGCGCAGGCGGTCGCTGGTGGGACGCAGCTTCATCCCCCGGGAGCTCTTCAGGACACGGCTGCGATATTTTCCGGCGATGATGCGCATGGCCTAACCGATGCGAGCAAGATGATAGCGCTGATGCCAGTGCGGCGGGAGAACGCGCAGGACGGACTGCAGCGCGGCAGCCTGCGCGTGGTCTTCGACGAGAGCGAAGGCTTCGCCGCGCGCGAGTTCGAGCAGCTCGCGGTCGCGCAAGGGGTTGGCGATGTGGAAGCCGAGGTCGCCGTGCTGCCGGGTGCCGAAGAATTCGCCGGGGCCGCGGAGCTGCAGGTCGGTTTCGGCGATTTCGAAGCCGTTGGTCGTGCGCACCAGGGTCTCGAGGCGGAGGCGGGCCTCGTCGCTCATGCGCTGCGGGCCGACCAGGATGCAGAAGGATTTTTCGCCGCCGCGGCCGATGCGCCCGCGCAGCTGGTGGAGCTGGGAGAGGCCGAAGCGCTCGGCGTGCTCGATGACCATGACCGAGGCGTTGGGGACGTCCACGCCGACCTCGACGACCGTGGTGGCCACGAGGATCTGCAGCTCGTTGGCGCGGAAGCGCTGCATGACGCCGTCTTTCTCTTCGCTGGGGAGGCGGCCGTGGAGCAGGCCGAGGCGCAGCGTGGGGAAGACCTCTTTGGAAAGGCGCGCGTATTCGGCCATGGCGGCCTTGAGCTCGAGCTTGGACTCCTCGATGACCGGATAGACGACGAAGGCCTGGCGGCCGCGGGCGATTTCGCCGCGGAGAAATTCCCAGACGCCGCCCAGGTGCGGCTCGCTGGTGAGGCGGGTCTCGATGGGGGTGCGGCCCGGGGGCAGCTCGTCGAGAAGCGAGACGTCGAGATCGCCGTAGAGCGTGAGGGAAAGCGTGCGCGGGATGGGCGTGGCCGTCAGCACCAGGACGTGCGGGGCGTGGCCGTGCTTGGCGGCCTTGTCCATCAGGCGCTTGCGCTGCAGGACGCCGAAGCGGTGCTGCTCGTCGATGCACGCCAGTCCCAGGCGCGCAAACTCGACGTCGTCCTCGATGAGGGCGTGCGTGCCGATGACCATCTGGGCTTCGCCGGTGCGGATGCGCTCGCGGGCCGCGGCCTTTTCCTTGGGCTTGAGGCCGCTGATGAGCAGCTCGACGCGGTAGCCGGCGCGGGAGAGGATGCGCCGCGCGGAGAGGTAATGCTGCACGGCGAGAATTTCAGTGGGGGCCATGAGCGCAGCCTGGCAGCCGTTTTCGATGGCGATCACCGCGGCTTCGAGGGCCACGATGGTTTTGCCGCTGCCCACGTCGCCCTGCAGGAGGCGGTTCATGGGAGTGGGCTTTTCGAGGTCGGAGGCGATCTCCGCGAGGACGCGCTTCTGCGCGCCGGTGGGCTTGAAGGGCAGAATGCGCTTGAGGGCTTCGCGGACGCGCTCTTCGCGGACGGCGAAGGCGATGGCGTTTTCGCGGCGTATGGCGCGGCGGTCGAGCGCCAGGCTGAGCTGGTAGAGAAAGAACTCGTCGAAGATGAGGCGCCGCTGCGCGGGCGAGGAGAATGCGTTGAGGGCGTCGATGGATTCCGCCGCGGGGGGGAAATGCGCGGCGATGAAGGCTTCGCGGCGCGCCGGGTAGCCGAGGCGCTGGCGCAGCGGGGCGGGGAGCGGATCGGGAAAATCCGCGGCGAGTTGCTGCAGGGCCATGTACATGGCGCGGCGGATGCCGCGCGAGCCGAACGTGCCGATAGCTTCGTAGATGGGCACGATGCGCCCGACCTCGGTGGAGTCCTCGCCCTCGCCGCTGAGCAGCTCCATCTGCGGGTTGACCATCTCGATGCGCGCGGGGCGCAAGCGGTCGATTTCGGCCTTGCCGTGGAGGATGACCAGTTGCCCGGGCTTGAGCCGGCCTTCGAGGTAGCCGCCGTGAAAAAATTTACAAGGGAGCGAGCCGGTGTCGTCCTGCACCAGGAGGTGATAGACGGCGTCGGCTTTGCGGAAGCCGCGGAGAGATTGCACGGCGCCGCCGCTGGCGACGCGGGCGCGGATGGTGTAGGTGCCGCCGGGCTGGATCTCGCGGATGGTGGAAAAGTGGATGCGGTCTTCGTAGCGGAAGGGCAGATAGGCGAGGAGCTCCTCGAAGGTGCGGATGCCGCGCTTGGCAAGCATCTCGGCGCGCTGCGGGCCGACGCCCTTGAGCATGCGCACTTCGGTGGTGAGAGGCAGCGGCATGGCCCTGCATTTATACCATTGCCGCGGCCGGAACCCACGCTGCCGCGCTGCGGGCGCCGGTGCTACTTGCGCGGCGCGGCTGCGTATAGCTAGAGTGGGCTGTCTGCGCCGCGCGCGGCGAGGGGGTCTTTGTGTCCAATGACCGACTGACGGGTTCGGACCGCCGGGCGCTGCTGCTGTGGCTGGTGCTCGCGGTGTGCGGAACGCTGTTCGCCTGGAAAAACTATTTCGCGGCGTTTCCCGAGGCCGCGGTGAATTTCCAGGTGTCGCGCGAGGAGGCGCTGGGGCGCGCGCGGAGCTTCGTGAGCGGGCTGGGCGAAAACGTGAACGGCTACCAGTCCTCGATCGTGTTCGAGGTGGCCGACGGCGAGGAGGACGGCCACGCCAAGACGTATCTGGAACGGGAGCTGGGGCTGGAGCAGGCCAACCGGCTGATGGCCGGCGAGGTCAGCATCTGGTACTGGCAGGTGCGCTTCTTCCGGCCGCAGCAGAAGGAAGAGTTTGAGGTGCGCGTGAGCCCGGCGGGAAAGATCGTGGGCTACGAGCACGTCATCGAAGAGGCGCGGGCGGGAGCGGCGCTGGAGCGCGCGGAGGCCGAGGCGGCGGCGCGGCAATTTCTGATTGCGCGCTACGGAGCGGCACTGAGCACCTGGGATTTTCTGCCGGAGGAGGCCAACTCAAACCAGCGGCCGAAGCGCCTGGACTGGTCGTTCACCTGGGAGAAGCACGGCTTCCGGGCCAAGGATGCGCCGTACCGCCTGCGGGTGACGCTGCAGGGCGACCAGGTCGGCGGCGCCGAGGAGTATCTGCAGGTGCCGGAGGCGTGGCGGCGAAGCTACAAGGAGCTGCGCTCGAGCAACGAGTTCTACAACGTAGTGGCCATCGTGCCCTATGCGCTGCTGCTGGGCGGCGCGCTGTGGCTGGGAGTTTCGCTGACGCGCCGCGGGCAGACCAGCTGGAGCGCGGCGCTGAAGCTCGGGCTGGTGGTGGCCGCGCTGCTCTTCTTGATGCAGTTGAACGAATGGCCGCTGGCGCGCGCAAGCTACGACACCAAGGAGTCGTACGCGAGCTTCGTGGCGCTGAAGCTGGCGGGCGCGGTGCTCTTCGCGCTGGGCTCGGCGCTGACCGTGGCGCTGATTCTGCCCGCGGCGGAACCCCTCTACCGCGTATCGCAGCCGGGGCGGCTGCGGCTGGCGGAGATGGTGACGCTGCGCGGGCTGCGCAGCAAGGAGTTCTTCAACGCGGCGTTTGTGGGGCTGTGCATGGCCGCGGCGCACATCGGGTTCATCGTGGCGTTTTACATGTACGGGCGGCGCGTGGGGGTGTGGGCGCCGCAGGAGCTGAACTACACGGACGCGGTGAACACGGCGTTTCCGTGGATCTCCGGGGTGGCCATCGGGCTGTTGGCGGCGACCAGCGAAGAGTTTCTCTTTCGCCTGTTCGCCGTGCCATATCTGGAAAAGCTGACGCGCTCGCGCTGGCTGGCGGTGGTGCTCCCGGCGTTCGCCTGGGGCTTTCTGCACAGCGCCTACCCGCAGGAGCCGGGCTACATCCGCGGAATCGAAGTGGGCATCATCGGCGTGGTGGCCGGAGTGGTGCTGCTGCGCTGGGGCATCCTGGCGACGCTGATCTGGCACTACACGGTGGACGCGCTGCTGGTGGGCCTGCTGCTGATCCGCTCGGACAGCCTCTATTTCAAGGTTTCGGGAGCGATAGTAGCGGCGGCGGCGGTGGCGCCGCTGCTCTTCGCGGGGCTCTCCTATCTTCTGCGGGGGCGCTTCGAGGACGCGGAGCCGCTACTGAACCGCGCGGCGCCGCTGCCGGACGTGCGGCTTGTCCGCGCCGCCGCGCCGGAGGGCGCGGCGGCACCGGTCCGGCGCTATGCGGCGCTGACGCCGGGGATGATCGGGTTTCTCGCGGTATGCCTGGTGGCGGGCGGAGCGGCGGCCTGGAAGCTGAAGGCGGAGTCCATCGGCGGCTACCTGCAAATGAGCATCCACGCGCGGCAGGCGCGGGCCATCGCGGACAGCACGCTGCGCGCGCGCGGCGTGCACCCGGAGGGCTACCGCACGGCGACCACGTTTGTCTCGGTGAGCGACCCCTTCACCAACGAATATCTGCGGCGCACCGTGGGCATCGCGGAAGCCAACCGCATCTATCGCGAGGAATCGCCCGGCGCGCTCTGGCGCGTGCGCTACTTCCGCGAGGGCCAGGCGGAGGAGTACGCGGTGATCCTGCGGCCGGACGGCGCGGTGCATTCGCTGCGGCACACGCTGGCGGAGGACGCGCCCGGCGCTTCGCTGAGCAAAGAGGAGGCCGTGGCGCGCGCGGAGAACTTCCTGCGCGAGACGAAGAAGCTGAACCTCAGCCTGTGGCGACTGGTCGAGTTCACCAGCGACAAGCGCCCGCACCGCATCGACCACACCTTAACGTGGGAGCGCACGGCGGGCTTCCTGCGCCCCGCCGGCGCGCCGGGCGGATTGGCGGCCGAGCCTCCGGCGCACGCGCGCTTCGAAGTGCAGGTGCTCGGGGAGGAAGTGGCCAACTACCGCACCTTCATCAAGATTCCCGACGAATGGCGGCGCGCGCAGGAAGAGTTGACCCTGCCGCGCACGTTCTATCTGATCGGCAGAGGCGTCTTCCTGGGAGGGCTGGCGCTCACCGCGCTGACCTTCTTCCTGATGCGCCTGCGCGCGACCGCCACCGGCGCGCCCTGGAGGGCGCTGAAGATTTTGGGCTTCGCGGGGATCGGCGCGTTTCTGCTGAAGTTCGCGCTGGGCACATACTTCCAGGATCTGCTGGCCAACTACCGGACGGAAGTGCCGTTTCCCTACGCGGCGGGAATCAGCGCCGTGGGGGCGATCTTTGGCGGGATGTTTTTCTTCGGGGCGATTCTGCTGACTTTCGGCTTGGCCTGGGTGTACGCCCGCCGGGCCTTTGGCGCCGAGCAGTTGCCCGCACTGAGCGACTCGGAAGCGGCAGTGAGCCGGATGCCGGGAGCGTACTACCGGGATGCGCTGTGGATCGGACTGGGGGGCACGGCGGCGCTCACCGGCCTGCACCAACTCCTCGCCGTGGCCGCCGGGCACTGGCCGGCGCTGCACCGCTCGCTGGACGCCGGGGTGGGAGTGAATTTTTACGCGGTTCTCCCGGTGGCTGCGGTGCTTGGCGGAGCCATTCTACGCGGTTTGCTCCTGACGGGGCACGTCGGGCACCCGGGGCCGGCCGCGGTCGAGGGCATCGACATGGTCGCCTTCGATCTCGCCATCGATCTGAATCTCCGCACCGTGCTGCTCACGACCGAGGCCGCGATCCCGGAGATGCGCGCCCGCGGGGGCGGCAGCCTGCTCTTCACCGCGTCCACCTCG
>JAIQEV010000008.1 GCA_020073585.1 Terriglobia bacterium
CAGCACGATCACCAGCCCCGGCCACGCCGTCTGCGTCCGGTACAGCAGCAGGACGAACATAATGGCCGCGGCCGCCACTATATACAACAACGGCACCGCCGGATACCCAAATGCCCGGTACGGCCGCTCCGCCTCCGGCCGTTTCCGCCGCAGCACGAAGATCCCCGCAATCGTCAGCACGTAGAACAGCAGCACCGCGAACACCACATAGTCCAGCAGGTCGCTGTATAGGTTGCCATAAGTCACCGCGCCGGCCCCGTTTACGTGCCGCGTGCGCAGCAGGATCAGCACCGCAATCCACAGGCCCTGAAAGAGCAGCGCATTCCCCGGCACCCGCTTGGCATTCAGCTTCCCCGTCGCGCGGAAGAACAGGCCATCCTTGGCCATCGCGTAATACACCCTCGCTCCCGCCAGGATCAGCCCGTTATTGCAGCCGAAGGTCGAGATGATGATGGCCACCGCCATGATCGCCGCGCCCGCCGGCCCGAAGATCGCGTTCAGCGCCGCCGTGGCCACCCGGTCGTCCGGCGCGCTCTGAATCTGCGTGATGGGCAGCGCCAGCAGGTAGGCAAGATTGGCCAGCACGTACAGCGTGATCACGATCAGCGTGCCGAAGGCCATCGACAGCGCCACGTCGCGCTTCGGATTCTTCACTTCCCCCGCCGTGAACCCGATGTTGTTCCAGGCATCGGCGGAAAACAGCGAACCCACCTGCGCCACCGCGAACGCCACGAACAGCCCGAACGCCCCGCTGCCCGCGGCCACCACCGGCACCAGCCCGCGCAGAAAATTCGCACCCGGCTCGATCGGCTGCGCCCCGTGCACCGCCCACAGATGCGCGAAATTCTCCGCGATCGCCCCGGCGTTGCGCCCCACGAACACCCCGAGCAGGATCAGCCCCACCAGCGACAGCGTCTTCGCGCTCGTAAAAATATTCTGGATCAGCTTCCCCAGCCGCACCCCCAGCGTATTCAGAAACGTCAGGAAGACGATCATCAGCACGGCCACCAGCTGCTGCACCGACAGGCTCACCGCATATTTCGAAGAGATCACCACCGGCGTCACGATCCACGTCTCCGCCGAGATCCCCGGAAACAGCACCCCCAGATAGCGCGCGAATCCGATGGCTACCGCCGCGATCGTCCCCGTCTGGATCACCAGAAACAGCGTCCACCCGTACAGAAAGCCCCACAACGGCGAATACGCCTCGCGCAGGTACACGTACTGTCCCCCGGCATGCGGATACAGCGCCGCCAGCTCCCCGTACGACAACGCCGCGGCTACCGTCAGCAGCCCCGTAAAAATCCAGGTGAAGAGCAGCCCCCCGGCCGACCCCGTCTGCCGCGAAATATCCGCAGCCACGATGAAGATCCCCGACCCGATCATCGACCCCACGACGATCATCGTGCCGTCGAACAACCCGATCGCCCGGACAAATCCGTGCTCTTCCCCGGCCACTGCTGGACTGATTGTTTGCCCGGTATCTGTCATTCCTTTACCTCACGCCGCCGCCCCGCTCAGATCGCGGCCAGCAGTTCCTGGTATTGCCGGATGCGCGCCCGCGGATCGGCCGCGCGCCAGATGTCCCCGATCACCACCAGCGAGTCCGCCCCCGCCGCCAGCACTTCCCGCGCGCGCTCCAGGGTGATCCCGCCAATCGCCACCAGCGGCTTCTCCGTCAGCGCTCGCGCCTCCCGGATCAACTTCGTCCCCACCACCGGATCGGGGTTTTCCTTGGTGGTCGTCGCGTAAATCGGCCCCACCGCGATGTAGTCCGCGGAACTCTCCGCGGCGCGCCGCACCTGGTCGGCGTTGTGCGTGGACACCCCGATCCACTTCTCCCGGCCCACAATCCGCCGCGCATCCTCCACGCCCAGGTCCTCCTGCCCCACGTGCACGCCGGACGCTCCCGCCAGCACGGCCACATCCGGCCGGTCATTCACAAAAAATGTCACGCCATTGGGAAGGAAGCGCTCGGCAAGCCATGTGGAAACGCGCAGCTGCTCGCGCGCGGAAACTTTCTTGCTGCGGTATTGGATCAGGCGCACGCCGGACTCGATGAGCATTTGAGCGCTGTCTGTTTCTCCGGAAGCGAGCTGTGCTGCGTCAAGTATCACATACAGCCTCGGGAGCACAAGCCGCATGAGCGCCTATTTTCCTCCGGTGCCCAGCATCCGTTCGATGAAGTGCGTGTCCAGGCGCCCCGCCACGAACTCCGGATCGGCCAGGATCCGCCGCTGCAGCGGAATGGAGGTCTTGATGCCCTCGATCACGAACATCTCCAGCGCCCGGCGCATCCGCGCTATCGCTTCCGCGCGGTCCCGCCCGTGCGTGATCAGCTTGGCGATCAGCGAATCGTAGTACGGCGGAATGTACGCCCCCGCATAGGCCGCCGAATCCACGCGCACTCCCGTGCCCCCCGGCGGCTGGTACGCCGTGATCCGCCCCGCGCACGGCACGAATGTCTCCGGATCCTCCGCGTTGATGCGGCACTCGATGGCGTGCCCCACGAAGCTCACTTTTCCCGCCGCCGCTTCCAGCGTCTCTCCCGCCGCGATGCGGATCTGCGCCTTGATCAGGTCCACCCCGGTGACCCGCTCCGTGACCGGATGCTCCACCTGGATGCGCGTGTTCATCTCGATGAAGTAGAACGACCCGTCCTCATCCATCAGAAATTCCACGGTCCCGGCGTTGGTGTACCCGATCTTCTCCAGCGCCCGCACCACCTGCCCCCCCAGCTCATCGCGCCGCTTCGCGGTGATTGCCGGCGACGGCGACTCCTCCACCAGTTTCTGGTGCCGCCGCTGGATGCTGCATTCCCGTTCGCCGAGATGGATCACTTTCCCGTGCTGGTCCCCCAGCACCTGAAATTCGATGTGCCGCGGCTTCTCGATGAACCGTTCCGCGTAGACGTCCGGCGTGCCGAAGGCCTGCTGCGCTTCGCTGCGCGCCGTCTGGTAGGCCGTCAGCAGCTCTTCCTGCTTGCGCACAATGCGCATCCCGCGTCCGCCCCCGCCCGCGGTGGCCTTCAGGATCAGCGGATAGCCGATCTTCGCCGCCTCCGCCGCCAGTTGCGCCTCGCCCTCGATCACTCCCTCGCTGCCCGGCACCGTCGGCACTCCCGCCGTCTTCATCTCCCGCCGCGCCCGGTCTTTTTCCCCCATCAGCTCCAGGATTTCCGGCCGCGGCCCGATGAACGTAATCTCCGAGGCTTCGCACACCTTCGCAAAATTCGCGTTTTCGGAGAGAAACCCGTAGCCCGGATGGATGGCGTCCACGTTGGTGATTTCCGCGGCGCTGATCACGTGCGGAATGTTCAGGTAGCTTTCGCTGCTCCGCGCCGGCCCGATGCACACCGCTTCATCGGCAAACCGCACGTGCAGCGCGTTGCGGTCCGCCTCGGAATACACCGCGACCGTCGCGATTCCCAGCTCTTTGCAGGCGCAGATCACCCGCAGGGCGATTTCTCCGCGGTTGGCGACGAGGATTTTTCGGAACATGGTCTGGCGCGGGCTACTTCTTCCGGCTGGGACGGATGCCGAACAGCGGCTGCCCGTATTCCACCGGCTGGCCGTTTTCCACGAAGATGCGCATCACTTCCCCGCTCGCGTCCGATTCGATTTCATTCATCAGCTTCATCGCTTCCACGATGCACAGCGTCTGCCCGGCGTCCACATGCGAGCCCACCTTGACGAACGCGGCCGCCCCGGGGCTCGGCGCCGAATAGAATGTCCCCACGATCGGCGATTTCACCAGATGCAGGTCTTCGGTGGCCCGCACCTCCGCCGCCGCAGCCGGCGCCGCTCCGGCGCCCGCCTCGGCCGCCACGATGATTTCCGGCGCCGCGGCCCGCAGCGGCACCAGCGTGGCCCCCGCCGAGGGCTTCCTCAGCCGGATGCGCAGGTCGCCCCGCGAGTATTCGAACTCCTCCAGGTTGTGCTCGCTCATGAATTCGAGGAGCTGTTCAATCTGCTGGATTTCCGGCGCCGCAAACGACGCCCCGCCTGCTGCTTTCTTCGCCTTTTTCGGTTTCATGCCTGTTTTAGATCTCGATGAGATCCCGCGGAATGCGGGTCAGCACTTCTGTTGATTGCAGGTGTACCGCCACGTCGTCTTCGATGCGAATTCCCCCCACACCGGCGACGTATACCCCTGGTTCGATGGTCACCACGTTCCCTGGCGCCAGCCGCTGCTTCTGCCCCCGCGCCACCCGGGGTTCCTCATGCACCTCCAGGCCTAGTCCATGGCCCGTACTGTGCACGAACCGGCGCTCCAGCCCGTACCCGGCCAGCACTCGCCTTGCAGCCGCATCCACCTCCCCGCACTCCACCCCGGCTCTCACCGTGGCTATGGCCGCTTGCTGGGCCTCCAGAACCCCCTGGTACCAGTTCCGGATCCGCTTGGGCGCCCGTCCTACGTAGACCGTGCGGGTTATATCGCTGCAATAGTGGGCGAGTATAGCACCCAGGTCCAGGACCACCAATTCATTTTTCCTCAGCTTCCGGGTCGTCGGCCGGGCATGCGGCAGCGCGGTACGCTCCCCGAAGGCCACAATGCTTTCAAAGGCCGCTCCCGATGCGCCCTCCCGCCGCATCCGGTATTCGATCTCCGCCGCGATCTCCACCTCGCGCACACCGGGCTTCAGCAGCCTCAGAACGCTCTCCAAGACTTCCCCCGCAAGCACGGCCGCCTTGCGCATTTGCGCCAGCTCGCCGGCCTCCTTGCACGCCCGCAGGCCCTCGACCACCCCGCTGCGCTCCAGCCACTTGCGCCCCCTGCCGCCCGCCCGGCGCAGCCTCCGGAATTGCTCCACGCTCAGCGCTCCCGCGTCGTAGCCGATCCGCTTACTCCCGCCCGCGCGCAGCCATTGCCCCACGCTCTCGTACAACGACCCCTTCTGCTGCACGATGCGCACACCCCGCGTCTCCTCGCGGGCCTGGGTCGTAAATCGCCCATCCGTGAACAGCGCCGTGCCCTTCCGGGAGACCACCAGCGCCCCTGCTTCTCCCGTAAACCCCGTCAGGTAATACCAGTTGGCCGTTTGCGGCACGACCAGCGCGTCCAGCCCGGCGGCGGCCAGCCGGGTGCGCAGGGCGCTTCGTCTTTTCGAAAAAGGTTCGCTCATAAACACAACGGAGGAGACCGAAGTCTCCTCCCTTATGCCCTCAGTTGGAAGCCCGTTAAACTACCCGGGGATAATCCGCGGCGTCAGGAAGAAGAGCAGTTCCTGCGACTGCACCACGACGTTGGTGCGCTTGAACAGGTGCCCGATGACCGGCAGGCTGCCCACCAGCGGCACCTGCGTGACGTCCGTGCGCTGCTGCGTGATGATGATCCCGCCGATGACCACCGTGCCTCCGTCCGCCACCAGCACTTTGGTCTCCGCCGACTGCGTATTCAGCGCCGGGGTGCCCTGCACGCGCGGAATACCCGCATCAATCTGCGTATTTTCCACCACCACGTCCATGAACACCGTGCCTTCGGCCGTGACCAGCGGCGTCACCTCCAGCTTCAGCACTGCGTCGATGAACTGAATCGAAATCGTGTTGTTGACGGTGGTCTGAATCGGTATCTTCGTGCCTTGTTTGATGATCGCTTTTTCGTTGTTCTGGGTGATGATCTTCGGCTTCGAGAGCAGCTTGCCCACGCCCTTGGCTTCCGCCGCGCTGATGAAGAAATCCACCGCGAAGTTCGGAGAACGGTGCCCGAAGAACATCCCGCTCGTCGGACCCACGGCCCCCAGGTTCACGTTGAAGGGCATCCCGCCCCCGGTGGACACGAGCGGCGGTGGAATCGGACTGGTCGTAATCGGGCTGACGCCGACGTTCTGGTTCCCGGCAAATAGCGTCCGGCCGCTCGTCGTCGTCCCCGCAAAACCCAGCTGCACGCCGATGTCCTGCGCAAACGAGCGCGAAGCGGAAACCACCCGCGCTTCAATTTCCACCTGCTGCGATTTCCGGTCCAGCTGCCGGATCAGATTGTCGATCACCGGTATCGTCGACGGAATGTCGCGAATGATCAGCTGGTTGGAGCGGTCATCGGCCAGAATGTCGCCGCGCGAGCTGAGGAATTTCCGCAGCGTCCCCGTCAGCTTTTCGGCCTTCGCGTAGCTCAGCACGCGCGTCACGGTCACCGGGTCCACGGCTTCCTGCTGCGCCTTCTGCAGATCGCGCGAGACCTCCGCTTCTTTCTTTAACGCATCGCGCGTGGCGATGCGCAGCACGTTGCCGGTGATCTGCTTGTCCAAGCTGTTGTTCTGCAGCACCAGGTCCAGCGCCTGATCCCACGGCACCTCATCCAGCACGATCGTCAGCGAACCCTTTACCGCCGGATCCAGTATCACGTTCAACCCGCTGATCTCGTGAATCAGCCGGAAGAAGTCGCGCAGGTCCACATCCTTCAGGTTCACCGAGATCGGCTCGCCTGTGTAGCGCGTCGCCGTCACCGCGGCTCCGCTCTCCTGCGCCGGGCGCGCCGGCATGCCCGGTCGCCCGCTCCACGAGGCCAGCACCTGCGCGGGCTGCGTCAGTTCGCGCGGCAGTTGGAATTTCGGAGTGCTCACCGTCAGCTTCCGCTTTGCCGCCGTTGGGCGCGCCGCGCGCGGTGCCGCCGGCGCGTACCGGAAACTGCTGCGCCGCACTGCCGGCTGTTCCGCTGGTGCTGCCTTCGTCGTCAGATTCGCCGCATGCTCCTTGGCCGCTGGCCCGTCGCCCGCAAAGGACCCGCCCGCAAAGGAAATGACCAGTGCCGTGCCCTCATGGGTAATCTCATAGGGCGTCTCGGCGCTCAAGTCGATCACCACCCGGGCCACGTCCCGCTTGTATTGCCCCAGGCGCACGCCACGGACCGGCGCCGGCGCTCCCGGCACATCCGTCCGGTGGTGCACGGCCAGCCGCGTGCCGCTAAAATCCAGTACCAGCCGCGGCGGGTTTTCCATGTGTGTCGCCAGGGCTTCGCGCAGGCCTTCACCCTCAACCCGCACACTCGCGCGCTCCCCCGTCTGCGTGACCGCCACGCTCGAAATCACCGCGGCCGCCGCGCTCCCCTGCGCTGCGCCGGCGGCCTTCTGGGCCTGCGCCGCCACGGAGCCCGTCAGCAGCGCCGTGCTTGCCAATAGCAGGCAGCCGCACCGAATGGCCGGCCAAGTCGTCTTCATTGCTGTTCTCCTGGACTGGGGTACAGTCGCTTATTGACCTGACGCTCCACGGGTTTGCCGAAGGCGTCTTTCCCCACTTCGTGGAATGACACGCTATCCATCAAGATCTTTTCCACACGCCCGTCATACAGCTGATCGCCTTCGCGCAGAAAATACGTCCGCTGCTGCGGGTTGGACACCACGGCGATCATTCCGCTCGGCGCGCGTACGATCCCGTCAAGCTTCAGGGTATTCACCAGCAGCCCCGCTTTGCCTGGCGGCAGACTCTTGCTCGCATCGGCCAGCGACTTCTGCCTCCCGATCAGCGATTCGAACGGATCCCGCCGTACCACCTTCTCTTCCGCAAATCCTGGCGCAACACCCGGTGCCGCGGCCTTCTTTTCCACCGCGCTTTCCTTGCCCGCTGGCCGCGGTTTCTTCGCCACCGCCTCGCTCTTCTTCTTTTCGACCTTGGCCGGTGCCGCTTTCACCGGAGCTTTGGCTGCCGGCTTCACCGCCGGCTTGGACGCGCCCGCGGCCGGCTTGCCCGCTTGCGCCGTCCCCGCTGTCGCTGGTTTCGGCGCTGCCTTTGCCGCCGGTTTCGCCGCCGGCTTGGCGGCCGCTTTGCCTGCGCTTTGCGCGCCGCCCGGAGTCGTCGCACTCTTCGTGGCTGGCGCCGCGGGTTTCCCCGCCGGTGCGCTCTTGGCCGCTGGCTTCGCGGCCTCCTTCGAGCTCTCCGGTTTTTGCCCGGACGCTGTGCCCTGCGCGCGCACCCCAGGTGCCGCCAGCGCTATCAGAATCCCTAGTACGAGTGCATGTGCAGAACGCATAGTTCGCTCAACCCCGCTTAGGGTCTCCCTGCCGGTTTATCCGCGGCCTTGCCTGCCTGCGCAGAGGACGCCGTTTCCGCCGGCTTCGTGAAAAACGTCGTTGCTGTAAAGTTTCCCGTGACCGTCGTGCCCGGCCGCATCGGATACTTCAGATTTCTTCCGCTTTCCGTCTCTTGAAAAGTCAGATCGCTGACATTGATGATCCGCGACAGATGACTGAGCCGGCTGAAAAAGTCCAGAATATTGAAATACGGCCCGTCCACCTGAATATCGAACGGCGCCTCGTAGTGGTACTCCTTCGCCACCAGCGGCAGCGTCGTCAGCCGCCGCACTTGCACGTTCGACGCCCCCGCCGCGCCTTGCATCAAGCGGATAAACTCATCCACTTCCTTCTCTTCCGGGACGATCGTCTTCAGCGTCTCCAGTTGCTTCGAGAGCGCGTCCATCTGCTGCCGCAATTCCCCGTACCGTTGCCGGTACACCTGCAATTGCTGCACTTCCTGATTGAGCCGCGTCTTCTCCTGGACCGCCTTGTCCACCTTGTCACGTGTGTCCTGCACCGGCGAAAACGGGAGATACAGCCCCAGAACCACCAGCACCACCGCGATGGCCACGGCCACCAGAACCTGCATGAAGACCGACATGTCTCGGAACGGATTCGGCATGACGGTTCCCCCTACCCTTTCTTAGCCGCAGCCGCGGCTTTCGCGCCCGGCTGCGCCCCGGCGCTGGCCGGCTTGGCCGCCGGCGCCTGCTGCGGCGGCGCGATTTCCGCGGAAATCTGGAAGGTGAACGTCTGCACGGCCACATTCCTTTCGTCCTGGTGCGATTCCTTGATCTCGATCTTCTGGAAATACCCCGAGCGCTTCAGTTGCGTGATGAAGTTCGCCACCGAACTGATCGACGCCGCCGCGCCCTCGATCGACAGCGCGCTGCCCTTGCGCGTCATCATCGTCAGCCACAGGTTTTCCGTCCGCGAAACCGTATTCGCCACCATGTCCAGCAGGTCCTGCCCGCCCGTGCGGTCCCGCTGCAGCTGCTCGATGATCGAAACCCGCTGCTGCAGAATCTGCTTCTGCCTCTCGAACGATTCCACCTGTTGCTTGATCTGCTCCAATTCCGTCTTCTGCGCCTGCAGCTGCTTGATGCGTTCCTGTTCCTGCTTCAGGTCCTTCTGCAGCGTCATGTAATAGAAGCTCAATACCAGAAGTCCGAACACCACGCCGGCGCCGATCAGCGCCGTCGGCAGCGCGGCGCCCAGCGGCACCGCCTTCCGTGCGGCCTTGGGTCGGGCTTGACCGAGAAGATTTATGCGGATCATGGCTAGTCAAAGCTCCTCAGCGCGAGTCCCACGGCTATCGCCAGCCGCGGGGACAGCTCCCGAATTTGTTCGTCCGCATGCTTGGCCGGATTCACCAGCACCTTGCGGAAGGGATTCAGTTCCTCGACCGGCATGGCGAACTCTTCCCGCAACAGGTCCACCAGGCCCGGCACGCGCGCCGTTCCGCCCGCCATGTAGATGCGTTGGATATTCTCCCCGCTGGCCGTGGCCCGGAAAAAGTCGAAGGTCTTCTGGATTTCCAGCGTCAGAATGTCGGAAACGCTGCGCAGGATCTGCTGTTTCTGTTCGTCCGAGACGCTGGCGATCTGCTCGCCCTTCTTCAGCCGCTCGGCGTCCTCGAAGCTCAAGTCCAGTTCTTTCTGCAGCGCGTCGGTGTACTGGTTCCCGCCCACCGAAACGTCGCGCGTAAACAGCGGTATGCCCCCGCGCACGATGTTGATGTTCATCACGCTGGCCCCGATGTTCAGCAGCGCCACCGTCTGTCCCGGCTCCGGGTCGTAGTTCACCTCGAAGCAGTTCTGCAGCGCGAACGCGTCGATGTCCACCACCACCGGCGTCTTCCCCGCCTGCGCCAGCACGTTCGTGTGGTTCAGAATCTTGTCCTTCTTCACCGCCACCAGCAGCACGTCCATCTGCGAATCCATCGTTTCCAGCAACTGGTAGCTCAGGCTCACGTCCGCAATGTCGAAGGGAATGTGCTGGCTGGCTTCCGCCGGAATCCGGTCGTACAGCTCTTCTTCGCTCATCAGCGGCAGCGGCACCCGCTTCACGATCACCGAATGCCCCGACACCGACGTGGCCACGCTCTTGGTCTTGATCTTCTGGGCCTCGAAAATCTTGCTGATGGCATTGGCCACTTGCGGCGCGTCCATGATCGCCCCGTCCACCACCGTATCCTGCGCCAGGGCCTCGATGCCGAAACTCACCAGCTCGTAGCCGGCCTTCGTGGATTTCAATTCCACGGCCTTGATGGAATTGGACCCGATGTCCAGCCCCACCAGCTGCTTGCTCCCTTTTCCGATGCCGAACAACATAGTGCGGCCTCTCTCCCCATTCGCCCGCGCCAGGCTACCGGCGCTTGGCGTGCACCTGGCTCATCTTCCGTTCCATCCAGCGGTCCAGGATCGTCTTCCTGAGTTTCCAACGATTTCCAAGTTTGAACGCGGGGATTTCGCCCTCCGTGATGTAACGGTACAGAGTATCCGGCGAGACCCCCAGATACTGCGACGCCTGCCGTACATTCATCACTTCGCGCGACTCATTCACGGGAAACGCCACCCCAGGCGTTCAGCACTGCTTCGCCCGTACTCTGTACTCGATCGGCTTTCCGGCGCGCCCGCTCCTGCTCTGCGGCCCCCGCGGGCGATTGCCGTGGTCCCCTTATGACATCCGCGAATAGCGGGCGTCAAGGGATTGATTGCCGTAGTTGTCCTAAGAATACGGGTAATTGCAGGCAGTTGTGGGGGGATTGCAGCAGACGATTCACAGATATTGCGTTCTGTGGGACCTAGTACCACTACAAATTGTGGTTTTTCACAGACCCCCTACCTGCCCGCAGGGACGGTTATTCTTTGAAACCAAACGACATCCAAAGCGCCTGGATCCGCGCCTTCGTCGCCGCGTCCATGCGGATCTCGTCCGGCCACGGCCGCGCAAAGCCCTCCGAGGCCCACTTGCGCGTGGCGTCAATGCCCATCTTCGAGCCGTAGTCCTGCAGCCGCGCGGCGTGGTCCAGGGTATCCACCGGACCCAGCACAAACTGCACATCGCGCTCGGGATCCAGCGCGCAGAGGGCCTTCCAGGCCACCTCCCGGGGGTCCTGCACGTTCACGTCGTGGTCCACCACCACGATCACCTTGGTGAACATCGCTTGGCCCAGCGACCAGATGGCGTTCATGATCTTCCGCGCGTGCCCCGGGTAGGACTTGCGGATGGCCACGATCATCAGGTTGTGGAAGATGCCTTCGGCGGGCATGGCCACGTCCACGATCTCCGGGTATTGCATCTTCATTATTGGCAGGAAGATGCGCTCCACCGCATAGCCCATCCAGTAGTCCTCTTGCGGCGGCGGGCCCACGATGGTAGTCAGGTAGACGGGGTCTTTGCGGTGGGTGATGCACTCCACGTGGAAGACCGGGTAATCCCCTTCCAGCGAATAGAATCCGGTGTGGTCGCCGAAGGGCCCTTCCACGCGCATCTCGTTCAGGCTGACGTAGCCTTCCAGGACGATCTCCGAGTTGGCCGGCACTTCCAGGTCGCAGGTTTCGCAGGCCACCATTTCCACCGGCTCGCGCCGCAGGAAGCCCGCGAACATCATTTCATCCATATCCGGGGGAATCGGCAGCATCCCGGCCAGCGCCGTGGCGGGGTCCGAGCCGATAGCCACCGCCACCGGGATGCGCCCCTGGGGGTCCTTGGCCTGGGCCCGGCGGAAATGCTCCGCGCCGTGCTTCTGCGTCTGCCAGTGCATGCCGGTGGTGCGCTCGTCGTACACCTGCATGCGGTACATGCCTGCGTTGCGTTTGCCGTTTTCCGGATTCTTGGTGAATACCAGCGGAAAGGTGATGAACCGCCCGCCATCCTGCGGCCAGCACTTCAGGATCGGGAACTCGTTGAGATTGACGTCCTTGCCGCGCTTGATCACTTCCTTGCACGGCCCGGACTTCACCATCTTCGGAAAGAAGGAACCCAGTTCGGCCAGCTTGGGCAGCATCTTGAGCTTGTCAAAGAGCCCCTGCGGCGACTGCATGTCCAGAAAGCCGCGGATACGCGCCGCGATTTCATCCAATGCGTCCACCTCAAACGCCAGCTCCATCCGCCGCAAGCTGCCAAAGGCATTGATCAGCACGGGATAGCGCGAACCCTTGGGCTTCTCGAAGAGCAGCGCCGGGCCGTTGGCCCGGGTCACGCGGTCGGTGACCTCAGTGATCTCCAGGACCGGATCCACCTCCACGGTAATGCGCTTCAGCTCCCCGGCCTTCTCCAGCTTGTGGACGAACTCCCGCAAATCGCGATACGCCACGTCATCCTCCCTCATATCCGTAAAACGGGGGACATCCCAAAGCGGAAACTGTAGCATGAAGGAATGGCGGCAACGAATTCCAATATCCCTGGCGGGGGCTGGAGCACAGCCGCGATTGGCTGTGCCACGAGAGGTATGATCGTCGTTGAAGAACACGGGGAATCGCATGACAAACCGCCACGGATACGGTAACTTTGGGGCATGGAAACCGTGCGCGTGGAGTTGCCCTCGGCGCTTCTGAGGGCGGCAAATCTCGAGGGGCGGAACCTCTCCCAAGAAGCCGCGCAATTGCTGGCGCTCGAACTTTATCGCGAAGATAAGGTCTCGCTGGAGTGCGCCGCCGAGCTGTGCCAGACGCCGCTGGCGGCTTTCATGGATTTCGCCGCAAAGCACGGTGTCCCCCCGCTGCGCTACAGCCCTGAGGACCTGGACGAGGAACGCCGGTCCACCGACCGTCTCAAAGCGTGATTGTCGCAGCAGATTCATCGCCACTGGTAATTCTGGCAAAGCTCGGCTGCTTCGACCTCCTCAATAGGCTCTTTCCACGCATCTATATCTCCACGGAAGTTCACCATGAAGTGGTCGTCGCTGGCGCTGGCCTGCCCGGAGCATCGGAAGTTGCGAAAGCGGAATGGATCGAAGTAAAGAAGCTTCAAAATCGGGCGGACTTGCTGGCGGCCCGGGAAAAATATGCTTTGGGTCTTGGGGAGCTCAGCGCCATTCTGCTGGGGAAGGAACTCCATGCGAATGCGGTGCTGCTCGATGATTACAATGCGCGCAAACTCGCCAAAGCGGAGGGCCTCCAAGTTCGCGGCAGCGTGGGTCTCCTCGAAACTTTCTACTTGCGAGGCCACTTACCCGATCTTCGCGCCGCCTTTCGGCTGCTCCTGGCGCACAGTTATATTGACCAGCGGCTGTTAGACCTCCGGCTACGAGCCTTGGGCCTTCCTCCGCTCTGAACTTTCCGCACATTCGACGAGCCACCCCCGCTATCCCTCTCCATCCAAACCATTTACCAGTAATCACTTGACAAATAGTACGACTATGATAACATATAAAGTTTATGTTGACCCCCTCCACCCCCGCCGCCAACTCCCATCAACCACTTCCCGCACACCCCGCCCCGCTCCCTTCCCGCCCGCGCAACCCCTTTCCAATCTGCACTTACACAAACTGCGCCTCTAACCTCTTTATCATCTGCACTTCCAAAACAAACAACTTAAAACCCTTTGGAATCTGCAGTTACAAAAAACCCGAGGGGGTGGGGGTCTTATCGTTAACTTGCCCCGATGCAATCGGGGCCAGATACCCGATGAAGGGTATCTGTCCTGCCTGCTCCGGCTTTGCCGGAGAGCGACCATCGGGAGCCGAAGGACCTCTCTTTCTCCTCCAACCCTGCCCCTCCTCCGCCACTCCTCCCTCGCCACTTCCCGCTCGCTCCTGCTATCCTAAATACACAGCCATGAAGCGGATATACATGGATTACAACGCCACCACGCCGGTCGAGGCGGGGGTGCTCGAGGCGATGCTGCCCTACTTCTCCGCGGAGTATGGGAATGCCGCGTCCATCCACAGCTTTGGACAGAAGGCGCGGGCAGCGGTGGAGGCGGCGCGGGAAGCGGTGGCGGCGCTGATCGGGGCGCGGGCGCAGGAGATCGTCTTCACCAGCGGGGGGACGGAGTCGGACAACCACGCGATTTTCGGGATTGTCGCCGCGGTGAGCGGCGCCAGGAAGAATGTTGCGGCAAGCGGCGCCGGGAAGGATATTGCGGCGGGCAGCGGAGAACGAGATGCCGGGCTCCCGACCGGGTCGGGACAAGTTCCGCCCAGCGCTACACATGTAATCACTACCGCCGTCGAGCATGAGGCGGTGCTGAACGCTTGCCAGGCGCTGGAAAAGCAGGGCGTGGCGGTGACGTATCTGGCGGTGGACGGCGCGGGGCGCGTGGACCCCGAGGCGGTGCGGCGGGCGCTGCGGGCGGAGACGGCGCTGATCACCGTGATGCACGCCAACAACGAGCTGGGGACCGTCCAGCCGATCGAAGAGATTGGCAAGATCGCGGCCGAGGCGGATGTGTACTTCCATACGGACGCGGTGCAGAGCGCGGGCAAGATTGCGGTGGACGTGGAGCGGCTGGGCGTGGACCTGCTCTCGCTTTCGGGGCACAAATTCTACGCGCCGAAGGGCGTGGGCGCGCTGTACATCCGGCGGGGGACGCGGCTGCGGCAGTTGCTCTATGGCGGACGGCACCAGCACGGCTTCCGTCCGGGGACGGAAAACGTGCCGGGGATTGTGGGGCTGGGCAAAGCGGCGGAGATGGCGCGCGCGGCGCTGGCGGAAGACGCGCGGCGGGTGGGCGCGCTGCGCGACCGGCTGGAGCGCGGTCTGCTGGAGCGGGTGCCGCAGGCGCGCGTCAATGGTATGCATGACCGCAAAGCGGTCAATGGTATCGGTGGCCACGGGGGCGGCGGCGCGGCGCGCACACCGAACACGACGAACATTCTGTTTCCCGGCGTCGAGGGCGAGGCCCTGGTGATCGCGCTGGACCTCAAGGGGCTGGCGTGCTCGACGGGGGCGGCGTGCTCGTCCGGGGCGGTGGAGCCGTCGCACGTGCTGACGGCGATCGGGTTGCCGGCGGGAGAGGCGCGGGCGAGTTTGCGGTTCAGCCTGGGGCGGCATACGACCGAGGCGGAAGTGGATTTCGCGCTGGAGGTGGTGCCGGGGGCGGTGGCGCAGTTGCGGGAGCTGTCGCCGGTGTATGGGAGAAAAGTTAACAGTTAACAGTTGACAGTTAAAAGCAACGGAGAAGAAAGAAAGAAGGAGAGAGAGAAAGCGCAGGGCATGGAGACGAAGATACAGAGCGGGGACGGGAGCGAGCGGGTCGCGGGGGCGCGCGGGATGGTCGCGGTGGCCATGAGCGGGGGCGTGGACAGCTCGACGGTGGCGGCACTGCTGTGCGGGCAAGGGCGGGCGGTGGTGGGGCTGACGATGCAGCTGTGGAACCAGCGGCGGCTGCCGGAGCTGCAGGGCCCCGAAGCAGCAGGACCGGCGGCGGGGCGCTGCTGCTCGCTGGACGACGTGTACGACGCGAAGCGCGTGGCCCAGCAACTGGGGGTTCCGCACTACGTGGTGAATTTCGAGGAGCAGTTCGAAGAGCGCGTGGTGCGGCCATTCGTGGCCGACTATCTGGCGGGGCGCACGCCGATCGCCTGCGCGCACTGCAACACCGACGTGAAGTTCGCGCCGCTGCTGCGCATGGCGCGGCAGGTGGGCGCGGAGCGCCTGGCCACCGGGCACTACGTGCGGGTGCGGAAGAATCGAGAGACGGGGCGGTGCGAGCTGCTGCGCGCCAGGGACGAGAGCAAGGACCAGTCGTATTTTCTTTTTGGGCTGACGCAGGAGCAGCTCGGCCGCAGCGAGTTCCCTCTCGGCGAGCTGACGAAGGAAGAGGTGCGCGAGCTGGCGCGCTGCGCGGCGCTGCCGGTGGCCGAAAAGGCGGAGAGCATGGAGCTGTGCTTCGTGCCCAACGGGAATTACGCGCAGTTCATCGAGGCGTATACGCGGGAGCGGGGCACGCCGCTGGCCGCGCAGGAAGGCGAGATACGCACGCAGGGCGGCGAAGTTCTGGGCCGGCATAGCGGGCTGCACCAGTTCACGGTGGGACAGCGCAAGGGACTGGGCATCGCCACGGGCGAGGCGCTGTACGTGATTGCGCTGGACACCGCGGGCAACCGGGTGATCGTGGGCGAGGACGCGGCGCTGCGCCAGACGGTGTGCGCCGTGGAGAACGTGAACTGGATTGCCGGCGCTGCGCCGGGACAGGCGCTGCGCGCGGAAGTGAAGATCCGCCACAAGCACGCGGCCGCGCCGGCGACCGTGGAGCCGCTGGGCGCCGCGGGCGCGCGGGTGACGTTCGATGCGCCGCAGCGGGCGATTACGCCGGGGCAGGCGGCGGTGTTCTACGCGGGCGAAGTGGTGCTGGGCGGCGGGTGGATCGCGCGGCAGGACTAGTCAGTAGAACGAAGAGAGATTCCTCGCTTCGCTCGGAATGACGTGTTCGTTTTTTTACAAACTGCCGGACTGCAGCCGACACGTCAGATGAAGAGTTCGTCTTCCTGGGATTACGGGGTTTCGGCGGGCGCGTCGCCGCGGCGGCGCGAACGGAAGAAATCCAGGCCGACCTTGACGCCCTGCACCACCGCGGAAACCTTCTGCATGGGGCCGAGGAAGTTGCGGCGAAAATGCGAGCCGGCGTCCTCGATGGTCTCCAGGGTGCCGGTGAGAATGCGGTCAAAGTGGATGAGCTGGCCGCGCAGGCGGTCGGCGGTTTCCGTGAAGATGCGGTCCACCTTCTGGGCCTGGGAGCGCGCGAGATAGACGAAGTGCGCGGCGTCGGCCACCAGGTCGGAAATGCGCGGCTGGGTGTCTTCCAGCATGATTTGCACGCGGGTGAGGATGGGGCCGATGCGCGCCTGCAGATCGGTGAGGATGCGCTGGGTCTGGTCGAGGCGGCGCTTGAGCTGGAAATAGAGGGCGGCCAGGATGACCGTCTGGAGAATGACGGCCACCGACATCGCCACCACGAACACGGCTAGCCAGGTTTGCATACGCACCCCGCGGGCCCCGCTGCACGGCGGGCCCTAAACCGCTGAGCTGCTCGATCCCGAAAAACTGCCGGCGCGACCGCGAAGCGGTCAGCCATCTGAGTGACCGCAAAGCGGTCAACTGCAAGCGTGACCGCGAAGCGGTCAACTACGACTTGGACTTTTCGCGCTGGTAAGCTTCGCGGCCGGCTTCCACCGCCGCGCTCAGCGATTCCTTCTGGCGGGAAGCCACTTCCTTGCCGCGCTCGAGGAGATCCTCGGCGCGTTCGCGCAATTCGCGAGCCTTGCGCTGGGCGTAGTCGCGGCCTTCATCGGCGCGCTTGGAGAGATATTCGCGGGTCTCTTCACCCGACTTGGGAGCAAACAGCACGCCGACGAGAGCGCCGACGCCAAGTCCAACGAGAAAATAGGTGACTTTGGAGCCTACGTTGTCTGCCATGGAAGCCTCCAAATGCAAGCTAGCACAGGGGCCCGGGGGGCGCAAGGCGGGCTAACCGCTATTCCGCAGCAGAGCGGTTCCGGGCGTCCTGCAGATGCTGCAGGATTTTTTCGGCGCGCTTGCGCGGCAGGATGCGGCTGAGGGCGTCCAAGCCGGCGCGGCGCAGGTTGGCGACGCTGCCGAATTCGCGGAGGAGCTTCTGCGCGGTGCGCGGACCGACGCCGGGAATTTCGCCGAGGACGGTGCGGGTCTGGCGCTGGGCGCGGCGCTGGCGGTGGAAAGCCACGGCGAAGCGGTGGGTTTCGTCGCGGATCTGCTGGACGAGGTGCAGGACGGGGGAGTGGCGATCGAGGACGATGGGCTCGTGCTCCCGGCCGCAGACGTAGAGGATTTCTTCTTTCTTGGCGATGCTGACAATAGGCTGGTTGATAATCTGCAGGGATTCGAGGGCCTGAGCGGCGGCGTGGAGCTGGCCGATTCCGCCGTCGATGAGCACCAGGCCGGGAAGAGGCTGCTTCTCTTCCAGGAGGCGGCGATAGCGGCGGGAGACGGCTTCGCGCATGCTGGCGAAATCGTCGTTGAGGACGGGCGCGCCGTCCGGGCCGGGAACGCCGCGAATGATGAACTTGCGGTAGCCGGATTTTTTCATGCGGCCGTTTTCCCAGACGACCAGGGAAGCCACGGTGTCGGTGCCCTGGATGTGCGAGACGTCGAAGCTCTCGATGCGCTGGGGCGGCTCGGGAAGATCGAGAGCGCCCTGCAGGGCTTCGGCGATGGCGCGGGAGGTGGGCTTGAGCACGCGGAAGCGCTGCGTGAAGGAGTGCTGGGCGTTGGTTTCCACCAGGTCGAGGAAGGCGCGCTTGGGGCCGCGTTGCGGGGCGAGGATTTCCACTTTGTGTCCGGCGCGCTCGGAGAGGGTGTCCTCGAGGAGCGCGCGGTCCTCGAAATCGGCGGGGACATGGATGGCGCGGGGGAGATATTCGGCTTCGAGGTAGAGCTGCTTGAGGAGCGCGGGGACGAATTCGCGGGGGTCGAACTCGGCGAGATCCTCCCAGTAGAATTCGCGGCGGTCCACGACGCGGCCGCCGCGCAGGTGGAAGAGATTGGCGGCGACGAGGGGCGGCTCGGCGTAGCAGGCGAGAACGTCGGTGTCGTCGCCCTGGGCGGCGGCGATGCGCTGGCGCTCTTCGATGTCCTCGAGGGTGCGGAGAAGATCGCGGTAGGCGGCGGCCTGCTCGAAGCGCTCTTCGCGGGAAGCGGCGGCCATGCGCGCTTCGAGGCTTTTGATGAGGTCGTGGCGGCGGCCTTCGAGAAACATGCGGGCGTCGCGGGCGGCTTCGGAGTAGCGCTCGTCGGAGGTGAGGCCGGGGACGCAGGGGCCGAGGCAGCGCTGGATGTAGTGCTGCAGGCAGGGGCGCGGATGGGGGCGGGTGAGGTCCACGGTGCAGGAGGGGACCTGGAAGCGCTTGTGGATGAAATGGAGGATGCGGCGGGCGAGGCTGGAGGGAAAATAGGGGCCGAAGTAGAGCGAGCCGTCTTTCTTGATGCGGCGGGTGAAATAGACGCGGGGATATTTTTCCGCGGCGGTGAGCTTGATGTAGGGATAGGTCTTGTCGTCGCGGAGAAGGACGTTGAACTTGGGGCGGTACTGCTTGATGAGGTTGTGCTCGAGGGCCAGGGCCTCGCGCTCGTTGCCGACGACGATGGTTTCGAGGTCGGCAATTTCGCGGACCAGCGAGCCGGTCTTGGCGTCGGCCCAGCGGGATTCGAGGAAATAGGAGCGCACGCGGTTGCGAAGCACGCGCGCCTTGCCAACGTAGAGGACGGTTCCCGCGGCGTCCCTGAAGAGGTAGACGCCCGGGCTTTCGGGGAGGCCGGCGGCTTTTTGCTGCGGGTCCATGGAGAGCGGGCCGGGCGCGGAGAAAGCTGCGCGGACCGGGCATCTTCCATCATACTAGAGCGAATCGGATAGAAGGGAGGGATGAGAATGAAGAGCGGGTTAGCAAGGCGCTGGGCGCTGGCGCTGGCCGTGGCGGGGGCGTTTGGCGCGCCGGGCGCGCGAGGCATGGCGCAGGAACCGCAGGAGTCGACGTCGAAGCGGCCGCTGGAAGAGGGCGAGACGCGGCCAAAGGCTGCGCCGCTGCCGGCGCGGCCGGCGGCGCCGGAGCAGCCGAAGTTCGATCCGCTGCGCGCGGAAAAAGACATCGAGGTGGGGCGGTATTACATGCGCAAGGGGGACGTGGACGCGGCCATGGACCGCTTCCGGGACGCTATCGAGGCGCGGCCGAATTATGCCCTGCCCTACCTGCTGCTGGGCGAGGCGCAGCAGAAGAAGGGGCTAAAGCGGGAGGCGGTGCGATCGTTCACGCGGTACCTGGAGGTTTTTCCGCACGCGGAAGACGCCGCGAAGGTGCGCAAACGGATCGAGAAACTCCGGAGTGAGCTGGAGAAGAAGCGCGGGAAAGCGGAGTAGGGCGGACATTTCACGCGCGTCCTGTCACAATCTACGCAGTGGTCGCATCCCGCCGTCAGCAGGATGGGTTCGCCAGCGGTGCTCACGGAAGCAGCGCAGGAAATAGCCGCGAGGATGGTTGGCGTTTCGGTCACACAACTTTACGAACAATTTCGCGCGTTCCCTGGCGGATTCAAACTACTACTTGGTCCCTCCCTCCTTCGACCTTTCGGCCTGGAGAACGACGCCATGGGCAAGAAATGGATAGACCGAGCCGCAGAGATCAACAAAGAGCTGCTGCTGATTTTCAGCATCATTGCCTTTGCCGGGATCGTAAACCGCTTCGTAGCGGGCCAGCGGCTGATTCTGACTTTTTACTGTCTGCCGACGCTTTTTGCCGCCTACTACTTTGGACGGCGGCGGGCGGTGCAAACGTCCATCGCTTCCATCCTGATCGTCAGCTGGGTGGATGTTCTTAACCCCGCGGCGCTGAGCAATACCCTGCACGTCGAGATGACCCACCTCATGGCTGTGTCGGATCTCACGATCTGGGACAGTTTCCTGCTGATCACCGCGTATGCGGCGGGAACGCTGCACGAGAAAGAAGCACGAGCGCTGCGGGAGGTACGCGATACGTACTACGGGGTGCTGCAAATTCTGAATCAGTTCATCTCGAACGACAAATACACGCAGAACCACTCGTTCCGCGTTTCGGTCTACGCCACGCAGATCGCCCAGCACATGGGCTTTGCCAGCGAACGGGTGGAGGACGTGCGCACGGCCGCGCTGCTGCACGACATCGGGAAACTGGAAACCAGCCGCGAACTCCTATACAAAGCGGCGCGGCTGACCGACGAAGAACTGACGGAAATCAAGACCCATGTGGATAAAGGAATGGCATTCCTCAGCCCGGTAGGCGGTTCGCTGCGGCGAATTCTGCCGATCATCCTTGCGCACCACGATAAGTTCGACGGGACGGGCTATCACGCGACGCAGGGCGAGGATATCCCCCTGGAAGCGCGGATTATCAGCGTCGCCGACGTATATGATTCGCTGATCAGCGACCGGCCGTACCGCAAAGGAATGTCGCCATTCGAAGCCCGCGATATCCTGCTGCAAGGATCGGGCAAAGACTTCGATCCCGCGGTCCTAAAGGCTTTTGACGCCGCCTTTCGCAACCGGCAACTGGAAGTTCCCGAAGTGCTCGCCTAGAAGAAGTCCGCTCTCCCGGGCGAAAGCCTCCGCATCCTCTTCGTTCTCCGGACTCTGTGATGTGTGTCACTGAATCCAGGAGGGCAAAGGAGTTCCCCTTATAGAGGTTCCCTTCCCGTTCATACCGGCCGTTTTCGCCAAGAACGATCGCCAACCAATACGCCACGAGTCCGGAAGAGAGTCCGATGAGGAGAACGAAGCATGTTACGGAAAACGCGACTTGAAACAGCAGCAGTGAAAATCGGAACCGCAGCGGGGCGGGCCGATCACGCCGCCCACAAGGTGGCCAAGGCGGCAGAAGTCGCCAGAGAAGAACTGACGCAGTTGTCGAAGCGGGTCGAGAATCTGGCTCACGACCTGAAGAAGGCCGGCACACGCCTGAGAAAGACCCTGCGCTGAGCCGGCGGGAAGGGCTGCCGGCAACCGGCTATTTTCCGGAGCGGGTTTTCCAGACGATTTGGCGGAGCATGCCCAGCCAGAGGCCGGCGTCACGCGCGGGAAGATGGAGGCGGCGGACGAGGCGGCGGACCTTCTCCTCGGCGGAAGGCGCGGAGCGCGGGGACAAGTAGCCGCTGGAGCGCAGCGCGTCCAGGAGCAAGGCGGTGATGCGCTCGAGCTCGCCGGCCGTTGCGGGCTGCTCTTGCGCGGGCTGGCGCGCGGCGCCGGAATGGCGCACAAGTTCGTAGAGGCAGATGGCCACCGCCTGGCCCAGGTTCATCGAGGGATGCTCCGCGCGCGCCGGGATGCGCAGCAGCCAGTGGCAGTGGCTGAGATCTTCATTCCTGAGGCCCACCTTCTCGGAACCAAACAAAAGAGCGACGCGGCTGGAGGCGAGCTGCTTGCGGATGAGGCGCGCGCCGTCTTCCAGGCGGCGGAGGGGATGCTGCAATTCGCGGCGGGTGAGCGCGGTGGTGCCCACGACGAGGGAGCAATCGGCGACGGCTTCGGCCACGGTTTTGAACTCTTCGGCGGTGGCGAGAAGCGCGGAGGCGCCGACGGCGGAACGGGCTTCGCGAAAGGCGACGTCGTAGGGGTGGACCACGCGCAGACGGAGGAAGCCGAAGTTGCTCATGGCGCGGGCGGCGGCGCCGATGTTGAGAGGATTGCGCGCGGCCACCAGGACGACGCGCAGACGGCCGAGTTCAGACGGAGCAAGCAAGGATGACCATTCTACGACAGGGCCGGGCCCGGCGCTCCTGCGGCTAGCGGAAAAATCGCAGGAGCCGGGTCGCGGTGTGCCGTTCCGCATGGCAAACCCATTTTCCGCGGGATTTGCGCGGGGCCAGGAGACATGGCGGCCCTGCGGGTCGCCGCAAAACTCGCGCAGACCCGTCACGCATCGAGAAGCAGGACAGAAACCGCGGCGCCCAACGATGGGGCGGAGGGAGGGCCGCAAGACTGGTGAAGGGTTGGGGAAGGATGAGATTTGTGTGCGTCTTGTTAGTAACTGTTAGTGCCCTTTTTGTGAGTTTTGGTCCGTTCGCTGATTCCTTACGTATATTGAATCCTAAGACCGGCTCTCCATCAGGCTGCAAGCAGCACGCCGGGCGCGTCGTGGAGTGGCCCGAGGTTCTTGCAACTGATTGCTTGTGAGGAGGAGAACTATGAAGGATCGCACCGATCTTGAGCTGCAACTCTCGGGGAATGATCTGACGGATCCCGCGCGGCGGCGATTCATCCAGAACTCAGCGGCCGCCGCGGTGGTGGCCATAGCCGCTCCCGGGCTATTGCTGGGCAAGCCCGCGGATGCGGCGGGGCGGGTGATCAAGATCGGTTTCGTGGGCCCGCGCACCGGGGCATTAGCACGCTTCGGGGAGGGCAACGATTACATACTCTCCGGAATACGCAAGCTGGTTGCCGGCGGGCTGGTGATAAACGGCAAGCGGCACCCCGTGCAGATCATCGAAAAGGACAGCGAGTCGAACCGGAAGCGCGGCGCAGAGGCCGCCGCCGAGATGATCAAGCCGGAGCGGGTGGACCTGATGCTGGCGTCCAGCACGGGCGAAACGGTCATCCCGGTGAGCGAGGAATGCGAACGGAACAGCGTGCCGTGCATCACGACGGATTGCCCGTGGCAATCGTACTTCTACGGGCGGGGCGGGAAACCCGAAACAGGATTCGATTGGACGTATCATTATCTTCTGGGGACTGGAAGACCTGATTGCGGTGTTCACGAACATGTGGGCTGCCATCCCCACGAATAAGGTGGTGGGAGCGCTTTGGCCGAACGATGCCGAGGGGAGCGCCTATTCCGACCCAAAGTTTGGGTTCCCCGGGGCATTGCAGGGGAAGTACAAGCTGGTGGATCCCGGGCGGTTCGAGTTAGCGACGAGCGACTATTCCGCGCAGATCCGCGCGTTCAAAGAAGCGAAGGTGGAAATCCTTACGGGGGTGCTGCCGCCACCGGCGTTTGCAACGTTCTGGAGCCAGGCCGGGCAGCAGGGCTTCAAGCCAAAGATAGCGACGATGGCCAAGGCCATTCTCTTCCCCACCGCCGTGGAAGCGCTGGGCGCGCGCGGGGCGGGTTTGACGACCGAGGTGTGGTGGTCGCCCAGCTTCCCGTTCAAGTCGGGGCTCAGCGGACAGAACGCGGTCGAGTTATGCGTGGCGTACGAGGATGAAGCGAAGAAGCAGTGGACGCAACCGATCGGTTTCCTGCATGCCTTGTTCGAGGTCGCGCTGGATGTTCTCCAGCGCACCAAGGATATTGATTCGCCGGGAGCGATTCGGGATGCGATCCGCACAACGGACTACAACTCAATCGTCGGGCGCATCGCCTGGGAAGGCAAACCCTTCAAAAACGTGGCCAAGACAACGCTGGTCGGCGGGCAGTGGATTCCTGGGTCAAAGTTCAAGCAATGGGCTGCCGGCCAGAAATTCAAAAACGATCTGGTGATCGTGAACAACGACACCGATAAATCGATCGGAACACAATGGGAAATGGAGCCGCTTCCCTAGCGGCTTGCGGAAAAGGCTGCACGACGCGTCCTCCTCCGTCCCGGTGCTTTATACCGCTGGGGCCTCAGAATGACAGCCGTAAAACAGGCATGCCATAAACTGCAAGGCCGTGCCCTTCTGAAACGCTCCGCATTCCGGACAAACTCCGAATTCCTGCGCCACAAAGCCTTCTTCACAACGATTACGACTCTCATGGGCGTCACCCCTGTGCGGGATGCGGAGCAACGGGCGCCGGCGCGTCCATCTCCTCGAGGCGGCGCTTCCTGGGCTCGATGCCAAAGAGAAAAACAACCACAATCTGCACGATCAGAAAGCCGATCATGATGCTGAGGACGCCGCCGACGCCGTGGGAGCGGAGCAGGGCGACGACGAGGAAGGGCGTGACGATGGTCGAGCCGCGGCCGAAGGTGTTGCAGATGCCGGTGGCGCGCAAGCGAACTTCGGTGGGAAAGAGTTCGGGGATGTAAATGGCGAAGAGCAGCGTGACGAGAACGTAGATGGGGATCATCAGCAAGAAGCCCACGAGCGGCAGCAGCACCGGATCCCGGATGAAGGGATAGATGCCGCCGAGCAGGATGGTGAGCAGGGACGCGCCGATGATGGTGGGTCGGCGCCCCCAGGAATCCGCGGTAAAAGCGCCAATGGACGAGCCGACCGGCGCGCCGATGGACATGATGAGCGAATAGCCGAAGGATGTGGCGATGCTGCGGCCTTCCCGGACGAAGAAGGTGGGCAGCCAGGTCACAAAACCGTAGACCAGGGTGTTGGCGACGATCAGGGTAACGGCGCCCACGAGCATGCGCGGGAAAAGCACGGGGCTGAGCAGCGAAGCGAGGCTCCGGGAAGGGGGAGCGGATGCGAACGGCGCGGGCGGGGGAAGAGGGCCGTGCTGGAGGGAGACTTCGCGCTCGATGGCTTGCAGGATGGCATCGGCTTCCGCGTGTTTTCCGACCGATTCGAGCCAGCGGGGCGACTCCGGCAGTGATTTGCGCAAGTACCAAACGATGAGCGCGCCCAAGCCGCCGAGAACGAACATGGTTCGCCAGCCGAAGCGCGGGATGATCAGCGTGGCGGCCAGCGCGGAGATGGGCAAGCTGGAAACCACGGTGACGGAGAGGGCGCCCAACCATCTGCCGCGGGCCTGCGGGGGAACGAACTCCGTGAGCGTGGAAAAACCGACGACGATTTCGGCGCCCAGCCCCAGTCCCATGATGCCGCGAAGCAGGATCAGCACGTGCATGGAAGGAGCGAAAGCGGAAGCGAGGGAGGCGAGGCCGAAGATGGCCAGATTGGCCTGATAGGTGAAGCGGCGGCCGAAGCGGTCGCCGAGGAAACCGGTGAGAAAGGAGCCCAGCATCATGCCCAGGAAAGTGACGGAGACAAACTGGGCGTTCAGAGCGAGGGTGGAGAAGCCGCTCTTGAGCGTGGCGCCGAGGACGGTCGCGGCCACGTAGACGTCAAAGCCGTCGAAGAACATGCCGATGCCGATAAGCGCCAGGATGCGGCGATGGAACGAAGAGGCCGGGAGGCGATCGAGACGCGCGGCGGCATTGGCGTGCAGAGACAATTCAGTCTGGCCTCGCGAGCAGGGCCAGGCTGCCGGCGGTCAGGGCGTCAACGGCGAGGTGGCAGTTGTGGTCGAAGGAGTTTTGCTGGGCGGTCTGGAAAAATTCCTTGCAGCGGCGGGTGGCCGCGGGGTCCAGGCGCAGGACGCGCCGGACGAGGGCGTCCGCGGCGGCGGCGAGACGTTTGGCGGGGCAGACTTGCGAGATGAGGCCGATCTGCAGGGCGTGCCGGGGGGCGATGGGCTCGCCGAAGAGGACCAGGGGAAAGGCGAAGCGCGGCAGAGCGTACTCGCCGAGGTAGGCCATGATGGCGGCTGGGGCGAGGGCGTTGCGCATCTCGGGAAAACCCAGGGCCGCGCGCTCGGCGACGAGGACGAAGTCGCAAACAATGGCCAGGCCGAAGCCGAAGCCGAGAGCGTCACCCTGGACCTCCGCGACGCAGATCAAGGGGGAGGCGCGGAGAGCGCGCTTGAGATCGATGAGGCGGGTTACTTCGTGACGGATGGCCGCGGCGTCGCGGCCGGCGCGCTCGCGTCCGGTGCAGAAGACCTTGCCGCGCGCGCGAATGCGCAGGACCCGGGCGGCGGGGCGAGCGGCTTCGGAGCGCAGCTCGGCCAGCATGGCGTCGAACATCGGCCCGGTGACCTCGTTGCCGCGCTCGGGATTGTCCAAGGTGAAGGTGAGGACATCGGCGGCGCGTTCGATGAGCACGCCGCTGCGCGCCGCGGTGCGCGCCGAAGCGAGCGGTTTCCTGGATGACATGCGGGCACGGTATAGAAGGACTGCGGGGCTGTCAACTCGCCGCGGTCGGGGGCTACCACACGCCGGGAATGAGGGCCGGAACTTTGGCGCGATAGTGCTCGAATTGCGGGCCAAATCTGGCGCGCAGCAACTGCTCTTCCAAGCGCACACGCCAGATGGTGCCGACGAGAAAGAGGACGCAGCCCAGGAGCAGGCCCAGCCAGTGACCGGCCACGAGGCCCGTGGCGATGAGCATGCCGAGCATGCCCGTATAGATGGGATTGCGAACGAAACGGTAGGGGCCCGCGGTGATGAGCTGATGGCCCTCGATGAGGCGCGCCGCGATGGCCCACTGTCCGCCGAGCGTGCGCACACTGACCAGGACCAGGCCGACGGAAGACGCCGCCAACAGGACGGCCAGGATGCCGAAGAAAGGAGTCCAGGCCGGCGTGAACAGGGGCGACGCGGGATGGCGGTGCAGGGCCCAGACGGCGGCGTAGGCGAGGGCCTGGAGGGCGATGGGCCAGAGAGCGCGGCGGTCGCGGACGCTTTCCGGCAGGGCGGGTGGGCGTTTGCGGAACAGGAATATGGCGGCGAAAGCGCACCAGCAGAAGATCACGGCGTAGAACGGAGCGAGCGTCCAGTCGAAGCGCAAGGGATGATCTCCCGCTTGAAACATGAGCCGCAAAGCACCTTGATGAGAATACGCCGAAACGGTCCAAAGGTTACAAGTGTGCGGTTGCCGGCAATGGGTGTAAACTCACGGCCACCGGGAGGCCGAAATGGAAATTCCCGGTGAATGGTGCCGCCTCGGAAGTTTGGACGTGATTTGAAACCGGATGCCAATCGAAGGGAGATTACAGAATGACTCGCGTGAAACTTTTGACCGGGTTCGCCCTGCTGCTGCTTCTTGCTTTGTTGCTGCAGATTCCGTTTGCCGGCGCCGCTCCTGCGGCGAGCGATGCCATCCTCAAGGCCAACGACATTGGCGCAAAACTCTTTCCCGAAAAAATCTTCTTCCATGGGCAGGTCACGTCCGTCCAGTTGCGCAACTCCGGGGGAGTCCGTTTTAGCGATGACGCCTACACCCTGGCGGGGGTGGTGGACGCTTCCGGTTATGCCAGCGGAATTCGCGAGAAATTGCAGGGCTATCTGATCAGCGAGGTGGCGCTGGTCATCGGCGGACAGAAGCTGCCGACTGGCGCCTACGGTTTTGGCTTCCTGAAGGACGGCAAGTTTGTGGCGATGGACCTCGGTGCGCACGACGTGTTGCAGGTTGCTTCCTCGAAGGATGCGGAGATGAAGCGGCCGGTGCCTCTCCAGGTGGCGAGCGCCGCAGCGGCTGGCACGTACCGGCTGTACATGGGCCGCGATTTTGTGGAATTTTCCCGCAGCAAGTAACCGCGCGCTTTGCGGAACGCAACACGCGGCACGAGCGATCACCGGCGATTACGCCATGTCCAGGAGGCCGCATCCGGTCAGCGAGCAATACGCAGGGAGGCCGCAGCCTCGCTGGGAGGCTGGGTTTGCGGAATTTGCCTGCTACGGAGGAGTTCCACGATTTCGTGATAGAGGCGCGATCGAACTTCATGGCGTTCCTGGGCGCGCGTGATGTAGCGGACGATCACATTCACACCGAGGGTTGTGGGCCGCACGCTGATCGCCGGCGCTGCCGAAAAAGCGCGTCCGGCGGGGGCCGGCACCACACGCTGCCATTCCTGCTCGGCCAGCCGCACATTGGACAGGGTCTCCTCGGCGACACTTTTCTGAATGGCTTCGGCAAGGGAATAGGGATCGGCGCCCGGAGGGATAGGCACCTGAATCTCGTCCCAAAGCCACTGCCCGGAGGTTGAAAAATTGAAGTAGTGGCCTTCGATGGCAAAGCTGTTTGAGAAGGTCACCTTGCGGCCGGTGGGGTGGGAGGCGTCGGCCCAATTTCCGGTTTCCAAGAGGACCGTGTGGAGCAGGCCGACCTCCAGCACTTCGCCGCCGATGCCGCTAATTTCCACCCAGTCGCCCGGGCGGATGCCATTGCGTCCCATGAGTGCGAACCAGCCGAAGAAGCCGATAATGAAATCCTTGAGAGCCACGGTCAAGCCCGCACCGGCAAGAGCGACGACCGTCGCCAACTGATTTGGCGGCCCGAAAAACACCAGCAAAATCAAGGCGATTCCGACGGCCTGCGTGGCGAAACGCGCTATGGTGCGGATGGTAAGCAGGCGTTTTTTTTCCAGAGCGGCCCGGGAAAGTATGGCCCGCAGCAAGGGATCCGCTAAAAACACCAGGAGAAGGGCGGCGAGTATCCAGAGCGCCGACTCGAGCAGTCCGGTCACATAGACGCGCTCCTGGGCTTGGACCAAGCCGCTCCACTTCCCATAAATGTTCTCGAGTTGCTGGAGATCCTGAACCCGTTTGTCCAGCTCCGCCAGGCTCTTCTGTTCCGCCGCGGCGCGCTTCAAGGTGGAAAAAATATCCGAGGAGTCCGGCTCCTTGGTTCTTGCCGCGTCACCCGCTTGAGGAGCGCCGGGTGCCTGCTGGCCGGTATCCGGCGCCCCTTCCCCTGCGGCTGCGCGTTCGAACGCTTGATGTTTTCCGGTCAGCTCCGCCGAGCGCAGCTTCACTTCTTCCACGGCCCGCGCCAGTTCCCGTTGTTTTGCCGACAGTTGCCGCCAAACGCGGAATTGCGCGATGACGCTGCGAGACTCGGGTTCTATGGTCTTTACCTGCGCGTTTCCGGGAGCAAGACCGCCGGCGGCAGGACCCTCCTGACGCTGGTGCCATGCCTCGTGCTGTTCCATCAAGCGTTGAATGATGCTCCGCGGATCACCTCCGGCGCGGATGAGTTCCTGCCGGGCAGCATCGAGGTCCTCCTGGTCGACCTCCAGGACCGCTTGTTCGAGTTGCAGCTCCTGTTCGAGCGCTTCCCTTTGGTCCGCTTTCGCCTTGGCCAGAAGCTGCTCCAGGCGGGCCACGTCAGACTGTTCCGCTTTCACGCGGTCCTGGATTTCCTCGACGCGCGTCAAAATCGTGCGCGCTGCCGGAGTCAGGGGAGGAGGATGTAAAGTCAAATTCCGAAGCGCGGAGGTGAAGGTCAGATCCACTTCATGATCCGCCACGCGCACGGCCTCATGCGCGAAGTCCATTTCTTCCGAGGTCACGGCAAGCGCCGCCAGCCTTTGCGCGGTCACCAGCGGCTGCTCGTCCACAAGACCCGGCCGGTCGTTCAGCGCGGCCTTGGCCGCAGTCTGCTGCTGCGGGCCGGTGACCCAGTATCTGGTGAGCACGATTCCAACCATCGCCAGGGCCACCAGCGACAGCAAGAAAATGGGAATCGTCCGATGCAAGGTTTTCATGGAGGTCTCGCGGCTTCAGCAAATCCCTACAGAACCGAGGCAACTTCCCCACTTACAAGGAGCACGTCTCCCGCTCCATCACTTTGTCTCATGAAACTGAAGCAAATACTGTGATACGTATCACTACTTCCTGCGCGGATCGAGACAGCGAAGAGCGGACTCTTGGAGTGACATCATGAGACGAGGGTTGCTCATGCTGCAGCGGGCAGAGCCCCGACTGTTGTCCAGGACAAGTCCCGCCTCTGCAAAGTGACGATTGAGAAAAAGGCGGGCTAGAGGCGGTCGAGGAAACGGCGGGCGCGGGCGTAGGCGGGAAAAAGTTTTTCTTCGGCACGGAAGGCGGGGGAGTGGGAGACGAGGCTGCAGCCGGCGCGGCGGGTGGGATGTTTCACGTGGAGCATTTCGTGGTAAAGGACGTATTCGACGGCACATGCGGGGACGCCGGGGCGGTCGAGGCGGCGATTGAGGAGGATCTGGTTGGGGCCGGGGTCGTAGCAGCCGAATTGGCGGCGCCAGGAGCGGGTGCTCCAGCCGAGATGCGGGCGGGCGAGGGCCGCGGAAAAGTATTCGCGGTTGAGGCGTTCGAAGATGGCCTCGAGGTCGAAGACCAGACCGCGGGGATGAACGGCGCGGGGCACGACGCGCTGGCGGCGCATGCGGTGCATGCGGTCGCGGGTGCGGCCGGAGCGGGCGTAATCGAGATACGGGGCGATGAGCGAAGCGGGGGGCCGCTTGCGGTAGAGGCGGGCGAGCAGGAGGGCCGCAGCGCCTTCGAGGACCGCGCGCGGGGCGCGGGCCAGGAGATCGGAGAAGCGCACGAGGACCGTATCCTCGCGGCGGCGAATGGTGAGGACCAGGCTGGAATAAGGATAGAACTCGAGGCGGAAGCGCGGGGGGCGGCCGTCGCAGCCGAGACGGGTGTAGAGGCGCAGGCAGAGGGCGTCCCCGCCGGGCATGAGCTGCGAGCGCTTGCGCTGTTTCACGGCTGATTCCTGCGGCGCACCGGCGGAGGCGCTACTTCTTTCTTGGCTTTTTCGGCGTCGCTGAGGGCGTCCCGGGTGCCTTCGATGGCGTCGTCGAGATTGTCCTTGTAGAGTTCGCGCTCGGCGCCGCTCGCGGCCAACTGCTCGAGAGTGGCCAGGAACTCCTTGGAGCGCGCGATCATCAGGTCAATTCCCTGCCGGATATTTTCCTGCTTCTCCTTGCCGAGCTGGATGAGGTCGGCGGCGTCGTCCACGCAACTGACGTAGGAATTCAGCAGGGCGTTGAGGATTTCCGGATGACGGTAGGGCGAGGGGTGGGCGAGCTCGTACTGAAATTTTTTCAGGCGGTCGCCGGCGAAAGAGAGAAAGAGCTTGATGCGCTCGTTGGGGGTTTCGGCGTCGCGGATCTTGTCGGCTTCGATGGCGGAGAGGTAGTCCTTGTTTTGTGTGACCGCAAAGCGGTCAACTTGCTGCGGCGCGGCGGCGCCCAGCAGGGGAAAGAAGATTCCCAGGAAAACAGAGAGAGCCAGGGTTCGCATACGGATCATAGCAGCCTCACGGCGCGGGAGGTTTCTGCGGTGCGGGCTGTTCGCCCGGCCGCCGCGGAAACAACAGACGCAGCAATTCCTCCTCGATCTGTTGCAGATCGTCGCGCACGATCTGCAGCGGCGGCCGGTATTGCGGCGGGGCCACGAGAAGAGTCTCGTCCAGCTCGCGCAGGCCGCTGCGCACGTGCACTTCGATCCTCTTATATTCGCCGGATTCTTTCTCCGCCTGGGGATGCCGGCGGCGCACGGCGGCGAAAGCCGTGCGCACGTTATCGCGGTACTTTTCCAGGAGCAGGCCGACCGCCTGGTAATCCCCTTCCCTGCCGGCGCGGCGGGATTCGGCAAACTGGGCGTCGCCGAGTTTTTCCAGGAGCTTGGCCTTGCGCCCGGAATTGCTCTCGCGGTCAAAGCGGGCCTGCAGCTCCGCGATCCTGGCCGCGGGAGCGGCCTGCTGCGCGGCGCCCGCGCCGCCAGCCAGCGCCAGCCAGGAGAAAACCACGGCCGCAAATGGGCTTCGCGAGGTCATGGAGTCAGCGCTTCTTCTCGAGCATGTGGCGCAGTACCGCGATGCGTTGCTGCGCCTGCCAGTCCTGATTGGAGTTCTGCCCATTGTCGAGGCTCAGAAACTTCTGATAGGCCTCGATGGCCTCGGGCGTCTTCCGGAGTTTATCGTAGCAGGTGGCGCGGACAAACCACGCGCCGGAATTCAGGGCCTGGCGGCGGGCGAGTTCGTCGAGGGCCGCCAGAGCCGCGGGGCAATTGCCCTGGAGATAATAGGCGGAGCTGAGGTCCTTCCACGCCGCGGAATCGCCGGGGTCCGCGCGCAGGACGGCCAGGAGTTCGCGCTCGGCGGCGGGAAAATCGCGCTTCTGGAGATAGACGCGGCCGAGGCCGGCGCGGAGGTCGCGCTGCTCGGGAGCGAGAGCGATGGCGCGCTGCAGGGTGGCGACGGCCTCGTCCCAGCGGGATTGCGCGATCCGGATGTCGGCGCGGAGGCGCAGGAGGAGGACGTCCGGGGGCTGCGCGGCGTCCATGCGATCGAGCTCCGCCAGCGCGGCGTCATATTCCTTCTGCTCGAAGAGAAAACGCAAAACTTGGGCGCGGGCTTCGCGGTCGGCGGGCTGGAGCTGGAGATAGCTGCGGTAGGCCTCGACGGCTTCCGGTTTCCGCTGGGCGTCGAGAGCGTGCGCGAGGCCCAGGCGCGCCGGAGCGGAGTCCGGCTGGAGGGCCAGGGCTTCGCGGAAGTTTGCTTCCGCGGGAGCGAACTGATCGGCGCGGAGGAGGACGCTGGCGAGGGCCAGATGGGTCTCGAAATCGCGCGGGTCAAGTTTAGCGGCGCCTTGCAGCGCTTCCACCGCAGCGGGCAGATCGCCGGTGCGCTCGAGGGCCAGGCCCAGGAGGAAGCGCGGGCGGCTCTGCGCGGGAAGCAGCTCGACGGCTTTGCGGAGCGGAGCGACGGCCGCGGCGGGGTCGCGGTCCAGGAGGAGCAGGCCGAGGTTGAGGTGGGCTTCGGCGAGCTTGGGGTCGAGCGCGAGGGCGCGCTGGTAGGCGGCGCGCGCGTCGTCCCAGCGCTGCAGCGCGGTGAAAACGTAGGCAAGCTGAAAATGGCCGTAGGCAAATTCGGGCTGCTGGGCGACGACTTGCTGCAGCGGAGGCAGCGCGGCCGCGAAGTCCTGGCGGTCGATGGCGCGCTGGGCCTCGTCGAGGAGGTCGTTGAGGGGGTTGCGGAGTTTCTGCGTGGTCGCCGGGCGGGGCTGGCGCGGCGCGGGGGCCTGCGCGCGGGAGCCCGCCGCGCCGGAAAGGAGCGCGAGGAGCGAGACGCTGAGGAGGCGTGCGGCGTTCATTATTTTCCGCGGCCGTTGCCGGCCTTGTCCCCGGGATTGGATGCGCCGCCGGGCGCTTGTTTTGCCTGGCCGCTGGCCTGCAGCACGCGCGCCAGGAAGCGGCCGGTGTGCGACTGCGCGTTGCGCGCGACCTGCTCGGGGGTTCCGGTGGCGATGATGCGGCCGCCCAGGTCGCCGCCCTCGGGGCCGAGGTCCACGAGCCAGTCGGCGCACTTGATGACGTCGAGGTTGTGCTCGATGACCAGGAGCGAGGCGCCGCTCTCGAGGAGCTTGCGAAAGGCGGCGAGGAGCTTCTGGATGTCGTCGAAGTGCAGGCCGGTGGTGGGCTCGTCGAGGATATAGAGGATGCCCTGGTTTTCGGTGCGGGCGAGGTGCGCGGCGAGCTTCAGGCGCTGGGCTTCGCCGCCGGAAAGGGTGGTGGCGGACTGTCCGAGGCGGAGGTAGCCGAGGCCGATTTCGTGGAGGATTTTGAGTTTGGAGGTGACGCGGGGCACGCTGGCGAAGAAGGCCAGGGCCTCGCGGACGGTCATCTGCAGGACCTCGTGGATGTTCTTGCCGTGGTAGCGGACGTCGAGGACGCCGGTCTTGAAGCGCGTGCCGCGGCAGTCCTCGCAGACGAGCTCGACGTCGGCGAGAAACTGCATCTCGACGGTGACGGTGCCGTCGCCCTGGCAGGTTTCGCAACGGCCGCCGGGAACGTTGAAGGAGAAATGGCCGGCGGAATAGCCGCGGCGCTTGGCGTCCGGAGTTTCGGCGAAGACTTCGCGGACGGCGTCGAAGGCTTTCAGATAGGTGGCGGGATTGGAGCGCGGGGTGCGGCCGATGGGCGACTGGTCCACGATGACCAGGTCCTGGAGGTGCTGGTCGCCTTCGATGCGCTCGCAGAATTCCTTGCTGCTGCCGCCGCTGCGCTTGGCCTGCAGGGCCTTGTAGAGCACGTCGTGCACGAGGGTGGATTTTCCGGAGCCGGAGACGCCGGTGACGACGGTGAGGGTCTGCAGGGGCAGGGCGAAATCCACGTTGCGCAGGTTGTGGAGATGCGCGCCGAAGAGGCGCAGGAATTTTCCCGCGGGCTTGTGGCGGTTGACGGGGATGGAGATGCGCAGTTCGCCGTTGAGATAGCGTCCGGTGAGGGACTTGGGGTCCTGGAGGAGCGCGGGGTAGCCGCCGGCGAAGAGCAGGCGTCCGCCGAGCTCGCCGGCGCCGGGGCCGAGGTCCAGGATGCAGTCGGCGGAGCGGATGGTGTCGGGATCGTGCTCGACGAGGAGGACGGTGTTGCCGAGATCGCGCAGGGATTTGAGGATGTCAATGAGGCGCTGGGTGTCGCGCGGGTGCAGGCCGATGGAGGGCTCGTCGAGAACATAGAGCGCGCCGACCAGATGCGAGCCGAGGGAGGTGGCCAACTGGATGCGCTGCGATTCGCCGCCGGAGAGCGTGGAGGTGAGGCGGTCGAGGTTGAGGTAGTCGAGGCCGACTTCGTCGAGGAACTGCAGGCGGGTGCGGATCTCCTCGAGAATGCGTTCGGCGATTTTGGCCTGCTCGGCGCTGAGGGCCAGGGCGGCGAAGAAGGCGCGGGCTTCCTTCACGGTGAGCTTACAGACCTCGGTGATGGACTTGCCGGCGACGCGGACGGCGCGGGCCTCGGGACGCAGGCGGGTGCCGGAGCACTCCAGGCAGGTGGCGTAGCCGCGGTAGCGGCTGAGGAAGACGCGCACGTGGAGCTTGTATTTTTTGCGCTCGAGGAGCGCGAAGAGGCCTTTCACGCCGGGGAAATCGTTTTTCGGATCGCCTTCGAGGACCAAGCGGCGCTGTTCGGCGGTGAGCTGGCGCCAGGGGAGGTAGGTGGGGATGCCGCGGGCGCGGAGCCAGCGCTTGGCGTCGGCGAGGAGGGCGCGGTAGCGGGGCTTGGTCCAGGGCTCGACGGCGCCGTCGTCAATGGACTTGCCGGGATCGGGGACGACGAGGTTGAGGTCGAAGTCCACGGTGTTGCCGAAACCCTGGCAGCGGGGGCAGGCGCCGTAGGGATTGTTGAAGGAGAAGAGCCGCGGCTCGGGCACCTGATAGACGATGCCGCAGGATTTGCACTCGAAGCGCTCGTTGAAAACGATACGCTCGGCGGGATGGCCGGCGGAGTCGGGTACGAATTCGAGGATGGCTTCGCCGTGGCCTTCGCGGTAGCAGATCTCGATGGAGTCCACGAGGCGGGAGCGGGAAGCGGGATTGACGGCGAGACGGTCGACGAGGGCGAAGACGGGCTGGGAGAAGTTGACGTCGAGGAGCGTCTCCGGAGTGGCGAACTCGTGGACGCGGCCGTCCTGGTAGAGGCGGTTGAAGCCGCGCTTCTGCAGGTCGAGGAGGGCCTGGCGCACGGCTTCCTGGGCCGCGGCGGCGCGCTTTTTCGCGGAGATGCGGCCGGTGGGGGGCGCGGCGAAGCGCAGCGGATAGAGAACGTAGAAGCGGCGGCCGGGAGCGAGCGCGAGGACGCGGTTGGCGATGTCCTCGGGGGCGTCGCGGCGCACCTGCACGCCGCACTGGGTGCAGAAAGTTGTGCCGCAACGGGCGAAGAGCAGGCGCAGGTAGTCGTAAATTTCGGTGGCGGTGGCCACGGTGGAGCGGGGATTGCGGGTGGTGGTCTTCTGGCGAATGGCTACGGCCGGGGCGATGCCGGAAATCTCGTCCACGTCGGGCTTTTCCATGCGCTCGAGGAATTGGCGAGCGTAGGCGGAGAGGGATTCGACGTAGCGGCGCTGGCCTTCGGCGTAGACGGTGTCGAAGGCCAGGCTGGACTTACCGGAACCGGAGACGCCGGTGACGACGGTGATGGCGTTGTGGGGGATATCCACGGAGACGTTCTTGAGATTGTGGACGCGGGCGCCGCGGATGCGGATGGCTTCCTGTTCGGCCGCGACGGGCGTGAGTTCGTGGGTGGCCAAAGGGGTGTCCAGACAGAGCGCTTCGCGCGCGCTGTCTAAACCGCTAATTATACGGCTGTGCACGAAAGCGGGCAAATGCCCGCTGAAGACGGATTAGGGCTCGAGTTCGAGGTTGATCTGGCCGATGCCGCCTTCGACCGTGAGTTTGAGGGTGACGGGAGATTTGCCGTAGGCGTCGTTGACGTAGGCGCCGCCGTCCTTCTTGAGACCGTGGGCGTCAATGGAGCCGAGACCGCCGGAGGCGTGGACGATGACGCCGACGTTCCTGGGGAGGCGGATGGTGGCTTCGCCGACGCCGCCGTGAATCTCGGCCTGCAGATCGTTCTGGCGCGCGCCGGTCAGGTCGGCGTGCAATTCCCCGGCGCCCATCTCCACGCTGAGACGGGTGAGGGGAACGTCGCGGAGGCGCAGGTCGCCGCTGCCGGCGCCCATGTGCAGGCGGAGGTCGAGCGGAACGTCATTGCCGAGGCGCAGATCCCAGTCATTTTCGGTGCGGCCGAAGTGCACGCTCTCGCCGTGCTGGCGGATGCGCAGGTCGCCGGCGCCATTGGAGACGCTGTAGTCCACGCGCGGGGCGCCCTGGTTTGCGGTGTAGCGGAAATCGGCGTCCAGGAGGCGGCTGGAGCCGCCGCTCAAGCGCAACTGGCCCGCGGGCATCTCGATCTCGGCGCGGAGGGATTGCGCGCCCTGGCGCTCGAGGGCCTTCACGTCATGCACGCTATGCGCGTCGAATCCGGGTGCGGCGGCGTATTTGCCGCGGACCACGGCTGCGCCAAAGAGGATGAGGAGCAGGATCAGGGCCACGGAAGCGCCGGAAATGCGCGGGCCGGACGCGGCGCCGGGATGCCGGCACAGCCAGACGTAATCCCATAGCTTGCCCAGGCCGAGGAAGACCAGGAGCAGGGGCCAGTAGCGGGAGACCACCGGCCAGGGATTGGCCTCCGGGCGCAGATTGAAGAACAGGAAGAGCAGACCGAGCGCGATGAGAAAAATGGCGCCACCGATGGACCGGCGCTGCAGACCGTCACTTTGTGCCATGGCACACCCCCTCTTGCTCAGGAGATACGCAGACCGCGCGCGAAATGTTTCACGTTCCTGGCTGGCCGGGCCGCCCATTCTGCCGGGGGCGCCAGCGGAATTTTTTCTCGGTGGCGAGGACGCGCCAGTCGATGCGGATGAAGGCGTAGACGAGAAAGAGGAGAAAGGTCTGGGTAACGATGAAATAGACGCCGAAGTAGGAGCCGGTGACCAGCGCATCCATGTTGAGCTTGCGCACGGCGCTGGCGGCGGTAGCGTTCCAGAAGGTGTAGCTAACCAGGCGGCCGCAGAAGAAGGGCACGGCAATGAAGCGCCAGCCGAAGCGGGTGAGACCGTAGGCGATGAAGAGGTTGTTGGTGGGCAGGGGGCTGAAGGCATAGAAGAGGAAGAGGCCCAGGGTAACGTGTTTGCGGCCCTCGAGGGCCAGGCGGATGGAGTCGACGTTTTCGCGGGTGGCGACGCTGAGCAGCTTCTGGCGGATGAGCAGGCGGGAGAACAAGGCCAGGGTCAAGCGGCCGAGGGTGGCCGCCGTGGCGCCCGCGAGGGCCACGGCAAAAGGGTTGATGGCGGGATATTTGATCCCGATGTAGGACATAGCCATCCACGTGGGGGGCGCAAAAGCAGGGATCACATTCAGGAGGAAGACGACAGCGAAGATAAGCAGGAGGCTCAGCATCGCACTTATACGCTAGCACACTGCGAGTGGCGGCGCGCGGCTTCCGGAGAGGCGCGGGCGAGGCGCCGGGAACACGGCGCAGGGCGGTGTGCTAGAGTGAATTTAAGGCCGGATGGGGGCGGAAGCGGAGCAGCAGGCCATGGCGAAATTCGAGCGCATCTTCTGGATCGTGCTGGACAGCGCGGGGATCGGTCCGCTGCCGGACGCGGGCGAATACGGAGACACAGGGCGCAGCACGCTCGGGCACATCGCGGAATCGCGGCCGCTGGCGCTGCCGCATCTGCTGCGCATGGGCCTCGGAAATATCGCGCCGCTGGCGCACCTGGCGCCGGCCAGCAAGCCGACGGCGGCCTTCGGCAAGGGCGCCACGCATTCCCCGGGAAAAGACACGACCACGGGACACTGGGAGATGGCCGGGGTGTGGCTGGAGCAGGCGTTTCCGGTCTATCCGCAGGGCTTCCCGCGCGAGCTGATCGCGGAGTTCGAGCGGCAGATCGGGCGGAAAACGATCGGGAACAAGCCGGCCTCGGGCACGGAGATCCTCAAGGAACTGGGGAACGAGCACGTGCGCACGGGCTTTCCGATCGTGTACACGTCGGGGGACAGCGTATTTCAGATCGCGGCGCACGAGGAGGTGATCCCCGTGGCCGAGCTGTACCGCATGTGCGAGATCGCGCGGAAGCTGCTGGACGGGCCGCACCGCGTGGGGCGGGTGATCGCGCGGCCGTTCAGCGGCACGAGCGGGGCGTATGCGCGCACGGCGCGGCGGCACGACTACGCCGTGGACCCGCCGCGGCCGATGCTGCTGGACGTGCTGGCGGAACGCGGCGTGGCGGTCTTCGGGGTGGGCAAGATCCACGACATCTATAACGGGCGCGGGGTGGACGACTACGCCGCGACAGCGAGCAACGCCGACGGGATGGAAAAGCTGGGAGCGGCGCTGCGGGAACGCCCGGCGGGGCTGGTCTTCTGCAACCTGGTGGATTTCGACATGCTCTACGGGCACCGCAAGGATGTCGAAGGCTTCGCGCGCGCCCTCGAGGAATTCGACCTCTGGCTGGGCGGATTTCTGCAGGGCTTGCGCGGCTCGGACCTGCTGCTGCTGACCGCGGACCACGGCTGCGACCCCGATCCGCGCTGGGAGACCACCGACCATTCGCGGGAGTATGTGCCCATCCTGGCCTATTCGCCCGGGGTGGCGGGCGGGGCGGCGCTGGGAACGCGGGCGACGCTGGCGGACATGGGCCAGAGCGTGGCGGAAAATTTCGGGGGGACGATCGCGCACGGAGTGAGTTTTCTGGGGGAGCTGGGAAGCGAAAAGCGGGCGTGAGCGAACACGACCCCGGCGCGCCGGGGCAAAGCATGCCGCGCCCCTGCGGACCAGGGACTACAAAAGTGGACTAGTTGCCGGAGCTGCCCACAGCGGGGCTGCCGGAGGAGGCGCTGCCGCCGGAGGCCGAGCCGCCGGGAGCATAGTAGCCGTTGCGGGTGCGTGCGCTGAGCTTGCCGTGGCCGCGCGGGGGAAGCACTTCCACCTGCACGGCGCGGAAGGTGCCGTCGCGCTTGGCATTGCTGGGGTAGTAGGCCAGGGTGTACTGGTTGCGGATGTCGTGGGCCACGTCCTCGCAAATGTGGTGGACGTCGGCGACGTCTTCCGGGAAGAAGGCCAGGCCGCCGGAAGCCTCGGCGATCTCCTTGAGGGCCTTGCGGGCGCGCTTGGCATTTTTTTTGCTCTCCTGGCTGAGCAGGCCGATGGTGTAGATGACCACGTCCGTCTGCTGGATTTCGTGGACGGTCTTTTCCAGGGAGTTGCGGCTGGCGTTGTCTTCGCCGTCGGTGACCACGAGCAGGACCTTCTTGTCCTTGCTGCCCTTCTTGAGGTGGTCGAGCGAGCCGATGAGGGCGTCGTACAGGGCGGTGCTGCCGCGGGAATCGATGCGCTCGAGGGCCTCCTTGAGGTCGGGGATGCTGCTGGTGAAGTCCTTGTCGAGGTCCAGATAGAAATCGTCGTTGAAGTTGACGACGAAGGCTTCGTCCTCGGGGTTGCTGGTCTGCACGAGAGTGACGGCGGCTTCGTTCACGCGGGGGCGCTTGTCGCGCATGCTCCCGCTATTGTCGATGACCAGGCCCATGCTGACGGGAATATCCTCGCGCTTGAAGACCGAAAGCTTCTGCTGAACCTTGTCCTCGAGGACCCGGAAATTCTCCTCCTTCAAGCCGTCCACGAAGCGGCCGCGGTCGTCGAGCACCGAGGTGTGCAGCACCACCAGGTTGACGGTGCGGCGGATGCTGTAGCCTTCCTGCTTCTGCCCGGGCGCAGGAGCGGCAGCGCCCTGCCCTGGCGGGGGAGGCGGCGCGGACGGGGAGACGGGAAGCTGCGCGCTGGCCGAGACGGCAGAGAACAGCAGCGCCACTAGCGGCGCGAGAAAAAGGAACAAAGCGCTGCGGTGGAACGAGCGCTCAGTGGCTGGGCGCGTAGTATCCGGTCCTGGCGAAGACGTTAAGGGGCGGAAGCCCGCGGAGGGCCCGCAGCTTGACCTTGATCTTGCGCCAGCGCGCGTCGTGAACTTTGTTGCTCGGCCGATATCCCAGAACATATTGGTTGCGCAGCTCCATTCCGATCTTGGCGGCGATATCCGGAAGCTCGTTCAGATTCTCGACCGCAAAAACGCGGCCTCCGCTCATGTCCGTGACTTCCGAGAGCAGCGAGGGCCCGTTCAACTCTTCCGGCGTCCGGCCACGATACCCGAGCGGGTCATAGACCCCGATCGCGTAGAGCTGGCAATCGGATTCCTTGACCAGGCGCTTGATATCGCTCTCGCTGTACCTACTATGATTATCGCCTCCATCGGAGATGATGAGCAAGGCCCGCTTGGCGTTATGTGCACCCCTCACCTCGCTGAGGCCGAGATAGATGGCGTCGAGAAGAGCGGTGCGGCCTTTGGTGGCGGTGAACATCATGCGTGACTGGAGGTCTTCGATGCTGTTGGTGAAGACGCTGGTGAGCTCGGCGCGCTCGTTGAAGCTGACCAGAAAGAATTCATCGCGGGGATTGGCGGTCTTGAAAAACTGGATGGCGGCCTCGCGGGACTTGGCCACCTTGTTGGCCATGCTGCCGCTGAGGTCGAAGATCACCCCGATGGAAATGGGCACATCCTCGGAGGAGAAATGCACGATCTCCTGCTCGACGTTGTCTTCGAAGACCCGGAAATTCTCCGCTTCCAGGCCGGTGACCAGGCGGCTGTAGGGATCGGTAACGGTGACATTGACCAGGGCCAGGTCCACGTCGATTTTGAGGGCTTGGCCGGGCTTGAGGGCAATTCCGGGGGTGTCCTTTTTCAGGTCGCCGGACACGGGGCCCTGCTGGGCTTGCGCGGGAAGCAGGGCGAGGCAGGCGAGCAGGAGAAGGCTCGTCAAGAACGAGGTGCCGCGGAGCAAGGCCGCGCAACGTCTCATGACTCCCCCACGGTCTCCGCACCGAGACACGTGCGCAGACCAGCGCAACAATATAATTCTACCATTCGTCCCGAAGGAAGCAAGGCCATCCCCGCAGGCGGACTTCGGAGTGTGTTAGCATCGGCGCTGGCGCGGGAAAAAAGCGAGTGGAGCGGCGTTGCTTATGGACAGTCCCCGGGTAGTGGTGGTGATTCCGGCGCGGTACGCGGCGCTGCGGCTGCCCGGCAAGCCGCTGGTGGCGCTGGCGGGCAAGCCGATGATCCAGCGGGTGTGGGAGCGGGCGCGGCTGGCGCAGCGGGTCTCCCGGGTGATTGTGGCCACCGACGACGAGCGCATCCGGAAAGCGGTGGAGGATTTCGGCGGGGAGGCGCGGATGACCCGCGCGGATCACCGCTCCGGGACGGAGCGCATCGCGGAGGTCGCGGCGCACGTGGAGGGCGACGTCTTTGTGAACGTGCAGGGGGACGAGCCACTGCTGGACCCCGCTTCGGTGGATGCGGCGGTGGCGGCGCTGCTGGAAGAGCCGGCCGCGGCCATCGCCACGGTGGCCACGCCGGTGAAAGTGGCGGCCGACATCATGGACCCCAACGTGGTGAAGACGGTGCTGGATTTCGACGGCAACGCCCTCTATTTTTCGCGCGCGCCGATTCCCTGGGTGCGCGACGAACAGCACCGCGTGCACGCACGGCACCTGAAGCATCTTGGACTGTACGTTTTCCAGCGCGCGGCCTTGCTCGAGTTCCCTACCCTGCCGCAGGGCGATCTGGAGCGAGTCGAGCAACTGGAACAGTTGCGTTGGATGGAGAACGGCTGGAAGATCCGCGTGGCGGAAGTGCCTACGGACTCGGTGAGCGTGGACGTGCCGGAAGACGTGGCGCGAGTGGAAAAGCTGCTCGCCGGCGAAAACCACCCGGCCTGACTGGCCCGGGCGGCTCGATTCCCTCATGTATCGCGCTCAGGGCTGGCGCGCGTTCGCGCCCACGATGACGCGATTGCCATCCACACCCACCAGGAACACGGTATTCGCATCCACGACGTAGGCCGCGAAGTTGAACGTCGCGGGAGGATTAGGCGGCGCGTTCGTGGTCACCGTGAAAGTGTTCCTGCCGGCCGGGTTGGAGCCGAGGGCCAGTGTTCCGGCAATTGGAAAATTGAAGAACTGCTTCCCCGTAGCGAACTCGTTGGCGTCCAGTGTGCCGCTGGCATTGCTGCCGGAGGCGGATGTCAGCTTCAACTGCCCGGTGAAGTCCTCCTCGTCGCTGCGCACGCCGCTCCACACGAAGGCGTAATTCCCCGCCAGTGCGGCGGAGGTGATCGGGCTGGACGTTTGCCCCAGGAATGAGCCGTCGCTGGTGATCTGGGAGTCGGTTTCCTGGAAGACGGCCTGCGCCGGCGAAAGCAGATAAAAAATAAAGGAAAAGGTTCCGGCGCTGGAGTCGGTCCACGTGGCCGTGCCGCCGCCCAAGCCGTTGGCGTCCACCGTATAGCTTCCGGTGACCGTGCCTCCCGAAGTCGGCAGAGAAGTGCGCAGGCCATTGTTGTTCTCATCGAGAACGACCGAGGTCAGGTTGCCGCCGCCGTCCGCGGTGAAACGCCCGGCGGTGGCCAGCGGCCCGCTCGTGCTCGAGCCGCCCATCAGGAACGCAAAGCTGCCGTTCAGCGATGTGGCGCTGAAGGTCATATTCTGCTGCGCCTGGGCGTCGCCCACATACGCCGCGGGGAAATCCGTTCCCATGCATTTCACGCGCGTGCCATCCACGATGTAGAAGGTGAAATTGTGCCCGGCAAAGTTGGCGGTGCCGCGGCCGGACTGCGCATAGGAGGGATCCAGTTGGTAGAAAGCGCCGGCCGGAAAGAGCTGCTGCCCGGAGAGCGTGCCCGCTTCGTTGGAGTCATACAAGCCGTTCTGCACGCCCCCCGCGCCATCGGCGGTGAAGCGGCCGATGATGGATTGCGGGTTCAGGGCGCTGCTGATGCCGGAGAAATCGAAGACGTAGCCTCCGGCGATCTGCGTGACGGAAAAGGCCGCGGGATTCTGGAGCTGGAGCGCGCCGCTGGCCGTCGCCGCACTGTCCGTCTGAATGAGGAAGCCCTGCGCGGGAGAAGCCAGCGCGATGCTGTAGCTGGTGACGCCCGTGCTGTTCGAGAGGCTGAGGGTGCCGCGGCCGTCCGCCTGGATCGAATAGCTGCCGCCCGTGAACGGCAGGGTCAGCACCCCGCTGCAAACATTGACGTCCTCGACGCCGCCGGTGATGTGGCCATTCCCATCCGCGGTGATGCTCCCGACGCGCGCGAAGAGGCTGCCCGTGCTTCCGCACAACTCCCGCCCGGTCATGGAAAAGGCGTACTGTCCCTTCAAGCTGGCGTTCGTGAAATTCCCGGCGGGCGGAGGGGGCACGAAAATCGTGCCGCTGCCGCTCCCCCCATTGCAAGCCGCGGCGAAGGATGCGGCGAGGAGCGCCACGAGGAGAACCGCGCGCTTGCGCCGCGGAGTCACCGGGCACCTGCCTGCGGCTGCGTCTTCGGCGCGCCCGAGGCGCGGGCGCCGGCCAGCCCGAGCGGCGCGCCCTGCGCGGTGCGCAGCACCAGCGCCTGCCCGCCCTTCTGGATCACCCGCGCGAGAAAGACGCTGCCCTGCCGCGTGCTGGATTGCACGCCGGCGATCCGCACCACGTCACCGCTGGCCAGGGAAAAGTGATTGGCCTGGAGATAGGAAGCCGCACCGAGAGGAACGTCCACTGCGCCGCCGGCCGTCTGCAGAACCACGTGGGCGCCCAGGGGCGGCGTCGTGGCCGACGCCGTATAGCGCAAGACCTGGCCTTCGAGCACGATCTCCCGCGCGGCGTTCCCGGCCAGGCCGCGCGGCGGGGCCTGCGGCCGCTGCGCCAACTGCTGCGCGCGAGGCGCGCCGCCCAGAAACAGCACAATGCCCGCCAGAATTGCGGCTCTGCGGATGGAACGTTTCATGACATCCCCCTGCCTTGGCGGCTGCGACGTGTGTCTTGACGGACCGCACTGCGCCGCAACCCGCCGGCCATGCGCCGGCACACTGGCAGACCACTCACTGTTATTAGAAACACCGCGGCGAGCGAAAGGTTGCAAGAATTCCCGGCGGCGCGCCGTGCGGAAACGGAAAGAGCGCATTTGACAGACCGAGGAGTTGTGGCCATAATACGGCGTACTGCCACTCCCTTGGAGGTTAGGCACGCCGCGTTTTGGGATGTAACCGGAGCGTGGCCGCACGGATGAAGCCAAAATATATTTTTGTAACTGGCGGTGTTGTTTCCTCCCTCGGAAAAGGAGTTGCCGCCTCCTCCATCGGTTGTCTCCTCGAAAGCCGCAGATTCAAAGTCAATATCCAGAAATGTGATCCGTACCTGAACGTGGACCCGGGCACGATGAGCCCGTTCCAGCACGGCGAGGTGTTCGTCACCGAAGACGGCGCGGAGACGGACCTGGACCTGGGGCATTACGAGCGGTTCACGCACGCCAAGCTGACCCGCGACAACAACTGGACCACCGGGCGGATTTACGAAACGATCCTGACCAAGGAGCGGCGCGGCGATTACCTGGGCAAGACGGTGCAGGTGATCCCGCACGTCACCGACGAGATCAAGGCGATCATCAAGAAGGTCTCCGAAGGCGTGGACGTGGTGATCGTGGAGATCGGCGGCACGGTCGGGGACATCGAATCGCTGCCCTTCCTGGAAGCCATCCGACAGTTGCGGTTGGAGCTGGGCGCGGACAACACCCTGTTTGTGCACGTCACGCTGGTACCGTACATCGCGGCGGCGGGGGAGCTGAAGACCAAGCCGACGCAGCACAGCGTGAAGGAGATGCTGGGCATCGGCATCCAGCCGGATATTTTGCTGTGCCGCAGCGACCACCACATTCCCGCGGAGCTGAAGAAGAAGATCGCGCTGTTCTGCAACGTGGCCGAAGCCTGCGTGATTTCGATGGAGGACGTGGACACCATCTACGCGGTTCCGGCGGAACTCAGCAAGGAAGGGCTGGACGCGCAGATCCTGCGCCTGCTGCACCTCGAGGAGCGGCCCTCGGACATGCAGCCGTGGGTGGACCTGGTCTACCGGATGCATCATCCGGCGGGGGAAGTGCGCATCGGAATCGTCGGCAAGTACGTGCAACTGGAGGACGCCTACAAGAGCCTGCGCGAAGCGCTGCTGCACGGCGGGCTGGCGCACAACCACAAGACGGTTCTGGAATGGATCGAAGCGGAAGAGATCGATTCGCCGGAGACGGCGGCGGCGCGGCTGCGGCACGTGGACGGCATCCTGGTGCCCGGAGGCTTCGGCAAGCGCGGGATCCAGGGGATGATCCACAGCATTCGGTATGCGCGGGAGAACAAGGTGCCGTTCTTCGGCATCTGCCTGGGAATGCAGTGCGCGACGATCGAGTACGCCCGGGACGCCGCCGGGCTGCGCGAGGCGGACAGCACGGAATTCGATCCGCAGACGCCGCACCGGGTGATCTACAAGCTGCGCGAACTGCTGGGCGTGGACGAAATGGGCGGAACGATGCGCTTGGGGGCCTGGCCCTGTCGGCTCACGCCCGGGTCCTTCGCGCACCGCGCCTACGGCCAGACCGAGATCAGCGAGCGGCACCGCCACCGCTACGAGTTCAACCGCGAGTACGAGAAGGTCCTGACCGGTGCGGGGCTGCGCATCACCGGGCGCACGCCGGACGAGAACTACGTGGAGATCGTGGAGGTGGCCGACCATCCGTGGTTCCTGGGCTGCCAATTCCATCCGGAATTCAAATCCAAGCCGCTGGAGCCGCATCCGCTGTTCGCGGCGTTCGTCGGCGCGGCCGTCGAACAGCGCAAGCGCAAGGCGCGGCCCAGCGCCGAGCCGCAGCGGACCGCGGCGCTGGGCGCGGTCCCGCGCGCCGCGGTGTGAACCGCCGGAAACGTTTGTACCCGTTGCAAAACCCGCGCGGTCTGCGTAGCCTTTGAGGCCATGACCCCCGTGCACGAGATCGCGCTCGGCTCGCTCCGCCTCGGCGGCGGCCATCCCCTGTTTCTGATCGCTGGGCCGTGCGTCATCGAAAGCGAAGCGCACACCCGGCGCATGGCGGAAGAGGTGGCGCGCATCGCCGGGGAGTGCGGCGTTCCGCTGATCTTCAAGGCTTCCTACGACAAGGCCAACCGCTCGTCGGGAAAATCCTATCGCGGGCCGGGGCTGCAGGAGGGCCTGCGCATCCTCGGCAAGATCAAGAGCGACCTGCGCCTGCCCATCCTCACCGACATTCACGAGAGCGCGCACGCGGCGCCCGCCGCGGAAGTCTGCGACATCCTGCAAATTCCGGCGTTTCTGGCGCGGCAGACCGACCTGCTGGTAGCCGCGGCCAAGACCGGGCGGATCGTCAATGTGAAGAAGGCGCAGTTTCTTTCGCCGTGGGAGATGGGCAACGTGGTGGAGAAGATCGCCGGGGCCGGCAACCGGAAAATCATGCTGACCGAGCGCGGGGCTTCGTTCGGCTACCAGAACCTGGTGGTGGATATGCGCGCGTTTCCGATCCTGCGCAAACTGGGCTATCCGGTGGTGTTCGACGTAACCCACTCGGTGCAGATACCCGGCGGGCAGGGCCACGCCAGCGGCGGGCAGCCGGAGTTCATCGAGCCGCTGGCGCGCGCGGGGGTTGCCGCGGGCGTGGACGGGGTGTTCCTGGAAGTGCACGACAATCCGGCGCAGGCGCTCTCTGACGGCGCGAATGCTTTGCCGCTGGCGCAGCTCCCTGCCCTGCTGGCGCGGCTCAAGGAACTTTCCACGCTGGTGCGGCGCTGGGGTGCGCTATGAGCCTGGAAACCGCACGGCGCGTGCTGCGCATCGAGGCGCAAGCCATCCAGGACGTCCTGGGCCGGCTGGACGATAGCTTCGAGAAGGCCGTGGCGCTGTTCTTCAACTGCCGCGGGCGGGTCGTGGTCAGCGGCATGGGCAAGTCCGGGCTGATCGGGCGGAAGATTTCCGCGACGCTCTCCAGCACGGGCACGCCGTCGCTGTTCCTGCACCCCGCGGAAGCGATGCACGGGGACCTGGGAATGCTGGCGCGGGGCGACGCCATGCTGGCGATCTCCTACGGCGGGGAAACCGAAGAGCTGGTGGGGCTGCTGGAGACCCTGAAGCGGCTGGAGATGAAGCTGGTCACGCTCACCGGGAACGTGCGGTCAACGCTGGCGGGAGCGAGCGACGCGGTGCTGGACTGCAGCGTGCGCGAGGAGGCTTGCTCGCTGAACCTGGCGCCGACCGCGAGCACCACGGTGGCGATGGCGGTGGGGGACGCGCTGGCCGTGTCGCTTCTGGAGCGGCGCGGATTCAGCCCCGACGATTTCGCGGCGCTGCATCCCGGGGGCCGGCTGGGCAAGAAGCTGCTGCGGGTGGAGCACCTGATGCACGGCGGGATGGAACTGCCGCGCGTGGCGCGCGATGCGCGCATGCCGGACGTCATCTACGAAATGAGCAAGAAGGGCCTGGGCATGACCACGGTGGTCGAAGCGGACGGGCGGCTGGCCGGGGTGGTGACCGACGGCGATCTGCGGCGGCTGATGGCCACGCAGAAGAGCGCGGTGCTGGAGATGACCGCGGGGGCGTGCATGACCAGCAACCCGCAGACCATCGGGCCGCTGGCGCTGGCCAGCGAAGCGCTGAACGTGATGGAGAAGCGCAAGATTACGGCGGTGGTGGTGGTGGACGACACGCACAAGGTGCTCGGAGTGGTGCACCTGCACGATCTGTGGACGCTGGAGCTGATCTAGGAAACAGAGATAACCCACAGGGCACGGAGAAACGAGGAGAAGACTTTGGCGCGCGGGGCGAAGAAGATTCCGGCGAAGCTGGCAAAGCGGGCGAAACAGATTCAAGTGCTGCTGATGGACGTGGACGGAACGCTGGCGCGCGGGGTCTGGCTGCTCTCGCGGCCGGACGGGACGGCGGTGGAGCTGAAGGCCTTCGATCCGCACGACGGGCAGGGGCTGACGCTGGCGCGCACCGCCGGCCTGCGCACCGGGCTGATCACCGGCCGGGAAAGCCCCGCGGTGACGCGCCGCGCGCGGGAGATGAACATGGAGTTCGTCTACCAGAAGCAGGTGCACAAGACCGCCTGCTACGAGGAGATCCTGCAAAAGGCCGGGGTCACGGACGCCGCCGTGGCCTACGTCGGCGACGACCTGCCGGATATTCCGCTGCTGAAGCGCGTGGGGCTGGCGGTGGCCGTGGGCGACGCCGCGGCGGAGGTCAAGCGCATCGCGCATTTCGTGACCAAAGCGCGCGGCGGCGAAGGGGCCATTCGCGAGGCGGTGGAATTGATTTTGAAGTCCCAGGGGAAATGGGAAGGCATGATTGACAAGGCGCGTGCGGCGCCGTATTGAAAATCACAGCGAAATTCCTCGCCCGCCGGCAACGCGGGCCAAGCGGCGGGCGGCGGGCGGCGGAGCAGAATCCGCTTGCGAGCCGCGCAACTACGGAGCATCCAATGGCCACGCCCGGAACGGAAGCAGCGGGAAGCAGAAAAATCCTCGCGGGAAAAGCCGCGATCGTCAGCGGGGCGGCGTCCGGGATCGGGCGGGCTACGGCGCTGTTGCTGGCGCGCGAGGGCGCGGACGTCACCATCGCCGACCGCAACGAAACGCAGGGCGCGGCGGTGGCGCAGGAGATCGCCGTCGCGGGCGGGCGCGCCACGTTTGAAAAGACGGACGTGTCGCAGGCGGCGGATTGCCGGCGGGTGGTGGAAGCGACGGCCAGGCGCTGCGGCGGCTTGCACATCCTGGCCACGTGCGCGGGGATCATCCGGCGCTATTCGGTGGTGGACCTGGCGGAAGAGGATTGGGACGCGATGATGGCGGTCAACGCCAAGGGGGCGTTCCTGCTGTCGAAGTTTGCGGTGCCGGCCATGGCCCGGAGCGGCGGCGGCGCGATCGTGCACATCGCCTCGGACTGGGGCATCAACGGCGGGAGGAAGGCCGCGGGGTACTGCGCTTCGAAGGGCGCGGTGGTGCTGCTGACCAAGGCCATGGCCATTGACCACGCGGCGGAAGGTATCCGCGTGAACTGCATCTGCCCCGGGGACATCGATACCCCGATGCTGCGCGCGGAATCGCAGCAACTGGGGCAGAGCGACGAAGAGTTCCTGGCGGCGACCTCGAACCGGCCGCTGGGGCGGATCGGCAAGCCGGAGGAAATTGCCCAGGCGGTGCTGTACCTGGTGAGCGACGCGTCGTCGTTCGTGACCGGGATTGCGCACTTGGTGGATGGCGGCGCCAACGCCGGGTCCATGTAAACGGATCTTCAGACAACTCACACTCTACAGGACGTGTTTATAATTGCGGCGTGGCTTCCCCGCACAAGAAACACGCGGCACCCGGCGACCGCTCCCGAAAAACCGGCCTGGCGCGGGCGCTTTCCAAGCTGGGGTACTGCTCGCGGGCCCAGGCGGGGGAGCTGATCCGCGCGGGGCGGGTGCGCCTGAACGGCGCGGTACGCAAGGACCCCGAGACGCCGGTGCGCCTGGGGCGCGACCAGATCGCAGTGGATGGCGCGGCGGTGGGCGCGGCCAAGAAGCTGTACCTGCTGCTCAATAAGCCGCGGGGCATCGTGACCACGGCTTCCGACGAGCAGGGCCGCGACACGGTGTACTCCTGCCTGCACGGAAATCTTCCGTGGGTGGCCCCGGTGGGCCGCTTGGACAAGGCCAGCGAAGGCTTGCTGCTGCTGACCAACGATTCGGAGTGGGCGGCGCGGGTTCTGGCGCCGGAAACCCATCTGGACAAAACCTACCACGTGCAGATCCGGGGCGTGGCGGATGCGCGCCTGCTGCAGGCGCTGGCAGCCGGAGTGGCCACGGACGACGGCGATTTTCTGAGCGTGAAGCGCGCCCGCGTCCTGCGCGGCGGCGAGCGCAACACCTGGCTGGAGATCCTGCTCGACGAAGGCAAGAACCGCCAGATCCGCCGAATCTTCGAACAACTGGGCATCGCGGTACTGCGGCTGATCCGCGTGGCCATCGGCCCAGTGGTGCTTGGCGGCCTGCCCAAGGGCGCCTTCCGGCCCCTGAGCGGCAGCGAAAAACAGGCTCTCGACCAAGCCCTGAAGCAATAGCAGAAGGTCCCGTCTGGAAAGCCGCCGGCACCTGCTATCCACCTGTGTTTTCAGATAGCTGCGGCTTACTAGTAGGCGTCAGCGGCGCGCCAAATCGCTGGCCAGGGTTCCCCCGGGCCGATAAACTGGGCGCAAGTTCAGCGAAATGTGAGCAATGCGATGTCCCCGAGGAGAATCTCCCTGGTGCAGACCAAGAGGCCGCGTGCGCGCCGCTATTCCTTCGTCACCGCCATCGAAATCACCGATGTGCTGACGGACGCCCAGTGGATGGAACAGACCAGGAACCTGAGCCTTTTCGGGTGCCATGTAAACACGCCGAAGCCCCTGAAGGTGGGCACCAAGGTGCGCATCCGCATCGCGCACAACAGCACCGTCTTCTCCGCGCTGGGACGGGTGGCGAACGTGCGGCCCAATGCGCGCATGGGGATCGTCTTCACGGAGATCGAAGCCCACGACCAGACCATCCTGGAAAATTGGCTCGAAGAACTGCGCGAGCGCTGAAACACCCGCCGCCGCAGCCGTCCGCGCCGCGCTCTCACGCCATCGCCTCTGCGCTCACCGCGGACCATGCTTTCAAAATGCTTTAATTTCCGGCAAACGTCCGGTACCCTGTTCACCGCTTTGCGGTCACACAGGACGTTGTCCGCTTCGCGGTCGCGCATATCGAGGAGAAGCTATGGACCCACTCACCACGCTGCATCGCCGGGAGTTCCTCAAGACCTCGACCGGCCTGCTGACGGGTCTGGTGGCCGCGGGCAGTTCGCTGGCGCTGCTCGCGCCGGGACGCGCGTGGGCCGTGGATCTGACGGCCCTCAGCAGCGCCGAGGCCGCCACGCTGCTGGTGGTGGCCCGCACCATCGCGCCGCACGACAAGCTGGATGACGCCGCCTACGCGCTGGTCATCCAGGCGGTGGACGGCGATGCGAGCAAGGACGACAAGACGCGCCAGATGATCCGCGAGGGCGTCGCCAGCCTGGGAGCCGGTTTCCCCGGCAGTCCGGAGAGCGAGCGGGTGGAAGCGCTGAAGAAGATGGAAGCCTCCGGATTTTTCCAAAGCATGCGCCTGAAGACGCTGCAGGTTCTCTACTCCAACCCCATCGCCTACGCCTATTTTGGCTACGAGGGCGAAGCATTCTCGAAGGGCGGCTATCTCTTCCGCGGATTCAATGATCTGCGCTGGTTGCCGGAAGTGCCGCTGGCGGACAGCGGCGCCCTGCCGGCTTAGCGGACGAGGAGTGGAGAATCGCGATGGCGCGCATAGATCTGCATGACGAAGGTGCGGTGGTAATCATCGGCTCGGGCGCCGGCGGCGGCACGCTGGCCCACGAACTGACCCGCCGGGGCATCCCGGTCGTGCTGCTGGAGGCCGGCAAGCGGCAGTCCACGGCCACGTTTTCGCAGGTCCCGGGAGAAGCCTTCCAGCAATTGACGTGGCTGGATACCAGGACGCAAAGCGGCAGTTGGGGCGTGGCCCGCGACTTTCCGGGATTGCCCTCCTGGCACTGCAAGACCGCCGGGGGGACGACGGTGCACTGGACGGCGTCCACGCCGCGGCTGGAACCTTGGGAGCTGCGGGCCAAGAGCACCTATGGCCACGTTCCCGGCACCTCGCTGATCGACTGGCCGATCTCCTATCCGGAACTGAAGAATTATTACCTGCTCGCGGAACGCCGGCTGGGGGTGACGCGGCGCAACGGCGTTCCGGGCTTGCCGGCCTCCAACAATTTCAAAGTGATGTATGCGGGCGCGAAAAAGCTCGGCTACAAGCGTGTGCACACCGGCCACATGGCCATCAATTCGCGCTCCCGCGACGGACGCGGCTTCTGCATCCAGCAGGGCTTCTGCGTGCAGGGCTGCAAGATGGGAGCGAAGTGGAGCACGCTGTACACGGAGATCCCCAGCGCCGAAGCGACCGGCAAGCTGGATCTGCGGATTGAGTGCCGGGCCATGCGTATTGAGCACGGGGCCAACGGCCGCGTCAACGCGGTGGTCTACCGGGATAGTCAGGGCCAGGAGCAGCGGCAGAAGGCGCGCCTGGTGTGCGTGGCCGGCAATGGCATCGAGACGCCGCGCCTGCTGCTGCTCTCGGAATCCGCAAAGTTCCCCCAGGGTCTCGCGAATTCCTCGGACCAGGTGGGGCGGAACTACTGTCACCAGATCGTCGGCTATGTATGGGGCATCTTTGACCAGCCCGTCTATTCCTGGCGGGGAGCGACGGTGGCAGGCGTAGTGGAAGACGAAGTGTTCAACGACCCGAAGCGCGGCTTCGTGGGCGGGTACCGCATCGAACTGGTCGCGCTCGATCTGCCAACGATGCCGCAGGTGGGCCTACCGTACGGGTGGGGCCGGGACTTCGCGTCCATCATGGAAGAGTACCGGAATATCGCCGGCCTGCTGATCAATGGCGAGGATATGCCGCGCGCGGAGAACCGCATCACGCTGAACCCCGAGGTCAAGGACGCTTTCGGCCTGCCGGCGGCGAATGTCCACGTGGACGAGCATCCCAACGACCAAGCCTTGCGCAAACACGCGCAGGGGCAAATGTCCAAGATGTACGCGGCCCTCGGCGCGAAACGCATCTTCCCCGGCCCGAGTCTTCCGGCGACCCATAACACATGCTCGGCGCGCATGAGCGCCGAGCCGCGGGACGGGGTAACCAACGGCTGGGGACAGACCCACGATATCCCGAATCTATTTATATCCGACGGCAGCATGATGAGCACGCCAGGCTCCGCGAATCCGACGCTAACCATCGTGGCCTTGGTGCTGCGGCAGGCGGAGTACATCAGCCGACAAATGGCCGCGGGCAAGATCTGAACAATCAGTCGCCGGAGACCCGCTTGAAACGGCGCGCCTTGGACTCATAGCGGGGCAGGCTGCCTTCGGCGACCCTTTCCACGTGGATGCGGATATTGAACTGCGTGCGAAAGGCGTCGGCCACGCCCTGCGCGGGATCTCCCGCCGATCCCTCCGCGGCCTCGATCTTGAAGTACAAATCGTCCATTCCGGCCAGGCGGCGGATTTCCACTTCGTATTCGAGGACCGCGGGCAGGCTGCGGATCAGATTGTCTATGGCGCTGGGATAGAGATTCACTCCGCGCACGATCAGCATATCGTCCGCCCGGCCGATCACACCCCCCTGAATGTGCGCCAGGGTGCGTCCGCAGGCGCACGGGGCCGTCCCCATCTCCACAAGATCGCCCGTGCGATAGCGCAGGACGGGCATTCCGGCGCGCCCCAGTGTGCTGACCACCAGCTCGCCGCGCTCCCCTTCCTGGGCGGGACGCCCGGTGGCTGGCTCGATGATCTCGAAGAGAAACTCGGTTTCGTTCAGATGAATGGCCCCGTTGCGGGCCTCGCAGGCAAAGCCCCAGGCGCCGACTTCGGTTGCTCCCGCATGGTCATAGCAGGCCGCGCCCCAGCCCTCCTCGATCACGCGCTGGACGTTGGGCACGCTCGCGCCCGGCTCCCCCGCATGGATGGTGATGCGCACCGCGGAAGCGCGCAGATCGAGCGCGTTCCGCCGAGCGACTTCGAGCAGGTGCAGGGCATACGTCGGCGTGCAGAGCAGGACGGTACAGTTGTTGTCGAGGATGGCCCGCAATCGCTGCTCCGAACTGAGACCCCCGCCGGAAATGGCCAGGGCCCCCATGCCTCGCGCGCCTTCGATGGCCGCCCAATGACTGACGTAGGGCCCAAAGGAATAGGCGCAATAGACGATGTCGTCTTCGGTTACGCCCGCGCCGCGATAGACATATCCCCAGCAGCGCAGCCAGGTCTCCCAGCTCTCCGGCGTATCGAGCCACTTGAGCGGACGGCCGGTGGTGCCCGAAGTCTGGTGCAGATAGCGATAGCGCGACAGCGGATAACTCAGCAGACGCCCGAAAGGCGGATGCGCCGCCTGTTCGGCCACCAACTCACTCTTGGTCGTAAACGGCAGCCTCTGCAGATCCCCGGCACACTGCACGTCTTTCCGCTGCATCCCCGCGGCGCGGAATTTTTCCGCGTAAAATCCGTTCCCTTCCATCTCCTGCAGCAGGAGCCGCAGCTTCTCGTTCTGCAGCTCCCGGAGCCGGCTGCGCTCCAGGGTTTCCAGCCCGCGATCGTAGTAGTGGAAGGGTTTCATCGGCCCGCCCGTCCGAAGTTCATCCCGCTCATGACGGATCCTCCCAGGAGTGCTCCAGCCCCTTCACCAGTTGCCAGATCGCGCGATTCAGCGGCACCGGAACGCCCAGCTTTTCACCCCAGTCCGCGATGGCCCCATTCACGAAGTCCACTTCGGTCGGCCGTCTGTCCAGGATGTCCAATAACATGCTTACTTTTCTTTTTCCCGGCGCTCTTGCCCCTTCCGCGATCATTTGCCGGGCGTCCCCATGCAAGGCGATGCCCAGCGTCCGCGCCACGGACTCTCCTTCGAGGAGCAGGGCCTCGTACAGCGCGGCGGTGGGCGCAAAACGCGTTGCCGCCCCATGGTGCAGGCGCGTGAGCGCCCCGGCCGGATTGACGGCCGCATTGAAAATCAATTTCGTCCACTGCGCGCCACGCGCATCGTGGAGGGGGACGACGCGCAGCCCCGAGCGATTCATGAGCTCCGCGAGCTGCGCCACGCGGGCATAGGGCGTGCCCGCGGGCTCGAAGGGGCCGATCCACAGGTCGCTGTAGAATTCCAATTCCGCGTGGCCGGGCCCGATGAGGTGCGCCGCCATGGTCGTCGCGCCGCGGATCACCTGGCTCACGTGCCCGGCGATGATCTCTTCATTGCCCAGACCGTTCTGCACCGAACAGACCGCGCCGGAAGCCCCGAAAATGTGGGCGGTCTGCTCGATCGCCGCGCGGGTATGCAAACTCTTGGTGGCCAGGATGCCGAAATCACAAAGGGGAATCTCGCGCGGCTGCGACGTGGCATGGAGCCTGGCGGTGAATTCGATTGCGCCGCTGATCCGCAGTCCGCGCTCGCGCAGCGCGCGGACATGGTCCGCCGAGGTGTCGTAGGCATGGACCTCCACATCATCGAGGCGCGCAAGGTGCGCCCCGATAACGCTGCCAATCGCGCCACAGCCTACAATGCAGACCTTCACAGCCATAGCCGTTCCGTCAGATCCTTACGCTGGGGATCGCCCGCAATTCCCTTCCCGCAGACTTCGATCGCGCACTCGGCCCAGAGAGGGGGAGACGATACCATCGCTCGGAAGCGAGATTCAACCACGCGATGAAGACGCGCCGCCGCTCGGCCGCGGCTCTTCCCCACCGCTTTGGGGAAAAATGGTATAACTTCCGCACCTCGCGACGCGAGATTCCGCACATCCGGAGCCTAACGGTGAGCACGGTACGAGAAGCCACATATCAGGTATTGCGCGACGCAGGGATGACCACCATCTTCGGCAACCCCGGCTCGACCGAAATTCCTTTTCTGCGCGACATGCCCGCGGATTTCCGCTACGTCCTGGGGCTGCATGAGCGCTGCGCCGCCGGCATGGGGCTGGGCTACGCCCTGGCCCGGGGCCAAGCGGCGTTCGTGAACCTGCATTCGATCGCCAGCGCCGGCAACGGACTCTCCGCGCTGATTGATGCCTACTACTGCCACGCGCCGCTGGTCGTCACCACCGGGCAGCAGGATCGCAGGCAAATCCTGGCCGAACCTTTCCTGGTGAGCCGGGCCGTCGAGGTGGTCAAGCCCTACGTGAAGTGGGCCACCGAGCCGGTGCGCGCCGAGGATGTGCCGGCGGCCATTGCGCGGGGATACTACCTGGCGATGCAGCCGCCCCGGGGACCGGTATTCATCTCCATCCCCATGGACGACTGGAATCACGAATGCCCGCCAGTGGCGCTCCGCGAAATGAGCCAGACCGTCCTGGCGGACCCCGCGGCGCTGGACGCCGTGGTTCACGCGCTCCAGGCCAGCCGCAATCCGGTCCTCGTCGCCGGTGCACAGATTGAGGAGGACGGGGGCTGGCAGGACGTCATCGCGCTTGCCGAGCACCTTCAGGCCGATGTGTATCAGGAGCCGATCGCCTCGCGGTGGACCTTCCCGCGGACGCACCCGCTCTTTTGCGGCGGCCTTTTGCCCGCACAAGGACCGCTGGCGGAGCAATTGGGCGCGTATGACACGGTGGTGGTCCTGGGCGCGCCCATCTTCCTCTATTACGCCTACGTGCCCGGCAATCCCATCAAGCCCGGAACCCGGCTTTTCCAAATCACCAACTCCCCGCTCGACGCTTCGGCGGCGTTGGCCGGAAGCAGCATCGTGGGAAATCTGGCCGGCGCAGCGCAATACCTTCGTGCCCACACCCAGCCGAGAAAACGCAGCACCGCCGCCGCGCCGCGCAAGGCGCCCCCAGCGCCCCAGCCCGAATATCCCATCACGCCCGGTTATTTGTTCAGCGTTCTGAACCGCATCCTGCCGCGCGATGCGGTCATCTGCGAAGAATGCCCCTCCTCGAAAGGTGATCTGGACCGCTATCTGCTAAGGGAGCAACCCGGCTCCTTCTACTCGGTGCGCACCGGCATACTGGGCTTCGGCCTGCCCGCCGCCGTCGGTCTGCAGCTCGCGCATCCGGACCGCCGAGTGGTCTGCCCCGTGGGCGACGGTTCCATCCAGTATTCGATCCAGGCGCTGTGGACCGCCGTGCAGTGCAACGCCCCGGTCATCTTCATCGTTCTGCGCAACGCCGACTATTCCGCCCTGAAATCCTTCTGCGATTTCACGCAAGTGGGCCGCAATGTGCACGGCATGGATTTGCCGGGAATCGACATGGTCAAGATTGCGCAGGGTTATGGCATGCCGGCGCAGGAAGTGGACCGCCCGGAAGCTCTCGAGGCCGTCCTGAAAGAGGCCTTCGCGTCGCCAGGGCCGCGCCTGATCAGCGTCAACGTGGCCAAGGCCGGACCCACGTGCATGGGGATGGATCAGTCGGTCAATCCGCCGAACTATCGCTGAAAGCCGGCACGCCGCGCGCACGCAGCCGTTCCGCGAAAATTTCCTAAAGGGGAGCCATGGTCAAGAAACCCGACTTTTACGGCTGGAAGCTGGTGGCCGCATTGTATTCCCTCGATTTCCTAAATATGGGCTTCCCGCTCTACGGCGGCGCTGTCATTCACACCTACATGGTGAAAGAGATTGCCATGAGCCGCAGCACCTTCGGCCTGGGCTTCACCCTCCTGAACCTGTTCATCGGTGTGCCTTCGATTGTCGTGGCCGCGGTCATCCTGCGCTGGGGCATCAAGGTGACCTTCGGGATCGGCTCCACGCTGATTCTCCTGGGCGCGGTCTGGTTGTCGTTCTTCGCCACGCGTCCCTGGCACTACCTGGTGAGTTTCGGGATCTTGATCGGCACCGGCATCAGCTTCGGCACCATCGTCCCCGCGGCCACCATTGTGACGCGCTGGTTCAAGCGCTACCGCGGAAGAGCCATGGCCATCACCCTGGGCGCCTCCGGCGCGGCAGGCTTTGTCGCCGCACCCTTCATCAATCGGGTGCTGGCCGCGAATGGCGGCAACTGGCGGCAAGCCTGGCAGGTCGTGGCGGGCATCGCGGTGCTGTCCGCGCTCATCGCCTTTCTTTTTGTAAAGGAAAGACCGGAAGATCTCGGACAACTCGTGGATGGGCTGCCGGAAGAGGCCCTCGGCGCGCACGCTTCCGCGCAGAACGCCCTGGTCACCAAGCATCCCTGGACCCCCTGGGAGGCCTACCAGACCCCGGCCTTCTGGTTGATTCTGGCCGGCGGGATCGGCTGCCAATTCCCGTTTTTCTTTTTCACCGCCCATTGGATTCTGCACTTGCGCGGCGCGGGCATTTCCCCCGCCGATGCGGCTTGGGCCATGGGGCTGTTCACCCTGGCCGGGATCGGCGGCCGTTTGATCGGCGGGTGGATGATGGACAAAATGGCCGCGCGCTATGCGTTCATGATTGGCCTGTGCTGCTACGTGATCGGCTCGACCCTGGCGATGCGCGTCAATCCCCACGCGCTTCAGATCGCCTTCCTGGCCGCCATGTTTTACGGCATGGGCTTCGGGTGGACCTTCGTCTGCGCGAACACGGTCACCGGCCACTTTTACGGCCCCGCGGCCTTTCCCAAGGTGAATGGAATGATGCTGCTGGTGACGGGTCTGGTCTGTTCTCCCGCCGGAGTCATTGGCGGAAAACTATTCGACCGCTTCGGAAGCTATAAACTCGCCTTCGAACTCAATATCCTTCTCAGCCTGGTGGGGATCACTGCCCTGGCCTTCGCGACCATGCCGCGGCCCGCCACCCGCCTGCGCGCAGCGCAACCCGAGACAGCCTAATTCCCTGTCCGGCAAGAGCCCTCGAAGCACTGAGATTTCTGGAGCGGGCGATGGGAATCGAACCCACGTCCAGCGATCCGCAAGTGGTTGAATCTACTCACCATTCATCCTCAATTTGGGCGCATCTGGGCGCACAATTTTACGTCCGGACGAAGAATCTCGCCCACCCTGTCCACTGCATCGCGCTGAGAATCGCCAATGATGTGGCTGTAAATCCCCAACGTGATTCGCGCATCCGAATGCCGCATCTGCTCTTTCGTGACCGTCGGATTCGCTCCTACGTCCATCAGCAAACTCGCGTGGCAGTGCCGAAATGCGTGCATGCCGGCGCGCTCGATCTTGAGCTTGTCGAGGACAGGCCAGAGGCCGTACTCGACAACCTTGTTTGCAGCGTATGGCCTTCCGTTGCGGTTGAGGAAGAGAAAGCCCTCGGGGTTCGCCTTCCACGTCGCCAGATAGTCCTTCAGCAACGCGGCGAGTGCTTCCGCCATCGCTACGGGCGCCCGGCTCGCCTTGCTCTTCACCGTCTGCACCCGGCCGTACCACGCGGATCGCTGCACGTGAATCACGCGACGGTCCAAGTCAAGGTCTGCTTTTTGCAGTCCCATGACTTCCCCGGCGCGCAGTCCTGTCATCGCGGCGATTGCGAACATGGTGCGGTACGGCTCAGAAGCGAGCATGATGACCTTGCGCGCCTCTTCCCCGTTGAAGAATCTTGCCGATTTGCGAAGCTCATCCGAAGGCAGCGCCAGCTCGCTTGTCGTCACTGGCTGCGTGCAGTAACCCCACGACTTCGCCGTGCGCGTCATCGAACTGAGAGTGCCGAGGATGTTGAGCACGGTTTTGCGGGACACCTTTTGCGAAAGCAGTGTGACGAAGTTTTGCTGCATCTGCGGCGTGAGTTCGTGGAGAAGAACTTTCCCCAGGTGTTTTCTGATGTACGTGCGGAGGTGGGATTCCACGGCCTTAACGCTGGATGGCTTTTGGTGCGTGAGCACCTGAGCCTCCCAGGCGTCTGCGAATTTCTCCACAGTGACGAACTTACTCGGGCGGTAATCGAAGGAATTGATTCTCGCGAGGATCGGATCGAGAAGACGCTGAGCGATACGCTTCGTCTTAAGCTCGGCGACTGTACCGAGCACCATCGAGCGCTCAACCCGAATTGTTTGCTCTCCCTGAATCACGTCCTCCCGCCACCGGCCAACGAACACCGGCGGATTCTTCCCACGAACAATTACCCTTCCCGCTTGGTGCCTGCGCCTTGCCATTGAGCTACCTTCTTTGCTCGTTGACTCGGCTGTCCCTGCCGTCACGGTACACGCACTCATTCGGCGAAGCAACGATTCGCTTCCGTTGCCGGCAGGAACGATTTGGAGTGCGGTAGCCATCTGCTCTACGCGGATACCTCCACAGGCCGCAGTTCGGGCGGGATGCCGTCCATGTTTCCGGGCTTTGGATACTTCTGCAGGACGAATTGCTTTTGGCGCTCCACCTCTTCCGGCGTTGGAGCTTTGCGCGCCTCGGACGGCCAGCGGTGAAGCACGGCTCTTTTCAGTGGCGCAGCTTCCTCGATAGCCTGCTGACGTTCTTCCGGTTTCGGTGCCGGGAGCTGCTTTGCCGGCTGCGCTGCGCGATTGAGTAACTTCCGCAGTTCTCCGCCGGTAAGCAGCCCGGCCAAGTCACCAGTCTTGCGCGAGCGGGATAGGTCTTCGATGAAAGCCTTCTTCCGCCAGCCAAGCTCTTCTTGCGAGCACTCTCGGAGAAAATGCACGCCGCCAGCCGCGCGAGCGGCGTGGTCTATCTCGGCCGGGAGTGATGGCGTACCACTAAAGCGAATGTCCGGGTGGACCCATTCGCAGCAGTAGTCGAGCAAGGCTTGCCACTCGTCCTCGAAGGCTCCTTGCTGCGCGGTTTCAATCTGAGCGCGGATCTCCGCTGGCGCCGGGAAGAATTTGCAGGTCTGCATTGCCCGCCGGCAAGCTGCGTCGAGCACGTCCGGCTCAAGGTCGGCCAGTGCTGACACCCATAAGTCCACGAAGCGCGGTCCACGGTCTGCGAGCCTAACGGAGAACAATTCCGCAAACGTCGCGGCCCACTCGCGCGCCAGACGTTCAGTTTGGCTGGGGTGCTGGCCGCAATCCCGCTGCGACGAGATTGTCGAGAGTGCGCTGGTCTGCACTGATGTTCTCCTTTCGTCCCGCGTCCCTAAGCGGGCCTGCGATGAACGAATCGAAATGTCCGAGGAAGTACGTGAGTGAATCGCCTTGCTTGCGGGTGAAGTTTTCCGTCGAGTCGAGATAGTGGGCCCAGCGGAGCCGCCATTCTTCGAGCGGCACGACGGCGTGCTCTTTGAGGAACGCCTTGAGCGTTTTCCCTTCGCGGGCTCCCCAGGTCGGTGGCTGTCCGTGCTTGACGCGGTAGGCTTCATAGGCGAAGTCAAAGAAAGGCTTGTGCCGGGGATCGGCGGGTGGCGCGGTTTTCGCCGCAGGAGTTTTCATTTTTCTCTGTTCTCTATTCTCTATTCTCTTCTGAGAGGTCACATGCTCGCCCTTGTGCTCGCCCTCCTGCTCGCCAGAGAAGTACCGCAAATCGACGGGACTCGTTGAAGCTATTGCGTTTAACTGCTCGCCCTTGTGCTCGCCGTCCGTGATGAGAAATTTGTGCACCAGAATCGGGTAACAAGCATGCTTCCCGGGAGTAGGAAATCGCTTTGTGTAGTCGCCCCGGTCCAGCCGCTCGAGGAATCTGCGAGCCTTGCGCGGCGAGATCGTAAGCTCCCCGGCCAGTGCGCCCGCCGATCCGTTCCATACGCCCGTGCGGGTATCGGCCTGTGAGGTGATGTAGGCGTGGACGGCGCAATCCGCCAGAGACATACGGCCATCGCGGATGTGCTCCCAAACGCCACGCCGCAATTGGAGAAAGCCTTTGTCTTTGCTCACGGCCGCACCCCCGCGAACAGAGGGCCGGCATCGGCGGGCGTAATCGGCTGGCCGTGGGCGTCAGTGGCGACACGCGGGCGCTGGTCCCACGGCTCGGCCTGGTTCTTTGCTTCGCGAATCTCGGCAATGATTGCCTCGTACTTCTCGGGTGAAATTGTCTTTGTGCTCGTGAATCCGGCCGCGCGGATGATGGCCCGGACCTGCTCCACGGCGACATGCCCGGCAGTAGCGATCGTCCAGAGCCGCGTCACCTGGGCTTCACTGATCCGCGGCGCAAACCGATACCAGGAATGAACTACGCCGGAGTCGTCGCGCTCGATTTTGTTTTCGATGTGGAAGTTTGAGCGGCGGAGCTCCAATATTCGAGCCCCGAACTGAGCGCAGCCGAGCGCGAGAATCTGCGGCAAGGGCACCCAGCTTCCGCGAGCGTCAATCAGTAGGCGCAAAATGCGAGCACGCTGTGTCTTGCTCTGCGGTGGAAGATCATTTACATTACGCGGCATTGCTTCTTCTCTCTTGGGCCGGTGAGCGCTCCACGTTCCCCAACGTTCGCTTTCCGGCCTTTTCTTTTACACTTCGCACTTCGAAGCAGTCGGACTGCGCCAATCTTCGCGGACTAAAGGCGCGCGCAAATTGGCGGCGTCGAGTCTGATTCAAAATCTGCCGACGAGCCTCCGAACGAAATTCAACGGCGGCGGCTAGAAGCCTCTGAGTATGCGCATAGCGAAGAGGCTTGCCTTGGCTCGAAACGCACGGCCTGCCCACGCTCGCAAAACATCGTGGACACCGCGCATCGGTCGCTCGATACGGAAGCGCTGCTTTGGAATGTCTCTGGTTAGGAGCTTTCCGGATTGGTGATTGACAGTGAGAAGTGACTTCGTGTAGATTCTGCACGTTGATGATTCCTTTCTAGTGGGCTTGCTTGCCTGCGCGCCCACAAATTCGATTTGACCAAAGCCCCGGTCCTGCTGGGGCTTTTGGTTTTTACCAAGACTTTAAGTGTGTACGACCTCCGCCCTTGCGCTGGCCAAGACGCCCTCAATCCACGCAGAGCGGTCGCGGATGGCAGCGAGAAGCACCCGGCGCACGGCACTTTCCTCGTTCGCCGTCAATCGGATGTGGCCGTTCTCAACAAGAGAAAGCCGCGTGCGGTCGAGCCCAGCGCAATTTGCGGCTGCGAACTGGCTTAACCCCGAAGCCTCGCGAAGTGATTTCAAGTCCATCAACCCCTCCTCCATCACGCACCACAGCGTGATTGTACGAGATCGTTTTACCATGCAGACTTAACGACTCAGCGGTCCGACATGTGCAAATCGCCTGTGTTTATGCGGCTTTCTGTAATTCTAGTGCCATGCCAAGGAGGGGTCAGAAGCGGATAAATTGAGGGATTTTGCGTGCGCAGATTTAATCTGTTGTTTTGCCCACGGCCTTGTGGCTCGCCGTACCTTCGGAGATCCTAGCGATGCGGCATGCGTAGTGGCGAGCGACAAATGCGGGGGTTAGAGGACCGGGGGTTGTCTTGGCCAAGTCTAAGAAAATCTCGCGCGGCACCAAATTGAACGGTCGAAACCTGTCCACCTGCCCCTGATGAAATCGGCTTTGAGTCAAAATGTTTAACTCCCGTCCGTGACATCCTAGAGCTTCCAGTTGAGAACGTATGGAATCTATGGTCTGAGATTCGCTCCAGGCGAGTAGTTCTACTCCCGCTAAACGGCGCAATTCTTTGTGGCGCTTATTTTCTTCGTCTTGGAGCCTCTCCTCGTCTGCGTTTCCGGCAAAGCGGATATACCGAACTGTTGGCAAGGGCTGCAAGACGTAATCCCGCCAAAGTTTTCCCCTACTTACTGTCGGGCATGAAGCGCGCGCGACTCGAATAAACTGCCGCGCTTGGAGACACAGAGGCTTTAATGCTCTGTACCAATGTCTGTATACATCACGGTCACTCGGAAGCAGGTCACGGCGCTCAAAGTCCTTGAGAATTTGATCTGCAACAACAGCAAAGCGGCGAATTTCAGTTAGTCGACCTACCAGCTCGTAGAACGAAGTATCGAGGTTCGAACGGTCGACATTCTCATCCAGGTAATCTTCGATGGCTTGCAGATCGCCCTTCAGAATGCGCTCGTAGAAAGGTCGGAAACGAACATCCACGGGACTTCGCAGGGGATGCGAGGAAAATTCCCGTGCAATGAACCAGCCGTCTTCTTGAAGTACCCGCTTCTGCTCGGCTTTCGGAGGACGGCCGCGACCAGGCTTGCTCTGCGCAGCGGAAGAAGTGCTATGATGCTTCCGACTCTTCACAATCGTTGTACCTTCGCCCCGGTGCCAGCCGGGGCTTTTCTTGAACCCTCACACCAGCGAGACTTCCAGTTCCAGCGTTGGTTTCTTTTGGGCGTGCAGCGATAGCGTGACGCCGCAGGCCGTGGCGATCTTCTCCAGCGTTTGCAGAGAATGCGCCGTGTACTCGGCATCTTCCAGGCGGGCGATCACAGATTGCGTCGTTCCGGCACGCTCGGCGAGCTGCACCTGGGAAAGTTTCGCCGCGTCCCGCATCTCGCGCACCAGCATCGCCAGGTCCACCTGCTTTAGGCTGCGGCGAAAGGCGCGACGAAACTTGACGCTCCGCTTCATTCTCTCCCTGACGTACTCCGCATGCTGATCTCGTTTCATAGCCCTGTCTCCTTTAGGATTCGCTCGCGCTCGGCCGCCGATTCGGGATAGCGATTGCGGTACCTGAGCCACAGGCTTCGCAACCTCCCCGCACGCAGGATCTCCGAGGGCGGAGTCTCCTGGGATTTCTTCTGAAACCCGGATGTGGCAACGACCAGCATCCCCGGCTGATAGAAATAGAGAACCCGGAAGATGCGGTCGAAGTGCTTGACCCGGAGCTCGAAGAGATCGCCGCCCAGCTTCTTGACGAACTTTCCCTGCATCCGCGTGCCCTGGGACCGCAGCCGTTCGACCAGCGCGAGAATCTTGGCAGCCGCCTCGTCGTCGAGCGACTCCAAGAACTCCCGCAGCGGGACTCGCCCGTTCGGGAGCACCACGTACTCGATGGTGAAGTCAACCGCCAAATCACACTCTCAATATAGCACTGACGCTATATTTCGTCAATCAACGCCAGAGTCTTGCAGATTCTTTCACAAAGGACTTGACAGGTCAATAGAAATATGAGACAAGTGAGTCTCGTATGACGAAACTCTCCACGCAAGAAGTAGCCCGCAAGGCCGGAATCGGTCGCGCAACGTTGGAACGCTGGTTGTCGAGCGGCGGACTGCGAGGACCTAAAACAGTCCGTTTCGGTAAGAGTGAATTTCGCGATTGGACCGACCGCGACGTGAAGAGGGTCGTCAAGTTCAAACAAGAAAACTACCGCAAAGGCAGAGGCCGCAAGCCGAAGCCGAAGCGGTAGGAAGTAAGCGGGACGCGCCGGTGCTTAGAACACCGACACGCCCCTGACCGAATGACACTTGGAGGTGTCAAATGGCTTCACAGAGTGTAATCCATTCCGTCGAGCAGTCGAAACCCGCAGTCGTCCCTTTCCCCAAGGCAATTCCCGAGCAGGTCACCCAGGCAGAACTCGGTGAACTGCTCGACTCCCGCAGTCTGCTCGCCCAGCTTGAAAAGCAGGTGGGTAAACAGGAGGCCGCGATCCGCGAGCTTCTCGAAGCTGGCGCGTCTGTAGAGGCCGGGCCTCGCGTCGCCGAACTTAAGGAAGCGTTTCGCAGGAATATCGCTTGGCGTGATGTAGCCGAGCGTCTCGGGGATCGCCTCTATGGCGATGGCAAGGGCGGGGCGTACTGCAACAAGGTCTTGCAGTCCACCAAACCCACGCGCACGCTCAGCCTTCAAGTCCAATAATCCGAAACGCCCCGGCAGGTAGTTCCCTGCCTGCTGGGCCGTCTGCGGCATTGTGCGCCTTGTCGCCGCACTGATGAGTAAATCAGGGCGCTTGAAGGAGATGACATGCCAACCGGCCGACTGCGCGAAGGACGCGCACTTAACCATCACGCAGAGAATGCCCAACGTCTGGACGCCTTCCTAAGAGAGCTCGAAGGTAGGGGCTTCTCTCCGCATACCATTGTCGGTTATCGCCAGAGCGTGAAGGACTTCCTCGACTTTACACTCGGACTGAGCATGGCCGAGGTTAGCCACCACGAAATCAGCGAATGGCTGCACTTCCTGCAGACGAAAAGTGTTTCCCGGTCAACGGTCGCCCGGAATCTCTACGCTGTCCGCTCATTCTTCAAGTACGCAATAGTCGCTGGCGTCAGGGCGGATTCACCGGCGGTTCTCATCGAAGGGCCACGCGTACCGCGCCCGCTCCCCCATTGGCTGTCTGTGGCCGAACTGCGGCAACTCATCGCTGCCGCCGATAATCCCAGGGACCGCGCTCTCGTTGAGTTCATGTGGGCAACCGGATGCCGGATCGCTGAGGTTGTCGGCGCCCGCATGGAGAACATCAACTGGAACACCCGCACCGTGAAGGTCCTGGGCAAGGGGAACAAGGAGCGCCTTGTTCCCTTGGGTAAAAAGGCAGTCGAATCGTTGCAGACCTATTTGCGGGCCTTTCCACATATTCGCGACACAGGCCCATTGTTCCGTGCGGAATTACCGGAGCAAGCAGGCGGTGTCCAGCTTCAGCGCGGGCAGAGCTGGATTGCATTCTATCGCGAGAATCGCACCTTCCCGGATGGCACGGTCAAGAGAGTGCTCCGAGGCAAAAGCCTAGGCACACTCGGCGAGCGGAAGCGGACCGGTCCGAAACCTGACGCAGCGATCACGCAAGCCGCTGGTCTGCGCAAGGCGGGTCTAACCTGGCCTGAGATTTACGCATACGTGTCGCCAAACGCTGAGTTGACCCGCGAGAAGCAACGTCTGCTTCAGTCCGCGGTCTATAACCGGTTCGATGACTCAAAGCGGAAGCCGCAGACGCCATCCAATCAAATCGCGACGTACGACGAGGCTCGGGCGAAGACACAGGAACTCGTCGCCAGCCTCCGCGACAAGTCTCCGCGCAAACTGGCGCACACCCTTAATCCAAACGCGCCGATGGACGCGAGATCGGTTCGCCGCATTCTCCGTGAACTTGGAGTGAAGGCAGGAATCGGCAAGGTCACCCCGCACATGCTGCGGCACAGTTTTGCCACGCATCTCCTCGAAGGCGGAGCGGACCTCCGCGCCATTCAGGAGCTACTCGGCCACTCGTCCATCATCACCACGCAAATTTACACACACTGCTCGTCAGTCCATCTGCGCGAGACGTTAGAGAAAGCACACCCACACTGGCAGGAGGAACGCGATGAAGAAAAATGAACGGCAACCAGAAATCGAACTGCTTCCTTCACCGGCAGCAATCGTTCGTGCGCGCACTGGCGTCGACGAAGCCGAACTTCACCGGCTTGTGCAACAAAAGGTCGCCGAGATTATGGCCGAACGTGACGCGCTCGTGTTTGAGCCATTCTTCCGCAGCCGGCAGATTGCCTACGAACTGAAACGCCTGCAAAGCGTGCCGGAACAGCGGAAGTGGAGCATATCCTTCGAGCGCTACGGCTGCCTGATTTGTGAAACGCGAGAGAGGAGTCATGCCGCCAACGGGATGTGCAGCCAATGCCATGCCCGGTGGTTCGCAAGATTGACGCAAATAATTGCGGAGGGAATCAAAGGAGAACCGGCGCGGCCCGCAAGGGGGACTCCGCGGGCCGAGAGGCTTCTACCCACGAACGGACCAAGCGACGGCGTACATCGCTGTTGGTACGAGCGCAGCAACGAAACGGACAAGCTCCTGTACAGGCGCGTCGCAAAGCAGTTGGGGGTAACCCCGTCGCACGTCCGCCTTGTGGCGCACGGCCAGCGGCATTCTGAGGCTGTTTCAGCCGCGCTCAGGGAGGAGAGCAAGCGGCTCTTCAACGGAGGTGAAAAATGAGAGTCGCAATCTACGCCAGGGTGAGCACGATCGGCCACGGCCAGTCACCCGAAATGCAAACCCACGAGCTTCGGGAGTACTGTCAGCGGAGGGGGTGGGAACTGGCCGGGGAGTACGTGGACGCTGGGGTGAGCGGGGCGAAGGATCGCAGGCCGGAGCTTGACCGGATGATGGCCGACGCGCACCGGCGCAAGTTCGACGTGGTAGCAGTCTGGAAGTTCGACCGCTTTGCCCGGTCGGTGTCCCACCTGCTCCGGGCGCTGGACACCTTCCGCGCGCTCGGCGTCGAGTTCGTTAGCCTGTCCGAGTCACTCGACACCGCCACGCCGGCGGGCCGAATGGTCTTCACCGTCCTGGGCGCCGTGGCCGAGCTGGAGAGGAGCCTGATCGTGGAGCGGGTGAGAGCAGGGTTGCGGAATGCCCGCGCGAAGGGCAAGCGGCTGGGCAGGCCGCGCGTCGCCGTGGACGTTCGCAGGATTGCCGCGCTGCGCGCTCAGGGGCTCGGCTGGAAGAAGATCGCCCGTGAGATTGGGATTGGAGTCAGCACCGTACTCCGCGTTGCCCGGGAAGGGGGTACGACAATCCCGCTCGAACAGCGCGCCGTAACCCCCACATTCTCAGCGCACGTTTGAGGTCTTCGAGTGGTTCGGAAAAGAGTAGGTTTTGGAAGGGTGCCGAGTGTCCGTTAAGATCAGATGGCGCGCGGCACAATGGCGCCCAATAGATATTACCTTCTAGGACATCTCTGAAGACTTCTTATTCACCTGCGTGCCAGCATTGGGTGTGCCTCGAACTCATTCGACGTTGAAGTCGGCAACGAGATCGCGCCGCGTCGCGCCCTTCCCGTTCAAGCCGTCAGGAGTCGTCGACACCCGGGTCATCTACTGTGGAGACAACCTCGACAAACTGGCCGGACTTCCGGAAGCCTGCGTTGATCTGATTTACATCGATCCACCGTTCAATTCCAACCGCAACTACGAAGTGTTTTGGGGCGAGGCAAGGGAGAAGCGCGCCTTCGATGACCGGCATGCCAGCACCCAAGCGTACATCGAGTTTATGCGCCCGCGCTGCGTAGCGCTGGCGCGTGTGCTCAAGAAGACGGGCAGCTTCTACTATCACTGCGACTGGCACGCATCGCACTACGTCAAGGTGATGCTCGACCAACTTTTTGGAGAGAACAATTTCGTTAACGAAGTTGTCTGGAAGCGTTCCGGCTCCCACAACGACGCGAAGCAAGGTAGCAAGCATTACGGTCGGACACATGATGTGCTGTTGTTCTATTGCGGCGGCAGCCACGAATACACCTGGAATCAGCAGTACGTTCCGCTCCACGAGAGCTACGTCGATTCACACTACTCACAACGGGACGAACAAGGAAGGCCGTTTCAATGGACCGACCTCCGGGCGCCTGGCGGAGCCGCGCCAGCGAAGGGAAATCCCCACTACAAAGTCCTCGGAGTTGATGGCTACTGGCGGTACACGCAGGAAAAGATGGAGCAATTCATCCGCGATGGTCGCGTGGCCATTCCGCCGAGTGGCAGAGTGCCACGTTATAAGAGATTTCTCGATGAATCGAAAGGACTTCCCATCGGCAGCGTATGGGATGACATAAGTCCCATCAACTCACAAGCAAAGGAGTCGATCGGGTATCCGACGCAGAAACCACTTCCACTTCTTGAACGGATTATCCAGACGAGCAGCGATGAAAACGCCATCGTGCTCGACGCCTTCTGCGGGTGTGGGACGGCCGTGGTTGCCGCCCAGAAGCTGAACCGACAATGGATCGGGATCGATATGTCGCCCACGGCGTGCCGCGTCATGGCGAAGCGACTGCGTGACGTCTGCAGGCTGCCGGAGGATGAGAATCTGTGGAAGGCCGGGCGCGGTTTCATCGTGCGCGATCTTCAGTGGTCGGCGGATAAGCTCCGCACCATGCCACCATTCGAGTTTGAGAATTGGGCTGTGATCGCTCTCGGCGGGATCCCCAACAAAACACAAGTTGGTGACATGGGCATCGACGGCCGTATTTATCCTGCCTCTACAGCCACGCGGAAGATGGGCAAGTCGACCGGGCATCTTGAGTTTATGGATGTGTGGTATCCCGTCCAGGTGAAGCAGAAGGATAAGGCCGGACGTCCTGACATTGACGCCTTTGAAGCGATGATGACCCGCGCAGATCGCACCAAGGGCTTCTTTGTGTCCTTCGACTATTCCAAGGACGCGCTGATCGAGATTGATGCGTTCTTTCGCAAGAGCAGTAAAATCATCATCCCGCTAACCGTCGACGAGATTCTGAATGAACAGATCGCCCGAAAGCTGGCGTAAGTCATTAGGCGCCGGCTTGCGAGAGTGCCGTTATAGACGCGCCCTGGCAGGCGAAACGGATACTGGCAATCATCGACTATCGGCCCAGAAACCGACTTCGTCCCCCGCGAACTCGCGGTAACTGCTCTTCTATGTGGTATCCTCGCCGTCGATGGCCTCAGCCGTCAGCGTCGGTCAGGCAGCGGAGCGCTCCGCGTTAGTTCGGAGAGCTCGGCGTCTCGCCGATGAAGTCGAAAGTCTCTGCGGCCACCTACAGAAAATAGGCGCTCTTTCCACCATCCGGCGATTCATGGCCCTACACTCAGCGGGAAATCCCGACTTCGACATGCTCGACGCTGCGAAGAATTTGCGTTCCTACGCCGGCGTCCTCTCGATCATCGCCAGAACGTCACCAAAACCGGAGATCGCCTCTGTGAAGCAGACCCGCCCCAGGCCCCCTAGCACATTGCCGCGCAAGCGCGTCGAGCATAATCCGTCACCGCAGAAACGCGGCCGGCAGATTCATCGTGTGGCCCTCAACTTCTAGCTGCAAATCCCTCTTCTTTTTAAAAGTACGAAAATCACCACGAGCCGATCTGAGCCTCGGAGAAACCGTCAAAGCCCTTTTCCCTTGAGGCGGAAAGCCGTCCTTACAGCCTGCGTTCCTTTGCGTTCCTGGGCATCTCTCACGCTGTCACTCTTGGTCCTCAGACCCGCCGCGGGTCAAACTGAGCAATAAGGAAGCCGCCGCACCTACCCTCCAGCACTATTTTTCTCACTTGGTGACGGGCCACGAAAGCCTGTTTTATGCCTGTTCTTAGGCATTGTCGGCTCACCCACACTTTCCCCTGTTCTTTCTCCTGTTCTCAGGAGACCGCGGCGCCCAGGACCTCAGCATCTTCGTCATGGATGAAAGCGCCTCCCGCGTCGCCTGAAGAACGAAACCGACTGCACCTTTCTGCTTTCTTCGGTAGCCAGGACAGAGTGTTCGACGGCAACGACCGGGTCGCTGGCAGATGAACGGCGCAGCCAACCACGCGCCCTTAATTGCGCGGTCTCTTCCTGCGCACGCCTCAAATCGGCAAAAGTCGCCTGCCCATACGCCCGTTGCTGCTGGACTATATTCCTCACGTCACCATCAAATTCGCGCACGAGCTTCTGAATGTAAGTGTGACTCACGCCGAGCCACCGCGCGATCTGACGGCCACCGCATCGCGGTTCTTTCATTCTGTGCCACTGCCACGCAAGCGCCTTAATCAATCGGGTCTCTTGCAAACTGCGCCAGGGCAGAGGTGGACGCCAATTCGCTTTCGCTTTCTCTAGATTCCGGCGAGATGTTTCAGGAGATGGCACGCGAGAGACCTTTTAGCGGAGTTGCCAGGCACCCCTCATACTGATCTAAAGGACTTAGCCACGCGGGGCGCGGAATGTGGCAAATTTTCATGCACCTCAACGATTTCCTGCGCCTTCCGATCTCCCTTGCCGGCAAGAACGCGGATCGCGGAAAGCATAATGGGTGGTAGTTTCGTTCCCCGCTTTACCTCGGTCAGGCACGAACCAATTATTTTAGAAATTAAACATTCAGCCATGGCGTCGGCACTCGCTCTGTCGTAGGCGAGAACTTGCGCTTGTTCCACATTGGTCATGGAACGACCTTCGGCTTCTGCTCGTTCCCTGATCTCCCACGACCTGCGCTTACTCTCGTTCATCTGCCACTTATCCAAGCCGCGCAGGTAGAAACTCAGCAGTTGATGCGAAGTGCCGATCTCGGTTGCGAGCGCCCTGAGCGAAATCCTTATCGGTTCGGGAATCTGCTTCCACTCCATCAGTCTCGCGCGGATCTCTGCGGCGCGAGATTCGCTGGTGCGTTTACGACCTCGTTTCTGCGCTGCCATGCTGCCTTCAAGCTTAGCGCTGCCCATTCAACACCCGCAGGGCGTCCTCGGATAGGCTTCTGGGGACGATCCCCACTGCCGTCTTCCCCCGCTGCCGCCGCTCGAACAGTAAATTATTCAGTCCATCCGCGTGTCGCAGCAGATTCTCCCGCGCTTTGTCGATTGTGGCGGTGCGTGACTTCTTGTCCTCGCTGGACAGCCCACTCGACTCGATTCTCTGCTTCGCTTCATCCATGCGCCTCAGCGTCGCCGCCAGGCCGCCCAGGTCGTGATAGAACAGTGCGAAAGCAGCGTTGTCGGGATCCTTCACGTACTGCCGCGCGAGTTGCGGATCTGTTTTGGCGAGCTTTCCTATCGTGCGATGGACTTCCTCGGCTTCGGAGGCGTTGCGATACAGCCGCTTCTCTGCGTCGTCCCGATAGTTCGGGACTCCGAGGTTTCCACCTGCAAAGGAGCGCAAGTCGATCTCTTCGTTGGAGTCCAGCATGCGGTCCAGCGCGGGCACGGCATGACGCAACGCGAACACGGCCTGCTTCTCGATTGCGCGCGAGGGCAGAAGCTTGCCGGGCTGCGCGTAATCGTCTTTCGAGACGATCTCTTTGCCGCTGAATAGGCCGTGACGGTTTGTGGCCAACGCGAGGAAGCCGGAAAGGTCCGGGCGCATCATGGACAGTAATCCCCCGGCACCTGACGTCACGCCGCGCGCTGCTTCGGCCAGGGCGCGCTGATCGTTCTCGCCGCGAATCTTTGCTTGCGCGTAGGCCAGGGCAGGCCGGAAGAGATTACGCGCAACAGATTCGCGCACCAGGCTCGTGCCGTACGAACGGTCGCCAACGTGAATGTTGAAGATGTCGTACTTGTCCTCGCTGCGATTCTGCCCGAGCTGGTGTAGCGCCTGATTCGCGAGCAGCACGACGAGCGCAGGCGGGACGGTGGTCTTGACCGGATGTTGCAGCACCCAACGCACGCTCGAGAAGTCCCACCCGGGGAACATCATGAAGCGCGCGAGCATCTTCTGGCGGTCGCTCCAATTCGCGCGATTGTAGTCGCCGAGTTGCGTGCGGACCGCTTCGGCGATCTGCGCATCGGTAAGTTCCGGACGCTGCGATTGCAGCAGGTCGGCGATATAAAGCCGTGCGCGTTGGTCGATTCCTCCGAAGCCTTGGGCCGCGGTCGGCTCGAACAACACTTTATGACCGATCTGCGCCATTGAGCGCGCCCAGTTCGCCGGGTTCAGATTCCCGCCCCAATAGGATTTGAGGTTCGCTACTTCACCGGTTGAAATTGCGCCGTGCTTCGCGAGCATGTCGAACGTCGGATCATTCAATCCCTCGATGCCGCGGTCGCGCAGTTCTTTGCTCAGCGCCACTTTCCACGCCTCTACCCAGCCCTTCGGATTCACCGCGCCGCCGGGAACGCTCTGGCTCACCCGGCGCATGATATTTGCGATGTGGGGAATCCCGAACCCAAAGCCGATGATCTGCTCTTGGAAGAAGCGCCGAAGCGCGCCAGGCTCCGACTCTTCGCGCCGACCGAAGTCGTTCAACGTCTTCACCAGCTCGCGCGGGCCCAGGAATTTTCCGTCCGCTGGCACCGGAAACTTCTCCCCCGCTGTCGGATCATAGCGGTCATAGGCTTTGACGTTCTTCTGGTCGGCGTCGCGCATCTCACGCACCACGTCCGGGCGGTAGTAACGCTCGCCGCCGTACATGATGAAGCGCGGCTCGGACGCTCCTGCGGGCAGCATCGTGGCCTTGTCGATGAACTCGCGGGCCACCTGGTCACGCAGCGCGCGCAGATGTGTCCCAATAAACTTCGTCGCGAACGCTGGGCCGAACTCGTGGAGCCCGTGCTCATAGTGGTACTCGGCGGTTGCCTCGCGGCTCAGGCTGCCGATCCGCTGTGGCCGGATGACGCGGTCGTATGCCGACGTGGCGCGCTCGCCTGACGTGCTCGGAGCTTCCGGTTTGTTCACGCCAGCGACATGCCTCTCGTAGATGCGGCGCAGGTAATCGTCCTCGAGCGTCGCTCCGCCCATTTGTTGGCGCAGCCGGGTAAGCTCCTGCTCAAGCGGGCGGTACTTGCTGAGGGCTTCCTGGATGGCGCGGTCGTTCATCGCCTGGCGGTACTCCGCGGGATGGTTCGCGCGGAGGTTCTCGCGGCTGTCGGCATCGGCCAGGAGAGTAAACAGCCGCTCTTGCGCCCGGCTCAAATCGCCGATGACGTTGTGGACTTCCTGGGCAGCCTTCGCCCTGAGGTACTGCGGGGCGTTATCCAGAAGATGCAGGCCCTCGGCGACGGCGGGATCGGCCTCGCGGGCCTTCACGTATTTGTCGCCGATCTTCAGGACTTTGTTGATCAGCGGCTGGGCGACCTTTTCATCCCAAGCACGCTGCAACACGCGAGCCCCTTCAACCATGGCGCGGGGGTGAATGCCGGAGTAGAGCTCGCCCTGCGGGCCTTTGCCCCGGAATAGCGGCGACTCCCGCTCAATCTTTCCGGCAGTCTCTTCGATGGATTCAGGGGGCCGGTTAATTTCTTCGGTCAGTTGTCGGCCCTGTTCGGTAGCTGCGGCTTCGCGCTGCTCGCGCACGGCAGCTTCCATGCCGGGTAGAATCTCGCCGCGTTCGAGTTTTGCCCGATGCTCTTCGCGGATCTCGCCAGCAACGTCTCTGTGCTCACCGCGCAAGCCAGCTTCGATGTTTCGCTCCGCAGCCTGGCGGCGCCGGATGCCAGGGATTTCCTCAGCGGTGATGGGGCGGCCGAGCTGACGGCTGAGGTCTTCAACTTCTTGCGGATTGATAGGCTGCGGCTCGGGGAGAGGCTCGAAGTCGATTTCGCCGGGTTCGCGTGCGCTTACTGTACCAGCGGGCTGGCGGGCGGCTTCTTCGCCGCGACCTTCTGCTGCGCGTGCTTCACTACCAGGTTCAGGAGATTCCTCAGCGCCGGCCGATTCGCGGGCTTCCGCTGCGGCATCTTCGATTGCACGGCTAAAGGTAGCTGCGGCTTTGGCATCATAGATCTTCTCCTCAATGTACGCTTTTAGATTCTTGAAGCCAACTGCCTTGCCTTGGGCGAGGTCCTGCAAGGTCTGCGCGAGTTCCGGGTCAGTGTCGCGAATTTGTCCGGCGAGCGATTCGAGATGCGGCGCGTATTCTTCGATAACCGGGTGCGCACTCTCCCGCTCGTTTTGAATGTGCGTCGCAACCCGCTCAAGAAACCGGTTGTATGCTGCACCGCTTCCTTTCTGAACCATCCTGCTAAATGTCTCGGGGCCTTCCGCGACGTCCGCGAACCACGGATGCATGTCCTTGATCATGCCGCGAGCTGACGTTACGCCGTACCAACTTCCGCCGTGCCGAATGCCCAATTTGGGATCTTCTTTGCCGAACGGTTCGTCCGTCTGCCCGATTGCGGCGAAGTATCGGCCCGGCCGCTCGAAAGAAGACGCCAAGCCTGCCGCTGTCTGAAGCTCTTGCCGCGCCTCTTCCAGAACGTCCGGGCCGAAGCGTGTCACCAGAGACTTCTCGCGGTCTGCCAGGGCGCGCTCCGCAAGGCTGCTCACAGTTGCCGACCGCCCGCGGGCCCCTACGGTTTCTCCGGGCGGCGCAGGTTCGACGATCCGGCGCGACGGTCGCGACTCGGCTGGCGCGATCTCGTAGTACGGCGACTGACCCGGCTCTTCGGGCGTCACGCGGCGCAGATCCATCACCCGGAAGTCCGGTTGCTGCGCCTCGCGCTCTTCGCGCACACGCGCCGCTTCTGTTTCGAGGGGATTGCGCTCAGGGCCTTGCGCCCGCCCGGGCAAGATTGGCGGCTCGCCTTTGTAGGTCTTTGGAACTTCCACAGGCGCATTGATGCGCGCCTGCTTCGCTGCCTCAATTCCACTCTCGGCCCCGGCTAGTCCCGCCATACCTTCTCGTGCTGCGGCATTCGCCTCAAAGTCCTGCATTTTTCGGCTGCCGCGCTCCACGGCCGCATCCATCGCCAGCGGTGCGCTGATCGTCCCGCGCGGTACGGTGAGCGGTGGCGGCTCTTCGAACGTTCCGCGCGCCGCAAGGCCAGCCATGCCCGCGCCCAGGACCATGTGCGTCATCAGCCGCTTGGCGTTGTAAAAGTCGCCGCGGTGCACAGCGTCGGCAATCTCTGGCACCTGCTGAATCGCGCCGCCGAGCATCTGCGCGGTGAAGCCTGCGGCGATCAGCCGCTTGACCGTCTGCGCGGCAGGTCCAGCAAGCCCCTCGGCTCCAGCGGTGGCTACAATGAGCCCCAGGTTCGTCGGTGCCGTCAATCCGCTGGCAAATTCCGATGCGCCCGTCAGGATGGGGTGCTCTTTCTGCTGCTTCTCGTTCATCAGCGCATTCTCGAACGAAAGCAGACGGGTGTCGTTCTCCATACCAGGCTGATGCACGAGGAACCCCTTGTCCAGCCCGGGCAGGACCGACTTCGCCATCTGCACTTCATCCTGCGGTGTCAGGTGGATAGGAACGCCGTGCGGCCCGGGAAGCGTGACCGGCTCTGCCGCGCGGAGAACTCCATTTTTCCGTGCTTCCTCTTCGGTCGCTATAGGAGGGCCAAACTCAAGCTCATTCGTGAACGGCGACCGTGGCACTTGTGTGAGGTCGTACGTCTTTGGAGCGAAGGACTGCGCGAGGGACGAGGGGGCGCCCGCTCGCGCAACCCGGTCGGTGAGGCTTACTCCTGACTGCGGCGCTTTGTAGAGGCTCTCGAGCGTGGCGGGCTTTTCGGCAGGACGGAAGTCCAGCTCGTCCGTTGCCTGAGAGACAGCGCGCGGCGTCTTCGAAGTCGCAGCGGCCGGTTGGAAATCAATACCGTCAGAGGCCGCCGCTGGACGTGCTTGGGCCGCGGGCATGCGGGCTGCGGGTTGCCCGACCAGTGGACGAAAATCTAACTCGTCGTCCGGGGCCGTCACTGCGCCGAATTGGGATTCGTCTGCCATATACTCAGGACGGCTTCACCGAGGAGGGCGAGCCGGAGGCTGTGCTCTCAGGGAAATATCTCCAATACAACTTAAGCGCGTTTTCGGTCGCGAATCCTATTTTCATGAGGTGCTCACCGAGAGCGGCCAACGAATACGGGATCATGACCACCATCCCGCACGCGTTGTGCTTGCGAAGATCGCCTTCGACTGCCTCCAAAAACAGGGTTAGATTTTCGGCCATTATCCGCGCGTCGAAATTGGCGGGGTCCGCGAGAGGCGTAAAGATTCCGAATGTTCCAATGCGCCCCATGCACGCCATATCGATCTCGCGATTCGAGTTCTCGAGCACGAAGCTGAGCGGGGCCGTTTTAGGCGGCAAGACGCACTCTTGCTTCTCGACCTCGAAGGCACGGCACAGCAGAGCATTGATTTTCGCTGCATGCTCTTCGGCTGCAGGAAGCAGGCGATGTGTTCCAGTAATCTGCCCGGGTTCCTTCTCTTGGCCAGGGATACGTTTGCGCGGCTTCTTCATCACTGTGTCACCCATTAGACGGTTTACTTGCAAATCCAGCCCCAACCGCGCCGCCTGCTTGAATCCCCGCAAGGGCCATCTGGTCCCAGAAGCTAGGTGCCGCGGCATTCTGCGTCTGGTGTCCGAGAGTCGTATTCGCGCCCTGGAGGTTCTGCCCAAACAGCGATCCAATTCCTCCCAACACCAGGTTGCGGTCGCCGCGCGCGACATTGGCGAAGTTCGCTTCGTTACCGGCGGCCAGATCCCCCGAGGTAATCATCCTCTGCCGGGCGAGAGCATCTTCAGTGGAAGTCAGACCCGCGGCATTGTTGGTCCGGCCGGCGCGATTTACCGCTCCCTGCTCCGCGTCTCCGAATGCCGCCCCTATTCCGCCTTCGGTCGCTCGGGTGATGTCGGCCTTCTGAGGATCGGTATAGCCGGGATGGGCGAGTATCGACTGGTACTGTGGCATTAAAACGCCCTGAGCTTTCGCGGCGTTGGCGTTCTCCGTGTTGAAGAGCCCGGTCGCTTCTTGGTTGACCTGCTTCTGCTCGCTCCTGCCCATCTCAAAGTCCTCCCATAATCTTCATTTGATTCATCAGTGTGCCACCCGATATCTTTTCCTTTTCGCCTTGTCGAGCTGACTTCGCGGAATTGTTCCCGGCGTGCCGTCCGGTCCAATCACGTTCACGCGGTCTTCACCGCCGCGATCAGTTCTGCCAGGCTGCACGGCTTCGAAGAGCGGTTTTTCGAGATTCTCGATATCCCTGAGCTGCTCCTGTTTCTGGGCATCATCGAGCGTGAAGTCTCCCTGGACCTCGCGCCGGCGCCGGTCGAAGTAGTTCAGCATCTTCGTCGCTGTGGCCTTGTCCGGGCCACCGCTGGGCTTCTCGCCGAACATCGCTTTGTAAGTGTCGGGATCTTCCTTGAAGAGGCGATATTTCTCTTCAAATTCGCTCGGCGTCCGGTATCTGCTGCCGAGGCGCTTCTCCATGTCGAGAAAATCCTGCGCGGCTTTCTTTTCTTCCGGTGAGCCATACGCGAAGGCTTCAAACGGTGATGTGTGTCCCGTCTGTTTTTCCTGCGCTTTGCCGCCGACTTTATCGTACGTGCTGTTATCGGCACGCTGGAAGGTCAGCACGCGCTGCCCTTTGTCGTTCACGTATTCATCGATTTTCTTGTCCGTGCTCTTTTCCGGCTGATCCTGCAATCTGGCCGTTTCAACGTCGCGCCTGCGCATCTCGCTTTCCGTGTTCTTGAGCCCGGACTCTTTCTGAATCGCGTCCAGTCCGCGCTTCCAAATATCCTCCGCCTGCCCGTACTTCTTTTCCGCCGCCGCTTCCGGCGCGCCCAGGACTTGCCGCGTGAGGTCGTAGGTCGTATTGTCGTGACGATTGAATCCCGCCGCGCCGGCGGATACCAGCCCCAGAATCTTCTTCCATAGCGGCATCTTCTCGGCAGGAAAGTCCGCGCGGTTCGGCTCCTTCCCGTGGAGTTCCTCATAGCGTTGCGCATCGGTCAATTGAACCGGAGGCATGGTCTGAGAAGGAGCCGCAGGAGCCTTCTGAATGGGTACGTTTACCGGCGGCATTCCTTGCGATTCGCCGGGAGGAGGTTCTGGCGGCACTGAAACCCTCGCCGGTGGCATGATGGGAGTCGCAGGAGCCCCCGAGAACGCACCGGAACGCGGCGCAGGAGCCGAAATCGGTACTGGTGGCATGGACGTGCTTGGAGCCGCCGATTGTGGCTGTGCGGGCGTCACGGGCGCGGGAGTAGCAACCCCCGCTTGCGGTCGAGCGATAGTCAGCGCACGCTGCAAGAAATCTGGATCGAACCCTTCTCTCGTCGGCATGGCGCCGCCGCGGGCAGCGTCCATCGCCGCTTTGACGGCATCCCCACTGAGTCCTTCTGCTGGCCTTGCATTAGGCCGCACGGAGACCGGCGGCATGACAGACAATCCTCCAGCCGAAGCAATCAGCTTTCGCTTGCGCTCCTCTTCGCTCTCATCCGGCATAATCGCCGGTGGCATGATGCCCGTTTTTACATAATCGGCGTATTCCATGAATCCTCCCGTCGCTGCTCATATCCCAAAAACAATTCTTTTCCGAACCTCAAAACCCGCTGCAACAACTTGCTTGCTTTCAACATCACTCCGGCCGCCTTTCGCCGACGATTTCGGAACCTCGCGCGAGAACCTTCGCGAGCTGCGCGCCTTCTGCCGCAGTCAAATCCTCGACGACCTTCCCGGTGAGCGCGATCGAGCGCTCCTGAATCACTCGCCAAACTTCCGCTGCTGGACCGGCCGGCAGCGCAGCAGTCTGTTTCGCGGCCTCTTGGCTTGCGGGTTTTTCTCCCCCACCCAGCACTCGATTCACCCCTGCTACCCAAAATGCGCGCCCCCTGCCTGGAGATACGAGCCAGCCAAGCAGCCCGAGCTTGCGCAGTCGGAGCCGCCACTTCGTAATCACCGCGGGCGAAACTTCCAGCCGCTCGGCGAGTTCTGCATCTGCGACAACACTCCCGCCGACGACCCAAGCGGGTTCGTCTCCCGTCCACTCCGCAGGTACGAAGCGCAGGAGGAGCAGAAGCAGCCACACGGCCGGGCCGATTTGTTTGCGCAGATTGTCAGAAGTTTGGGAGGTGGCGGGGTTCATGCGGCCACCTCGTTACCGAAGACTTGGGCGCAAAATGGGCGCAAAACCCCGCCTTTTTGAGCACAAATCGAGGGATGGCTGGTGAGTAAGGGCAGCCGAATCAACGTGAATTTTGCGGATTTCTGGAGCGGGCGATGGGAATCGAACCCACGTCCGAAGCTTGGGAAGCTTCTATACTGCCATTGTACGACGCCCGCTCGTTTCTCTAGCTTGCCGATTATACACAACTCCGCGGCTTCTCGCACCAGACCCTCCTTTCCCCATTTCCAAAATATCTTTGCCGCCGCTCTTGTGCGGGCGCAAACTCTGTCGCCTCCCGGCGGCTCCCTCTCATTGACGCCACAATCATTAAGTGGTAATTCTGTAACTGGTTTTCTTTTGTTCCGGAATGCCGATCCGGCGCCACGCCCTAACAGGCGCCCGGGATCTCTCGCAGAAACCCTCTGTAAGCCCCCTCCAGGCAATCGACTGCAGCGGAAAACCAAACTGCGTGCAAGGAGAATGCTATGTACAGACTCTCTCTGATTCTGGCCGTCCTATCTCTGCTCTGTTTGCCGGCGGTGGCCCAGGAAACTCCGAAAATCGAAATCTTCGGCGGTTACTCGCACGGGCGCGTGAACACCGAGGTGAACCTCACAAGCTTCATTTCTTTGGGCTCGGTCTTCTCTGCGGACGCAACCCCGCGCAACGCATTCGCGCCACGCGCCGCAGTCGTGGCGTATTTCACGCCCACCAGTTTCACCGTGCCCATTTACATGAATCTGAACGGCTGGAACGCCTCCGTAACAGCCAACGTCAACCACTGGTTTGGCGTCGTGGCGGACTTCAGCGGCCACTATGGCACACCGACCATCATAGGCATCGGCCTCGAGACCCACGTACACTCCTTTCTCTTCGGTCCGCGCTTCACCTACCGGCACTCGGAACGCATCACTCCCTTTGTGCATGCCCTCCTCGGCGCATCCCATCTGAATTTCAAGGTGCCCTTGATTCCGGTGGAGACCTCCGATAGCGCCTTCGCCATGGCTCTGGGCGGCGGCATGGACGTGAAGGTCCGCGAACATGTGGCCCTTCGTCTGGCCCAGGTCGATTACTTCATGACCCGCTTCAGTCCGTACTCCATCATCGAATCGCAGAACAACATACGGATTTCCACGGGGCTGGTCTTTCGCTTCGGAAGCCGTTAACAACCGCGCTTCTGCGGACCTTCTCGGCGAAGGCCGACAACTCTTTTGCCGCGTTTTGGAAAACGCAACGGGTCTGTCTGGCCGGGGCGCCGCGGCGCGCGCGGAAAGCAGGGCCGCACGGGTGGCACTGTTGGCGAGTGCACAGCAGGGCGGCAGCCCTGCCTTGACGGAGCCGGAGCGCTCCATTAGCGTTGAAGTTTGCCGGGAAACAGCTCGTCCGCCGGGAAACTCCGGCGGTTCACCGGTGCGGGAGCAAACGTGGCGCGTCCGATCATTACGCTGACGACCGATTACGGCACCAGCGAACATCTTGTGGGCACCATCAAGGGCGCGATTCTGCACGTAAATCCGGACGCGACCATCGTGGACATCACCCACGACGTGGCGCCCTTCGACGTCCTCGACGGGGCCCTGGCCATCGCCTCGGCTTACCGCTTCTTCCCTCCGCACTCCATTCACGTGGTCATCGTGGACCCCGGAGTGGGCACCGAGCGCCGCCCGCTCCTGGTGCGCGCCGCTTCGCAATACTTCATCGCCCCGGACAATGGCGTGCTCTCCATCATCTACGAGCAGAACGACGACGCGGTCGTGCGCACCCTCACCGCCGAACACTACTTCCTCCACCCCATCAGCCAGACCTTTCACGGCCGCGACGTCTTCGCTCCGGTGGCCGGTTGGCTCTCCAAGACCTGGCAGCCCGCCAGCATGGGCGACGAGATCACGGACTTCAAGCGCTTCGCCCTGCCCAAGCCCAAAACCGAAAACGGCCTGCTCAAGGGCGTGATTCTGAAAGTGGATCACTTCGGCAACCTGATGACCAATCTCACGCCTGCGGACCTTCCCAATGGCATGCTGAAGTCCGCCGCGGTGCAGATGACGGTCAACGACCGCGAGGTCAAGCGCCTGGTGGCCAACTTCGCCCAGGGCGAGCCCAACGAGCCGGTGGCCATCATCGGCTCCAGCGGGTACATTGAAATCGCGGTCAACAAGAACAACGCGGCCCGGGTGCTCGGAGCCAACCGCGGCGCCGCCGTGACCCTGGCCATTTCCTAGCCCGCAATTCTCACCAGAGCACTCTGTAATGGCGGAGCTTGCTTGCTCCGGACAGCAGTCGGAGCCCCGCCCGCCCTGCAGTTATCCCCCAAAAAGTTGCAATCCATCTTTCTCGCACGTCCACTGAACTATCTCGCCCTTCTTCTCTGCATACCCTCCGCGTCCTCTGCGTCTCTGCGTTATCTTTCTCTTCCCCCACCCGCTACAACACGAGCACGCTTGCCTGTCCCGGCGTTCTCCCGCCGCGATTTCGGTTTACATCTCGCATCCGCTCTCGTGAGAAATCCGCGTTAGCGGGCCAGGTCGAGGGATTGCAGGTGGGCGCGGGTGCGCGGATCGAGCCAGTCCCGCCAGGCATCGCCGAGGAGATTGAAGGCCAGAACCGCGGTCATCACCGCGAGCGCCGGGAAGACCACCATGTGCGGCGCGTCGAAGAGATGGCTGCGCGCGTCGTTGAGCATAGCCCCCCAACTGGGCACCGGGGCCAGCACACCCAGCCCCAGGAAACTCAGCGTGGATTCCGCGAGGATGGCTCCGGCCATGCCGATGGTCCCCTGAATGAGGATGGGCTGGAGGATATTGGGCAGGAGGTGGCGCAGCAGCAGCCGCGCGTGCGAGGCCCCCAGCGAGCGCGCGGCCAGCACGTATTCGAGTTCCTTGACCTTCAGCACCTGCGCGCGCGCCAGCCGCGCGTAGCCCGCCCAGCCCGTCACCACCAGCGCCAGGATGACCTTGCCGATGCCCGGGCCGAGAAACGCCGCGAAGGCGATGGCCAGCAGCACCCCGGGAAAGGAAAGAAATGCGTTGATGAGCACCACGTTGACGATGCGGTCGAACCACCCGCCGGCGTAGCCCGCGAGCATTCCTATGGCCAGGCCCGTGAGCCCGCATCCGCACACCACCGAAACGGCCACGAAGAGCGAGATGCGCGCGCCGTACAGCACCCGGGCGGCGATGTCCCGGCCCAGTTCGTCCGTGCCCATCCAATGCCCTGCCCCGGGAGATTCCAGGCGCGCCGCAAGATTCTGCGCCGCGGGATCCGCGGGTGCGATCCACGGCGCGAGCAGCGCGGCGGCCAGCAGCAGCGCGGCGGCGGCGAAGCCCAGCCGCCCGAGCAGGCTGTGGCGAAGAAAGTTGCGCACGGCGGCCGCGGCGCTCATTGCAGGCGCACCCGCGGGTCCACCACCGCGTACAGGAAGTCGGTGAGCAGGTTCACGAAAACATACGATACGGCGATCAGCAGGATGCAGCCCTGCAGCAGCGGATAGTCGCGCGAGGCGATGGCCTGCACGGTCAGCCGGCCGATGCCCGGCCAGGCAAAGATGGATTCGGTGACGATGGCGCCCGCGAGCAGCGTGCCGAACTGCAAGCCGAGAATGGTGATGATGGGGATCAGGGCGTTGCGGAAGGCGTGGCGGAAGAGCACGGCGCGCGCCGCGAGCCCCTTGGCACGCGCCGTGCGCACGTAGTCGCTGGAGAGCTCTTCGATCATGGCTCCGCGCACCATGCGCGTGAGGATGGCCGCCAGGGCCGCGCCCAGCGTCGCCGCGGGCAGCACGAAAGAGAGCGGGCCGCCGCGTCCGGAAACGGGCAGCAGCCCCAGGGCGATGGAAAAGAGCAGGATGAGCAGGGGCCCGAGGGCGAAGTTGGGCACGGCCAAACCCAGCAGCGTGAACACGCCCACGGCGCGGTCCGCGGCCCGCCCGCGGCGGTGCGCGGCCAGCACCCCGGCGGGGATGCCGATGCCCGCGCAGATCAGCAGGGCCAGGAAGGCCAGCTCCAGCGTGGCCGGATAGCGTTCCAAGAGAATGCGCCGCACCGGCGCCTGAAATTTGAGCGATTGCCCCAAATCGCCGTGCGCGAGCTGGCGCAGGTAGCGCGCGTACTGCGCGTGCAGCGGCTGGTCCAGGCCGAGCGAATGGCGAAGCTGCGCGACTTCGCCGGGCGCCGCGCCTTCCCCCAGCATCTGCTCCACGGGATCGCCCGGCACGATGTGGACCAGGAGGAAGACCAGTGTCAGGACAAGCCACAACGCCGGAAGCGCGAGGAGAAATCGCTGGAAGAGGTGGCGCGTCATCGGTGGGAGCCACTATAACGCAATCTCACAAATGCCAATATCGAAGAGCGCGCCCGCGTTGCGCTGGAAATGGCCATCCTCGGCAAGTCGCCGGCATTCTGCGAGACCACTTGCCTTGCGCAAACTGCTTCTATCCCCCCGCCTGCGTCTTCTTTTCGGACGCAGCGGAGCCGGCGGGCGGCGCTTCTTTTTCGGGCGCGCGCAGGCGGTGAATCTTGACCCGGGCGACGCGCCGCCCGTCCATCTCCATCACCGTGAAAACCCGCCCGCCGTATTCGAAGCTTTCGCCGCCGCGCGGGATGAAACCGAGCTGCGCGAGAACGAATCCGCCGACCGTGGCGTAGGCGGGATCTTCCGGCAGGGTGATGCTGTACTGGGCGTCGAGGTCGCGCACGTTGGCCCCGCCGTCGAAGATCAGCGCGCCGTCCGCGAGCGTCAGGGGACGCTCGACAACGTCGAACTCGTCGTGAATCTCCCCGACCATCTGTTCCAGGATATCCTCCAGCGTGACCAGGCCCAGGATGCTCCCGAATTCGTCCACCACCATGGCCACCGCTGCTCCGTGCGCGCGCAACTCCAGCAGCAGATCGCTCACCGGCTTGGTCTCCGGCACGATCAGCAGCTCGCGCAGCACCTGCCGCAGGTCGAACTCGGACGGGGGAAGATTTTCCGCGCGCCGGCGATCCCGGTCCAGCACCACCCACAGCATGTCCTTGATGTGCACGAATCCCAGCACGTGGTCTTCGGTGTCGCGATAGACGGGCAAGCGCGAGCGTTGGGTGACGGCGAAGACGCGCATAACCTCGTCCAGCGAGGCTTCCACCGGCACCATGTGCACATCCGGGCGCGGCACCATGATTTCCCGCACCTGAATCTGCCCCAGTTCCAGGGCGTTGAGAATGAAGCGCTCCTCGCCGGGGGCCAGCAGCCCGCGCTCCCGCGCTTGCTGGATCTGGATCTGCAGCTCTTCGGCGGAATGGGCCACGGTGTGGCTGAGCGGCGCGACCACGCCCAGGGACTTCACGATGCGCCCGGACAGGCCATCCAGAATATCAATGGCCCAGCGGAAGGTGCGCAGGAAGCCGTTGAACGGCCGGGCGATCAGTAGGGCCACGCGCTCCGCGCGCGCCAGGCTCACGCCCTTGGGCACCAGCTCCCCCAACACCACGTGCAAAGTGCTGAGCAGCGCGAAGGCCAGCGTCAGGGCCAGGCTGTGGGCCACAAGCACCGTGCGCGTCCCCGGCGCCCCGGCCCACAAGTTCAAGAAGATCTGCGCCAGCGTAGCTTCGCCGAGCGCGCCCAGCGCCAGGCTGGCCAGCGTCATGCCCACTTGCACGCCGGAGACCACGCGGTGCAGGTCGCCGAGCAGGTCGTGGACGATCTTGGCGCGGGCGTCGCCTTTGGCCATGAGCTGCCGCACGCGCGACAGGCGCACCGCGATCAGCGAAAACTCCGCCGCGGCGAAGAAGCCGTTCAGCCCGACCAGCGCCAGCAGCGCCAGAAGTCGTATGGCGACCATGGGTGTACCGGGTTCCCCTGGCTGCAGTTGACCGCTTCGCGGTCACGCCTACAATTGACCGCTCTGCAGTCACACATGCAGTTGACCGCTGTGCGGTCACACCCACGATTGTAGCAGCAGCGGCCTGCCGGCGCGCTTCCCCCAGGCAAAGCCCGGGCCGCGCCGAAATGTTACCGGAGAAGAACCCCGGGTTGCGTCCGCGCGGGGGCTCTTCTACACTCGACACTTAGCCGTCTTGCCTGAGAGTGTGCGTGCAACGTTTCTTCCGCATCCTATTCTGGATCGCCGCCCTTCTGCTCCTCGCGGGGAGCGCGCTGGCGTGGCGTTACGTCTACCGGCCGCTGCCGCAACTCGATGGCCGCGCGCCGCTGCCCGGCCTGGCGCAGAGCGTCACGGTGGACCGCGACGCCTGGGGAATTCCGCACATCCGCGCGGCCTCGCTCGGCGATCTGGCCGAGGCCCAGGGCTACGTCATGGCCCAGGACCGCCTGTGGCAGTTGGATCTGATGCGCCGGGTCGCGCGCGGCGAGCTCTCCGAAATCTTTGGCCCCCTGGCGTTGGACGTGGACCGGCAGTACCGCACGCTGGGGCTGGCCCGCGCCGCCGAGCGCGACGCCGCGCAGCTCGATCCCGAATCGCGCGCCACGCTGGAAGCCTATGCCCGCGGCGTGAATCACTTCATCGAGCAGCACCGCGAACGCCTGCCCCTCGAGTTTTCCCTGCTGCGCTACCAACCGCGCCCCTGGCAGCCCGCCGACACCCTGGTCATCGTCGGCTACATGTATCAGGACCTCACGCACACTTGGGAAGCGGAGCTCAACCGCGCGAAAGTCACCGAGCGTGTGGGCCCCGAGCGCGCCCGCGAACTCTTCTCCCAGGAATCGGAGCTGGACCGCTATGTCGTGGGCGAACCGGGGCAGAACGATCGCGGACAGGCCGCGGGCGACGATCAGGATGATGAAGACGAAATTCAGCCCGACAATGTGCTGAAAGCCGCCGCGCCTTCCGCCCCGCCGCGCTTTACTCCGGACACCCCGGATGTGGCGGCGACGCTGTGGCCCTCGGTGCACTCCTGGCTCGCCGCATCCGCCGAGGACATTCATCGCGGCCTGGGCAGCAACAACTGGGTGGTCAGCGGCGACTACACGGCCTCCGGCAAGCCGCTCCTGGCCAACGACACGCATCTGCGGCTGAGCGTGCCCCCCATCTGGTACGAGATTCACCTGACCGCGCCGGGATGGAACGTCAAAGGCTTCACTCTGCCCGGCGCGCCCCTGGTGATCATCGGGCACAACGCGCGCATCGCCTGGGGCTTCACCAACAACGGCGCCGACGTGCAGGACCTGTACATCGAGACCTTCAACCCCGCCAATCCCGGCGAATACCGGGTGCACGGCCAATGGCAGCCGGCGCAACTCCTGCAGGAAACCATCCGCGTGAAGGGCCAGGCCGACGAGAAATTCACCGTGGCGCTCACGCGCCATGGTCCGGTGGTGCGCCGCGAAGGCGACAAAGCCTACGCCCTGCGCTGGACCGCTCTCGAACCCGGCGGCCTGGCCTCTTCCTACCAGTGGCTGGGCCGGGCGCGCAACTGGGAAGAATTCCGCAACGAACTGAAGCGCGTCTGGGGCCCCGGCCAGAACGCCGTCTATGCCGACGTGGACGGCAACATCGGCTACATCATGGCCGCGCGCGTGCCCCTGCGCAAAAAGGGCCACGGCGAAGTGCCCGTGCCGGGCGATGGCGACGACTACGAGTGGACCGGCTACATACCCTTCGATCAGCTTCCCCAGGTGTTCAATCCCGAAGACGGCCTGATCGCCACGGCCAATGCGCGGGTCGTGGGTCCGCTGTACAAGCCCTATCTCACCGACCGCTGGGAGCTGCCCTACCGCACAGCGCGCATCTACGACCTGCTGGCCGACAAGAGCGGCCTGCGCGCCGAAGACATGCTGAATGTGCAGACCGACATTTACAGCTACGCGCACCTCTTCCTCGCGCGGCAACTGGTGGCCGCGGCCCAGGCGGCGCAGCCGCACGATGCGCGGGCCCGCGATCTCCTCGAGCGCCTGAAGGACTGGAGCGGAGAGGCCGGTGCGGACGAGCCGGAAGTCTCCTTTCTCGAAGCCGTGCGGGTGGAAACGCTGCATCTCCTGCTGCAGCCGTACCTCGGCGAGGAGACCAAGCTCTACCAGTGGCGCAGCAGCGTCTTCGTGCAAAAAGTCCTGACCGAGCGGCCCGAGCGCTGGCTGCCCAAGCCCTACGCCAGCTACGACGAACTTCTGGCCGCCGCCGCGGACCGCGCCGTGGCCCGCCTGGAACGCGAATCCGGCAGCCGGCGGGTTTCCGGCTGGCCCTGGCGGCGCTTCAATTCCCTGCAGATGCTGCATCCCCTGGGGCGCACCGGCCTTCTGCGTTGGCTGTTGAGCATCACCGATCAGCCGCAGAACGGCACGCGCTACTCCATCCGCGCGGCCAGCCCCACCGACGGCCCTTCGATGCGCTTCACCGCCGACCTCGGCGACTGGGACGCTTCGCTGATGCAGCTTCCCGCGGGCGAGTCCGGGCAACTGGGCAGCGCGCACTACAAGGACCAGTTCTCTTACTGGTCCGAGGGCCAGCCCATCACCGCGCCCTTCAGCGAGGCCGCCGAAGCCGCGGCGCGGCGCCACACCCTGACCCTGCACCCTGCGCCGTGAGCGCGCGCGCCGCCGCAAAAGCGCGCCGCCCGCACAAAGCGATTGTTTCGCTTCTCCGCCGTGACTTAGAATGTTCTCTCGGCCCGGCAGTCCTGCTTTACGGTCCGGCGCATGCGCCGGGGCTACCGGCCGGCGTTTTTCCGCGCGCGCTGCCAGACGAAGTGCGGCCCGCGCCACGAGCGAATCGCGTGAATTCACCATCCCCGAAGAAGCCCGAGCCGCCGAAGAAGGCGGACTTCGAAAAATCGCTGGCCCGCCTCGAAGAGGTGGTGCGCCGCCTGGAGAGCCCGCAACTCTCGCTCGATGAAGCGATGAAGCTCTTCGAGGAGGGTGTGGCGCTCTCCCAGGAATGCCACAAGCAACTGGAAGAGGCCGAAGGCCGCGTCGAGATCCTGCTGAAGAAGGCCGACGGCAAACTCGCCGCCGAGCCCTTTGCGCCGGAAGGCGAAGAGGCCTCGTGACGCCCCGCGCGCTGTTCCGGAGGCCGGACCCCCTGCGATGAAACTCCCTGCGTTCTTTGAAGAAGACCGTCTGGCCGTCGAAGCGGCGCTCGAGCGCCTGCTCCCCGCGGAGACCACCGCGCCGCCCTCCATCCACCAGGCCATGCGCTACAGCGTCTTCGCCGGCGGCAAGCGCGTCCGCCCGGTCCTGTGCCTCGAAGCGGCGCGCATCTTCACCGCCGACGTCACCCCCGCGCTGCATCCCGCCTGCGCGCTCGAGTTCATCCACACCTATTCGCTCATCCACGACGACTTGCCCGCGCTGGATAACGACGACCTGCGCCGCGGCAAGCCCACCTGCCACAAAAAATTCGGCGAAGCGGCGGCCATCCTGGCCGGCGACGCCCTGCTCACTCTCGCGTTCCAGGCCATCGGCGAAACCCCCGTGGCGCCCGAGCGCCGCGTGGCCATTCTCCAGGAAGTCTCCGCCGCGGCTGGCACCGTGAACGGCATGGTCGGCGGCCAGGTGGCGGACCTCGAAGCCGAAGGCCGCAAGGTCGGCCCGGAGATGCTCGAGTACATTCACCGTTCCAAGACCGCCGCGCTGATTCGCGCGGCCATCCTGGCGGGAGCGCACTGCGCGGGCGCCGCGCCCGACGATGTCGCGCGCCTGCGCCGCTTCGGCGACGCCATCGGCTGGGCCTTCCAGGTCACCGACGACATTCTGGACGTCGAGGAGTCCTCCGCGGCGCTGGGCAAGACCGCCGGCAAGGACGTGGCGCAGCAGAAGGCCACCTACCCCGCGGTCTTCGGCCTCGAGCGCTCCCACCAGATCGCGCGCGAGCTGACCGAAAAAGCCATGAGCGAACTCGCGGCCTACGGCCAGCGCGCCGCGCGCCTGCGCGAGATCGCCGAATTTCTCGCCCTGCGCCGCGCCTGAGCCGCGGTTCCTTCCATGACCGCCAAAACCGAACGCCAGCGCCTCGATCTCCTGCTCGTCGCGCGCGGCTTGGCCGAATCGCAGACCAAGGCCCAGGCCATGATCCTGGCGGGAGAAGTCCTGGTGGACGGCGCGCGCGGGGAAAAAGCCGGACAACTGGTTGCGGCAGATGCGCGCATCGAAGTGCGCAGCCGCCAGCAAAAATATGCCAGCCGCGGCGGCATGAAGCTGGAAGGCGCGCTGGAAGATTTCACGCTGGACCCCTCCGGCCGCGTCTGCGCCGACATTGGCTCTTCCACCGGCGGTTTCACCGATTGCCTGCTGCAGCGCGGCGCCCGCCGCGTCTACGCCGTGGACGTAACCACCAACCAGTTGGCGTGGAAGCTGCAGCAGGATCCGCGCGTCATCCGTGTCGAACGCAATGCGCGCGAGCTGACCCCGGCGGACATCCCCGAAGCTGTGGACCTCGTGGTCGTGGACGTCTCCTTCATCTCCGCCGCGCTGGTCCTGGCTCCCGCGGCGGCCGTGGCCCGGCCCGGCGCGGACCTACTCGTCTTGGTCAAGCCGCAGTTTGAGCTGCGCCGCGAGCAGATCCCCGAGGGCGGCGTGGTGCGCGACGCGAAGCTACACGAGGAAGCGGTCCAGCGCGTGCGCGAAGCCGCCCGCGCCGCCGGCCTGGAACTCCTGGGCATGTCCCCCAGCCGCCTCCCCGGCGCGGAAGGCAATCGGGAATTTTTTCTGCATCTGCGCCGCCCTGCGGTAAAGTAGACTGCGCGCGCAGCGCCACTACGCTCATGATGTTTCAAACCATCGGCATTCTCTCCCGTCCCCGCCGCGAAGACCTCGCCGCGGTGGTGCCCAAGCTTCTGCAGTGGCTCGAGCAGCGCGGCATCCGCGTGCTCTGCGACGCGGAGACTTCCGCCTGCCTGCCCGCTCCGGGCAACGTGCGCACCCGCCAGCAACTCGCCGAGGAAGCGCAGCTTCTGCTGGTTCTCGGCGGCGACGGCACGCTGCTGGCGGCGGCCCGCTTGGCCGCGCCGCGCGGCGTTCCCATTCTGCCCATCAACCTCGGCAGCCTCGGCTTTCTCACCAGCTTCACCCGCGACGAGCTTTACCCCGCGCTCGAGGAAACCCTCGCCGGCCGCCACGCCGTGAGCGAGCGCGTGCTCCTGCAGGCCGAGCTGCTGCGCGGCGGCCAGGCCGTCGAATCGCACCTGGCCCTGAACGACGCGGTCATCAACAAAGGCGTGCTGGCGCGCATGATCGAGCTCGAGCTGGAAATCGACGGCAACTTCGTCTGCCGCTACCGCGCCGACGGTTTGATCGTCGCCACCCCCACCGGCTCGACCGCCTATTCCCTTTCCGCCGGCGGCCCCATCGTGCATCCCGGCGTCGGCGCCTTCCTCATCACCCCCATCTGCCCGCACACCCTGAGCGACCGCCCCCTGGTCGTGCAGGACTCTTCCCGCATCGAGATCTCCTTCCCCGGCAACAGCGAAGCCGTCTTCCTCACCATGGACGGCCAGACCGGCATCGAGATGCGCGCCAACGACCACATCCGCGTCACCAAAGCCCTCCCCCGCCTCAAGCTCATCCAGCCCCCCCGCAAAACCTACTTCGAAATCCTCCGCAGCAAACTCAAGTGGGGCGAAACCTAGCCGCATTTCTCCCAAGTCTTGGACTATGTAGGCGCCGGCTTTTAAGCCGGCCTCTTGCTTGCCCGCGATTCTGTAGGCGCCGCCCGGAATTTATCCCGGCTCGGCCGGGAGACCGGCGTCTTTCTCTTCCCGCTCTCTTGTAGCGCCGCGCCTTTAGGCCGGCATCCTGCTTCTCCCCGATTTTGCCCCACCCGTCCCCGTCCCTCTCGACAAAATATACAATATGTTGTATATTCGCCTTGACTCCAATGCTATCGTTCTCCCCATGCGCGACGATCCGGCCATCCCCCAGGATGCCGCTATCGCCTGGGAAGGCGACTCCCGGGAGGTCCTCCGGAGCTTCCCCGATGACGCCAGGCAGAACCTGGGCTTTCAGCTTCGCCTGTTGCAGCAGGGAGAACGCCCCACCGACTACCGGCCCTTGCCTTCCGTCGGCCCTGGCGTTTTTGAACTGCGCGACCAGGATGCGCGCTCCTGGTATCGCGTCGTTTACCTATCGAGGATCAACGACGTGATCTACGTTCTCCACTGCTTCGAAAAAAAGAGCCGGGAGATGCCCAGGAAGGATTTCGAAAAGGCCCGCCAGCGCTTGAAAGCCGTGCGCGCCCGTCTGGCCGGGGAGAAAAAACATGAGAAAAACCGCTAGCAAACCCGCCCATGTCACCCGCGGAAACGTCCTGGAAGACCTCGGCTTTTCTCCCCAGCAAACCACCGCCCTCAAGTTCAAGGCCCAGTTGTACCAGGCCATCCTGAAATGCGCGCGCCACTACTCCCGCAAGCAACTCCAGGTCATCCTCGGCGAGCCCCAGCCCCGCGTCAGTGAACTCCTCAACGGCAAAATCGCCAACAAAAGCGTGGACAAGCTCCTGCACTACGCCGGCCGCCTCGGCATCGAAGCAAAAACCCAATTCACCCAAACCCGCAAGCAAGTCGTCGAGAAAGAACTCGCCCTCGCCGGCATCTCCGCCTAGAAGCTATCTCACAAATCGCCGCCCACAAATAGAACACCGTCATTCCGAGCGAAGCGAGGAATCTCTCTTCGGTTTTAGCATTTATGAGATGACTCCTAGCCCCCGCCCCTTCGCTTCTTGTTTTGGACTATGTAGCGCCGGGTTTCAACCCGGCATCTTGCTCTTCTCCGCCGCGATCTTGCACCGCCTCCCGCAATTTATCCCGCCCTGGTCTCGCCCCACTCGGGAGCTCGGCCGGGACTCCGGCGCATTTCTCTTGCTGTGCTCTTGTAGCGCCGGGTTTTAACCCGGCATCTTTCTTTCCTCTTCCTTTCTCGCGGACCCGTGCGCGGACAGGATGGAGGAAGAGCAAAAAGAAAAACCCCACTCCTGCCCCGTAAACCCAACCGGGGCGCAAGAAACGCGCTCCGCAGAAATGGGGCACCCCGATCTTGCCGGGCCATGTAACCTGCGCCGTCGCTACTGCACCTTGATCTTCGCCGAATTCGTACGGATATCGAAGATTCTCACACCCGCACCGTATTCTTGTTCTTCGTCTGCCTTGAGCCAAATCGTAGCGGAATTCTCGCACCCTTTCGAACCGCAAATTACTCCGCTTTCGGGGTAGCCTACGGGAGGGTGTTGCGCTACGTACTCAGGAGGCTTGTTCGCCCTCGGGCGACCGCATTTATCGCATCTAGCTATTGCCATTTCTCACCTCTCTGCCAGAGAATGTTCAATCTACCTGGACTAGTCCAAGACCCAAGCAGTGCCCCGCGCCAAGGAGGAATGATGCTACTTCGAATCATGTTGCTCTTGTCGGTGATTTCGATTTTTCCTAATTCGGCCCAGGGGCAGTCTGTATTGGTTTGTACCCTAGAGACGGAAAGCGCAGTTGTAAAGCAGAATGAATCAGGCGGTCTGACCACAGAGGTAGTGAAGGGGAAACCAGAGACCCTTATTTTTGCCAACTTCGACACGGGAAGGCCCATTCTTAAGATCGGAAGCCTTGAGTTTCAGCTGGAACTCTTGCATACGGATGGAGATACATTCTGGCTTCGCGGTTCCACGCCTGACTTTATCGGCAACGGAATCTCAATTTGGATGATCGACCGCAAGTCCCGGATGGTGGTCCGTTCCGAAACCTTCAAATTAAAAGGACTACCCTCCCAGAGTCAGGAAGGAAGACTGGTCGGCTTGTCTTCGATAGGTAAGTGCCAGTAGACCTAGCGGACGGGACTGCTGACCACGCCGCGCAGCTACGAATATCTCGCCCGCGAACTCCCCAAGGCGGGTGGCCTTGGTCGGCGCAAGCTAGACCGAAGGATTGATTGGCGCCTTTTATTTCATCACATGACCGCTTTGGTCTGTCGCTACTATGCCAATCAGGATTGCGTGCTCTTGGTCGATACCGAGCGACGCTAGGTGTTCACCCTTGATGTCATACGCTGAAGCCAGCCCGACAATAAGCGGGTGCTGTGTCGGTACGCCTTTGTCTTGGAGTGAGGGAAATTCCACCTCGCACGTTTCGATGTGCATGTTGTGGATGATCGTGACCTGCCCCCCGGATCCGCAGGCTGGATCATACGACATTCGCACTCTGTGAGAGAGTTCCTGCGCCTGGCGTAGCGCGAAGCGCGGAGCCAGGCGCAGGAAGAAGTTGCCGCGCATACGCGGCTGGGGTCTGATAGCCCAGCGCGCTGTGCGGCCGCTCCTCATTGAACTCCTTTTGCCACGCCACGATCTTCCGCCGCGCGTCCCGCAGATTCTCG
>JAIQEV010000100.1 GCA_020073585.1 Terriglobia bacterium
GGTCCCACATGGGCTTGGGGAAATGCCGGGCGGCCAATTCCGAAAACTTCTTCGCCAGGGAGCCGAAGATCTGCCAGTCGCTCTTGGATTCCCAGCAGGGAGGCACCGCCGCGGAGAGCGGATGGATGAAGCTGTGCATGTCGGTCGAATTCAGATCGGCCTTCTCATACCAGGTGGCCGCCGGCAGCACGATGTCGGAATAAAGCGCGGACGTGTCCATGCGGAAATTCAGATCCACGATCAGATCCATCTTTCCCTGCGGAGCCGTCTCGTGCCACACCACCTCCTTCACCGAACCTTCCGCCATGTCCGTGGCGATGCTATTGGTGTGCGTGCCGAGATAGTGCTTCAGGAAGTATTCGTGGCCTTTGGCGCTGGCCATCAGCGCGTTGCCCCTCCAGATGAACCATACGCGCGGCCAGTTCTCCTCCGCGTCGGGGTCCTCGACCGCAAATTTCAGCTCGCCGCTCTTCAGCTTTTTTGTGGTGTACTCGGCCACCTTCTCCGGCGTGTCTGCGCCGGCCTGCTGCGCTTCGCGAACCACCTCCAGCGGATTGCGGTTGAACTGCGGATAGAACGGCAGCCAGCCGTTGCGCACGGCGCGCACCTGCGCGTCCATCGTGTGACCGCCGGCGAGCGATCCGGGAGCCTGGCCGGGAGGAACGGTATGGTAATCGGTGAACTGCTTTTCATAGCGCCATTGATCGGAATTGACGTAGTGCCAGCTCGGCGCATTTTGCAGACGCGACGCGGGCATCCAGTCGCGCGCGAAGGCGATGGACGACCAGGACTCCCCAGGCGCCAGCTTTTCCTGGCCTACGTAGTGCGCCAGGCCTCCGCCGTTCACGCCCACGCAGCCGCAGAACATCAGGGCGTGGATCGCGGCGCGGTACATGAGGTTGCCGTGATACCAGTGGTTGATCCCCGCGCCGATGATGACCGTGCACTTGCCCTTGGTGTGATTCGCCGTGCTTCCCCACTCGCGCGCGAAGCGGATCAGCACATCCCGCCCCAGTCCGGTAAATTTCTCGGACCACGCCGGTGTGTACGGCGCGTCGGCGTCGTCATAATCCGCGGGATAGGCACCCGGCAGGCCGCGCGGCACGCCATACTGCGCCATCAACAAGTCGTACGCCGTCGTTACGGTCGCGCTGCCGCCGTCCGCGGTCTTGATCTTGCGCACGGGCACGCCGCGGCAAATGGTCTTCCCCTCGGCAAAATCGTCGAAGCGCACCTGCACGACATCGTCGCCTTCGCCGAGGAAGGTGAGCGCGGGATCAATCGCCGAACCGTCGCTGCCATCTTTAAGCTCCAGGTTCCACTTCCCTTTCTCCTGGCCCCAGCGGAATCCCGAGCTGCCCATCGGCATCTTCGGCCGCTGCTCCGCTGCATCCCACATCAGAAACTTCCACTCGCCGTTCTCGGCGCCCTGATAGGCCGCGAGACGCCCGGCGCGCAGCAACTGCCCGGCGCGGTACTCGTTTCCGTCCTGGCTCAGCTCGACGAGGTACGGGGCGTCCGTATATTTCTTCGTGTACTCCAGGAAATAGGGGATCTTCTGCTCGTGGTGAAACTCTTTCAGAATGACGTGATTCGCCGCCATCCACCACGCGCCGTCCTGCCCCGCGTTGATGCGCACCCATTCGTCCGCGTACTTCGAAACCTGGCTGAAGTCCGGTGCGAAGACCCACATCTTGCTGCCGTTGTGGCGCGCTTCGGCGGCGAAATGACAATCCGGCGTGCGCGTCATGTTCAGGTTCGAGCCCATCACCGCCAGCAGCTTGGCGTTGTACCAGTCGGCCGATTCGTTCACGTCCGTCTGCTCGCCCCAGGTTTCGGGCGAAGCCGGGGGAAGGTCGCAGTACCAATCGTAAAAGGAGAGTGCCACACCGCCCATCAATTGCAGAAAACGCGCGCCGGAGGCGTAGCTGATCATGGACATCGCCGGAATCGGCGAAAAACCCGCGATGCGGTCGGGCCCGTGTTTCCGCGCGGTATACAGGCAGCTTGCCGCGATCAGTTCCTTAACGGTTTCCCAATCGCTGCGGCGGAAGCCGCCCTTGCCGCGCGCCTTCTGCCAGCGCTGCCGCGCCTCTGGGTTCTCCACTAGCGATTGCCACGCTTCGACGGGATCGTCAAACTTTCCCCGCGCCTCTTTCCACAAGTCCATCAGCGCCCCGCGCATGTAGGGATACTTCACGCGCAGCGGGCTGTAGAGGTACCACGAATAGGAAATCCCGCGCTGGCAGCCGCGCGGCTCATACGGCGGAAGACCCGCTTCGAGCAGGGGATAATCCAGTCCCTGCATCTCCCAGGTTACGATTCCATCCTTGACGAAGATCTGCCAGGTGCAGCCCCCCGTGCAGTTGACGCCGTGGGTGCTGCGCACGATCTTGTCGTGCTGCCAGCGATTGCGATAGAACTCTTCCCAACTGCGCAATTGCGGGTTGCGCTCGTCCTTGATCCAGCTCACGCCATTCTTGCGTTTCATTCCGCACCTCGTTGCGCCGCACTCACCAGGGTCCGCCGCACCGCTTGCATCCGGTTTCGCCACACCCAGCCCATCAGCAGGAGGCCGAGTGACGCGCCCGCAATGCCGGCCATGAAAAAATAGAGTTGCGTCCCGGCGTCCGCAGGCTGTGAGCGCCGCGAAGCATCCTCAAAGACAGAGAGCAGCGGCAGGATTTCCTCGGATTGCAAAGGATGCCGGCGAAACACCGCCTGCATCGTCGGCGTGGCCGGAGCAGAAAGCCATGAGCCTGCTGCCTTTCGTCCGCCCAAGCGTTCATAAACCCGCGTCAGATCCGGTCCTAGCCGGCCCCCTCCCAGACCACCCAGGGTGCCGAGCGTGTGGCAGGAAATGCAGGGTGGTCCGCCCTGGCTCAGCTTCCGGCTGCCCGTGAAAATCTCCGTCCCCATGGCTATATCGGCCGCTGTAAATGGCCGGTCACTTATGCTCACCCCGGCGAATCGCGATTTGGCAAGCTTCGATTCCGCCTCGATCAAGTCGAGCAGTCCCTTCGCCATTTGCGGTGTCAAACCCGGAATCGTAGGCATTACGACTCCGCGAGCGTCTTGCTGCAATTGCAAAGCGAAGGGGTCCCCGCCATCAAGGACTGCCTTCGGGTTCTGGATGAAGTGCTCGATCCAGGCGCGATCCTTTTGTTTCGTAACGTCCTTCAGGTCGGGGCCCGTCACCCGCCCGCCGCCAATCGTGTGGCAGCTTGTGCAGTTCTGTTGAAAAAAGTCGGCCGGCTGTTGGGCAAGAGCTCTCGGGCACGAAAAAAGCGCCAGCAGCAAAACGCTCGCCAACCATCTGAATTTCATCACAACCGTTTCCTTTCCCGCGCTCGGACTGCCGCGGCCTCAGCAGCGATCAAATCGAGCACCCGCGGTTTCTGGCGGAGCGATTTCTTATCCACCACGCGAACCAGGTCGGCAAGCGTCGTTTTTTCGAGGAAGTTGTGGATCGCCGCCCGCAGGGGGAGCCACTCTTCGTGGAGCGGACAGGGATTCTCCTCGGAACACACTCCGAGGCCCAGAACACATACGCCCCACTCCTTCGAACCTTCCACGGCTCGGACCACCGCGGCCAGCGAGATGCTTGCCGGTGCGCGGCCGAGTTCCATGCCCCTCCCGGGACCTCGGAAGGACCGGACCAAGCCGGAAGACCCCAGCCGCTGGAAAATCTTCGCCAGATACGCCTCCGAAATACCCGTGTGCGCAGCGACTTCGTGAACCGGGGAAAGTTTCCCGGGTGCCTGCTGCGCCAGGAACAGCGTTGCGCGAAGGGCGAGTTCGGAAGCGTGCTGGAGGAGCAAGTCGAGAAACCTCATTTCTGGAATTGTTTCTCTTGTATTCCACTATTTGCTGCTTGTCAAGTACCATTTCGTTTGGCCTGTGGAAGAATCCCCCTCTAACCTTCAATTCAAGGAATTTTTTAGGGTTCTTGACGCGACCTCAGGAAGACTGGAATAATAGAGATGGTTATCCACTATGATCTTTTCGCGGCAGTGCCAATATGCGATTCAGGCCCTAACCTGCCTGGTGGTCACTCCGGACGGCGCCGCCCGCGCCGAGGAGATCGCACGGGCCGAGGATATCCCTCACCCGATTCTGAGCAAGGTGTTGCTGGATCTGGTTCGCAAGGGACTGCTGGAATCCCGCCGGGGGCCCGGCGGCGGTTTTAGTCTTTCACGGCGTCCGGAACTCATCACCCTTCGTGATGTCGTCGCCGCCGTGGACGGACTGGACCACTTCTATCAGTGCGTCACGGGGCTCCCAGCCTGCTCCGACGAAACCCCCTGCCCGCTCCATGAAATGTGGAAACAGATGCGCGGCAACCTGATCGAATCCTTCGATACCACCACACTCGAGGCCATGGCCCGCACAATCGTCCGCAAGAAGAAGTCTCTCACCCGCGCGAAACGGCGCGCACGCGACCGATCTCACACCGCACCGTAAAGAGTCAGCCAGCCCGGCGGCGTTTCAGAACGTCCTCCGCCCAGCTCAATGCCGCCATGGCCCTCGGGAATCCGATGGTGGTGATGGTCAGCAAGATGGCGTGACGAATTTCTTGCGCCGGAACGCCGGCGCTTTTTGCATGCCGTACCGCGGAATGAACCGCTCCTTCGGACTGGGCCGCCGCGGAAATTCCCACTTTCACGAGTCGTCGCGCTCGTTCATCGAGCGGACCCGCGCGATGGCACTGCTCTCCCAAATCCTGAAAGCTCTTCCAGACACCGGGGTAAGTCTTCCGCAGGCTTTGCACTGACTGTGGCAGCTTGTTTTTCATAGAGGCTCCTTTTTATCAGCTCCGTCAGCTCATGGCGGGTTATTGCCACGATCTTACATCCGGTTCTTGTGTTCAGCCAGGCGCACAAAAATGGGCTTGGCCGGGCAATGTCTTAATGATTGTGTCACGATAGTGATCCTATTACTTCCTCAACACCATGCATTTCGGTGGGCCAATAATCCAATTGCAGCAGAAGATCCTGAAGAACAAATTGATGCGATCTCCCATCGCGTTACTGGAACGAAATGGGGCCGTGCATGTTTCTGACCCAAAACCCGAAAACGAGACAGTCGTAAAGTTGAGAACGGCGCGCTGGATGTGGTTCTCTGGACGGAAGCGAAGGAGGAGGCATGCCAGGGAAACGACACAGCGAAGAGCAGATCGTCTACGCCTTGCGGCAAGTGGAAGGGGGCAAGAAGGTCAGCGAAATCTGTCGGGAGATGGGAGTATCGCAGCAGGCGTTTTACAACTGGAAACGGCGATACACAGGACTGGGATTGAACGAACTGCGGGAACTCCGACAACTGCGAGAAGAGAACCGCAAGCTGAAAGGGATCGTAGCGGACCTCACGTTGGACAAGCACATTTTGCAGGAAGTGCTATCAAAAAAGGCCTGAAGCCCGCAAAGCGTCGCGAACTGGTGCGCCAAGTGCGACAGGCATATCAGTTGAGTGAGAAGCGTGCTTGCGGGCTCATGCGAATCACGCGTTGGTCGAATCGTTACCAGAGCCGTCGAGATCCCCAGACAGAACTGCGCGTTCGGCTACGGGATCTGGCCGCCACGCGGATCCGGTATGGTTATCGAAGACTGACGGTGATGCTGCGGCGAGAAAGTTGGTACGTAAACACCAAGCGTGTTTACCGGCTCTACCGGGAGGAGGCGCTGCAGGTGCGGACGAAGAAGCGGGTCAAGAGCGCGGCGCAAGTGCGGATCACGCTTCCAGAAGCCAGTTGTCCGAACCAGCGTTGGAGCATGGACTTTGTCAGCGAGCGGCTGGCGAACGGACGATGGTTCCGAATTCTGACGATATTGGACCAGTACACTAGGGAATGTCTGTGCGCGTATGCCGACCGCTCGCAGACGGGCGAGAAGGTCGCAGAACAGCTGCACCGGCTGATAGAACTCCGCGGAGCACCGGAATCGATCACCTCGGACAACGGTGCCGAATTTACGGGCAGGGCGATGGACAACTGGGCGCATCAAGCGGGAGTGAAACTAAGTTTCATTCGTCCGGGGAAACCCGTCGAGAATGGCTACATCGAAAGCTTCAATGGCCGGTTGCGTGATGAATGCCTGAACGTGGAAGTTTTCCTCGACCTGGCCGACGCACGGCGGAAACTCGACCAGTGGAGAAGCGACTACAACCAACAGCGTCCGCACAGCGCGCTGGCCGATCGAACGCCGGACGAGTTTGCCAGTGTGGCCATGCAACTTTCCTCCGCCCTTTCCCCAGGGGAAAGGGCGGAGGGCCTCACCCAAGAGGTTGTTTGTGTTGAGAGGTTCAAGTGAGTTACTTTAGGCCGCAGCAGGCCCGAAAAAACGGCCCGAGGATCGTCTACAGCTTCTCGGATTCAACTTCGCGGCTGTCTCAAAATGCGGGGCAGGTCAATCAGGCAAGTGTGCTCATCCAAAACTGTCTCATCCGAGGGGTGCAGTTGGAAAATTTGGGTTCGACTTGGGTCCAAATATTGACAACTTAGGTCCAAAACCATGTACTGTGACGCAGAACAAAGCTAGACAGACCAATCAGATAGTATTTCTGCAACTATCTTGGGTGCAGGAGGTCTCCGGTTCAAATCCGGGCACCCCGACCACTAACTTACTGAAGTAACTGACTTTCTTCCTGCACCATATTTTCACTGCTTTCCAACTTGGGAACATCTGGGAACCATGGGTCCTCGAGCAAGTTCACACCGTCTCTTTGCGCACTCGCACTGGCATGCGTATA
>JAIQEV010000101.1 GCA_020073585.1 Terriglobia bacterium
CAGACCAGCAGCACCACCGCCAGAAAACTGACGAACCAGGTGCCGATGCTGGATTGCGCGAAGGCGTGCACCGAGCTGACCACGCCGCTGCGCGTCAGGAACGTGCCCAGGATGCACAGCAGGAAAGTGATGAAGACCAGCCACACGTTCCACACCTTCATCATGCCGCGCTTTTCCTGCATCATTACCGAGTGCAGGAAGGCCGTGCCGCTCAGCCACGGCAGCAGCGAGGCGTTTTCCACCGGGTCCCAGGCCCAGTAGCCGCCCCAGCCCAGCACCGCGTAGGCCCAATGCGCGCCCAGGAGAATCCCCAGCGTCTGGAAGCACCAGGCGATCATCGTCCACTTGCGCGTCAAGTGAATCCATTTTTCGCCCGGATAGCGCGCCAGCAGCGCCGCCAGAGCGAAGGCGAAGGGAATGGTGAAGCCGGTATAGCCGGAGTACAGGTTCGGCGGGTGGATGACCATCTCCGGATACTGCAGCAAGGGCGTCAGGCCGTTGCCGTCGGCGCGGGTGATGATGTTCCAGGCGCCGTTTGGCCCCGGCGTGCCCAGCAGGCGGAAGGGATTGGCCACGAAGTTATTCATCGTCAGGAAGAAAACCTGCACGCCGGCCAGGACCACGCTGACGTAGGGCATCAGTTCCAGGTGCTTGCCGCGGTAGGCGATCAGCACGGAGATTACATAGATCGCCAGGAGGAAGCTCCAGAAGAGCAGCGAGCCTTCCTGGCCGGCCCACAGCGCCGCGACCTTGTAAAAGCTGGAGAGGTCGCGATTGCTGTGCGAAACGACGTAGGCGATGGAAAAATTATCGGAGAAGAAGAGATAGACGAGGCTGCCCGTGGCCAGAAAAATCAGCCCGCATGCGGCCACACCCGCCTGGCGCGCGCTCTTGATCAGCAGCGGATGGCGCGTCAGGATCGCCGCGATGCCACCCACAAAGGCGTAGCCCGCACACACAAACGCCAGAAGCAGCGCAAATGAACCGAATAGATCCACGAGTCCCCCGCCCTGTCCAGTTCCCGGCCGTCAGCTACATACTGCTCGAGCCCGCCTGCGCGGGACCGCCGCCGGAGCCCGGTGCGGCCTCATACTTCGAGGCGCACTTGGCCTGGACTCGCTCGGCGACGAACCGCCCATCCGTTGCGGGCCTTCCTTCGACGAGCGCCTGTGAATTGTCGACAAACGTGTCCGGCAAGGGATCGCTTCCGACGTAGCTCACCGGCAGCGCCTTCCCCTCCCCATGCAGGACAAAATCGACGCGGCCCGACAGCTTACGGATCGAGCCGGGCTCCACGGTACCGCCGACGCGCATGCGTTGCGTGCGCGCCGATCCCTGGAGAGTCTGCAACTCTGCGATGGTGTGGTAATAGGTCTTGCTCTCGCGGGCGCCCAGCCAGCCTAGCCAGCCTAGGGATACGACGATGATCCCGATACCGACGCCGAACTTCGCTCGATTCTGCATGAGAGAGCTCCTCGCGTCTTCCATTTACAAAACTATCCTAACACATACAGCCGAAACCGTGCCTCAACTCAAGCCGTTTAGCGGATGCCTCCGGCGTTCCCCGCCAACGCTTCCCGCAGCCGGGCGGTGGCCGCCGCGGGGTCCGCGCCATCCAGCGCGAAGGCTTTGCCGCCGTCCAGCACCCATGTCACGCCCAGTTCGCTCGCCGCAAAGCGCGCCAGCAACGCATCCAGACCATGTGCAATTAAGGCGATGCGCTTCGGCCGCAACGAGCGCCGGATGCGCGCCAGCACCAGAGGCACCTGGCCCTCGATTTCGGCACTGCCCGGTCCCCCGGGTACTTTGCTGGGACATTCCAGTATATGCGTCAGAAAATATCCGCGGTGCTGAAATTCCGCAAGAGCCGCGGCGCGGCCGCTGGCCTGGGCCATGGCAAGCAAACCGGTGGCGGAGAGCAGATGACGCCCCTCGCCGTTCAGCGCGCCCACCGCGGCGGCCTGCGCATCTTCGCCGGCGCCTGCATACAGGTAGTCGCCAGCCGCCGCCGGCGAAGCCGCGCCCAGAAAGAGCACGCCGATATGCACCGGCCGGTAGCGCGTGGCCCATTCCAGCCGCTGCAATCGCGCCGCCAGATGCTCCGGTGAGGCCGGCTGGCCGCAACCGTCGCACAACAATGTTTTCGGAGAGTTCATGCGGAAACTTAATCGTAACGGAAGGCTGCGGCAGACGCAACGCGGACGGACAATTCGCACGGCCAGCGGCATCTCGCCGCGGAACTTGGGAGGTGACAGACCACAAAAAAAGCGCCAGCCCTGGGGCCGGCGCCCAACATCAGATGAACGTACCAGTCAAAACGAGCAGTTTCAGCGGGAAACCGGCTCATTCGCGGGAAGCTTCGCGCGCAGGCACCACTTCAGCTCCTGGCTCAGCTCGGTAATCTCCATTCCCGGCATGACGATGAATTTGCAGCTCAGCATTTCGCGCGGCTCCTCCTCGTCCGGGAGCTGGCACGTGACCCGGCAGAACTGGCAATCCTGATTCCAGCAGAAGCGCCCGTACGGAATCGTCTCCGGGCTGATGTACTGGAAGCAGCGCAGGACGGAGTTGCGCTCGGGAACCTGAAACTTTTTTCCCAGGATGGTGATTTCAACCAACTTTTCGTATGGACGGAATGGATCCGACATGACCGTGAAGCCCCTCCCCGAACCTGCTCGCCTGTACCCTGCCACAGCCCTCGCGCCGCTTGCGATCCCCCCGGACCGGCGAAGTGCTTACCTTTTGCGCTGCCAGATGAGCGTATGCCCGCTCGGCAGCGGAGACAACTTTCCCCGCGTCCTGCGTTGCTTATCAGCCACGGGGGGAGCGGCCTCCGCTCTCGGCTTTTGCCCGTGCAAGATGCAACCGAAAACCGTTACACTATCGGTCGGGGATGAACAGGCAGCATGGAAGGCCGGCGGGCCTATCCAGGAAACAGCGAGGATACGGAAACATGTTCAAAGCCTTGGTTATGGGTATTGTGCTGGGAGTTCTGCTGGTCGCAGCGGGCGTCGGATTCTACTTCACCACCGGGCGCGCGCCCGTGGCCGTGACGGCGCCGCCGATGCCCTTCGAAAAGAGGCTGGCGCGCATTGCGCTGCACGCGTACCTCGAAAAGCAAAAGCCGCAGGAGCCGGCCGTGCCCGCCGATGAAAAAAACTATCTGGCGGGTGCGCAGGTTTACAGGCAGAACTGCGCGGTCTGCCACGGATTGCCCGGGCAGCCGAAAACGGCTATCGCCGAGGGTATGTTTCCGCCGCCCCCGCAGTTGTTTCACGGCATGGGCGTGACCGACGACCCGGCCTTTGAAACCTACATCAAGGCCCGCAACGGCATCCGCATGACGGGCATGCCGGGATTCAAGAGCCGGCTGACCGATATTCAGTTGTGGCAAGCCAGCCTGCTGCTGGCCAACGCGGACAAGATTCCTGTTGCGGTCAAAACCGCACTGGAGCCCGAAGCCGCACCACAGAAGCCGGCCGCGCAGTAAGCGCGGCCCATCCCCGGCTGGAGCCTGGCTGCGCCTCGCCTCCTCGAATCCCGCGATGCCGTTTTAGCGCACGGCCAGCACTTCCGCGGCCAGCACCAGCGGATGTTTGGTTCTGGCATTGCGCATCTGGCGAAGAATCCTCGCTTTCGAGAAGTTCGCACTCAGAAACTCCGCGAGGAAGGCGCCGCCTTCCTTGGCTCCGGCGATTCAGGCAAACCAATTGCTTTCGCTGGCGCATACTTCGGCGGGCAGCGGTGCGGAGAGGATCAGCTCCGCGGCATACAGGGCGCCGCCGGGGCGCAGCACGCGCGCCAGTTCACGAAAGATGGCCTCCCGGGCCGGATTCAAGTTGAAGATGCCGTTGACCAGCGCCACGTCGATGGAAGCGTCCGCGAGCGGCAGGTTTTCCGCCGCCGCCTCGCAGAACAGCACCCGGGAGAGTCCGGCTTCCGCCGCGGCCCGCCGCGCCCGGCTCAGCATCGCGCGACTGAAATCCACACCGATTACTCTTCCCGCAGGTCCCGCGCGCCGGGCGGCTACCAGCGCATCCAATCCTGCGCCGCATCCCACATCCAGAACCGCCGCGCCCTCCGGTATCTCGGCGCGCACGGAAACATTCGAAACCCCGGTGAACGCCTCGACCACGAACCCAGGCAATCCCGTCAGCAGCTCCCGCGGATAGCCCAGGCTTTCCGCGAACGCGCGGCCCGCCGGAAACGCGTGCTTCCCCAGAGGATTCTCGGCCACCCCGGAATACGCCTTCCGCACTTTATCCCGAATATCTTCCGAATTTCTCATGTGCCTGTGCCCGGCAGAAAACCCACGTTCCCCTGCCACCGTGCGCGATGCGCTCAGCCGTGCAGGTCGAAAAACTGGCCCATCTTGCGGAATTTCTCATAGCGTTTACGGACCAGGTCCGCGGGCGCGAGGCAGCTCAACAGGGCCAGTTGCCGCTCCAGCACGGTGTCCAGAAACTGCGCCGCGGCTTCGTGGTCGGTATGCGCGCCGCCTTCGGGCTCGGGCACGATCTCGTCCACGATGCCCATCTCTTTCAGGTCGCTTGCGGTGATCTTCAGCGCCGCGGCCGCGATTTCCGCCTTGCTGGAATCGCGCCACATGATGGCCGCGCAGCCCTCCGGCGAAATCACGGAATAGAACCCGTTCTCCAGAATGTTCACGCGGTCGCCCACGGCAATGGCCAGTGCGCCGCCGGAGCCGCCCTCGCCGGTTACGGTCACCAGAATGGGCACGGGCAGCCGCGCCATCTCCCGCAGGTTGCGCGCAATGGCTTCCGCCTGGCCGCGCTCCTCGGCGTCAATCCCCGGCGAGGCTCCCTGCGTATCCACGAAGCAGAAGATCGGGCGGTTAAACTTGGCGGCCAGCTGCATGACGCGCAGCGCCTTGCGGTAGCCCTCGGGCTTGGGCTGCCCGAAGTTGTGCAGCACACGCTGCTTGGTGTCGCGGCCCTTCTGGTGCCCGACCACCGCGATGGCCCGTCCGTGATACTTGGCGAAGCCCGCCACGATCGCCTTGTCGTCGCCATAGGCGCGGTCGCCGTGCAACTCCGCAAACTCCGTGAACAGCAGCCGGATAAAGTCCTGCGTGTAGGGACGCTGCGGGTGGCGAGCGATCTGCGCGCGCTGCCACGGCCCCAGGTGCGTGTAGAACTCCTGCTTCAGCTCGGAGACTTCGCGCTTCAGCCGCTCGATTTCCGTGCTGTCCGAGCTGTTGGGCGCCAGGCGGCGCAGCTCCTCGACATCCTTCTCGAGCCGCTCGATCTCTTTTTCCCGTTCGCTCTGCCGTTTCGCTGGTTGCAACGTCGTGCCTCGCTTCCCTTCCGGTGTGCCCCGTCCGCTCACGCCGCCGCGCTTCCGCTCACAAGCTCGACGGCCTCCGCGCCGCACAGTTCGCTGACCGCCGCGAGCAGTTCCTGCGCCGGCCGGACGCGCTGCGGCACCTGCAGGGTGGCCACGGAGCCGTCGGGCGAGCGCAGCTCAAAGACTACAAGACAGGAGCCCGGATTGCCCGCAAACAACTCCTGCAGGCGGTCGAGCGACGTTTCGCTCACCTGCGCGAGGTCCAGCCGCAGGCGCATCTGCGCCGGCTGGCGCTCCGCCAGACCGGCCAGCGGCCGCGCCTCCAGCAGCGAGAGCCGCGTCCCCGCCTCCTCCACCTGCACGCGGGCCTTCAGCAGCAACGGCGTCCCGGCCTTCAGCACGTTTTCCAGGCGCGCAAAGCTTTCCGGAAACACCAGCAACTCCTGCACGCCGGTCATGTCCTGCAACGTGAAGATACCCCAGCGCTGCCCCTTTTTCGAGCGCATCGGGCGCGCGCCCACGATCAGACCAGCCACGGTAATCTCCGCGCGGTTGCGATGCTGCTCGATCGCTTCCAGCGGCACGGCCTTCAACTCCTGCAGCCGCGCCGCGTATTTTTCCAGCGGGTGGCCCGAAACGTAGAAGCCCAGCATCGCGTATTCGCTGGCCAGCCGCTCTTCTTCGCTCCACAGCGGGGCGTCGCGCAGTTCCAGCGGCGCCGGAGCGGGCGTCCCCGCGCCGCCGAAGAGGCCGTGCTGCCCGGATTCGCGCAACCGCGCGGCGCGCTGCAGCGCGCTGAGCGCATCGTCCACGGAGGCCAGGAGTTGCTCGCGCGGTCCCAGCGAGTCCATGGCCCCGGACTTGATGAGGCTCTCGAAGACGCGCTTGTTCAGCACGCGCGAATCGATGCGCTCGCAGAAATCGTAAAGACTGCGAAACGCGCCCTGCTGGATCACCGTCTCGCGGATGGCGCGCGCCGTGTTCTCCCCGACGTTCTTGATGGCCGCCAGGCCGAAGCGTACCGCCTCCCCCACGGGCGTAAAGTACAGATCGCTCTCGTTGATGTCCGGGGGCAGCACGGTGATGCCCATGCCGCGCGCTTCATTGATGTACTTCACCACCTTTTCGGTGTTCCCGGTTTCCGAGGTCAGCAGCGCGGCCATGAACTCGACCGGGTAGTGCGTCTTGAGATAGGCGATCTGGTAGGCCAGCAGGGCGTAGGCGCAGGAGTGCGATTTATTGAAACCGTAGCCCGCGAATTCGGCCATCAAATCAAATATGCGCTCGGCTTTTTTCTCCGGGATCTTGTTGGCGCGGCAACCGCCCATGAACTTTGCCCGTTGCGCCGCCATCTCTTCTTTTTTCTTCTTGCCCATGGCCCGGCGCAGGATGTCCGCTTCGCCGAGCGAGAAGCCGGCGAGGCGG
>JAIQEV010000041.1 GCA_020073585.1 Terriglobia bacterium
ACTGGCGCAGCCGCTGCGCCTCGTTCACATCCAAGCCCCCGTACTTCGCCTTCCAGGCGTAGATCGTGTGCTTCGAGACGCCCATCTCGCGGCCTACATCCTCAGCCCGCCGCCCCGCTTCCAATTGTTTCAGCGCTCCGATCATCTCCGCTTCGCTGTGCTTTCCCTTCGACATCACACTCCTCCTCATTCCGCAGAATCATATACACTTCCCTGCGGATTGAGGGGAACAGGTCAATCGAGACCCGCTAGTACTTCCAATCGTTCGTCCATGCAGAGTCGCCGTGATTGTCCAGATAGTAGAGGTGAACTGTGACGCTCATGGACCGGAGTCTATCATGGGTTCTGGTTCGATGCGCCGGGGCGGCTACACGTTCACCTTCTGGTCGGTAAATCTCTCGTCGGTCAGCCCCGAGATTTCCATCCAGTCATCACCGGAAAGTTTCTCCACAGCGAATTTGACCCAATGCAGTTCGCACTTCTTGCAATGTTGTGGGGCCGAGGGCGGTTACTCCCAAGGTTCGTCTGAGGACTTAAAATCTTTGAGCAAATACCCCTTCAAGACGCTCGCAGCACTGACGGTCCAGTTTTGGACCTTCGCATCCATTTTTGTTCCAAAGTCGGTGTTGAGGTTATCAAGCAACTTGGCCCGTTCTTCCTTCGTGATAACCAGGTGGCTGGCGTGACCCTTAGAGTCGGCCTTTAGGTCTATTAGAGTTGCGAAGACCCAAGGAGATGCTTCAAACAGAGCGTGGTCAATAAAATCCAGTTGCCCCCTTATCTCAGGCATCTCGGCAGCGAGTTTACTATAATCAACACCCGGCTTCGGTCCCCCAATGAAGGCGCTACCAATCTCGGCCATCCGCTTCCATAAAAGGATTTTGCGTTCATAGAAAGCCGTGATGTTGGGAATGAGTTGGTCATGTGGAGCTTTTAGGCGCATCCCTTTCAACATCTTGATTTGCGACCCCAATTCTAATTGGAACAGAGTGCTACTATGGATCATGTTAGAAAATGTGCTGTTTGGGTCTTCCTTTAGCTCCTGTTCACCTGATTCGCGGATATTCTCAATGGCGGACAACTCGCGAATATATTCGGTAACGAAGGCAAGATGAGACGTTTCTGGCTTCTCAACCCCGAAAGTTGAGGGCGCTCCCACCACCAAGGCGACACCGAGACAAATACGTGCCGCAACTGCGAGTTTCATCTTCGGTCTCCCCTACTTGCGGGGATTCTACCACGCCGGTGTTCTGGGCCGTGATACAACAGTTATGAGAGGTGTTCAATGGCAATAAGCATTATTGTCGCATCAGTTACAGCGTTTTGGGGCCTTGCCGTCTGGTTTGTGAAGCTAATCTTGCTTGAACGCTACCAGTTCATGGACATGATCGGCGGCCAGCCCGTTAAGAATCCATATGTGATGATTCGTCTGGACCGTCTAACAGGAGCAGTTGATGCATTCAATTGGGCCGGGTGGGTAAGGATAAAGCCACACTCCGGGTATCCAGGGACGGAGAAGGCTGGCGCAGACTGAGCGTCTCGGCAATATCAGGGTGCCCCTCAACAAGACCGAAGCACGTTTTGTGGGCCTCGGTTGGGCTTACGGGGCATAAGCCGTGACGGCAGTGGAGATTATCGATTACCATTAGGAGCATCGCTATGGCACTCACCGCTATCCATCCGGGCGAACACCTGGCCGAAGAACTCGAAGCGCTCGATATCAGCGCGGCCGAGCTGGCCCGCAAGCTCGACGTGCCCACCAATCGCGTCACGCAAATCCTCAACGGCACCCGCGGCATCACCGGGGATACCGCCCTGCGCCTCGCTCATTTCTTCGGCACCAGCGCGCAGTTCTGGCTCCATCTCCAGACTCTCTACGACTTGCGCCGCGCCCAGGAAAAGGCCGGCAAATCCATCAAGTCACTTCCCACCCTGAAGCGCTCCGATCCCGTCCACGCCTGAACGTCTCGCAGGACCGCATTCATTCCCTGCCGGGTGGCGCAGACTCAGCGTCTCGGCAATAACGCCCGCTTACTATTTTGTTGACAACAAGTAACTTATACGTTATTATGGCCCGTGAATCGCGTCGGACACCCCCGCCGGCAACCGCACACTCCCCCTTCATCCCCATCTCCCTGCTCCCCACCGCATGCTCAAACCGCGCTCTTTGCGCTCTTTTGCGCCCAACGCCTTCCTGTAACTCCTGTATTTGCCGCTCTTACGCTCTTCCAAAAACAGGAGCGCGCCGCAACTCTCCTGGATTCAAACGATTACGCACTCTTTGCAAAAACACCGGGGGTGGGGGTAGGGGGTCCGCTCCGAATCCTAAACCATTACTTGAAGTTTGCTCCCGCTCCGGTCTCTTCTCCGCGATTTTGTAGCCGCCGGGCGGAATTTATCCCGACCCTGTCGGGAGCCCGGCCGAAGCGGTCAGCGCGGGGACTTGGCGAGGACGCCGGTCTCCGCGCGGAGCAGGTCGTCGAGGGTTTCGCGGCGGCGGATGAGGCGGTAGCCGCGGCCCGCGACGAGCACTTCGGCGGGGCGCCGTCGGGCGTTGTAGTTGGACGCCAGGGACATGCCGTAGGCTCCCGCGCACCAGATGGCCAGCACATCGCCCGGCTCGACGGGCGGCAGCGGCCAATCGCGCAGGAAACAGTCGCCGCTTTCGCACACCGGCCCGACGATGTCCGCGCGCCGCAAGGGCCCGGAGCGGCTGCCCTTCCCCCGGGTGACCGGTGTCACCGGATGCACCGCCCCATAGAGGACCGGGCGCATCAGGTCGTTCATCGCCGCATCCACAATCACAAAGCGCTTGCCGCGGTTTTCCTTGGTATAGATCACGCGGGTAAGCAGCACGCCGGCCTGGGCCACCACCGAACGCCCCGGCTCGAGCAGCAGATGGCAGCCGAGCGGGCGCACGATCCCGCGCACCAGGCGCGCATAGGCCGCGCGCGAAGGCGGCTTTTCCCCGGTGTAGCGCACGCCGAGGCCGCCGCCGAAATCCAGAAACCGCAACTCCACGCCGGCGCGGCGCAGCTCCAGAAAATAGCCGGCCAGGCGCCGCAGCGCTTCGCGGAACGGATCGAGGGAGAGCACCTGAGAGCCGATATGCGCGCTGATGCCCTGCCACTGGATCACCCGCGATTCGCGGTGCGCGAGATAGAGCCGGCGCGCCGCGGGCCAGTCCAGTCCGAACTTGTGCTGGTGGTGCCCGGTGGAAATGTGCGGGTGGCCCCCGGCCTGCACGTCGGGATTGACGCGCACGGAGACGCCCGGGGCGTCGTTCCCGCCGCGCACGCTGCGCGCGGCCTCTTCCAGCAGCACCTCCAGCTCCGCTTCGGATTCCACGTTGAAGAGCAGAATGCCGCGCCGCGCCCCGCGGCCCGCGGCCGGATAGCGCAGCGCTTCGCGCATCTCCTCGCGGGTCTTGCCCACTCCGGAAAAGACGATGCGATTTCCGGGCACCCCGGCGCGGCGCAGCAGCTCGATCTCGCCGCCGGAAACGGCGTCGAAGCCGCTGCCCATCCGCGCCAGCATGCGCAGCAGCGCGAGATTGCCGTTGGCCTTCACCGCGAAGCACAGCGTGTGCGGCACGTCCGCCAAGCCGCGGTCCAGCTCGCGGTACGCGCCGGCGATGGCCGCGCTGCTGTAAAGATACGTCGGCGTGCCGCACTCGGCGGCCACTCGGGCCAGCGCCACGCCTTCGGCCTGCACCGCTTCCCCGCCGCGCGAGGGCTTCCAGGAAAAGTGCGGCGTAAAACCCGCGGGATCGACGTAGCTCGACTTTTTTGCGGAGGCGCTAGACAGCGGGCTGGTCATCATTGGCTCCGCGCACCTTCATCACCACCAGGGTGCGGTCATCCGACAGCGGCGCGCTCTGCGAGAACCAGTCCACCTCGCGCAGGATCAGGTCGGCCAGCTCCGCGGCGGACAGATGCACCTGCTCTTCGATGAGCTTGCGCAGGCGCCCGGTGCCGAAGAACTGCCCGTCGGCGTTGGCCGTTTCCGAAATGCCGTCGGAGTGCAGCACGAGGATGTCGCCGGGCTCCAGCGTGCAGCCCCACTCCTCGTAGCTCACATCCTCGAAGATGCCCAGGGGGAATCCGGTGAGCGGGATCTTTTCGCAGCGCCCGTCTTTGAAGAGCAGCGGCTGCGACTGCCCCGCGCTGGCGATGCGCAGCTTGCGGCGGCCCTTCTGCCAGGTGGCGAAGCACATGGTCATGAAGCGCCCTTCGATGCGCCGCTCGCCCACGAGCTGGTTCATTTGCGCGAGCATCTCCGCGGGCTGCAGTTTCTGCGGAGCGAGGCTGCGCATGATGCCGATGGTCACCGCGCCGTACAGCGCGGCCGCCGTGCCCTTGCCGCTGACGTCGCCGAGCGCGATGCCCAGTTGCTGCGGGCCGTAGCGCAGGAATTCGTAGAGGTCGCCGCACACTTCGCGGGCGGAGAGATAGCGCGCGGCGATGTCCAGCTCGTAATCGCCGGCCGGAGCGGGGCGCAGCAGGGCGCCCTGAATGCGCTTGGCGGCCTGCAGGTCGCGCTCCAGGCGCGCTTCGTCGCGCGCCACCTGCTCGTAGAGGCGCGCGTTTTCCAGGGAGACGGCGAGATTGGCCGCGAGAATCGAGAGCGTCTGGACGTGGTCCGCGGTGAAATAATTGAGCTGCGGGCTTTCCAGGTCGAGCACGCCGATGACCCGGCCCTTGTGGAGCATGGGAATGGCCAGCTCGGAGCGCGTCTCCGGATTGATCATCAGGTAGCGCGGATCGGCGCTCACGTCGGGCACCAGCACCGGTTCGCGCAGCGTGGCCGCCGCGCCGACGATGCCCTCGGTGGGCGCGGCGCGCAGCTTGCCCTGCACGCGCTGGCCGTGCTTCACGTCCAGGCGGTGGCGGAAGACCTTCTGGTCCTCGTCGTAGAGCATGAGGCTGAGGATCTGGTAGTCGATGACCCGCTTGGTCTGCTCGGCGGCGTGGCGCAGCAACTCTTCGACGTCGAGGATCGAGCCGGTCTCGCGGCTGACTTCGCTCAGCACCAGCAGCGTATCGGCCTGCGCGCGGACGCGCTCGAAGAGCCGCGCGTTTTCGATGGCCACCGCCAGGCGGCTGGCGAGCAGGGTGAGGATGTTCTGCTGGTCGCGCGTGAAATAGTTGGGATGGTTGCTCTGGATGTCCAGCACGCCGATGCACTTCCCGCTGATGAGCAGCGGCACGGCCAGCTCCGAGCGCACGCTGTCGATGGCGTTGATGTAGCGATTGTCCGTGGTGGTGTCCTTGACGCGCACGGACTGTCCGGTGCTGGCGGCCGTTCCGGTAACGCCCTCTCCGAGCGGCACGCGCAAATTCTCGGCCAGGTCGCGCGGGTAGCCGATGGTGAAGCGGTGCTTGAGATAGCCGGAGGACTCTTCCAGCAGCAGCACGCCGAAAATTTCGTAGTCGATCAGGCGCTTGATCATCGCCGCGGTGCGCGCCAGCACCTCGTCGAGGTCCAGCGAGGCGTTGACCTCCTCGCCGATTTCCACCAGGGTCTGCAGGACCTCCGCGGAAACGGGCAGCTCCGGCGTGGTCGTGGGGGGTTGCGCCTGTGCGTCAGCGGGGTTCATGGAATCGCTTCATTATAGCAGGCGAAGGAAGCGGACCGTTGCGTTCCGGTGAATCCGCGGGCGATTTAGCGCGGCCCGCCCGCGGCAGCGTAGCGCGTGCGGGCCTCTTCGACAATCTTAACGCCGGCGCTGGCGCCGATGCGCGTGGCTCCCGCCGCGACCATCTGCAACAGGTCGTCGAGCGAGCGCACGCCGCCGGAGGCTTTCACCCCCATCGCCGGGCCCACCGTTTCCCGCAGCAGGCGCACGTCCGCGGGGGTCGCGCCGCCCGGGCCAAAGCCCGTGGAGGTCTTCACGAAGGCCGCGCCGGCATCGCGGGCCAGCAGGCAGGCGCGTCTCTTTTCCTCGTCGGTGAGCAAGGCGGTCTCCAGGATGACCTTGCAGAGCGCGCCGGCGGAGCGGCACACCCCGGCAATGCCGCGGATGTCCGCGGCCACCGCGGCGTCTTCGCCGGCCTTCAGCGCGCCGACGTGAATGACCATGTCGATTTCGCACGCGCCCGCGGCCAGGGCCAGCTCCGCTTCGCGGAGTTTGGCTTCGGCGAGCATGGCGCCCAGCGGAAAACCGGCGACGCTGCACACCGCCGGTGAGGAGCCGCGCAATAATCGCGCCACCAGCGGCACGTACACGGAATTCACGCACACTGCGGCGAAGGAATAGTGCAGGGCCTCGCGACAGAGCTTTTCGATTTCGGCGGGGAGCGCATCGGCGCGGAGCAAAGTGTGATCGATCAGGCGGGCGACGGCCGCGGGCTGCAGCGGCTGGGGAGTCATACCGCGCCCTCTTTCTTTGCTTTGCCGTGCAGGCTCAGGACGCAGACGTCGGCCAGGTTGCGGTAGCGTTCCGCGTAGTCCAGGCCGTAACCCACCACAAATTCGTTGGGAATGCGAAAGCCGACGTAGTCGGCGCTGACCGGCACCTTGCGCCGCTCGGTCTTGTCCAGCAGGACGGCGACGCGCAGGCGCTTGGGGCGGCGCTGTTCGAGGACCCGCAAGAGATAGCTCACGGTCAGGCCGGTATCCAGGATGTCCTCGACCAGGAGGACGTTGCGTCCCTCGATGCTGGTGTCCAGGTCCTTGGTCAGGCGCACCTGCCCCGAGGACTGCGTCTCCTTGCCGTAGCTGGAAACGGAGATGAAGTCCAGCGAGACCTCCCCGGACATGTGCCGGGCGAGATCGGCGAGAAAGAAGATGGCGCCCTTGAGCACGCCGACGAGGTGCACGGGCTCGTCGCGGAAATCGCGGTTGATTTCGCGCGCCAGGGTGGCGATGCGCGTCTGCACGCGGCTGCGCGAGAGCAGGATGCGCGTGCTTTCTCCCGGCATGGTGGCTGCAGTCGTCTTCTTTTTGGGCATGGGCCTGTTCCGCAATCCGTTTTGGCAGTGGCCGCCACTCTAGCGCACGGCGCCGGGCCAGGGCAAGGCGGTCGCAACCCCGCACCGCTTTTGTTTCCGGCGCGTGCCGTGTTACGGTGTTTGGCGCTGCCCCAGGTTCCGCGATCACGCGTGCGGAGCGGTGCGGCGCGCACTCCATACCGAGGTCCGAAAATGACGACTGGCGCAACGGGAAAACCGATGAGCGGCGAAGAGATGATCGCCCTGACCAGGAAACACACGCTCTTCGAGTGGTCGGCGCAATCCAAGGTGGACCCCATCGCCGTGGCCGGCGCCAAGGGCATCTACTTCTGGACGCCGGAGGGCAAGCGCTACATCGATTTCAACAGCCAGTTGATGAGCGTGAACATCGGGCACGGCGACCCGCGGGTGATCCAGGCCATCAGCGAGCAGGCCGCCACGCTGGCCTACGCCAATCCGTACATGGCCACCGAGCCGCGCGCGCGGCTGGGCGCCAAGCTCGCCGAGCTGGCCCCCGGAGACATTGACGTCTTCTTTTTCACCAACGGCGGCGCCGAAGCCACCGAGAACGCGGTCAAGCTGGCGCGCTTCTTCACCGGCCGGCACAAGATCCTGGCGCGCTACCGCTCCTACCACGGCGGAACCGCCGGCAGCATCACGCTTACCGGCGATCCGCGGCGCTGGGCGGCCGAGCCGGGCATTCCCGGCGTCGTGCATGTGCTCGATCCGTACCACGGCATCGAGCGCGGCTGGGACACCGCGGAGCAGTCGCTGGCGATGCTCGAGGAGACCATCCAGCTCGAAGGGCCCAACACCATCGCGGCCTTCATTCTGGAAACGGTCACCGGCACCAACGGCGTTCTCATCCCCCCGGACGGCTATCTGCAGGGGGTGCGCGAGCTGTGCACCAAGTACGGCATCCTGATGATCGCCGACGAGGTCATGGCCGGCTTCGGGCGCACCGGGAAGTGGTTTGCGGTGGAGCACTGGAACGTGGTGCCCGATCTGCTGTGCATGGCCAAGGGCCTGACCAGCAGCTACCTTCCACTGGGCGCGGTGGGCATGCGCCGGCACATCGCGCAGCACTTTCAGGACAAGGTGTTCTACGGCGGGCTGACCTATAACAGCCATCCCATGGGCTGCGCCGCGGCGCTGGCCACCATCCGCGTGTACGAGGAAGATAAGCTGATCGAAAACGCGCAGAAGATGGGCGCGGTGATGAAGCAGCTGCACGGCGAGCTGGCCGCCAAGCATCCTTCGGTGGGCGCGGCGCGCTCCATCGGGCTCTTCGGCATCTTCGAACTGGTGCGCAGCCGGCGCACGCGCCAGCCGATGGCGCCCTTCAACGGCGCGTCCGAGGAGATGGCCGCGCTGGGAAAATTCTTCCGCCAGGAAGGCCTCTACACCTTCGTGCGCTGGAACACCTTCTTCACCAATCCCCCGCTGTGCATCACCGAAGCGGAGCTGCGCACGGCCTTCGCCATCATCGACCGCGCCCTGGAGATCACGGACAAAGCGGTGACCGACTAGGGCTTCCGCGGCGCAGGCCGGAATGCCTGCCCTGCCGCCCCGTGTTTCCGTGGATAAGGCCGGTCAAGGAAGCAAGCCGCTGCATTGTCCGTGTCAATGATCTCCGGCACAACTCTCCTCTTGCTGCGATGAGGGGCGGGCGCCGCGTTCTTTCGGCCATTTCCCTTCACGGTTGCAACCGGGGTCGCGCCGCGCACGTCCATCTCTTCAGTGTCCTCCCTGCTCGCCTGGAAGGAGAAATTTCACTCATGCGTAGAGCCCTCGCAGTATTGCTCACCCTCTGCCTCGCCAACCTTTCCCTGCTGGAAGCCGCTGCGGCCCGTGCCGCCGCAAAGTCCGCGGCGCAAGGCGAAGAGTACTATTACGAGCCGTTTTCCCCCGAACAACTCGACAATCTTCTCGCGCCCATCGCGCTCTATCCCGATCCGCTTCTTTCCCAGGTTCTGGTGGCCGCCACTTTCGTGTATGACGTGGACGAAGCGGCGCGTTGGGTTCGCGCCAACGGCGCCCGGGGCATCGACGAGCAGCCTTGGGACGTCAGCGTCAAGGCCGTCGCCCACTATCCGACGGTGATCTACATGATGGCCGACAAGATCGACTGGACCACTTCCCTGGGCCAGGCCTACGTGAATCAATCCACCGACGTGATGATGTCGGTGCAGCGCCTGCGGCGCATGGCCCGCAACGTGGGCAATCTCGTCACCACGCCGCAGCAGCAGGTGTTCTTCGAAGATGACTACATCCGCATCGTGCCCCTTGAGCCGGCGTACATCTACGTGCCGGTTTACGATCCCTACATCTGCTATTACCGCCGGCCCGCCTGGGGATTGGCCATCACCTTTGGCTTTGGATTCCTCATCGGCGCCTGGCTCAATCGCGATTGCGACTGGCATCACCACCGCATCTACTATCATGGCTGGCAAGGCCCGGGATGGATCGACCGCTCCCGCCCGCGCGTGCGCATCACCAACGTCTATGTAAACAATCGCTATGACAATGTTCTCGTCAACCGCAACGTCATCCAGCGCAACGTGAATGTGAACAACATCGACCGCTACCGGTCGGTCCACCGCGACGTGAACTACAACAACATCCGGGACAACAACGTGCGCATCAATCGCCGCAACAACGTCCGCGTCGACGAGCGGCCCGCCCGTCCGCCCGTGAACAACAGGATCATCAACCGCAATATCGATACCACCAATCCGCGCCTGGAGCAGTACCGCGGGCGCGAAGGCGCCATTCGTCCGGCGCGGCCTGCTCCTGCGCCGCAGCCGCAACCTCAAGTCCGACCGCAAGCTCCGGTTCGGCCCGCTCCTGCACCGCCGGTTCGGCCTGCTCCTGCGCCGCCAGCCGCTCGCCCGGCTCCGGCCCCTGCTCCCCGGCCCGCGCCGCACGTCTTTGGCCGGACGGAGGGCAATTTCGATCCGCGCGCGTCCAGCCAGCGCGGCCAGTCCAGCCGCCAGCAGATGAGCCAGCCGCGGCCCGCTCCTCGTTCGGCGCCGCCACCTCGCGCCCAGAGCAAGCCCGCGCCCGCGCCGCGCGGCGGCGAACGGAGGAAGCCATGAAAATCATCCTGGGAACGGTCACGCATAACGCGGAAGGAAACAGAAAAATGAACGCACCCACGCTGAAGTTCCATTGGACCGCGCTCCTCACCGCCACTTGCTTTCTTGCCGTGAGCTTGATTGGCGTCGCTCCCGCCGCGCAGGCGCAAGCACCGGCGCAAGCAACCTATGCTTCTCCCGACGAGGCCCTGCAGGCTCTCGTGACGGCCGCAAAGGCCAAGGATCGCTCCGCGCTGGCGACGATCTTCGGGCCGGACCACGAGCAGTTGCTCTCCGGCGACGAAGTTGAGGACGCGAATGATCTCGACGACTTCGCCGAAGCCGTGGGCGAGTCCGCGCAGCTTCAGAAGATCGGCGATTCCAAGTACACGGCCGTCGTCGGCAAGAACAACTACCCCATGCCTATCCCCATCGTTCAAAAAGACGGCCACTGGCTCTTCGACACCAAGGCGGGTCTCGACGAAATTCTCAATCGCCGCATCGGCGAAAATGAGCTTTCCGCCATCAACACCTGCCGCGTCTACGCCATCGCGCAGTGGGAGTACTTCACCGAAGGCGATTGGGACAACGACGGCGTGGCCGAATACGCGCAGAAGTTCATCAGCTCTCCGGGCGGACGCAATGGACTCTATTGGGAGACCGCCGAAGGTGAAAAGCCCAGCCCGCTCGGCAAACTCGTCGCTGCGGCGCGCGAGGAAGGCTACGGACCCAGAGCGCGGAAACCCGCCGCGTCCGCGCAGGCTGCCAAGCCCGCCTCGGAAAAGGAAGGGCCTGCCCACCCGCGCGCCCCGTACCACGGCTACTACTTCAAAATCCTGAAGAGCCAGGGGCCCCACGCGCCCGGCGGAAAATACAGCTACATCATCAACGGCAACATGATCGCCGGATACGCGCTCATCGCGTATCCCGATAAGTGGGGCAATTCCGGCGTGATGACGTTCATCATCAACCAGCAGGGCCGCGTCTATCAGAAGAATCTCGGCCCGGACACCGTCAAGATCGCCGCGGCCGTCACCGAATACGACCCCGACCCAAGCTGGAAGCTCGTCGAGGCTCAACCCTAGTTGGGGAGAAACACGCGGAGCAGATCGAGAAATACGCAGTGCAGTGAATCAACGGGAGCCGGCAGACGAATGGGAGCCGGCTTTCCTGTACGTCTGCCGGCGACAGGACAATTGGTAGGGGCGGTGGGGATCGAATTTACCCGAACACTGAATCCAAAGGAACTCCTTGGAACGCGTTGGACTCGTAAGTCATTTGTTGTTCGTATGCGGAACTGCTATTGCCCCCGGATTGTCCCCGCGTTTTCATGCTGTCTTTTCCACAAGCAAGACCATCCGAACGACTTTGCTATTTGCTTTTCGCAACGCCGATAATCAGCTACAAAAAATGAAAATGTGTCGCGCCAGAGCGAAAATAATTTGATTGGGTCTGAAATTCCGGGGATCGTGGCCAACTGCTGTGCTGGAATCTCCGGATCGCTTTGCACAGTGGGAGACAGGTGCATTCGTTCCTAGACGCGCCGAGAGGGATGTGATTGGGGGTGAAGTGCTCTTCGTGTCGGTGTGGTAACTCGGTGGTAAGAGTACTAAATGGTTTCAGAGATGTTGGCGCGGAGGGTGCTGAGAAAGCGGGCGTCGAACGAGGACTTCCAGCAGGGACCGCACCCGTTCGTCCCAATAGGACCAGGTGTGCCCGCCGGGCGTCTCGTGGTATTCGTAGGCGGCATTTTGTGCCTGCAGCAATGCGGCAAAGGCGCGGTTTGCGGAGAGGAAACTGTCCGAAGTCCCGCAGTCGATGTAGAAATAAGGCAAATTGGCGGGTGGCGATTTTTTGAGCAGTGTGAAGACGTCATTCTGCGTGCGCGTGGCGCTTCCCGCCGGACCGAAGGCCTTGAGCAGTCCTTCGCGATAGACCGGATGCGTGGAATCCAGATCGGCGGCGGCAGTGAGAGCGCCGCTGAAGCTGCCCGCGAATGCAAACAGCTGCGGGTATTTCAGAGCGAAAGCAACGGCGCCGTATCCGCCCATGGAAAGACCGGCGATGGCCCGGCCGTGGGGCGCCCGGATCGTCCGGTAGTGCTCGTCGATCTCCGCGAGCAGGTCTTTGGCAATGTAGTCGCCGTATTTCCGGACGGGATCGCTATCCCAATTGACGTACCAGGAATCGCCGGCATCGGGCATCACGATGATCAGACGCAGACCCTGCGCATAGCGCACCAGACCGGTGCGCGTGCTCCAGTCTTCGAAGTTTCCAGAAAGCCCGTGCAGGAGATAGAGAGCGGGGTAACGTTCCTGTGACTGGCCGTATCCCGCCGGCAGCAGGATGCGGTAGCGGACCTCGCGGCCGAGCGCGGCGCTGCGGAAGGTGCCGTCGCGCAACTGCGCGGATCGCGTAGGAGTGCGGGACGCCGGCCGCGCTGCCTGCGCCTGGGCAGGCAGCCCTGAGGCCCAGCCCAGGAACAGCAAGAGCACGGCAAATGCAAAGCGCTTGCGGCCAGACATGGCTACTCCCTTCTCCCGGCGGCAAATTCCACGGTCTTCACGCGCTGAGATCTTACTCCTGGAGCTTGTTCACCCAATCGAGATACGTCTTCTCGCTCACCTGGACGCCCGCGGCGCGATAGGCCATCAACAGCGACCCCAGGACCGGCGGCAGCAATGCCGGGCGCGTTTCGGCCTCGGGGCGTTTGTTGCGGATTGTTTCCTGGAAGGCTGACATTACCGCGCGGCTCTGAAAAACGCCGCCGGAACAACAGACGAGCGGACGATTTGCCCCTGCCTGTGCGGACGGCGCCGCCGGAAAGAGGCGATCGAGGAGGATGCCGGCGAATCCCGCGAGATCCTTCCCGGCATGCTGCAGAATCCGCAGCGCAACGGCGTCGCCGCCCTCCGCGGCCTCGTTCACCCATCCGGCGAGTCCCGCCAGGTGCTCCCGCGGCCAGGTTCCCGCGTAGTAGTGCGCTCGGAGCGCGCTTGCGGAGTCCACTCCGAGGCGGCCGAGGAGGATGGCGGTGAGCGCTGTCTTCGGGCCCATCCCGTCCTCTTCGGCGGAGACGGCGCTGACGGCCGCCTTGCCGATGAAGTACGCGCTGCCTTCATCGCCGAACGTGTAGCCCCAGCCGCCGACGCGCGACTCCCGGCCCTCGGCGTTCACGCCGCTGGCTACCGAACCCGTACCCGCTATGACGTTGATTCCCGGCGCGCCCGCCGTGGCGCCTATCAGCGCATTCACGGAGTCATGCACGACACTCAAGTGCGGCGTGCGAATGAAACTTTCGAGGATCCGGCGTTTGATCACCACCTCGCCGGTCATCCCGAAACAGGCGGCCGCAAATTCGCACTCGCCGATGTGCGGCGCCTTGATCGCCGCAAGGGCGCTCGCGACCGTCTCCCGGACTACCCGCTCCAGCCGCTCCGGCCCGCCCGGCTCTTCGGTATGGTTGCTGGGCCCGCCCGTTGACTGGGCCACGATGCGCATCTCTGCATCGCCCAGAACGACTTTGGTGGTGCTCTGGCCCCCGTCAACCCCGAGGAATAATTTCATGGATGGTTCTTCCTTTGCCGGCCGCCACTCCTGCGGTGGTGATGAATTGGCCGGCCCGCATCGCTACTCGACTTCCACCCGCGCCATTCCCCGGCGGCGGCGCGGAACGGCAGCGACCAGCCTGCGCACCAGCCATTCGATGTCCGTGACCGCGGTTCCCGCGACGATGGCATGCGCGCCAAGATCGAATCCCTTTTGCACATCCACGGCGCTGCGCACCCGCCCTTCCAGAATGATCGGCACGCTCAATTCCCGCACCAAGTCGCGGAGCAGCTTGAAGCCGGGTCCGCAGAACTGTTTCGTCGTTTCCGTGTATCCGAACAGCGTGGTGGCGACGAGATCCGCGCCCAGTTCCTGGGCTTTTCTGCCCTGCTCCAGCGTGGCCACATCGGCCATCACCACGACGTTGGACCGCTGCTTCAGCTCCTGCACGATCTCGCCGGCCGACTGGCCGCCCGGGCGCTGGCCGCCCGTAAAATCCATCGCGATAATGTCCGCGCCGGCCCGCAACACGCGGCGTGCGGACGCCAGATGGGGAGTGATGTAGACGGAGCAGCCGGGCACGCGCAACTTCTCGATGCCGATGATGGGAATCTTCACGCGGCGCCGCACGGCGCGGATGTTCCGCGCCCCATTGATCCGCACCGCGACCGCGCCCTGTTGTTCGGCCACCAGCGCCATCGCGGAAATCACCAGCGGGTGATTAATGGGCGAGTCCTCGGGAGCCTGACAGGAAACGATGACGCCATTCTTCAATGCCTGGATCACTTCGGTGGTTCTCTTCCTGCCCACCAAATGCCGCATGCGATTCGCTCCCCCGCGCCCGTGCCCGAAATCCCCGCTGGAGGAATTTCGCACATGGAATTGGCAACTTGACAGGCTTAGTATATTCAAAGTAGTCTTCTCTGGCAAGCTAGGTATCTAGAGGGGGTGCGAGGGTGGCTACCATACTGGAGTCTCCGGATTCCGCGGCGCCCGAGCTTTTTGCTCTGTCCTTGGATAAGTCCAGCGGGCTTCCCTATTACCGCCAGATTGTGGACTATGTCCGCGATCTGGTCCAGAAAGGCCGTGTGAAACCAGGGCAGCCTTTCTGGTCCGAGGGCGTGATTGCCCAAAAGCTCGGCGTCAGTAAGATGACCGTCCGCCAAGCCTTCCAGAACCTGCGCGCCGAAGGTCTCCTGCTCATCGAAAAAGGCAAACGGCCGGTCGTGGGCACGGGACGCATCCTCAAGAACTTTCAGGAGTTGCGCGGCTTCACGGAAGAGATGCGCCGCAGCGACCTGGTTCCCTCGACCCGCCTGCTGGAGATCGAACTGCTGGCCCCCGATCCCGAGATTGCCGAGATTCTTGGTCTCGACAAGGGTAAGAAGGCCTACCGGATCAAGCGCCTGCGCTTTGCCAACAAAGAACGCATCGCCATCGAAACCACCTTCCTTCCGGCGCACTTCTTCCCCAATCTCGAAAAAGAGGACATGGAGAATCAGTCGCTCTATTCCATCCTGGAGAACACGTACAAGATCAAGCTGGGCTGGTCGGAAGAAACGCTGGAAGCGGTCCCGGCCCGGGCGGAGGAGGCGCGTCTCCTGCGGGTGAAGCAGGGCTCTCCCCTGTTTTCGATGCGCCGGACGGTGCATAGCGTGGACGGCACGCCCGTCGAGTACGGCCATTCCCTTTTCCGCGGCGACCGGTACCGCGCCACGGTGGTTTCCTGGCGGAACAAGTAGAACTCCTTCCGCCAGAGCCCGCTGGAAAGAACCGCAGGAACAGATGAGCCGGTGACAATGCGCGCAGTCCCGCTCTTAAGCAGGATTCCTTCTGCGGGCTGGCGGTGCTCGTCCCAATCTCCAGGAGTCTCCCATGAGTGAGGATCGGAAGTGCGATAAGCAACTCGAAAGCTCCGCGCAGAAGCATAGGGTTGACCGCAGGCAGTTCATCCAGTGGAGTTCGCTGGTGGCGGGATGGGCGGCCCTGCCCGCGCATGTGGACGCGCTGACCTGGGCGGATGCGTCCGCTACTCCCGCGAGCGGCGGCTCGGGTTCCGCCCTGACGCCGACGCTGCTCGATGATGGAGGACTGCAGGCCGGACGCCTCGGCTGGGAATTCGGCGAGGGTTGCCGGATTATCGCCGCGGCGCAAGCTCCCAGCCCCAAGGTGCTGCACGTCCGGCACCGCGGCAGTTCCTCGGTGCGGGCCATCATTCTTTCTCCGATACAGGGCCGGACGTACACTCTCCACGGGTTCATGAAGACCAGCGGCGTGACTCCCCTCGAACCGGGCGGCGCCGCCGTAATGTCCATCAATCAATTCGAATTTCAAGGGCGTCCCGTCGGACTCCACAACTTCGCCGTGCTTACCGGCGAGCACGACTGGACTCCCTTTACCTACACTTTCGTTTGCCAGCCGCAGGTCATCTGGTTCGAATTGTCGCTGGGGCTGTTCCGCGCGGAAGGCGAGGCCTGGTTTGCCGATTTGACGCTGGTGGAAGGCCCCGCCGCGAAGACGCTCTCCGAGGTCATTCCGCGGGAAGAAGAGCCCGGCTACCCCGCGCCCCAGCGCAAGGGTCTGCCGCACGTGGCCATCCTGCGCGACCGCCTTCCCGCGCAGGGCACGCCGTCCGATCCGGAGGCCATCGGCTCCCTGCTCCAGGGCGCCGGTTACCCGGTCGAATACCTCACGGCGGACCAGCTCTCCGATCCGGCGCGCTTCACGCGCGAGAAGCACGACATCCTGGTCCTGGGCTACGGCGCGACATTTCCGGCGCCGGCGCAGAAAGCGCTCGAGAGTTTTCTGAGCAAAGGCGGAAGCTTTTTCTCCACCGGAGGCTATGCCTTCAACAATCCCGTGCTCCAGACCGGGAGCGGCTGGGCTGCGGAGATGGACGCGCTCGCCGCCGATCCGGGAACGGAACTGCTTCGCGAGAGCGCATTCGACGGCACGCTCGCTGCTTGCCGCGCCGCGGGCTGGAAGCTCAATAACCCGGAGTATTGCTCGCTCGATTCCACGCAGAAGCATCAGGGCAAGCAGGCGGCAGCGGTCTCCATACCGGAAGATGGCTGGTGGAAGGGCGCCGCATGGGAGTACGAAGTCAGCGGGATGCAGGACCGCGACCGTTTTGTCTTTTCCTGCTGGGCCAAAGTGGAGAACGTGAGCGACCGCTTCGACGGCACGGCCTACGTCAATCTGGAGCAACTGGATGAAGACCGCGCCTCGATCTTCGTTTCGAAAATCGAGGTCGTCGAGTTGCGCGGCAGCACCGGCTGGCAGCGCTACGAGCGCATGACCGTCGCCTCTCCGCAGACCAAATACATTCGCGTCTCCTTCGGCCTCAAGCGGACCTCCGGAAAGCTCTGGGTGCAGCAGGTCAGCCTGCGCAAGAAGTTTCCCGAAATCCGGATCAACACCGCGAAGGGTTTCCCCAACGACGAATTGCGCGTAACGCCCGAGCAGATCGGCGTCTTCGATGCCGATTATCGCTTGAACCGCGTCTCCTACCTTGCGGCCGCTCCCGGGCAGGAGATCGTCAAGGGTCCGTACCGGCTGAACGCTCCCGCAACGGGCTACGCCGCCAGTGGCGTGCTCGGCCAGCACAACGCCCGCTGGACGCCGCTGCTCAACGCCTATGACGGTTACGGGCGTCTGCGCGGAGCCGCCGGCGCGCTGATGCGCCACTATAACGGCGTCTACCGCAAGAGCCACTGGGCGTTTTTCGGCGTGGAAAACCGCGACCTCTTCCCTGCCGGCGATCCCGCCGCCCGCGCCCTGCTGCTCGATATTTTCGACGCCCTGCGCCGAAAGACCTTCCTGCACGAGGTGCAGACCGAATACGCCTCCTACCGCCAAGGGGAGAGCGCGCGGTTCTTCACGCGGGTGAGCAATTTCAGTTGCGAAAGCCGCAAACTTACCGTCCAGGCCGGCATATTCGCCGAACCCGGCAAAAAGCCCGCGTATCACCACGCCCAGGTGATCGAAGTTCCCGCGGACTCGACGGTGCGCTTCGAATTCGGGTGGAGTCCGGAGAGTTTTGCCGGCCGCAGGTACGAGGTCCAGGTGGTCCTGGAGGAGGCCGGCCGGCGGCTGGACCAGGTCGCGACCGGCTTTCTGGTGTGGGATGAGCGCGTGCTCCGCGATGGCTTCCCGCTCAAATACGCCGACAACTATCTGCGCGCCAACGACCGTGCCGTCTTCCTGCAGGGCTCGGACGACTACATTTATGCCCTGCTCAACCGCTTCGAAAACCCCAAGACCTGGTACCAGGACATTTCCAAATACCGCGACCATTTCCTGCTGGTCTACGAAAACCTGCTGGGCAGCCGCGGCCTCGACGACGTTCCGCCGGAAACCTGGTGGCGCAAACTGGACGCCATCCTGCAGATCTGCCAGGAATGCAAGATGGTCTTTTTCCCGGGGCTTTTGATCTTCGGCGACACCGCGGTGGAGAATGCCGACCTGAAGCACCAGCAGGAGTTCTGCAAGGCCTTCGCGAAGCGCTACGGCCTCAGCTCCGGGCTGATCTATTACCTGAATGGCGATCTGCGCCTGCGCAATCCCGACCTGCCCGACCTGCGGCAGATCTTCAACGACTACCTCCGCAAGAAGTACGGCGACGAGAAGCGGCTGCGCGAGGTCTGGACCGACTCCCCGCCCGCCGAGGCGCTGGGCTCGATTCCGCCGCTGGGGGGAACCGACCGCTGGCATGACATGCGCACGGCGGACAATTTCTGGTTCCGCGTGGAAGTGGTCCGGCGCTGGCTGGATTCGCTGGCCGCGGCCATCCGCGAGGTGGACCAGACCCACCCCATCACCGCGGAGTTTTATCAGATTCCCGTGGACGGCATTGACGTGGTCATGTCCACCAACGATCTTTCCCTCGGCAACATCGGCTACTTCGATCCGCCGAAGGAGGACATCTACCGCTACCCGCAGACCATGCGCTTCATTGACATGCGCTCCCGCGGGAAATCGATCAACGACGGCGAATTCGGCGTGAAGACGCACCCGGCGTGGAAGGACGCGGGCGGCTACCTGGTCACCCGCAGCGCGGAGGAGGAAAACCAGTATTTCCTCGCGGTCCCGCACTACGCTGCGGGCCTCGGCGTTTCCAAGGTGCACAACTGGTGCTGGAAATATCCCGCGGACCTGCCGTTCGAGTGGGGTATCAACTATCCCTGCGACAGCGTCAGCCGCGATGCCCTGCTCCACTACCGCAACACGGGCCTGTTCTTCCGCCAGTTCGACTTCCAGTACCAGACACCGGAGGTTTTCTTTCTGATTGCGGACAATCACCGCGTATGCGGCCAGGGCGAGTTGGTGCACCGCTCGGAGCTCAACGCCATTCGCTACCTCCTGGACCTGCACTGCAACTTTGCCGTCACCGACGAAATCCACCTGCATTCGCTTCCGGCAAACTGCAAGGTGCTCTTCTACCCCATGCCCTTCTGCCCGGACGACGCGACCTTCGACCGCATTCTCTCCTTCGTCGAGCAGGGCGGTACGCTCTACGTTTCCGGGGACATCTCCTTCGACCAGTTCCGCAAGCGCAACCGCACCGCGCGGCTTGCGAAACTGCTGGGCGTGAAGTTCCTCGAGGAGCGCTATCCCAATATCGCCTTTCCCGGCCACCCGGCAAAGATCCAGGTTTCCGGGAACCTGCCGGAACTGCAGGACTACGAGGGGTACCCGTGCATCCGTGTGAGCCCGGAGACGGCCGAGGTTCTGGCCCGCACGGCGGATGGCAGCCCCGTGATCCTGACCAACCAGGTGGGACGCGGACGCGTTTTCTACACCACCGACCTCCCGGAGATTCACGCGCCGGCCCGTACCACCGACCTGGGACACCGCATGTACGCGAGCTTCCTGGCCTGGGCCGGCGTGAAATGCGCCCACCCCTCGCCGGACAGCAAGTGGATCCACACCTTCCGCGTGCCGGCGCGCCAGGGCGATGAACTGCACATCGTCGTGAACCGCGACGAGTCCGCAGCCATGCAGCAACTCCGCATCCAGACCGCCGCGGGCCCGGTGCGGGTGGATGTCGCTCGGTACATGACCGGAGCGATCGCTGTCACCCCGCAGGGCGCGCTTCAGTCGCTCGAGACTTCCGGGAGTGTGGAAGGGGCAGCCGGGCTGTACTGCCAGGCCAGCTCACACGTCATGCTATTCAGCCTGGACCAGAAGGATCTTCTCAAGTCGGAAACCATCTGCTTGCTGCCGATGGGCGAAGGACGGCTTCAACTGCGCAGCGACGTGCTCCAGAGTGTGCAATTCGAAGCCGGCGAATTCCAGGACGGCAAATGGGTGCGCCTGGAGCAGGGCCAGCTTTCCTTCCACAACGGCGTGCTGGACTTCCCAATTACCCAGGACCGCAATCTCAGCGTCCTGCTGCTTGCGCGCCCCGGCAAAATGGAAACCGCCGTCGGTTTGCTCTCGAAACTTCAGGCGATAGCGGGCTAGGCGGAAAAGAAAACCGCGGACGGCCAGAAGACCGTCCGCGGCAGTTTCCTTCGCCATCCGTCGCAGAGTTTCAGGAAATCATGCTGGACCAGCCGAGCAGGATAATCGCCAGCACCAGCGTCGCCAGCCCCGCACCCATCCACACGCGCTCCGTCCGCTTGGAAAGTTTCCATTCCCCGGCGAGCATCCCGCACAGATTGGCCGTGAGCAATCCCACCGTCAGGCTGAGCGGCCAGCCGATGGCCGGCCCCAGCTTACCCAGCTTCTGCGCCGCCGACCCGTAAACAAAGATGCTCCCGCCCCACAGCAACCCCATCAGGATGGAAAGCGCGAACAGGGACTGCGTCTTGCCTTCGAGGTATTTCCCCCAACTGCCGTTTTTCCGGAACAAGTGGCCGCAGAAGCCCAGATTGGACAGCGCTCCTCCTCCCAGCATGAATACCCAGACAACATTGGACCCGGCGAACGGGCTGTTCCCGTGGCGCACCGCCGTGTCCACGATTCCCTGCGCGGAGGCATACCCGATATTGAACACGGCCGAAAGCAGCCCGGAGCCCGAGCACAGCAGCAGGCCCACCCAGAAGGGCCGCGCCGTGCCCACCATGTCTCCCCGCACCTCCGCCTCCTGCCCTTTCTGGCTGCGCTCGCGCAACAGCCCGGCGTAGCCGCACAAGGCAATGCCGCAAATCCCCACCAGCGTGCCCAGGATGATCGCCTTGCCCTGCGGCTGGAAAAGCCGCTCCGGCGCCAGCAGCAGAATCGGCAGGAACGAACCGAGCGAGGCGCTGATCGCCAGCACCACTGTGTTGGCCATGGAGATGCCCAGCGCGCTGACGCCCTGGCCGAACATGATCGCGCCGAAGCCCCAAGCGAAACCGGTGCCCAACGCGATGCCCACGGCCATTCCCGGAACGGAAGCCAGCACGCCGCGCAAGTCCGTCACCGTGCCCAGGGCCATCACCGCCGGCAGGAAAATACAGGCCACGATGATGAATAGGGTCCAGACGTTCTCCCACGACCACCGTCCCAGGAAGCGCATCGGCGTGGTGAACGTGCCGTTCATGAGGCCGGATAAAATCGCGAGACCTACGCCCCAGGCTAAGGCGAGGCTGGTTGCTGGCATGAGTTTCTCCTCTGTGGAAACGTGAAATCCCCGCGCGTGCAGCTCTCTCCCCAACCGCCCCGGCGGATTGCGCCAAGATCGGTCAACCCCTGCATTCTATCCCCGCGCCAGCCTGAGTGGCCCCCTGGGGCAAGATATCCCCGGCAAACGCGGAGCGGGACCTTGCGGTCCCGCTCCAGCGGCCGGGGCTGCTACGCACCTAGAACCCGAGCCGCAACCCGAGCTGGATGATGCGCGGATCCATCGCGCCTGTAATGGAGCCAAAGGACGCACCGTTGCTGATGTTATTGTTGAGCCCGGTGAACGAGTGATGGTTCCAGGTATTGAAGAACTCGCCCCGGAACTGCAGATCGAAGCGCTCATTCAGCTTGAAGGTTTTCCCGATGGCCATGTTCCAGTTATTGGTCCCCGGACCGCGGACTACCCCGACCGCGGAGTTGCCGAAGGTGAGCGGAGCAGGCAAGGTGAACGCTGCGGTATTGAAGTAATGGCTCACCGTCTTCGTCCCCGCGTTGGGATCGCCGATCTGGTCTGCGCGCTGCGCCCAACTGCCGATGCCGGCCATGTCCTTGCCGCTAAGGATCGAGTAGGCGTTGCCCTTGTACATGCTGGTGATTCCGGACCAGGTCCAGCCATCCAGAATCTTGCCGCCCCAGTTGTGCATGTGCTTGGCAAACGGAATCTCCCACACATAGCTGAGCGTCAGCACGTGCGGCCGGTCATAGCTGGCCAGCCCGCGTTCGTTGGCCATGTTCTTGGAGTCCTGCGGCCAAGCCGTATCGTTGTCCCCCACGGCGATGGTTTTGGACCAGGTGTAGGAAATCTGCAGCGCGAGCCCCTTGGTGAAGCGGTGGTTGGCCATGACCTGCAGGCTGTGATAGCTGGAGCTGCCGGAAGGTTCGAACGTCTGGATGAACGAATATCCCGCATACGGGCGGACCGAGTCCGGACTTATCCACCAGTTCATGATCGCGAGGCTCGGCTGCGGCTGGTTCTGGTTGCGCATGCGAATCAAGTGCGTCCCCTTGGTCCCGACGTAAGACACTTCGAGGAGCGTGTCCGGCAGGATCTCCTGCTGGATGCCTAGCGACCATTGCTGGGAATACGGCACCTTGAAGTGCGGATCGATGGCGTTGATGCTCATCGGATATTGGAGCTCCCAGCCCGTCGGGTTGCTCAGTCTAACCTGGTAGATGTTGACCGAATAGTTGAACGGCGCCGCATTCTTCATCCACAGCATGTACGGCGCCCAGCGGTCGTAATAGAGGCCGTAACCGCCGCGGACAGCCGTCTTGTGCGTGCCGAACACATCCCAGGAGAAGCCGATGCGCGGAGCGAAGTTCTTCTTCCCGACTTCGTAGAGCGCGTCCCCATAGGGCGAGGTGTGGGCAAAGGGCTTGAAGGCCGCCGGGATGTTTGCGTTCGCAGGGTAGACCAGCCCATTCATGTAGTTGTAATTGGTCAGGGTAACCCAGGGCTGGGCGGGGTCCACGAGAGGTCCCCAGAAGAGGACGCCCGGCGCCTGAGTCGGATCAAACAGCTTGGGGTCAAAATTCGCCATCATCCCGTTTTGTTCATGCTCCGGGGTGAACAAGCTGTAGCGCAGGCCGACGTTCAGCGTGAAATTCGGCCGCACTTTGATCGTATCCTGGGCGTACAGCTCAAAATCCCAGTAGCGCAGGACTTGCTTCGGTTTGGATGCACTTTCCTGATACTCGAACGGCACGCCCACCAGCAAATCCGCCATGGCATCGCCCGTCGGGGAGTTCCAGCCGCCGAAGATGAAGTTGCCGTTCTGGTTGTCGGGACAGCAGTTGTTTTCGTCCTTGCCCTGCCGCGTCAGCAGCACGCCGGTCTTCACCGCATGCTTCCCGTGCGTCCAGGTGAGGTTGTCCGTAATCTTCGAATAGAAGTACGTATTCCGGAACGGCCAGAGCAGATTGATGCCTGCCCATCCGCCCGTCCCGAAAGAAAGGTTGGGAATCCGGTTGTTGCTATTGTTCAGCGCGTTGCTGGGGTAATGGTAAGGAATCGTCAGCCCTCCCGGCGCGCGATTCCGCGAAGAAGCATCGGTCTCGAAAATGCGAATCAGGTTGTGGTCGTAACTGTACTGGAACTCATTGACCAGGTTCGTTCGCGCGGCGTAGGTGACGTTCAGTCCCGCGTTCTGCAGCGGCTCGAATTCGTCGCTCGCCCCCGTTCCCGGGAAGGGGTTCTCGTGCCACAGGCCGAATGGCGAGTGGATGTTCACGATGTCCTGCGCGTAACGCGCGAAGATCGCCAGTTTCTGTGTCGGCTTGTAATCAAACCGGATGATCTCCTCGCGCGTCCTCGTAAAGTCCGGATCCGAAGCGTTGTAGTTGTAGCCCGGCATCGAAAACCCGGGCGTGGGCAGCGGGAAATACGTATTGATGAGTTTGAAGCCGTTCTGGTCGAAGCAACTGGGGTCGATCGTGCTGGTCGGATTTCCGGCCGGGCCAGTCACCGTAACGCATGGGCCGCTGGCGTCCGGTTTCTGGAGAGTAGTACTCAGCGCGATGCCCGGGAAGATTCCCGCCCGCTCCTGCGCGGTCGGTACCCTGGCAATCGAGGTTCCGGCCGATTGAATGGCCCGCCGGAACTCTTCCGACCAGAAGAAAAAGAGCTTGTTCTTCAGAATCGGCCCCCCGAAGGTGTAACCGAAGTTGTTCCAGCGGTTCTCGGGCTTGCTCGAAGCGAAGTAATTGCGCGCATTCAGCTTGTCATTGCGGAAGTATTCGAAGGCGCTGCCGTGATATTCGCTGGTGCCCGAGCGGGTGATCAAGTTCACCGTCGCGCCGGCGCTGCGCCCGGCCTCGGCGTCATAGGAGGTGCGCGAAACACGGAACTCCGCCAGCGCGTCCAGGTTCGGCGTCAGCATGTTGTTGCTGTTATAGACGTCGATGTTGTTCACGCCGTCAATCATGTAATTGTTCTGGTTCTGCCGCAGGCCGTTCACCGAAAGTCCCGCTCCCGAGAGCGAACCGAACCCCGGCTGGTCCGGAAGGTTGGAATTGACCCCCGGCTCCAGGGTCAACATCTGGATGAACTGGCGCGTCGAGAGCGGCAGATTGCGCAACTGCGTCCCGCTGACCGTATTGCCGATATCGGCCGTGTTGGTATCCACGGTCGGCGCGTCACCCACCACGGTCACCTGCTCGGTCACCTGCCCGACCTCGAGCGCGAGGTCCACGGTGATCTTCACCGCCGCGCTGAGCGTGATGCCCTTGCGCACCAGGCGCTTGAAGCTCGGCGCTTCCGCCGCCACCTCGTACGTGCCGGCGGGCAGGAAGCCGATCTGGTACTGCCCCGTGCTGGAAGTCGTCGTGGTCCAATCAAAATGCGTGGCCACGTTGGTGATGGTCACCTTGGCCGCGACCACTACCGCGCCGCTCGAATCCGACACCGCTCCGCCGATGCTTCCACTGCTTTCCACCTGCGCTTGCGCCATCATCGGCAGCAGGCAGAAGCCGATGACCAGAATTCCCAGCAACCTGATTCTCATAGTAGCTCCCCTCCACTAAGTGCGGAACGGATAAGGCCCGCTCCAGGCTGGCTTCGAACCCCCGACGCCAAATCCTGTGTCCCGCGACTGCTCACCCCGGAAACGGAAGCAGCGGCAAATCCGGCAAAAGATCCGAGAGGACCCAGGACAACCCCGCTTAACTGGCTAGAGTTACACATAACTAGGTATGTGCTGTCAAGGCTTTTTTCTTTCTCCCCTCCCCACCACCCCATCCTTCCTTCCGCCCTATTCGCCTGCTGCACGGACAGACGCGGGGCGGGACCGGCTTTCCCCGGTGCTGCCCTCGCGGAAAAAGACGGTTTCGGAAAGTTTCTGTACTTGCGGGTGAGGTTTGCCGGCGCGGCCGGCTCTCGTCGCACCGCGCTCCGCCGGCCTCCGGGAGACTTAGGGGATGATCGCGAACGTGGCGTGCAGTGTTGCGGTCGAGTCCGGCCCGATCCACAGATCGAAATCCGCCGGTTCCTCCACCCATTTCTTTTCCTGCGGGCTCCAATAGCTCAACTCTTCCTGACCCAGCATGAAGCGCAGGGTTTTCTTTTCCCCCGGGGCCAGGGTGATCCGCTGAAAACCTTTCAACTGCCGCACCGGGCGTGAGGCGCTGCCGCTCTGTTGATGGATGTACAGTTGCGCCACTTCATCGCCCGCGCGGTTTCCGGTGTTCTCGACATTTACGGATACCTCGAGCCTCTCTCCCGCCTTCACCCGGTTTTGCCGGAGTTGGAGATTCGAAAACGCAAATTGGGTATAGCTGAGGCCGTATCCGAAAGGATAAAGCGGCGTGCTCGGCAGATCCCAGTACCGCGAGGTGAATTCCGGCGAAGTCTCGGGTTGCTGCGTCCGGTTGTGCGCGTAATAGATGGGAATCTGGCCCGCGCTGCGCGGCCAGGTAACCGGCAATTTGCCGCCGGGGCTGGCGTCGCCAAAGAGAAGATCGGCAATGGCATTTCCCCCCTGGGTGCCGGGATACCAGGCCTCCAGAATGGCCGGGACATGCTCGGCGGCCCAGGACAAATCGAGCGGGCGCCCGTTGATCAGAACAAGAACGACAGGCTTTCCGGTGGCCACAACCGCTTTCAGAAGGCGTTCCTGATCGCCGGGCAGATCCAGCGAAGTGCGGGAAGCCCCTTCTCCGCTCATATCTTCGTGCTCACCGAGAACCAGCACGGCCAGGTCGGAACGGCGTGCCACGGACACGGCCTTGTCGAATTGCTCTTCGATCTCTGCCGCGGTCGGCGCGGGAGCCGGGGAAACGTTTTGCAGGGCGTCAAACATCGAGGGGTAGCGGCGCCGGATCTCGACTCCTTTGGCGTAGGCGACGGAAACGCCGGGCGGCAGCTTGTTGCGAATGCCCTGCAGGACAGTGACAACTTCGGAAGGATCGCCTGCAAAACTCCAGGAGCCCTGCAGGTCCTTCTGGGAATCGGCCAGCGGCCCGATGACCGCGAGAGAGGCGATATTCTTGCTCAGGGGAAGAAGCGCACCCTGATTGCGTAGCAGGACCGCGGAGCGCCGCGCGGCGATCCGCGCGAATTCGCGGTGCTCCGGGGCATTCAGAATCTGCTGGGCGCGGGACACGTCCACGTAGGGGTGTTCGAACAAGCCCAAGCGGATTTTGGCCGCCAGAACGGGACGGACTGCGTTGTCAATGGCCGCCTCCGGAATCCGCCCTTGCCGGACCAAGAGAGCAAGATTCGAGAGGTAGCTCTTGGCCCCCATATCCATGTCAATGCCGGCGGTCAGCGCCCGGTAGGCGGCATCCTGCTCGTCACGCGCGAAACCGTGTGTGGTGAGATCCCGAATGGCGAAGGCATCGCTGACGACAAAACCGCGGAAGCCCCAGCTCTGACGCAAAACATCCTGCAGCAGGAAGCGGTTGCCTGTCGCCGGGACATCGTTCAAGTCCATGTAGGCGCTCATGACGCTGCCCACGCCCGCCTGCACCGCGGCATGAAAGGGTGGCAGGTATGTATTCCAAAGAGACACGTCGGGGATGTAGGAAGAGTCGTAGTCCCGGCCGCCGTCCGCCGCGCCATAACCGGCAAAGTGTTTGACGCAAGCCAGCACGTGTTCGGGGCTCCCGATATACGGCCCCTGAAAGCCGCGCACTTGCGCGCGCGCGGACGCCGCGCCCAGAAACGGATCCTCCCCCGCGCCCTCGACCATGCGGCCCCAGCGCGGGTCGCGGGCGATATCCACCATGGGAGCGAAGGTCCAGCGGATCCCGGCGGCATGGGCTTCCCGCGCGGCGATGGTCTGCACTTGCTCCACGAGGACGGGATCCCAGGATGCGGCGAGGGCCAGAGGAACAGGAAATATGGTGCGGAAGCCGTGGATGACGTCGAAGCCCATGAGCAGCGGGATGTGCAGGCGCGATTGCTCGACCGCGACGCGCTGCAGGCGATTCACCTCCGCCGGATCAGTCACAAACAGATAGGACCCCGCCTCGCCTTTGCGAATGCGCTCCTCGGGAGTCGCGCTGTCGGGAATGAACTTATAGAAAATCTGCGTGAGCTGGCCGGTCTTTTCCTCCAGCGTCATCTGGCGCAAGAGAGCGCTGACGCGCCGCTCCACCTCCGCATCGCTGAGCGCAGCGGAGCTTGCGGACATTTCGGCGGATGAGTTTCCGGGCTTTTGTCCGGCTTCGGCGTTCCGCACCGCAAGCAGAAGAAGCGCCTGGAAACAGGCCGCCAGTACGCACGCGGCGGCCCCTCTCCGCAGATTCCGAGAGAACAGACGCGCCATCCGGTACCGCATGTACACCCCCGAGTTCGTATAGTGTCTGGCCGGCAAGATTTGCACCAGCCGCGCCGGGAGTCTACATCAAATTCGACACGGTCTTCCGGCAACTGCGAAACTCCAAAACCCGATTCTCCGTTCTTACGTCTTCTCATTTTCCTGTACCCTGGTAAGCAAGAGCATTCTCGCCGACTATTCCACTGCAATCTTGGCGGCGCACAGTCCTAAAGTCGGAGAGTGGCACTATTCAATCCGATCGTCACCCGTGCCGCTGAAAACTAACGCACAGAACCGGATCATTGGCCTTATCTGCCCCTTTTTGCCCCCGCGTGAATTTGCTAAGTTTCCATCCATCAGAAAGATGGATGGTAGGGGCGGTGGGGATCGAATTTGCGGTACATCTCATAAGTCCTGCTGATTCTGTTGCCCTTCTCCCTTCTGTACCCCCGAAAATGCAGCTCAGAGGCCGCGTTTTGTGGCCTAGATGTGGCCAGTTTCCGAGAGCGAGGGAACGATGAAAGCGACGCAGGCAATCACTCTGCGCGTTCCCTCTGGCTGGCAATCGCTTGGCTCAGCGGACGTGCGTTCGATGCTGGCCGATTATCTGCAACGTCCGACACCGAATCTTCCCGCCGATCCGGGGCCGGGCGATGCCCGGCTCTCTCTCTCCCTCCCCGCGCGCGCCGTCAAGGTTGTCTCGGCGCTCCTGAACGAAAACGAAACCGCCGCGCTCCGCCGCATCATTGCGGCATCGCGTGGGCTGCCTTCTACAGTGCAGGGGCATGCGCTTCTGATTGAACGGCCTCGCCCGCGCGTGATTGACGTGCAGCCGGAGAAGCCTCGCGCCTTGCTTCCGGCTTCTGGCGACGGGCCTCCGGCGGGATGGGAGCCGCGAGCTGATGCCGAGTGGCGGCGAACGATCTGGGCCAATTACCCGCCCGAATATAAGGCACGGCTCCTCGGCAACGCTGTGCCGTCCCCAAAGCCGAAGCCTCAGCGCGTCAAGGCTCCCCCGGAGCCGCTGCTTGCTCACCTGTGGGCCTGTGCTCCGTTGCGGATTCTCTTCCTGGCGTTTGTTGCGGTGATCTTCCTGGCGGTCTATTCCGGCGGTGCTCCCCGGCGCGTCTCCGATTCGCCGGAGCCGAAGCCTGGGCCGCGCTTCCGCCCGTGGAGTCCCAAAACATGAGTGAGATCCAAAACGTTATCGTGTGTTTTGCGGGCCGCAAGGGGTCAGGCAAGAGCACGGCTCTACGCCGCGTGCTCGAACACTGCCCGCGCTTTTTTCTGTTCGATATAAACGGCGAGCACGGCTGGATTCCGAATCGCTTCGGGCGCATGGCCGACGTGGAGCAATTCCTCGCCTGGGGCGAAACGCAGAAATGCTTCGCGGGTTCCTACCTGCCGTCCCGGGACATGCCCGCCTTCTTCGCCCAGCTCTGCAATCTGGTCTACGCGCACGGGCGGTTGACGTTCGCAGTGGAGGAAGCCCCCGAAGTGTGCAGCGCGGCGTCCCTGCCCGATGCCTTCAGCGTGTGCATCCGGCGCGGGCGCCATCGGCGGCTGAATCTTGCCTGGACGTGCCAGCGGCTTGCGGAAACGAGTATCACGCTGCGCTCCCAGACGGACTACTTCGTGATCGGCTCTCAGGCCGAGCCGCGCGATCTGGACGCCCTGGCCGAGCGGTGCGGCCGGGAAGCGGCGGAGAAGGCCGCTGGCCTGGGCCTGCACGGCTTCCTGGTCTGGGATGTAGTGAACAGGCAGGAAGTGCCCCTGGAAGCCGTCCGCGCAGCCTTGGCGGGCGTTCCTGACGGCTCCCGCGTCCTGGCAGGGGCAGGAAGCCGGGCGGGGCAAGTTTAAGGGCTTCCTTATGCCTTAGCGGAAAGTTGCACTGTGACTGTGACTGTGCCGGGAATTGTGACGGTAGCTTTTTGTCACAACGCAGAAAAGAAAAGCGATTGCAAGGTTTTGCCATGCGCAGGGAAAACGCAGAGAAAGTTATGACAAAAGCTAAGACACAGGGAAAGCGTGGCCGTTTCGCAGCTTATAATGCGCGGAAACGGCAGGCGCTTGAGCTATTCGAGCGGCGCGGCTGGCTGAATCCGGCGGCCTGGGCGGTCCTGGCCGGGTTCTACCCGATCCGGGCCAGCTACAGCTACCTGGGCAGGCTGCACAGGTGGGGCCTGCTCTCGCGGCGGCTGGACGCGCGGGGGCTCATTCTCTATCGGCTCAGTGAGCGGGGCCGGGGGCGGCTGGCGTGGCTCAATCGGAGGCGGGGATGAAAGCTTTGTTGGTCTGCATGGGGGCGCGCAGGCTCAAGGCGCTGGAGATTCGGCGCGCGCAGTTCGCCGTGCTCGCCGCGGTGGCTGGGCTTGTGCCGGTCGCTGGTGATTTGGAAGGCCGTGCCTCCGGCCTTCTCTCGGTGGAGCAGATTGCCGAAGCCGCGAATATCCCCCTTGAACAGGTGCGGTGGGTGTTGGTTTTCTTCCGCACCTGGCGCGTGCTCTGGTTGCGCCTGGGCAAGACGGGCGGCGTAGAGGTGCGATTCCAGAGGCGCATAGTGGTGGGCTTGCTTGCAGCACAGCGAGTAGTTCCCTTGGAGGTTAAGAAGCTCTTGGCGGCGCATCGGCGGAAGCGCGAGGCTATCGCGCCGCGCCGGAAGGCGGTGCTACTACAAGGTTCATCAGAGCAGTTTTCGGCTGCTTCTTTCTGAGGGACTTCAGATGCGCGGGCATTGGTCCGATGTGGCGCAGTGCGTTCCTTAGGCTTGAATGGTTTTCCTTTGCGGCCTGCTCTACTACATCAGTCCAGATTCTTTCTCCTTCGCTCTCTTCAAAGAGCTGGATGGCTCTCTGGTGGATTCTGCACTTGTTTTCAGGTGTCAATTTTCCGCTGCCTTTATGTCTCCCCGCAGGCATAGGATCGAGTTTTTTCGCTACCTCTGCATTTTTGGTAATTATTCGACGCGCTGTACCTAGGAAAGTCTGGCGAATCCTTTTGTACTCGCCGGGCTGCGAGTTCTGGCCGAGGATCAAACCCCCTTTGAGAAGGTGTGCAGGAAGGGCTTTATAGATTTGTTCAAAGAGGCCGGGGCGTAGTTCCTCTGGAAGCTCCTCACGTCGCATTTTTGAGTAAGGATGCCCCTTACTGAATTCCAGCGGTCGGATCTTCCCCTTTTCCATGTAGACCGGGCCTAGGTGTGTGTGTGCAGGGGTATGCTTTTTGAGTTCTTGGACGGTCTTGCCGTGTCGTTTCGCTGCTTCCTTTAGTTTCATTGCCAGTAATTGTCACATCTATTCATCGAAAAGTCTACCTGGGATACTGACCTGGAAAGGGGGCGCTATGCGACACATCTTGACGAAGGCGGAGAAGGTTTCCGGTCTGAAAAAAGCGATTGCCTCGCCCCGGACGCCAAAACATCTGAGGGTGTATCTGCGTGCACATCTTCGGAAGTTGGAGGGGCGCGGGCAAGGTAGGCGGGGTAAACCCACCAGTTTTCTTGGCTGGTTGAGTCTGTGAAAAAGAAAAACCCGGCTCAGGTCGCCGGGCTTTTCGGAGGAGATGAAAATTGAAAGCAGCAAAATCAGTATTAGCGAAACCCTACAGGAAGTCAACCCCGGAAAAGAAAACTACGGTGCTGGAATCAGCCGGGCGTGTGCGGGTCACGCGCCAGTTGGAAGCGTTCACGTGCGCCGAGTGTCACGGCCATTTTTATGTGGACAGTTGGGGGCGGGCGAAGGCGTGTCCGTGCTGTGGGCGGCCAGAGGTGAACCAATGAAAAAACTTGCAGCATTCTCCATCGTGATTGCCTTGGCGGCGCTCCTGGCCGTCCTCAAGCCAGAGCGGTCCGTCCAGGCGCAGCTACCAACACAAATCGAGCTTCCCTGTCCTGCAGGATTTTATCCGCTGAATCCTGGCGGGCAGACGATCAACGGCAACACCGGAAAGTTTCGGCAATGGCTTTGCGCGGATGCACAGGGGAATGTGTTCGGCGCACTTGCGGCAGGTTCGACAATCGGCGGCGTAGTTCCAACGCCAGTGTCAGTCAATCCTCTCGCTGTGAATCGCATTAATGCAAGTCTGGGCACGGCGCTAGTTGCGGCAGACTTCGCACTCTCCGCAGGGTGGGGAAGCACGGCCACAAAAAATAACATTATAGGAACAGACCAAGCCTGGCAAATGACGGTCTTAAGTCAGGGCGCGGGAATTGCGGCTAGTCCCACAGTCACACTCACGTTCAAAGATGGCACATGGACAAATTCCCCGATCTGCATTTCTAAACTCGTTGGTGGAACAGGAGCACTCGGAACAATTGTTTCCGAGGCAACTACCGCAACGACTTACACACTCAACTACACTCTGACTCCGAGCGCGGGATTGACGTACCAATTTTCAGCCGTGTGCATGGGCCGATAAGAAATGAGACTCCCTCCCCCGCTCTCCGCCCGAGAAATAAAGGCCCACGCCGACCTGGCCGCGATTGCCGGCAGGTACACGCGACTGCGCCGGGCCGGGCGCCAGTTCATCGGCCTCTGCCCGCTGCACAGTGAACGTCACCCGTCATTCTACGTTCACCCGGAGCGGCAGGTCTGGTTTTGCTTCGGCTGTCAGTGCGGCGGCGACGTGTTCGATTTTGTGATGCTCGCCGAGTGCTGCGATTTTCGCCGGGCGCTACAAATCGTCGCCGAATTCTCCCAGGGGGAAGCGAGCGGCAGTGAACCGCGAAGCGGTTCACGATTTGCCGCGAGCGAGGGGGATGGAATCCCCCAGGCCCGCGCAGCGGGCCTCCCCTATAGCCAGGACAGTCCAGGCGCTCGCGCCCGCATCCTGGCGGCACTCGATGCGGCGGATCGGCGGCTGCGTGCAATCGAGGCCGTGAACCGCGCGGCATCGTCGGCGATGGCTACGGACTGTGAACCGGAGCGCGGCGGCTCCCTTTTGCTGGTGCCGGAAGCTGTCTGGCATGACGCTTCGTTTGTGTCGAAGCGCGAACGGGAGAGGAATCTTCGCTTCGCCCGTAAGCGGCGCGGAGGGGTTGATGTTGGTGGACAGTTCTGCTCGCCGGAGCGCGAGAGCGATTTGGTGCGCGAGCGGCCAGCATTGCAGCGTCAAAAGCGAAACCGTAAGCCGGGCGATCCGTCGCGGGCAGTGCCGCTGGCTTTCGATGAGCGCGGCGATTTTGTCGAGCCTCTGCGTGGGCAGATTCCAGAGCGGCAGGCGGAGCAGGCACGTCTTTTGCTTGAATTGGGGCTGACGGGTAAGGCGCGGCGGCAGGCATGGTGCGGCCTCATTGGTCGGCGACGGGACTGCTTCTCCGGCAATTCTGAGCACAGGTTTTATACACCGTGTTTTTGTGGCAATCGCTACTGTCCGACGTGTGGGCCGAAGTCCTTCCGCGACTTGTTCACTCACCATTCGCGGCTGCGCCCGTTGGTGGAATCCCTGTTGAGTCATCGGTCTGACGATCATCGGGAGCGCGTTCTGGCGAAGTTGGACATTACGACGCGCAACGTCGGCGAGATGCCGACTGCGGAAGAGGTTCGCCAGTTCAACAAGGATATTCGCAGGTTCTTCCGCGCAATCGAAAGAGAGTTCGGAATCTCGCGGCGTGACTACGGGGTTTTGTGGTGCTGCGAATTTGGAAGCGGCAACACAAATTTGCACGCGCATGGGGTCTACGCCGGGCCACGCCTCCCTCAGAGGAAGCTATCGCGTATCTGGTCCGAGATTCGCACGGATGGTTCCTTCATCGTCTCGATTAAGGAAGCACATTCCTTCGAAGCCGCGCTCGGCCATGCGCTGAAGTACCCGTCTAAATTTTTCAACGCGGCTCCGGCGCGACTTGTTGAATTGGAAGTTGCATTTGACCGCGTGCGTCGTGTGCACGCTCTCGCGGCTTTCTACAATCCGAAAATCGAGCGCGAACCGGGCGAAGAGGGGCCTGCCGAAGCTGGGCATTGTCCGATTTGCGGCGATCTGCTACTCGACGCTCCGGGCTATCACTTCATCTCCGATCTACAGCGTGAAGGTCGCCGCGATGTGGACGCAGTTCGCGTTGATGTTGCTCGCGCGAGGGTTTTTGGGGAGTCCCCGCCATGACGCGAACGCTGAAACAATTCGCGGGTGGCACGCTTCCCGGCGACGGGAGCAACGGCGAGGTGTCTGTGGTGCGCGCTGAGAATCAATCCGGCGAGCAAAAGTTCGGTCTTTCTTCCTTCCCCCCGGTCTCCGCGCTGCTCTCCGGGGGATCGGGAGTACTCTGCGGGGGCAATTGCGGGGCTTCTATTACGCCTAAGTGTGATACCGTCCCGGCTCAAGGGCAACGAGTCAGCGGGCCAGAGGTAAAAATGGCTCGCAGACGTTACCAGAAAGGATGTATCCGCCGTAGGGGCAATCAATGGACTCTCCGTTGGCGGGAAGATGTTGTACTCGCTGACGGAGCTACGAAGAGGGAGCAGAGAACGACGTTGCTCGGCACGGTCGAGGAATTCGCTACGAAACGGCTGGCAGAGCGGGAAGCTACGGCTTTTCTCGCTCGCGTCAATCGTCTCGACTATCGGCCAGTGAAGCGGGCGACGTTCGCGGAGTTCTCCGAGAGCTGGAAGAAACAGGTGATTGACCTGCTCAAACCTTCGACGGCTAAGGTCATGGCGTCGCATCTGCGTTTTCATCTTGTCCCGGCGTTCGGTCGAATGAGGCTCGATGAGATGGGGCAGGAGCAGATGCAGGCGTTCGTCGGCAAGCTGGCGAAGGGGCGGAGTCGGCACACGATTCTAAACGTTCTCGGTACTCTGGCATCTGTTCTCAAGATGGCGCGAAAGTGGGGCTACGCAGTGGCAGGATTCCAGCAAAGCGATCTTGTCATGCCGTGCTCGAAGCCGGGCAAGCCTGGACGGTTTTTCACGGCGGAGCAGGCGCGTTCGATTCTCGCGCTTGCTTCGGAGCCGTGGCACACGATTTTCGCGCTTGCTGCTATGACGGGGCTTAGACCGGGCGAAGTTCTCGGACTCTCGATTGATGATCTGGACTTCGAGCAGCGGTTGATTTTTGTCCGTCGCTCGGCCTGGTATAGCCATCTCATCTCGCCGAAGAATGCTCGCAGTGTGGCGACGGTGCCGATGCCTGGGCCTCTGGCCGAAGTGCTGACAAACTATCTCGCGTCATGGCGTCCCAACGAAAAACGGTTGCTGTTCTCGAATCGCCGGGGCAATCCCTACAGCGAGAACAAAGTTGTACAGAAAAGGCTCTGGCCAATTCTGGACGCACTCTCGATTCCTCGCTGTGGGATGCACGCATTCCGGCATGGGCACGGAAGTCAGATGCATTCGAGTGGTGCCTCGTTGAAGGTTACACAAACTCAGTTGCGGCACGCTGACGCGAGCACCACGTCGCGGTATTATCTTCACGTGATCGGCTCAGAGCAGCGCGACGCAGCAGAGAAAGTAGCCTGCATTTTGTGTCCAGATGTGGCCAAGTCTGAAAGGAAGTCGGTGCATGTCAACTAGTTGCATAGTAGGGGCGGTGGGGATCGAACCCACGACCTTCGGCTTAAAAGGCCGCTGCTCTACCACTGAGCTACGCCCCTGCGGATACAATTTTTCAATTGTAGCCTGTACGGACAGGGGCCGCAACTTGACGCCTGGAAGGGCGGCCGGGAGGGCGGCGCGGGGCGCTCAGGCGAACTGCTGGACGAGGCGGCGTTTGCGCTGCCAATCGTGATCTTTGCGCAGGCGCGCCTGATGTTTTTTCACCTGTTCCGCGAGGTCGCGGAACGCCTGTTTGCAACTGGCGCGCACGTCGCTGCCGGTGCCGGTGGCGTGCAGGGTGCCCGTGGGCAGCTTCAGGTTCAGGGAAAAGGAATGCTCGCTGTTGTGGAGATTCCTGGCAAACACACCGTGGATGTGGACGGCATCGGACGGATAACACTTCAACAGCTTACTCAGCTTGCCGGTGTACCGGCCGATCTCTTCTTCGACAGGCTGGCGTGACTGGACGTACTTGTAGCTGATCGAAATGTTCATGGACGCACCTTTTAGAGAGAGGAAAAGGAAAGAACGCTACGCGGCTGGAGTGGCAATACCGCATTGCAGGGCGAGCATAGCAAGGCGCGGGCGCGGAGGCAATCGCCAGCGGGGACCAAGGTTCCAGAAGGTTGACAGCGCGCACGGGCATTCCCTACTCTGCTCGCAGGTTGGCGATCCGCAGCCCTTTCGGGAAACTATCTTGACCGCAACCCCGCAGCACTCCAAAGCCCTGACCCCCGCGGAAGCGCGGCGCGTGCGCGTCGGCCCGGCGGGCTGGTCGTATCCGGACTGGGCGGGGTACGTCTATCCGGCGCGCAAGCCGAAAGGCTTTCACGAAGCGGCGTATCTGGCGGGCTTTTTCGACGTCATCGAGATCAACACCTCGTTCTACCATCCCATCCGGCCGGAGCACGCGCGGCTGTGGATCGAGAAGGCCGCGGCGAATCCGCGCTTGGTGTACACCGCCAAGCTCTGGCAGAAGTTCACGCATGAGCCGGGCGCCACGGCGGAAGACGAGCGCGCGGTGCGCGCGGGCTTCGACGTGCTGCGCGAGGCCGGCAAGCTCGGCGCGGTCCTGCTGCAGTTCCCTTTCTCGTTTCACCGCACCGCGGAGAGCATCGCCTATCTCACGGCGCTGCTGGGGCGCTTCC
>JAIQEV010000042.1 GCA_020073585.1 Terriglobia bacterium
GCGGCTCGGAAGGCACGAGAACTGAGTCGCCGAAAGGGAGCCCTTGGAGGAGACTTTCTTCCAGGAAAACTGGCCGATTGTCAGGAGAAAGATCCACAGCTGAGCGAAATCTTTATTGTGGAAGGTGATTCCGCCGGTGGTTCGGCCAAACAAGGTCGGGACCGATCGATTCAAGCCATCCTTCCCATCAAAGGGAAGATCCTCAACGTGGAGAAGGCTCGGTTTGATAAGATGCTGGCCAATGAAGAAATCCGTATTCTCATCTCTGCCCTGGGCGCAGGCATTGGGAAAGACGACTACGATATCCATCGCCTTCGTTATCACCGCGTCATTATTATGACCGATGCCGATGTGGACGGGTCTCATATTCGGACCTTACTCCTCACCTTTTTCTATCGCCATATGCCAGAGGTGATCGAGAGGGGATACCTCTATATCGCCCAACCCCCTCTCTTCAAGGTCGCCGAGGGAAAGAACGAGATCTATATTAAGAACGAAGAAGCCTTCAATCGGTATTTGATGAACCGGGCTGTGGCCAGGAGTGAAGTGATCGTAGAGCGCACGGGTAAAAAAATGAGCGACAAGAAACTGGGCTCCCTCTTGGAGAAGATATTTCTTTGTCATGAGTTGATTCAGCGGATTCAGAAAAAGGGATATACTCGATCTCTTCTCAACTTTCTCCTCGAAAATGGGATCCGAAGCAAATCGACCTTTGAGGATAAGGGGAAGATTGACAATCTTCAGAAGCGATTGAGGAAGAAGGGATTTGAGGTTTTCGATCTTTATTGGGACGAGGAGCATAATCTCTATGGGTTTGAAGTTCAAGAATCGAATGGGGGAAAAGATCAGCGCAGCAAGGTTCATTGGGACCTCATCGCCTCGGTCGAATATCGCCATTTCTTTCAGATTTACCAAGAGATTCAAGAGATGGCACCTCCCCCTTATACCTTGGTGGAGAAGGGAAGGAAGTTGACCATCGATCAGGAAGAGGGGTTGCTTCAATCGCTCAATCAATTGGGAAGGGAAGGGCTTTCGATCCAAAGATATAAAGGATTGGGAGAGATGAACCCCGGACAGCTCTGGGAGACGACGATGAACCCAGAGACCCGTACCCTCCTCAAAGTGAAGGTGGAAGATGCCATTGAGGCCGATGAGACCTTTAGTATTTTAATGGGCGACGAGGTGGAACAAAGGCGCCACTTCATCGAAGAGAATGCTCTCTTTGTCCAGCGCCTCGATATTTAGGAGACTCCAAGAAGCATGCTTATCGTGGGGTTGACGGGAGGGGTGGCGAGTGGAAAGACAGCTATCTCCCAAATATTGAGAGAGGAAGGCGCTTACCTCATCGATGCAGACCAGATCGCCAGGGAGCTGGTGCAGCCCCACACGGCCACTTGGAATGAGTTGATCAAGGTATTTGGGAAAGAAATCCTCCAAGAGGATGGATCCATTCATCGGAAAAGATTGGCCGCTAAAGTTTTCTCCGATCCAGAACAGAGGAATCTTCTAAACCAAATTCTTCATCCTCGGATCAAGACGGAGATGAACAAGAGAGTGAAAGAGATCGGCCAAAAAGACCCCAATGCCATCGTCGTGATCGATGCGGCCCTGCTCATTGAACTCGGGGGTCATCGAGAGATGGATAGGGTCATCGTCGTGGCTTCGACGGAGAAGCAGCAGATCGAGAGGCTGAAGAAAAGGGATGGGGTGGATCAAGAAGAAGCCCAAAAGATCCTCTCCTCTCAAATGCCCCTTGATGAGAAAATGAAAGTGGCCGACTTTGTTATTCGAAATGAGGGGTCCTTTGAGGAGACAAGAAGGAGGGTGAAAGAGGTTTTCCAAAAATTAAAGAACATTGCCTTTCAAAGAAGAGACCAACCGGAATTCAAAAGACCTGCCATATAATTTTTGGGATTCAAGGTTATTTATCTTCGGATTCAATAGGCTAAAGATTAAGGAGGATAAAGGAGAGGGTTATGAACATTAAGGATTTAAAAAAGCTGAAGATCAATGATTTAAACAAGATCGCCAAGGAGCTCAATGTCGAAGGGGCCAGCGGGATGAGGAAGCAGGAATTGATCTTTGCCATCCTTCAAGCCCAGACGGAGAAGAACGGACTGATTTTCGGTGAAGGGGTGCTGGAAATTTTGCCCGATGGTTTTGGCTTTCTGAGGGCACCGGATTACAATTACTTGCCTGGACCCGATGATATTTACATTTCTCCATCCCAGATCCGAAGGTTCAATCTTCGTACCGGCGACACGGTCTCTGGTCAGATTCGACCGCCCAAGGATACGGAACGATACTTTGCCATGCTGAAGGTGGAGATGGTCAATTACGAAGACCCGGAAGTGGCGCGGGATAAGATCCTCTTCGATAACCTGACTCCCCTTTATCCCCAAGAAAAGATTCGTTTGGAGATGGACGGCCAATCGAATAATTACTCTGCACGGGTCATGGACCTCCTCACCCCTATTGGGAAAGGCCAGCGAGGCCTCATCGTGGCAGCCCCGAGAACCGGTAAAACGATGCTCCTCCAGACGATCGCCCATAGCATTACCGCCAACCATAAAGATGTTGTTCTGATCGTCCTCCTCATCGATGAACGGCCAGAGGAGGTGACCGATATGGAACGATCTGTGGATGGAGAGGTGATCAGCTCCACCTTCGATGAACCAGCTCAGCGACATGTCCAGGTGGCGGAGATGGTGATCGAGAAGGCGAAGCGCTTGGTGGAACATCAGAAGGATGTGGTCATTCTTTTGGATAGCATTACTCGTCTTGCCAGGGCCTATAATACAGTCGTCCCACCCAGCGGCAAGGTCCTCTCCGGAGGGATTGATGCCAATGCCCTCCAAAGGCCGAAGCGTTTTTTTGGTGCCGCAAGAAACATCGAAGAAGGTGGGAGCCTCACTGTTATCGCCACGGCCCTCATCGATGTAAAGGAAGAAGCCGGCGGTAAAGTCGGCTACTTGCGCAGGCTAAGACGTTCGACAATCTCGCGATACCGTTCTGGGTCACGGCGGTTGAGGTAGTCCAGCAGGCGCCGGCGCTTGTTGACCATCATGATCAACCCCCGCCGCGATGCATGGTCCTTCATGTGCGACTTGAGATGCGAGGTCAGATAGTTGATCCGCTCGCTCAAAAGAGCGATCTGCACTTCCGGCGAGCCCGTATCCTTCACATGGCTACGGAACTGTTCGATCAACACCATTTTCGCGTCGCTCAAGGCCGCCCTCTCCATCGTTCCCACAAAATAGTGATTTCTCTTTTCGTTCGACCACAAACAGGCTAACACAACATCCGCAAAGGTGTAAAGAAATGTAAAACTTCCGCCACGCGCCCCCAGCCCCGCCCCGCAGCCCCCCGCGGCCCTGCCGTAATGGTATACTGCGCGGTCTTTTGCCGCGCACCCGCGGGGCGCAGCGCCAAGCGCCGGGAATCGAGGAGCCGCCCATGCCCACCACACCGCACGTGGAAAAGCACTTCACCGCCAGCGAATCGGTTCGCGACGTGGTCATCGGCATGGCCGACGGCCTGACCGTGCCCTTCGCCCTGGCCGCGGGCATTTCCGGCGCCGTGGCCGCCGTCGCCGGGGCCAGCGGGCTGGTGGTCACCGCGGGCCTGGCGGAAATCGCCGCCGGCTCCATCGCCATGGGCCTCGGCGGCTACCTGGCGGCCAAGACCGACGAGGAGCACTACGCCAGCGAACTGCAGCGCGAATACCACGAAATCGTCGATCTGCGGGAGCGCGAAATCGAAGAGGTCGAGGAGGTCTTCCGCGGCTACGGCCTCACCACCGAACAGATGGCCCCGGTGGTCACCGCCATCTGCTCCGACAACAAGCGCTGGGTGGACTTCATGATGCGCTTCGAACTGGGGCTCGAGGAGCCGCACCCGCAGCGCGCCCGGCGCAGCGCCTTCACCATCGCCGCCTCGTACATCTTTGGCGGCCTCATTCCCCTGGCCCCGTACATGGTGCAGCACAACGTGATCACCGGGCTGTGGTATTCCGTGGGCATCACGTTGCTGGCGCTGGCCATTTTCGGCGGGGTGAAAGCGCACTACACCGGCATCTCCCCGCTGCGCGGGGCGCTGCAAACCGTCTCCACCGGGGGCCTGGCCGCCGGCGCCGCCTTCTTCATCGCCCGGCTGATCAGCTAGGACGCGTTGTGCTTCTAAACGTGACGCTGAGGGAGATCTTTCGGAAGCATGGCAAAGCACTCCAGCGGGATCAGTAGTTGAAGCCGGGATGGGGCCGGGGAGTCCAGGAGGCGGCACGGCGTTTTGCTTCGGCAATCTGTTCCGCCGTCATCAGCTTTTCCAGAGGCATCAATTCGCGGGCACAATCCCGGGTGCCTCTCTGGGAGGCCAGCAGGACCCACTGGTAGGCGGCCACCAGATCTTTGGCAACGCCTTTTCCGGCCGCATAGTGCTGGCCGAGAAGACATGCCGCGTCGCTGATGTCCTGCTCCGCGGCCATCTCCAGAAACTTTGCACCTTTCTCATAATCCGGCGATCCGGACTGACCGGAAAAGTGCCGCTCGTAAAGCAGCGCGAGATTGTACGCGGCATCCCCATGACCCTTTTGCGCCGCCGCCAGCAGCCATTTGCCGGCTTCGCCGTAGTCCTGCCCAACTCCCTGGCCCAGCAGGTAACGCACGGCCAGGCCAAAGGCGCCGACAGGATCACCCTGCTGGGCGGAAAGGCGATACCACTTCGCCGCTTCGGGGTAATCGGGGGGAACTCCTATGCCGTTCGCGTAGATCCATCCCAGCGAGTTCTGTGCGCGGGCGTCACCGAGCTCCCCCGCATTCCGGAACCACGCCAGAGATTCTGTCAGGTTGCGCGACACACCAGATCCCTGCTGGTACAACAGGCCCAGCAGGAAAGCCGCGTAAGCATACTTCCCTTCGGCAGACTTGCGCAGCCATTGCACAGCCTTCCGGGAATCAGGCTTAACTCCCTCCCCGCGTAAAAACATGATGCCCAGGTCGGCTTGCGCGGGCGCATAGCCCTTTTCCGCGGCCTGGCGATACCACTTCATCGCTTCGCCATAATTCTGGGGCAGGCCCGCCCCGTTGGCGTAGATCGCTCCCAGATTGTGCATCGCCGCAGCAGAGCCCTGCGCCGCTGCCTTGGCGAACCAGGCGATGGCCTGGGCCGCGTCGCGTTGCGCGCCGAGACCCAGCATATACTGCACGCCGAGATTCTCTTGGGCCCCGAGATGCCCCTGCACGGCGGCCTTGTGACACCAGCCAAACGCCTCGGCGTCGTCCTGTTTCACAAACTGGCCCAGGCGATACGCCGCGCACACCAACGCTTCCGCCTCGGCATCGCCCTCCGACGCCTGCTTCTGGACCGCTGGGAACTCTTCCGGCTTGAGGGTCTGGAGCTTTTGCACCAGTTCTCCTGCGGCGCCGCGGAAAGCCATCGGTAGCGGTGAATACGCCGCCTCCGGGCCACCCGCTTGCGCTTGAGGCGCGTTCCCCGGCGCCGCAACGGCATGAAACGCGGCGGCGGCGAGGCCGCTGCCACCGATCGGTCCGGAAAGAAATTGGGTACGGGCGGGAACAGCCACAAGGAAGAGGATTGACAGGCCGCAGACGACCACCGCGAGCGACGATTCAGGGAGTTTCATGGCCGCAAAAGTAAATCACCAAATCCGCATTTGCAACCCATTCCGCAAAGCGCCGAGCAAATTCTGCACCGTCTTCCCCAGCGGCAGGGTCGCGCGGGAAGACGGCGCAGCCATGACATCCGTGTTTATTATTTGCTATTCTCGTCGGTAGAGCTGCGTCATGAGCGCCGAGAGATCTCGCGTGGTCGTGCGGCCGATGACCCCGGAGGACATACCGGGGGTCGTGGAGCTGCAGTCCCGGGTCTATCCGGAAATGCTGCGCTGGACGGATGAGGAGCTTTCCCACCATCTCGCCGTTTTCCCCGAAGGCCAACTTGTCGCCGTGGACGAAACCGGGCGGCTGCTGGGTTCCGCAAGTTCCCTGATCATCGATTGGGACGACTACGCGGAGTCGGCCAAGTGGTCCGCGATCACCGGGCGCGGGACCTTCGACACCCATGACCCGCTGGGCAAGACCCTCTACGGCGCGGACATGTGCGTGGACCCGCAGGCGCGGCGAAATGGCGTGGGCTCGCGGTTGTACGACGCGCGCAAGAGGATGGTGCGAGAGCGCGGGCTGAAGCGGCTGCTGACGGGCGGACGGATTCCGAGCTACGCGCAGGTCGCGCAGGAGATGACGCCGCGGGAATACGTGGAAGCGGTGGTGCAGGGAAAAAGAAAGGACCCGACGCTGAGCTTCCAACTGGCGAACGGGCTGGTGGTTCTGGACGTCGTCCCGGAATATCTGGAAGACATCGAATCGCGGGGATTCGCGACGCTGCTGGAATGGCTGAACCCGGAATACGTGGCGAGCGTAAGCCTGGAGGCCGGCGAGCAGCACGCGGCCCTGGAGGAACCCGGCGCGGAGGCCCTGCGCGAGCGCGTGGGCCCGTCGCGCGTGCGGATCGCCGCGCTGCAGTACCTGCTGCGCCCCATCAGCCGGTTTGAGGACTTTGCGACCCAGGTGGAGTTCTTCGTGCGCAGCGCCCGCGACTACCGCAGCCACTTCGTGGTCTTCCCCGAGTATTTCACGATGCAACTGCTGAGCTACTTGCGGGAACCGGCGCCGGGGCGCGCGGTGCGCCGCCTGGCCCAGCTGACCCTGGAGTACGAGGACCTCTTCCAGCGGCTGGCGGCGGAAACCGGGCTGTACATCATCGCCGGAACGCATCCGGTGATCCAGCGAGGAGAGCTGTTTAACGCGGCGCATCTGTTCACCCCGAACGGCCGGGTGTTCCGGCAGAAGAAGGTGCACCTCACGCCCACGGAAAAGAATCTCTACCAGATGAGCCGGGGCCACGGATTTTATGTCTACCACACGGACTACGGGCGGATCGCCATTCTGGTCTGCTACGACGTGGAGTTTCCGGAAGCGGCGCGGGCGCTGGCGGAGGGCGGGGCGCAGATCCTGTTCGTGCCGTCGTGCACGGACGAGCGCCAGGGATTCTGCCGGGTGCGCTACTGCGCGCAGGCGCGGGCGATCGAGAATCAGATTTACGTGGCCATGGCGGGAACCGTGGGCAACCTTCCCGACGTGCCGTGCATGGCCACGCACTACGGGCAGGCGGCGATCCTCACGCCCTCGGACTATTTTTTTGCGCGCGACGGGGTGGCGGCCGAGGGCATCGTCAACCAGGAGCAGATGGTCGTCTCGGATGTGGACCTGGATCTGCTGGCGGAGCAGAGCGTCAGCGGCACGGTCATCCCGATCAACGACGTGATCCGCGACGCCTACGACCGGGTGATCCACTATGCGGACCGCCGCGACGGGAACAAAACGCCGGGCGCGCCTGCGGCCGCGCAGCCGGAGCCGCGTGTGCGGTCGGAAAACTGATCGTTTTGGAGGCGGCTTGCCCCGGCAGTCCTAGGTGGCTGAGGGGCCCGTGGGGGCCAGCAGGAACTGCCAGCGCTGAATTCTGCGGGAACGAAAGTAGCCCGCGCTGGCCAGCAGATAATATTTCCACATTCTGTAGAAGCGCTCGCCATAGCGGGACGCGAGCGCGCCCCAGTGTTCCTGGAAATTGCGGAACCAGGCCATGAGCGTCCGGTCGTAGTAGGGTCCCCAATTCTGCAGCTCTTCGACGATGAATAGTCCGTCGATGGAGGCTCCGATCTGCTTCATGGAGGGCAGCAAGGCGTTCGGGAAAATATATTTATCCATCCAGGGATCCATCGAGCGGGTAGAGAGGTTTGTGCCGATGGTGCCGAGGACAAAGAGCCCGTCCTTTTTCAAGCAGCGATGCACGATTTCCATGTAGGTGCGGTAATTCTTGTAGCCGACGTGCTCGAACATCCCGAGCGAGACGATATGGTCGAACTGTCCGCGGACGTCGCGGTAATCCTGCAGGCGAATTTCCACCGGCAGGCCCGTGCAGTTCTGGCGCGCCAACTGCAGCTGTTCCCCGGAAAGAGTGATCCCTAGGACCTTGGCGCCGTAATTCTCGGCGGCAAATTTCGCGAAACTTCCCCAACCGCAGCCGATATCGAGGAGTTCCGAATTCGGGCGCAGATGCAGCTTGCGGCAAACGAAGTGCAGGTTGTTTTCCTGAGCTTCGTCCAAGCTGGAAGCCCGCTCCCAGTTGGCGCAGGAATAGACCATGCGCCGGTCCAGCATGCGCGCGTATAAGTCGTTCCCGATGTCGTAGTGCCTGTGCACATTGCCGGAGGCTCGGGCTTTTATTTGCAGGTTGAGAAAGAAGGCCTTGAGATACGACAAGGCGAGTTCCCAGCCGAAGGGCACCTGGCGTTCCAGATCGGCGGTGAAAATCCGGCAGAACATCTGGTCCAGTTCGGGGCAATCCCACCAGGCATCCATATAGGATTCACCCATGCCCAGGGAACCTCTCTGGGGCACGGCAAGATAGAAGCGGTCGTCGTGGACCGCGATATCCCAGGGACGGTCGCCATTGATGCGGATGTCCGCAAGCGCCAACACTTCCCGGGTCCTGGTTTTGCGCTTTGTTTCGGGCGTGATCGCCCCCCGGAACAAATGGGCTTCGAGACCCTCGCTCACAAGCGTATGTCGATCTCCCATAAAGCGTCACCTGCCTCCCGCCTACTTCCGTAGGCGTGACTGCAAAGCAGTCAACTTCACCAGCTCCACGCGGCGATTCCTGGCGCGGCCTTCTTCGGTCCCGTTGTCGGCCGCGGGTTGGCTGTCGCCGAATCCCTGCGAGGTCAGGCGGAACTCAGCGATCCCGTGCTTCACCAGCCAGGCGACCACCGCCGCGGCACGCTGTTCCGAGAGCTTCAGATTCATCTCCTTGGCGCCGACGTTGTCGGTGTGACCTTCCACCCGCAGCTTCCAATCGGAGTTCTTTTTCAGCAGCGCCAAGACCTCGGACAGGACATTCTCCGACTCGGGCTGTAGCGCGGCCTTGGCGGTAGCGAATTGAATGCCGTATACGGCGACGTGGCCGGAGGCATTGATTTCGGCCTCCAGAGCTTCCGCCGAGGCTTCCATGCGCTGTTCCATCTCTTTCACGCGCACGGCCGTCACGTAGTAGCCGCCACTGCTGCTGCCCTCCACCTCGATCCATTGCGCGCTCTTGCGCGCCGTGACCAGCGGATTGTTGTAATCGGAAGGTCCCGAATAGACGATCGTGAACCCCGATTTCTTCAAGGCATTTTCGGCGTTGCGCACGATCTGCAGGGAGGAAAGGTTTTCCGGACAGGAATAGGTCAGCGATTCCTTCTGTCCTTCGAATTTCTTTCTTTGCAAACCCTCCGGGGTTTCCGCGACCAGGAGCTCGGCGGCGTCGAACTCCTTGTTCTCACACTGGAAGATGGTGCAACCGGGCATGCGCGTCAGCACGGGCGAGTCGTGACAACCCTCCGCGTCTTGGGTTTCTTCCTGGCTCAGTAGCAGCAGCGGGATAAACATCGGAAGGAGCAGGAGGAAAAGCAGCTTGGGCCTCATAGTCCCCCCAGCAGTTCGCAGGGCCGGCGTGAACCCAGCCCGGATTGCGGGTTGCGGACGGCAGGCTCCCGAAGGAACCCCAACTCACGGCCACGCTAGCAGATCGGTGTTTCCCTTTGCTGTGACCCAAATCACGTCCCGCGGTGCGGGAATAACCGGGCGAATCCGAGGACGGGGAAGATCGCAACGTGAAGCTCCTGGGGTCCAGGAATCCCTTTTGACACTGCTCTTCCGTACCGGAACGGCACAACTTGGGGGGAAGCTCCCGGGCGGAAAGGGACCGCCGGAGAGCTGCAGAGGCGGAGGCGCGCCGGAGATGCGGCGCGCTCAGCCGCGCCTGGTGCGCACCAGGGAGAGGAATTCGTCGCGGGTTTGCTTGCTGTTGCGGAAGGCGCCGAGCATGGCGCTGGTGACGGCCTGGCCGTGCTGCTTCTCGACGCCGCGCATCTGCATGCACAGGTGGCGGGCCTCGATGATCACGCCCACGCCTTCGGGGCTGATCTTGTCCTGGATGGCCTGGGCGATCTGGCTGGTGAGGCGCTCCTGGATCTGCAGGCGGCGGGCGAACATGTTCACCAGGCGGGCGACCTTGCTGAGGCCGATGACCTTCTTGCTGGGCAGGTAGGCCACGTGGCACTTCCCGAAAAAGGGCAGGAGGTGATGCTCGCAGAGGCTGAAGAACTCGATGTCCTTGACCACCACCATTTCGTCGTAGCAGACGCTGAAGGTGGCGCCGTTCAGGATCTGGTCGGCGTTCATGTGATAGCCGCTGGTGAGAAACTTCAGGGCCTTCTCGAAGCGCTCGGGGGTCTTGTGCAGGCCCTCGCGCTCGGGGTCCTCGCCCAGCAGGACCAGCATGCGGCGCACGAGGTCGGCGATGGTTTCGCTCTTCTTCTCGTTCAGCAGGATTTCCGCGGCCTGTTTGGCCATGACGCGCTCCCTTTCATTCTCCAGCATACTCAAAACTGTTGTTGCCCGTCTCCTCGACGCGCACGCGCTCGAGGCGCGCCGCCGGGAAGCCCCGGAGGCGGGCGAAAATCTCGAGGCACAGGTTCTCGGTGGTGGGCACGGTGGCGCGGAAAGCCGCGACCTCTTCGTTGAGATTGCGGTGATCGAACGGCTGCAGCACCTCGCGCGCGACGTAGGCGTCCAGCTCCGCGAGATTGGCGACCATGCCGGTGGCCGGGTCCACCGCGCCGGACACGCTCACTTCCAGGACATAATTGTGGCCGTGGCCGAAGGGATTGTTGCACTTGCCGTAGACCCGCTGGTTCTCTTCGGCGCTGAGGCGGGCGCTGTGCAGGCGGTGGGAGGCCGCGAAGCGGTACCTGCGGCACAGAGAGATTTGCAGCGCGCCTGGTCCGGCGGTTTTGGGGGCGGCGCTCATGCGTGCGGCGCTCCGTTGCGCCAGCAGTCCACGAACAGGTCCGGCGACTCATACAGGCGGATGCGATGCAGCCGTCCCTGGGTGATCTTCGGCTCCAGCAACTCCCAGATGACCTGCGCGACGTTCTCGCAGGTGGGAATTTTTCCGGCCAGCTCGGGCACTTCGAAATTCAGGTGGCGGTGGTCCATGCGCTGCATCACTTCCCGCTCCAGCAGCTCCTTCAACTCCTTCAAGTCCAGGACCATGCCGGTCAGGGGGTCCGGCTCGCCCGCCACGGTCACTTCCAGGGTGTAGTTGTGGCCGTGTCCGTGCGGGTTGTTGCACTTGCCGAAGACGCGGCGGTTCTCTTCGTCGGAGAACGCCGGGTTGTGGTAGCGGTGCGAGGCGGCAAATTCGATTTTGCGCGTGATCGTAATCATCAGCGTCCCTGGCCCTCCGCCGCCGGCGTGCCTACCGGATATTCCCGGCCCTTCCAGCTTACCCGGCCGCGCGCATGGCTGAACCACGAAGCCAGCAGCACGGCGGCATACAATGAGACGCCGGGCACGTAATAAAAGATTCGGGAAACCGGGAATTGGTTACGCGCCAAAGCCGCGGCATAGGTGGCATGGCGCAGCAGCAGCAGAAGCAGCCCCGCCAGGGCGCTCACGGGCCACGCCAAGCCCCCGAGGAGCAGCACGCTGGGAATCCACGGCACGGCCGTCAGCAGCTCGCGGCGCAGGTCCGCAGCGCTGGAGCCCATCAACTGGAAGAGGTTTTTCCGCCAGCCCTCCCACATCGCGGGGAAGCTGCGGTACATGCGCACGCGCACGGCGTCCGGGCCCGGGCCGAACCACAGGCGGAAGTCCGCGGCCTTCAGGCGCGCGGCCAGGGCCACATCTTCGAGAATCGCGCCCGCCACGCCGGCGTGGCCGCCGACGGCATCGTAGGCCGCGCGGCGCAGCAGCAGAAATTGGCCGTTGGCCGCGGCCGCGGGAGAGGCCGCGTCGTTGACCGCCGCGTAGGAGTAGCGGCGCGCCAGACGGCAATAGACGAAAGGAATAAGCGCCTTCTCCCACCAGGTGTGCGTCACCTGCGCCGGGGAAAAGGAGACCAGCGCGGCATCGTGCTCCTGCGCGAGGCGCAGCGCGCGCGCGCCCGCGCCCGGCAAATGCTCGGCATCGGCATCCGTGAAGAGCAGCCACGGTAGCCGCGCCTGTTGCGCGCCGAGCCAGACGGCGTGGTTCTTGCCCACCCAGCCGGGCGGCACGCCCGTTGACTCCACGACGCGCAAGCGCGGAATCGTCTCCTGCAAGCGACGCAGAAGCGCCGCGGTGCCGTCGGTGGATTCGTCGTTTACCACGATGATTTCGGCGATCTCCGGCTGGCGCGCCAGGGAGGCGACGCACGCGGCGAGGACCGCTTCTTCGTTGCGCGCCGGGACGATGGCAGTGATGGGGGCGCTGATGGGGGCGGTGCCGGGCGCACCTACGGCCGGGGAAAGGGGTGCGCTGGCAGGAGGAGCGTTGGAGGAGTCTTGTGGCATCGCTGTACGGAGTAAAGGACCGTTTCCTGGTCCGGGGCAGAAGTTGTATTATAGCACTCGATGGAATTCATGCGGAAACTCTTCGCCTGGGGCGGCCTGGCGCTTGCCGCTCTTCTGCTACTCGCCTTCGTGCGGCCTCTCTATCGCCAGGGAGAAGCCTCGGTTGCCGGAAAAAAGGCTCCGGATTTCGCGCTGACGCTGGACAAGAGAGAGCTGCGCCTCTCGGACCTGCACGACAAGATCGTGGTGGTGAATTTCTGGGCCACGTGGTGCCCGCCGTGCGTCGAAGAGACGCCGGCGCTCAACCGCCTGCAACAGCACATCGCTGCGCGCGGAGGGATGGTCCTCGGGGTGAGCGTGGACGAGGACGAGGCGGCCTACCAGAGCTTCCTGCGGCAGCAGGGCGTGGTCTTCCCCACTTTCCGCGATCCCTCGAAGAAGATTCCGCTCGATTACGGCACCTCGATGTATCCGGAAACCTACGTGGTGGGCCGCGACGGCAAGATCGCGCGCAAGATCATCGGGCCGCAGAAGTGGGATTCGCCGGAGATGCTGGCGTACTTCGACGCGCTGCTCGGCAAGCCCTAACGCACACAAGAAAATCGGTCACAGGGGCACGGAGACACAGAGAAGAGAGGAAATTGCGTTTCCGCTCTCTGTGGCTCTGTGCCTCTGTGGCTATTCTTTCCGAAGGGTCTACTCATAGCGCAGGGCTTCCACGGGGTCGAGCTTGGCGGCCTGCATGGCGGGGAGCCAGCCGCTGAGCACACCGACGACGACGAGAATCCCCGTGGAGAGCAGCATGGTGGCCACCGACAGCGTGAGGTGGATGTCCACCTTGCCGGAATCGTCTTCGTAGGCCGGGCCCAGGAACGGCAGCGTTCCGATCGAGGAGGTGATGGCGGCGGAGAGCAGCATGCCGACGGCACCCGCGGCCAGGGTCATCACCAGAGCTTCCAGCAGGAATTGCCAGCGGATGTGCGATTTCCTGGCGCCCAGGGCGCGGCGCAAGCCGATTTCGCGCACGCGTTCCTCGACCGACACCAGCATGATATTCATCACGCCCACGCCGCCGATGCCCAAGGTGAGGGCGCCCACGAAAAACAGCAGGGCCTCGATCCCGATGGTGATGCCTTCCATGATGGGCTTAAACTCTTCCCGGCCGTACATGGTGATGGCGCGCTTGTCGTTCGCGGAAAAGCGCTGGCGGGTGGCCACCGCGGCGCGCACCTGCTGCATGGCCTGGGCTTCGAAGCCCGGGGCCACCGGCTCGAAGAGCAGGACGCTGGCATAGCGGGTGTCCCATAGGTCGCCGGCCGCGGTGTAGGGGATGAACGCCGATTCGTCGTCGCTGGTGAAGTAGTTGCTGTCGGAAAACTTGGTGTCCATCGCGCCGATCACGTTGAAGCGCACGCCGTTGATGCGCACCAACTCGCCGATGGCGGGCGTCCCACTGAACAGTTTCTTGCGCAGGATCGCGCCCAGAAACACCACGCGGCGGCGCTCGGCGATGTCTTCCGGCGAAATCCAGCGGCCTTCCACGGGCACCTCGTTGCGCATCTCCCCGTATTCGGGATAGACGCCGCGGATGGCGGTGTCCGAGAGCCGTTCTTCGTGCGTAATGCCCCGGAAGCGCACCGTCTCCAGGGTCACGCGCTTCACCAGCGGGGATTGCGCTTTGATCCACTCCGCGTCTTCTTTTTCGAAGTGCACGGCCTTGCCGGCACGCTCGCCGCCGGCCTGCTCGCTGGTGGTCCCCGGCCAGCAGATTACCGCGCCCTTGCCGAAGACCTCGAAGGTGTACATCAGCACGTTGCGGAAACCCGAGCCGTAGCTGAGCAGCAGGGTGACCGCCACAATGCCCCAGGCGATACCGGTCATGGTCAGCAGGCTGCGCACCGGATTGCGGCCCAGCGCGGCCCAGGCCTCGCGAAAGATCTCAATCAGCATTTAGCCTCCCGCTTCGAAACGCAGGGCTTCGATGGGGTCCACCGAGGCCGCGCGGTTCGCCGGATAGACGCCGGAGAGGACCGCGATCCCGCCCAGCAGGGTGACCGACAGCGCCGCCAGCTTCCAACTGGCCAGGAGTCCCTCAAAAAACGGGGGCATGGGCAGCAGATTCACGAGCGCGCAGAAGCCGTAGGAGACGGCCAGGCCCGTGCCGCCGCTCAGGAGAGCCATGATGAGCGTTTCCAGAAAGAACTGGCGGAGGATGGAGCGGCGGGTGGCGCCCAGGGCCATGCGCACGCCGATTTCCCGGGTGCGCTCGCGCACGGAGACCAGCATCACGTTCATCACCCCCAGGCCGCCCAGAAACAAGGTGACCACGCCGACCGCGCCCATGAAAATCTCCATGCCGACAATGATCATGCGCGTGGCCTGCGCGTCTTTCACCGTGTCCCAGATGCTTGCGGCTTCCTTGTCGCGCGGATCGAAGTCGTGCAGGCGGCCCAGGGAGCGCCGGATCTGCCGCACGCAATCGGGGTGGGTCTCGAGCGACCACGGCGCGGCGAGCAGGCGGTCCACGGTATGCTCGACGGCCGGGGGCTTGTTCGGGAAATCCCGGCGCATAGCGTTAAAGGGGATGAAGATCTTGCGCACATCTACGCCGTCGTAATCGGAATTCTGTTCCTTGGCTTTCATCACTCCAATGACCGTGTAGGGAACGCCGTTCATCCAGATCGTGGCGCCCAGCGCTTCGCGGGCGGCAAAGAGCTGCTTTTTGGTGTCGCTTCCGAGGAAGGCCACGCGCCGGCCGTCTTGGTTGTCACTGTCGTTGTAGAAGCGGCCCTGGGCGACGGTGACGCTGCGGATCTCGCGGAAGGCCGGCAGGGAGCCAACGGTGAGGATCGTGCCGCTGTTGAAGAGGCTGTGCACCTGCAGGCTGTTGTCGAGCTCGGGCATGACATATTTGCAGGCGGGGGATTCCGCGGCCACCTGCAGGTAATCGTCTTCGCCCCAGTGCACGGCGCGGCCGGAGCGCGTGCCTCCGGCCTGCATGCTGGTGCGTCCGGAGAAGACGATCATGACGTCCTTGCCGAAGTTTTCGTGCTGCTTTTCGATGCCCTGGCCCAGGCCCTCGCTGGCCGCCACCATCAGGGTGATGGAGATGATCCCCCAGGCGATGCCGAACATGGTCAGCAGCGTGCGCCGCTTGTGGGCCCACAGCGTCGCCAGGGTATCCCGCAAGAGATCCAGGAAGGACATGGTCATGGGCTCCGCGGGCCGGCTACTGCAGCACGACCTGCTGCTTCTCGTTCAGCCCGGCAACGATTTCCGTCTTCACGCCGTTGGAGATGCCCAATTGCACGGAGAGCTTCTTCTTGCCGTTTTCCGCCTTGACGTCCGGGGTCTCCACCGAGGCCTTTCTGTCCTTGTCGTAGATCAGCGCGGATTCCGGGATCATCAGCACGTTCTTCTTCTCTTCCAGGAGGATTTCGGCGTTGGCGCTCATGTTGGCCTTGAGCTCGCCGGTGGGATTGGAGATGGAGACGCGCACTTCGAAGGTGGTCACGTTGTCCTTCTCCTTGCCCAGGGGAGAAATCTTGGTGACCTTGCCGGTGAACTTCTTGTCCTTGAAGGATTCGACGACGATGCGCGCGGGCTGGTCGAGATAGACTTTGCCGATGTCCGCCTCGTCCACCTTGCCCTGCACGTAGACTTCGCGGATGTCCCCCAGGGTGAGCAGCAGGGTGGCCTGCGAGCCGAGGACCAGGATGGAGCTGACGGCGTCACCGACCTGCACGTCGCGCGACAGCACGATGCCATCAATGGGGCTGACGATCGTGGAATTCTTCAAATCCTCGGCCACCCGCTCGAGCACGGCACGCGACTGGGCCACCTGGGCCTCGGCCTTGGCGATCTCCGCGCGGGACACGGCCAGGTTGCGCTGCGCGCTCATCTGGTGGTTGAGCGCCATCCGATAATTCTTCTCGGCATCCTCGACAAAGGACTTGGCGATCAGGCCGTCCTTGTACATTTTCTCGGCACGTTCCATGGTGGTCTTCAGGAAGGGCACGTCCGGGCCTTCGGCGTCCACCTTGTTGCGCTCCAGGGCGGACAGCGCCGATTCCCGCGCGGCTTGCGCCGCCTGCAGATTGGCCTGGGCCTCGCGCACGTTGGCTTCCAATTGCACCTTGTCCAGTTCCGCGAGCACCTGCCCGGCCTTCACGCGGTCGCCATAGTCCACGTAGAGGCGCTTCACGATCCCGCTGGCCTTGGACTTGATCTCGACCTTGGCCAGCGGCTGAATCTTCCCGGTGGCCACAACCACCCGCGCGAGGTCGCCGCGCTCGACGGCGGCCAGCTTGGAGGGGTCAATCGTGCGGTTCGGCCGCAAGGCCGCCGTCACCCCGTACCCTCCGCCAATGAGCACCACGGCCGCCACCGACATCCAGATAATCCGCCGCCGGCGCTTTTTCTCGTTCTTGCCGTTTCCGTTGCCGTTGCTTGCCATAGGAAACCCCCAACAGCTCCGATGCCGCTTCTATGAGTTAATACGCCCGGAGCCCGCCAAATGTTCCACGCTATATGGCTTTAGACGCGGAGCAGGGGAAATCGTCAGGGGGATATCGTTCTGCGGGGGGTCTTACGGGTAATGCGATGCGTCTAACGGTCAAATCGTTCCACCGTTTAACGGCGCGAAGAAAGGGGGCAAGCCGTATCAGAGACGCACGCGTCTCAGACGGAGAGCGTTACTCACCACCGAAACCGAACTGAAGCTCATGGCCGCGGCGGCGATGATCGGGCTCAGAAGAATGCCGAAGAACGGGTAGAGCACGCCCGCGGCAATGGGCACGCCCAGGGCGTTATAGACGAAGGCAAAGAACAGGTTCTGCTTGATGTTTTTCATGGTGGCCCGGCTGAGCATCCGGGAGCGCGCGATGCCGCGGAGGTCGCCTTTGACCAGCGTGACTCCCGCGCTCTCCATGGCGACATCGGTGCCTGTGCCCATGGCGATGCCGACCTGCGCCTGGGCCAGCGCGGGAGCATCATTGATACCGTCGCCAGCCATGGCCACGAAGCGGCCTTCGGCTTGAAGCCGCTTCACGATATTGATCTTGTCCTGGGGCAGAACCTCGGCGATCACGTCGTCGATCTGGAGCTTGGCGGCCACGGCCTGAGCGGTGGTCCGGCTGTCGCCGGTCAGCATAACCACGCGGATGCCGTCCTTGTGAAGCTGGCGAATCGCCTCCGGAGTGGTCTGTTTGATGGGATCGGCGACACCGAGCAGGCCGGCCACCTTGTTCTCCACAACCACAAACATGACGGTCTGGCCATCGGCGCGCATGGCTTCGGCTTTCTGAGCGATCGGTCCGGGATCAACGCCGAGTTCCTCGAGAAGCTGGCGATTGCCCAAGGCGACCGGAGAGTTGTCCACGCGTCCGCGGACGCCCCGGCCTGTCAAGGATTCGAACGCCTCGACGGAGGCGAATGCGATTCCGCGTTGCTCCGCGCCCTGGACGATGGCCGCAGCCAGGGGATGCTCACTGCCGCGTTCGAGCGAGCCCGCAAGGCGCAGGAGCTGGTTTGCTGCCAACCCGTCTAGCGGCTCGACCGAAACCAATTGCGGCTTGCCTTCGGTGAGAGTGCCGGTCTTGTCGATCACCAGCGTATCCACTTTGCGCAGCAATTCGATCGCTTCCGCGTTCTTGAAGAGGACACCCATGGTGGCGCCCTTGCCCGTCGCCACCATGATGGACATCGGCGTGGCCAGGCCGAGGGCACAGGGGCAGGCAATGATCAACACCGCGACGGCATTGATCAGCGCATGCGCCATGCGGGGAGTTTGCCCCCACAGGCCCCAAACAATAAAGGTCAAGACGGCGATGGCCACGACGACCGGCACAAAATATCCGGAGACCACATCCGCAAGCTTCTGAATCGGGGCCCGGCTGCGCTGGGCCTCGCTCACCATGTGCACGATCTGGGCCAGGAGGGTTTCGGCGCCGACGCGCTCCGCGCGCATCACCAGCGAGCCGGTGCCGTTCACGGTGGCGCCCGTGACGCGAGCGCCCTTGTGTTTTTCGACCGGGATGGGTTCGCCCGTAATCATGGATTCATCCACGCTGCTGAATCCCTCCAGTACGGTCCCATCCACCGGGATTTTTTCGCCGGGGCGCACGCGCAGAAGGTCGCCGGCCTTGACCTGATCGAGCGGTACGTCCACTTCCGCGCCGTCGCCGCGAACCAAACGCGCAGTTTTCGGAGCAAGCCCGAGGAGGGCCCGGATGGCCGCGCCGGTTTGGCTTCTCGCCCGGAGTTCCAGAACCTGTCCGAGAAGCACGAGCGTGGTGATGACCGCGGCGGCTTCGAAATAGACCGGCACTTCGCCCATCCCGGTGCGAAACGACGCCGGAAACCACTGCGGGAAGAGGGTCGCCGCCACGCTTTCCAGAAATGCCGCGCCCGTTCCCAGGGCGATGAGCGTGAACATGTTCGGGCTGCGGTGAACCAGCGATTGCCAGGCGCGCACGAAGAACGGCCAGCCGCCCCACAGCACCACCGGCGCCGCCAGCAGCAGTTCGGTCCAGGCGCGCGCGTCAGCCGGCAGTTGGGCTTCGAATTTCCCGCCGAACATTCCGAGCAGCAGCACCGGCAGGGAGAGAGCCGCGCTCAGCCAGAAGCGGCGGGTCATGGAGAGCAGTTCCGGATCCGGCCCGGTTTCGGCCAGCACATCCATCGGCTCGAGGGCCATGCCGCACAACGGACAACTTCCCGGACCAATCTGGACAATTTCGGGGTGCATCGGGCAGGTGTAACGCACCTTTTGGGCCGCTGCGGACGCCGCGCCCTGCGCCGGCGCCATCCCGCCCGTTCCGGGTGCCGCCAGGAATTTCGCGGGCTCCGCGCGGAATCGCTCGCCGCAGCGCGCCGAGCAGAAGAAATACGTCTTCCCTTCGTGCTCGACTTTAGCCGCGGCCTTTTGCGGATTCACGGTCATCCCGCAGACCGGGTCCTTCACTCCGGGCGCCCCTGACACAATCGGCAGACCGGGCGTCCCGGTCTCCGGAGAAATCACGGACAAAGGTCCCCCTGAGCCAATAATGTTCAGTCCCACCGCGGGTTTCGGCTGCGGCACGCTCACATACTTCTCGGGGTCCGCGACAAACTTTTTCTGGCAGCCCCCGCTGCAGAAGTAGAACGTCTTGCCCTTCCACTCCGCCTTGGCCGCGGCGCGTCCGGGATCCACCGCCATCCCGCAGACCAGATCTTTTTCCATCGCTCTTTTCCGCCTTCCTGGAGCCTGCGCGGCTCAGCGCGCGTGCCGGTCCATCAACTCCACCAATTCGTCGTACATGGCCTCGGCCTCCGCGCCCGGGCCCTTGCGAATGGCCTCCGTGGCGCAGTGCCGCAAATGGTTGCGCAACAGCGCGCGGCTGACCCCGCGCAGGGCCTCCTGCACGGAAGCGATCTGCACCAGGATGTCCGCGCAGTAGCGCTCCTCCGCGACCATTTTCTGGAGCCCGCGCACCTGTCCCTCGATGCGGCGCAGGCGATGCAAATTGGCGGTTTTTACTTCAGGGTCCACGGCGAGCGCCTTGCGCTCGTCCGCGTGCGTGGCGCAGCCGCAACTGGGCGCGGCGCGGTTCGATCGCTTCCGGGGCATCGGCGGCCTCCTCGATCCTCCGGGAAGATCCTATATACCCCCAGGGGCTATGTCAAGGGCGCGCCGTTGCCCGCCCCCGCCTCCCGCGAAGGCCGGCGCGCTGTTATAATCGGCGCATGACACTCGTCGAAGTCACCTACGAACTGCAAGCTCCCTTGAGCCTGGAGGAACTGCGCCGCCTGGGGCAGTTCGCCAACACCTACGGACTGCGCCGCTTCCGCGTGGACGACCCCAGCAAGCGGTTGTCGTTCGAGTACGACGCCTCGCGCCTGCGCGAAACGCAGGTGGCGCACGTGCTGCACGCCGCGCGCATCGCGGTCACCCGCAAGGTCAACTAAGCGGAACGGTCATCTACAGGTATGACCGCGAAGCGGTCAGTTATAAGTGCGACCGCGAAGCGGTCAGTTATAAGTGCGACCGCGAAGCGGTCAGTTATAAGTGCGACCGCGAAGCGGTCAACTACATGTGTGACCGCGAAGCGGTCAACGTGGAGCAAGCGGGCGAGAGTGCGGAAGATGGCGGGGAGAAAAAAATAGGGGTCCCCGCTTGGGATCGGGAACCCCCGAAGGCGCGTTTCGTTTCCGGCGTCGTTTTCACACCGGAGCGTGGGGTCATCCATCCTAGCTTCCCTCTCAGAGGCAGGTGGGAACGACCTGTTCAAATCGCCGAGCAAGCCCCTTCCCCCTCACTCGGCTCTCCGTTCAGATCGTCAACCGAAACGCGCCCACGGCAACTGCTTATGCAACTGCGAGGCCAAATGGCCTTCCTCGGCTTTGCTTATAAGGCTTTTAAATTCTTTCGTTTATTGGCGTTAAAATCCCGCAATCACGATTTTTTTCTCCGTTTTTAATTCAATTCGGCACGCGCCACGCGCTCGCGTTCTAATTCGGAACTTCACCCTGCTTGGGGTTGGAGCCGCAAGGATCAGGCCGATGCGCAGGCTTGCACGGCAGGAGCGTTGCCGGGTTCGGAGCTTGCCACCGCCGGGCCTTCCGCGGCGAGGAGCTGCGCCAGGAGGTCGGCGATCTCAAAGACGGCGCGGTTTTCGAGCGCCCGGGCATTGGCGCGGTACTGCGCCAGCGTCCCGGCCTCGAGGAAATGGGCGACGGTCGCGGCAATCCCCCGGAAATTCTTCAGCACCACGCCGACGCGCTTTTCCCGCACCCATTCGGCGTTATAGCGCTCCTGCGGCAGGGTCCAGGCGTTGCACGCGATGATCACCGGCAGGCCGCGGGTCATCGCTTCGGAAATGCTGCCCGGGCCGGGCTTGCCAATGAAAAAATCGGCGGCGCGCATGATGCGGTGCACGTCCGTGGTGAAGCCCATCACGTGGACCGGCATGCGCCACGAGCGGGCGCGCAGCTTGGCCGCCAAGGCCGCATTCTTGCCGCAAATCAGAATGAGCTGGATGGGCAGCCCCGCCGCGTCCAGGCGCTCGGTGATCTCGTACATCGCTTTCGAGCCCTGCCCGCCGAAGAGCACGATACCCGCCGGCAAATCCTCGCGCAGGCCCATCTCCCGGCGCAAGGCCAGGGGATCGGAGTCATCCGGGGCGTAGAATTCCGGGCGCAAGATCATTCCGGAGACGCGGGAGACCCGCGCATTCTCGCCGCCGAACTGGCGCACCTGTTCGACGGCGCGGTCGGTGCCGCAGACGAAATGCTGCTCCTGCCGCTCGATCCAGAAGTGCGGGGGAAAATCGGCCAGGTCGGTGAGGATGGTGACGAAGGGCTTTGCCCCGTGGACCGCGCGCCAGCTTTCCCGCAGGACGCGGTTGAAATGGGGCACGACGGAGATCAGCAGGTCCCCCGGGTGCTGCTGCCAATAGGCTCGCAAGCGCTTGAGCGCCGCGCGGTGATAGACGCGGATGGTGGCTTGCAGCAAGCGCAGCAGCCAGGTGCTGCCCAGGGTCCAGCCGTTCTGCAGCAGGTTGTTGTAGCACTCCTGGGTGCGGATGCCGGTCAACTGCCGGAACCAGTCCAGATCATCGAGAATCTCCTGCATGTGCACGAGTTGCACGTTCCAGGGCCGCTGCTGCTCGGCGATGATTTTTTGCAGGGCCAGGGCGGCATTGCGATGACCGCCGCCGGCGTCGTGAAAAACAATCTGAATTGTTTTCATGACGGCATTCTGCCATGGCCTGGGCGGCGCGCAGGAAGAGCAAGCGGCCCTCCACTTTGGGCAGGACGTAAGTGGCGTGTGCTCAAGGAGTTTCGGGGGCACATTCACAGACATTTCGCGGCTCTTTCATGGTGCATTCATCGCCACCCGTTACTAATATCTCATGCGCTGCGACCTGCATGTTCACACCGTGGCCTCGGGCATGTGCAATACCCCGGGCATCGGCCGGCTGTGCCGGGAGTCCTACAACGACCCCGCGGAATTGTATGCGCGCCTGAAACAGCGCGGGATGTCGCTGGTCACGCTGACCGACCACGATTCCATCGGCGCCGCGGAAACGCTCCGCCGCCACCGGGACTTCTTTCTCAGCGAAGAGGTCACCTGCACGCTGCCCAGCGGCACGCAGATGCACCTGGGGGTCTACGGGATCGGCGAACGCGAGCACCAGGAGATCCAGCGGCGGCGCAACGATTTCCTGGCGCTGTTGATGTACCTCACCGAGCGCAAGCTGTTCTTCAGCGTGAATCACGTCTTCTCCGGGCTCACCGGGCGGCGCACCACGGAGGACTTCCAGTGGTTCGCCTCCTACGTGCCGGCCTATGAAACGCGCAACGGCCAGATGCTCCCGCAACAGAACGCCGCCGCGGAGCGCCTGGCGGCCCGTCACCGCAAAATCGCCATCGGCGGCAGCGACGCCCATACGCTGGCGCACGCCGGGGACACCTACACGGAAGTTCCGGGGGCGCGCACGGTGGACGAGTTCCTCAGCGGGCTGCGCGCTGGCCGCGGCGTCATCCGCGGCGCGCACGGCAGCTATGCCAAGCTCACCGGTGATGTCCTGCGCATTGCCGGAGCACTGTTCCGCGAAAAGCCGGCGGCGCTGCTGCTGGCGCCACTGGCCGCTCTGGTTCCGGCCATTACCCTGGGGCACTGGCTGCAGGAGCAGCGTTTCTGCCGGCAGTGGACCGCTCTTCTGGAAGCGGACGCGCAGGCGCCGCACATGCTGTGGGATCTGGATGCGCAGTGGGAGACCAACGGAGTGAGGTGAAGCCATGGCCGTCACACGCACCGTGTGGGGAATGATCGAGACCCGGGACCACCGCCTGATGCGCCGCGTGAACCGCTGGCTGGCCCCGCGCTGGGTGCGCTACTGGATGATTTCGTCCACCCGCGCGGGCGACGGCTGGCTGTGGTATTCGCTCGGGGTCATGCTGCTGCTCTTCGGCGGCGCGCAGCGCCTGGCCGCGGTTGGCGCAGCCGCATCCGCGGCCATCGCCGGGGTCTTTCTTTTCAAGCTGCTCAAGAAAGTCAGTCACCGTCCGCGCCCCTGCCAGATCGAGCCGCACTGCTGGGCGCGGGTCCTGCCCCCGGACCAGTTTTCCTTTCCTTCCGGGCACACCATGACGGCCTTTTCCGTCGCCGTCGCCCTCAGCGCGTTTTACCCGCTCCTCGAAGGCCCGTTATTTTTCGTGGCCTGCAGCATCGCCGTTTCCCGCATCCTCCTGGGCATGCACTTCCTGAGCGATGTGCTGGCCGGGGCGTTGCTGGGGGTCGGCTTGGGCTGCGCCGCGCTGGCGCTGCACACTTTCCTGCTGCGCTGAACGTCCGGCAACCCTGCGCGAAGCGCTTCTCTCCCGCTCCAAGCCTGCTATACTCACCCTTCCATATTTCTTGACTCAACACTTGCGCCGCGAAAGACAATCCCTGGATCTTCCCCGCTGGGTCTGGCCCCTGGCCTGCATCCTCGCCCTTTTTTTCTCCCTGCCCGCCGCCGCGCAGACGAGCGCCGTGCACACCGCCTCCATCCCGCACCTGCGCGCCGCGGTGCACGTGGACGGGCGGCTGGACGAGCCGGTCTGGAGCCAGCTCACGCCCATCAGCGACTTCGTGCAGACGGAGCCCACCGAAGGCGCTCCCGCCAGCGAAAAGACCGAGGCCTTTTTCTTCTACGACGACGACAACCTTTATTTCGGCTTCAAATGCTACGACTCCGAGGCGCACAAGATCGTGGCGCGCTACGACATGCACGACGCGCGCACCTGGTCCGACAGCATCAACATCTTCCTCGGCCCCTACGGCGACCGCCGCAGCGGCTACTTCTTCAGCGTCAACGCCCGCGGGGTGCAGTACGACGCGCTGATGAAGGAGGGCCAGGAACTCGACGGCACCTGGGACGGCATCTGGCAGAGCGCCGCGCGGCTCGAGGAGTGGGGCTGGTCGGTGGAAGTGGCCATCCCGTTCAAGTCCATCCGCTTCCGGCTCGGGGAGAACTGGGGCCTGAATCTGGGCCGGGACATCGTGCGCAAGAACGAGAACGACAACTGGCAGATGGTCACGCGCTTCGACAAATTCATGCGGCCCTCGAAGGCCGGCGAGCTCACGGGCATCGAAAACGTGCGCCCCGGGCGCAACCTCGAGGTCATTCCCTATTTCGCCGCGCGCACCCGGCGCAGCGCTCCCAGCCCCCTCGACAACGGCCAGAAATACGAGGGTGGCGCCGACCTGCGCTGGGGGCTCGGCCCCAACCTGGCCTTCAACGCCACGCTCAATCCCGATTTCGACGACACCGAAGCCGACGAGATGAACATCACCATCTCGCGCTACGAACTGTTCTTCCCCGAAAAGCGCACCTTCTTCACCGAGGGCGCCGATTTCTTCTCCACCCCCATGTACCTCTTCTATTCGCGGCGCATCGGCGAACGGCTGACGGACGGCAACGGGCTCAGCAACGGGCAGCCGCAGCGCCTTCTTTTTGGAGCGAAACTCACGGGCAAGCAGGGGCCGTGGTCCATCGGCGTGATGGAGACCAGGACGCAGGACACCAATTTCAGCATCACCGATCCCGCCAGCGGCAAGCGCCTGAACGAATTCGCGCCGGGCGCCAACTTTTTCGTGCTGCGCGTGGCGCACGACATCGGCAAAAACTCCTCCATCGGCTTCCTCACCGTCAACCGCGACCAGGCCGCGGGCGACGTGGGCTCCACCGAACGCGTCCACGCCGTGGACCTCAACCTCTTTCTGGGCCCGCACTGGATCTGGCAAAGCCAGGCCGGCTACAACCAGAACCAAGTCATCAGCGGCGGCGGCGTGCAGCGCGCGACGTTCGGCTCGCTGGCCAAGTACAATTCCGACAAGTGGGAGCTCCGCGCCTCGTACAAGTTCCTCGGCCGCGGCTTCGATATCACGCAGATCGGCATCGAGCCGGAGACCGACCGGCACAGCGCCGATCTGGACCTCATCTACAAACCCTTTCTCAACCGCTACTACATCCGCCAGCTTTTCCTGGAGCTCAACTACGACACCGCCGTGGACACCTCCAGCCTGCTGCAGGACGCCGGGGCGGATGCCAGCGCGAAGGCGGAGTTCAAGAACTTCTGGACGGTGAAAGCGCGCTACTCCTACGACCGCGCGCGCTTCAACCAGTTCACGCCGAATTTCGCGTTGCTGGCGCCCACGCGCGTGTACATCGAGCCGCGCATGATGTACCAGATCACCACCAACGAAAACCGCCCGGTCTCCTTCACGTACCTGTTCGTGCACCGCAAGGAGGCCGAGTTCCACGAGAATTTCTACGGCCGCGAGCAGCGCCACGAATTGGGCCTGCTGCTGCACGCCTTCGGCCGCACCAAAGTGCAGTTCAGCGGGGTCTACGACCGGGAATTCCTGATGGACGGCACGCCCTTCCAGGACCGCCGCCTGCTCATCACCCGGCTCAACCAGCAGTTCACCACGAAATGGCGGGCCCGGGTTCTGGCGCAGTTCGTAAACAACCGCCACGGCCGCACCTGGAACATCAATTCCATCGTGGCCTACGATTTCACCGCGCGCTCCGCGTTTTTCGCCGGCTACAACTACCAGAGGAGCCACGACATCTTTCAGCTCTCCCCCATCCCCCTCCTCAATCCCATGCGCCCATCCGACCTGGGCAACGAATTCTTCGTCAAGTTCTCCTACCTCTTCCGCTTCTGAGCCGCTGCCATCCTTTGTATGCGTGACCGCGAGGCGGTCAACCCCGGCTCCGCCCCGGCCCGCGCCTCGACCGCAGGGGCGCGGCAGATTGCGCTTCCACGCCACGCCCACAAAAAAAGAGGGGCACGCTGTATCGTGCCCCTGCAAGAAAAGCCCTCAATTCATTTTCGCCCGTGTTCAGATCACCGCAACTGCATCCGTCAGCCTCTAACTTCGCGCAGATCCGCGGCGGTTGCGGCTTCCGCGGCGGCAACCGCCTGGCGCCGGTAGAGAAACAATGTGTAGGAAACGTTGTTCTCGGATTTCACCTCGACTTGCTGCTCGACGCGCCATCCCGGCACGGGGTAATCAACCGTCACCACGCGCGCGCCGGGCGGCAACTGGCTTGCCAGATGGAATTGCAGGGCGCCATTCGTGGCCGTCAGCAGGTACAGGGTCACCACCGTGGCCGCCCGCACATCCGTTTCGAAAAAGCTGCCCCGCCGGAACTCCACGCGCTCTTCCAGGCGCAGGCGCTTCGCCAGATCGCTCGAATCGCGCCACAGCTTGCCGTTGATCTCCACGCCCACGGCGCGACACCCGAACTCCTGCGCCGCCAGAATCGGTATCCGTCCGTCGCCCGACCCCAGGTCATAGACGGTGTCCGCGGGCGCCACGCTCGCGAACTCCAGCATCTGCCGCGCCACCGCAAACGGCGTCGGGCAGTACGGAACCCCCTTGGGACTTCGGGAAAAGAGATCTCTGCATCGCGCGGCCAGGCTCGCTCCGCGGCGCAATCCGGGAATCGGCATCGCGTGTCCTTCCACCGGTCCGCGGATTATGGCTGCTTGTTGGGCTGCGGCGGAGTGACGACGGGCGTCTGGCTCTTCGCAGCCTTATTCGCCGCTTCGTTCTTATCGAGCTTTATTGCCTGGCGGGTCTTCTCGCCCTTGATCTCACTCTCGTTCTTCTTCCACTTATCGTTCACCTTGTCTTTCTCGCTCTGCTGCTCGGCCTCCGCCTTTTGCATCTTGATGTGCATGGCCTCTTTCTGGAGCTTAAGCTCCAGTTGCCGCGCCGCTTCCTTGCGCGCCAGCTCTTCCTGCTGCTTCTTCAGGTCCGCATCTCTCTGGGTCTGGGTTTGCGGGGTGTTCGGCGCCGTAGGCCCCGGCGCGGGAGCGCCCTTGGGCTTATCCTGCGCGCCGGCCGGAAGCGCGGCGCTCATCGGCCCGGCCAAGCCCAGAATCGAAAACAGAGCAGTCAGTCGTTTACGCATCGTGTGGTCTCCTCTAAGATCAGCGAAATCGCCGTCGCCCTTGCCCTTCCGTGCACGTCATCTGCATCGCTGCGCGGCTTCCAAATCCGCGGACTCCGCCGGCTGAAATTATCCCGGTATCAGCCCAGGAAGGCGCCTCGAATTGCTGTGCACGTTACGCCACCCGCTTTCCCCTCGTCAACAACCGATTCTTCTTCCCGTTCCTGTCCGGCACGCCAGGAAAAGGCAAGATTGCCCTCATCGCCGGGGGAGACGGCACCGCCGTAGCCCACCACAAAAAAGGGGCACGAAATATCGTGCCCCTGCAGGGAAATCACCGGAGTTAGAGGACCGGGGCTAGGCCTTTTGGGCCTGGCGGCGCAGAAAGGTCGGGACGTCCAGATCGTCGGCGGGCACCTCGGCGCTGACGTCGCGCACGTTCTGCTGCACCTGCTGGACGATGTTCGGCAGCTCGCCCTGGGCGCCGGCTCCCGCGACGGCCGCGGCGGCCTGCTCCTTGCCCGCCTTCCAGGTGCGGGGCAGGAATTGCGGCTTCTGCGCGGGAAGCTTCTTGTGCACTTCCTTGAAACCCGCGGCGATGACCGTGATCTTGATGGAGTCTTTCATCGAATCGTCCTGCACCGCGCCGAAAATGATGTTGGCGTTTTCGTGGGCGGCCTTCTGGATGATCGAGGAAGCCTCATGCACCTCGTGCAGCGTGACGCTGGAGCTGCCGCAGATGTTGATGAGGATGCCGTGCGCGCCCTGGATGGAATTGTCCTCGAGCAGGGGGCTGGCGATGGCGCGGTTGGCGGCGTCCACCGCGCGGTTGGAGCCGGACGCCACGGCCGTGCCCATCACCGCGTAGCCCTGCCCCTGCATGATGGCCTTCACGTCGGCGAAGTCGCGGTTGATGATGCCTGGGACGGTGATGATGTCCGAAATGCCCTGCACCGCCTGGCGCAGGATGTCGTCGGCGATGCGGAAGGCGTCGAAGAAGCTGGTGCCGCGCTCGACGGTCTCCATCAGGCGCTCGTTGGGGATGACGATGACCGTGTCCACCGCGCCCACCAGCTCGGCCAGGGCCTGCTCGGCCTGCTGCATGCGGCGCTTGCCCTCGAAGGCGAAGGGCTTGGTGACCACGGCCACGGTCAGCGCGCCCAGCTCGGAAGCCAGCGAAGCCACCACCGGCGCCGCGCCGCTGCCCGTGCCGCCGCCCAGCCCGGCGGTGATGAAGATCATGTCCGAGCCTTCCAGCGCTTCGATGATCTTCTCGGTGTCCTCGAGGGCGGCTTTGCGCCCGACCTCGGGATTGGCGCCCGCGCCCAGCCCCTTGGTGAGCTTTCCGCCGAGCTGCAGCTTCACCGGAGCCTGCGAGAGCTTGAGCGCCTGCAGGTCGGTATTCGCGGCGATGAACTCGATGCCCTCGACCTTGGCGCGGATCATGCGGTTGACGGCGTTGCACCCGCCGCCGCCCACGCCCACCACCTTGATCTTGGCCGGCTGCAGCTCTTCGCTGAAGCTCATGCGGATTCCCGTGTCTTTCGCTGTCATGCTTCCCCCCAATCGTTCCATTTAACGCGGCGCTGCGTCTGGGTCACGAAGCGCCGGCAAACATGGCCCGCAATTTCGAGACAAAACTTCCCGGGCGCTGCGCCGTATTGCGCCGGGCGCGCGCCGCGAAGAGCACCAGCCCCGCCACCGTGGCGTATTCCGGCTGGGCCACGGCCTCCGGCAGATCCACCAGGCCGCGCGGCTCGGCGATGCGCACCGGATGATGGAAGGCCTGCTCGGCCATTTCCAACAGGCCGCGCAGCCGCGCGCCGCCGCCGGCCAGGACGAAGCCCGCGGGAATCTGCGAATCCAGGCCTTCGCGCTGCAGGTCGTCGCGGATGAGCGCCAGCAGCTCCTGGGCGCGGGGCTCGATGATCTCCGTGAGCATGCGCGAGAAGACGGTGCGCGGCGGGCGGTCGCCCACGCTGGCGATTTCTATGCCCTGGTCTTCGCGCAGCAGGGCCGCGGAGGCGCAGCCGTGCGCGCGCTTGATCTTTTCCGCTTCGGGGATGGGGGTGCGCAGGCCCACCGCGAGGTCGTTGGTGAAATGGTCGCCGCCCACGGGCACGGCGCTGGAATGGCGCACCACGCCGCCGCCATAGACGATCAGCTCGGTGGTGCCGCCGCCGATATCCAGCATGCAGCAGCCCAACTCGCGCTCGTCCTGCGTCAGGCAGGATTCGGCGGAAGCCAGAGGCTCGAGAACGGTGTCGCTGATGAGGATGCCGGCCTTGTTCGCGGCGGTGACCAGATTCTGGGTGGCGGCGGCCGAGGAAGTGACCACGTGGACGTTGGCCTCGAGGCGCTGCCCGACCATGCCCAGGGGATCGCGGATGCCGTCCTGGGCGTCCACGATGAATTCATGGGGCAGGACGTGGAGCACTTCGCGGTCTTCGGGAAGGGTGATGTTGCGCGCGGCGTCCACGGCGCGGCGCACGTCGTCGCGCTCGATGTCGCGGGCACGCTGGCCCAGGGTGATCCCGCCGCGGCTGTTCACCCCGCGCACGTGGCTTCCGGCCACGCCGATCACCGCCGACTCCACGGGAACCCCGGCGACGCTCTCCGCCTCTTCGACGGCGCGGCGGATGGAGCTGACCGTGGCATCGAGGTTGACGATGAGGCCCTTGCGCAGGCCCTTGGATTCGGCCGCGCCCAGGGCGACGAACTTCACCTGCTCGCCGTCCAGCTCGGCGATGAGCGCGCAGGTCTTGGTGCTGCCGATGTCCAGCCCTACCAGGTAGCGTTCCTTCTTGGCCAAGCCCCAGCTCCCTTGTTCCCGAATCCCTGCCCTGCCACTTCCCGGCCGCTCTTTCTTATACCGCTTGGCGGCGCGGCGCTATCGCGCTTTGGCCTTCGCCGCATCCGGCTTCGCGGCGGCGCTGCTGGTCTCCGGATTGACCACCACCTGCCGCGTGTACTGCAGGTCAATGGACTGCACGCGGCCGGCGCTGGCCTGCCACTGCGCGAAATTCTCCACCAGCATGCGGTACTTGTTCACGAAATTGTCCTGGCCGAAGTGCACGGTGACGGCTTGCGCGTCGCTGCCCGGACCGGCGAGACCGGTCAGGACCACGCGCAGATCCTGGGGGTTGGCCATATCCACTTCGCTCACCCGCTCGGACGAGCCCGCCTTGACCAGGTCCACGCCCTTCAGGAACTCCTGGTAGACCTGCATGCGGCGCTCGCGCTCGGCGCGCGGCAGGCTCTCCGGAACGCCGGAGACTACCGGAAACTGGAACTCCTGGCCGGCGGGGCGGTCGAGGATCACGCCGTGCGCGTCCATCAGCGCCAGTTCGTTGCCGGAGCGGAGGAAAGCGATAGGCGTGCGCTCGGTGATCTCCACGCGCACGCGGTTCGGGAGGACGCGCTGCACGCTGGCCTGCTCGACCCAGGGCAGCTCTTCGAGGGCGCGGCGGCGCTCTTCCAGCGGGATGCGCAGGACGCTGCGCCCACGGTCGGCGTAGAACCTGGAGACGATGGCTTCGCGGCCCACCAGATGCGTGCCGCTGACCTCGATCTGGTCGGGCTTCAGCAGCAGCACCTGCGGCGAAAAAAGAAAGAAGCGCCCGGTGACGAAGAGCGCCGCGCCGCCCGCGAGCGCCGCCGCGCTCACCAGGAACACCCGGCGATAGAAGGCCCATGAGCGCCGCGCGAACTTGCGCTTGCGGATCTCCACCGGCTTCTGGCGGCGCAGATAGCGCGGCTCTTCCTCGGCGAGCATCTCCGGCTGGTACAGATGCTCTTCCGGAGCATCCGCCGAGGCGGCGGACGCGGTCCTGCTCCTGGCGATGGGCTTTACGCGTTCCAGATGATCACCTCGTTCTCCAGCTCAAACCCGTAGGCCTGGCGCACGCGCTCGCGGACGTCGGCGATCAGCGCCAGCATGTCCGCCGCGGAGGCGTGCCCGGCGTTGACGAAAAAATTGGCGTGGCGGTCGCTGACCCGCGCGTCGCCCACGGCATGGCCCTTGAGCCCCAGCTCGTCGATCATGCGTCCGGCGGACGCGCCCGGAGGATTCTTGAAAATGCAGCCGGCGCTTTTCTGGTTGAGCGGCTGGGAGGAGCGCCGCTTCTCATTGCAGATACGAATCCCTTGGAGTATTTCGCGGAACGGTTTGGAGGGAAGTTCCAGTTTCACCGCGAGCATCATATCATCAGGCGCAAAAGAAGTGTGCCGGTATTCAAAGGAAA
>JAIQEV010000043.1 GCA_020073585.1 Terriglobia bacterium
GACGTCTTAATCCTGGGGTGCGCTACGAATGCCGGGAATAAGTTCACCCCGGATACGGGCTTCATCAATGTGCAGCAACTGAACCGTGACGTGATCGAAGCCGAGGCTGTCGGCGCGGCAGGCAGCTATACCCAGGCCTGTCGCGGTGGCGGCGCATATTACACCGGCTCACTGGCGGCCTTCCGACAGGCCCATTAGTGCCCGGAAATTCCGGCAAAGCGCTGCGCTTTGCAGCCTGCAGCACCTGTGCTTATGGGACTTTAGAGCGTGCTTTGCGGTGCGGCGCCGCGTGTCTCGCTGCTCTTGCAGGCACTGACAACGTCTTGCAAGTCGAAGTACCGCTCAGCTTTAGGGAAGCCCCGTGCGGAGTGGGAGAAGCAAGGGAATTCCGTTCTCTGACACTCTATCTTCCGTGAACGGAATAATGGGAAACTTTTTTCACACATTGGACAACAGTTTCCTTCGCCGGATGCCCGAATAACATTATAAGTGCTCTATTTATATATACTTAGAAGAAACGCTGCAATGCTTTTCCCATCCCCTTAACGGCCAAGAATTTGCTTTATTCAAGCTGAATAGGACTGCACATGTGGCAAAGCGCTAATCCGCGTTCACCTGTCCTCCCCATCGTGGGCCTTACTGGGAGGCCCCTGGACGCGCCGGGAAAAGCTATCCCTTTGTCTCAAGGCCCTTTATCGGAAGAAAAGCCATTGCGCGAAACCCCGGGAGTCGCCGGGGAGCAGGGTAGCGCCCTGGGGCAAGATCACTTATTCAGGGAAAGGCTACGCCTGGCCTTTGTCATTGATAGCATTCAGGACTGGAATCTGGGCGGCACAGAACGCCAGCTCCTCCGCATCGTGAACTCCTTGGATCCCCGGCGTTTCGAACCCGTCATTTTTGTGCTGCAGCCTTGTCCGGGGTCCAGCGCCAAGGATGTCGGCTGTCCGATTCTCTTAATCAACGAAAGACCGGACGAATCCCGGTTCGGCGCATTTCGTCACTTGTTGCGGGCCCTGAAGCGCTTCCGCCCGCATATCGTTCAAACCTTTTTCATCGATGGCACGTTTTACGGCACGGCGGCAGCCTGGCTGGCTCGGGTTCCCGCGATTGTGCAATCCCGGCGCAATGCAGGCTACTGGCAGAAGCCTCATCACACTTTTGCCTTGCGGGTATTGAATCATGCGGTGGATTCCTGGCAGTGCAATTCGCGTTGCGTCGCGGAATTGCTCGAACGCGCGGAGGGTATTCCCCGGGAACGCATCGAAATCCTGCACAATGCACTCGACTTGGCCCATTTTTCGCCGGCGACGGATTCGGAAAAGCTGGCTTTCCGCCGCGGTCTTGATTTGCCGCTCGAGGCCCCCATTTTCGTGGCCGTTTCCACGCTGCGGCCCGTCAAAGGCCTCCCCACGGTCATCGAAGCAGCCGCGCGGCTCCGGGCTCACTTGCCCCAGGCGCTATTCGTGGTGGTGGGAGAGGGCCTTCAGCGGGATGCCCTCACAAAACAGATCGAACAGTTGGGCCTTCAGGGAGTTGTGCGCCTCGCCGGAGCGCGGCAGGACGTCCGTCCCTGGCTGGCTGCGGCGGATATCGGCCTGCTCGCATCGCAAAGCGAAAGCAGCTCCAATGCCTTAATGGAGTACATGGCCATGGGATTACCCGCGGTGGTTTCGGACATTCCCGCCAACCGCGAGTTGGTCGAAGGCCTGTTCTTTTCACCGGGCCGCGCGGACGAACTGGCGGACCGAATGCTCTGGTTGTGGCAGCACCAGGACGCGCGTCATCGAATGAGTGCCGCATATCGAGCAGCGGCGGCCCAATACGGCGCGGTTGCCTTCTCGGAAAAGGTGCAGAGTTACTACTTCAAGCTGGCTGCCGGCCAGTTACGGGCTTTGCGTCATGGAGGGTGATTTGGGTTGCAACAGCAGTTGTTCTGCGCGATCCGGCGAATCGGAGAGCCGGCAATGATTCGCCTCTCCCGCATCCGCAAGGGACTGCGTCTCCTGAAATGCCTGGCGCTGCGGAAACCTCTCGATCCCGAGTTGCAGCGCGACGTGCACGTCCTCCGCTTGCGCCTGCGGGTCTGGATGAGTGTGCTGACCCGCAAGCCTCTCGACGTTCGCTTTCACCACGAATTCAACCTGTGGGCGGCCAAGGGAGTCGGGGAAGACATGGATAATCCCCACCGCCGCATCATTGAGTTGGCGCTTCCCAAGATGGGCCTAGCCGCGGGTGATCGCATTCTGGATTTGGCCTGCGGAGCAGGCCTAGCCTCGCGCCTCCTGGCCAGTTCCCCGGCGGGTTGCGGCCGCGTGGTGGCCATGGACATTTCTGACGAAATGCTGCGGCACGCCAGGAGCAGAAGCAGCCGGCTTCCGAACGTCAATTTTGTCTGCGGAACAGCCGAGCACATCCCCTTCCCGGATAATTTCTTTGCCAAAGCGCTGAGCGTGGAGGCCTTCTACTATTTTGAGCGCCAGGACCGGGTCCTGGCGGATCTCTACCGCGTCCTGGCTCCCGGCGGCCGTTTGTTCGTGCTCATCTGCCTGTACAAGGACCACGCGGATTCTCTCGCGACCGTGGACGCGGTGGATGTTCCGGTGCAAGTGCGCAGCATCGCCGAATACAAAGCCCTGTTGGAAGACAACGGCTGGATTGACGTGAACGCGGAGGAATTTGTCCGTGCGCCGCAGCCTGGCCGGAAGCCGGATGTTCATGACCGGGCGCTCTTGCTCAGCGCGCAGAAGCCCGTCCTGTCTGCCCAGGGCATGGTTTCGGGAGAGCGGCGGGAAAAGGCAAGTACGCTTTGCGGATAGCTTCTCGCTGCCATCGGCGCAGATGGCGCGTGCAGATAATTTCGTTCGAGGGAGAACTTAGGATGGCCAACGGAGGAACAAAGATGCGAGGCGGTCAGTGGCAATGGGGCATGGCGCTCGGGATGATTCTCGTGCTTTCCCTCAGTGGATGTTCCAGCGACCCGCAAAAGGGCAAGATCAAGTACTTGGAGAGCGGGCAGCGGTATATGGAGAAGGGCAAGTATCAGGAAGCGGCCATTCAATTCCAGAATGCGTTGAAACTGGATCCGCGCTTTGTGGAAGCCTCCTACCAGCTCGCGCAGGCCGAACTGGCCCAGCATCAATGGCGGCGGGCCTATGTGGCGCTCGAGCACACCATCGAACTGAGCCCGGAGAGGCTCGACGCGCGCCTCGATCGCGGGCGCCTGTTTTTTGCCGCGCGCGAATACGCTAAGACGGAGGAAGAAGCAGCCTTCATCTTGAAAAAAGACCCGCGTAACGCCGCTGCCTATCAGCTCTTGGGCACCTCTCTGGTGGCCCGCGGACAGAATGACAAGGCGCTGCAAGCTTTTAGCCAGATCGCCGAATTGATGCCCAATGACCCCTCGGCCTACATCAACTTGGCCCTGGTGGAGATCAGCCTGCGCCGTTTCGATGATGCCGAGCAGTATTTTCGCAAGGCCATCGAGGTTGATCCGCGCTCGGTGCAGGCCTACACCGATCTGGCCAATTTCTACCACATCAAGGGACAGCTGGCCCTGGCACAGCAAGTCCTGCAGCAGGGAATCACCCAGAATCCGAATGCCGCCCCCTTGTATATTGCCCAAGCCGATCTTTTCTACAGCGAACAGAAGCAGGAGGATGCCGAAGCGCTTTTGAGCCAGCTTCGGCAGCAACACAGCTCTCCGGAGACGGCGCTGGCCATCGGGGACTTTTACTTCCAGCGCAAGCAGACTGCGCAAGCCCTCCAGGAATACCAGCGCGGTTTGCGGATGGTCCCCGGCAATTTGGAGATCAAGAAGCGCATGGAGGATCTTTACCTGGTTAGCGGGGAGACACAAAAGGCGGCCGAGGTGGATAAGGACCTGCTGCAGCAGAAGACCAAGGATCCGATTGTACTCGTCAACCACGGTCGCGTGCTGATGGCCCAGGGCAAGCTGGATGAAGCGATTGCCGCACTTCAACGGGAAACCAAGGATGTTCCGGACTCCCCGCAAGCCCAGTATTATCTAGGACTTGCCTACTGGCAGAAGGGCAATTTGCGGCAGGCCAAGAGCCAAATGGAAGAGGCCTTGCGCCTGGCGCCGGACCTCCTGGAAGTTTCCAACAGTTTAGCCGAGCTCTTTCTGCAGCAGGACAACTTCGCCGAAGCCCAGCAGCTGGCCGAGCGCAACGTCCGGTTGCATCCTGCCGACCTCTCGGTGCGCATGCTCCTCGGGAGCATCTATCAGCGCCAGGGGAAGGTGGGCCCAGCCCAAGAGCAATTTGCGTTTGCGCAGCAACTCGCACCCACCGATCCTGCCATCCGTCTCCGTTTGGCTCAAACCTACGCCGCTGGGCGCGCGTGGTCCGAGGCGGAAAAGCAACTGGATACCGCTTTGCAACTGGACCCCCGCAACGCGCAGGCCTTGGGGCAACTGGTCGATCTCTTGGTGGCCAGGAAGCAGCAAGCCAAGGCCTTCGCGCGCGTCGGCCAGTACGTGCAAACCTATCCGGATGACGCCCAAGGCCATCTCATCCTGGGATCGCTCCACTTTCAGGCCAAGAACTATCCCGCCGCGCGGGCGGATCTCCAGCGCGCCATCGATCTCAACCCCAAGCTGGCCCAGGCCTACTTGCAGTTGGGTCAAGTGCTCCAGGCGCAGGGAGAAACCGATGTCGCCATCCAGCAATTCGAGAAGGCCTTGGCGATCCAGCCCAAATTCGTGCCGCTCTACGCGCTGCTCGGAAATCTCTACCTCGGCAAAGGAAATCTGGGCGAGGCGCGCAAGTTTTATGAGCAGGCTTTGGCGATAGATCCGGATTTTGCCATTGCGGCCAGCAATCTGGCCTGGGTATATGCCCAGCAAGGAACCAATCTCGACACCGCCCTCAGCTTGGCGCAGAAAGCCAAGCAGCGCATGCCGGAGATGCCCTCGGTGACGGACACCCTCGGCTGGGTCATGTACAAGAAGGGAATCTACGTGAGCGCGCTCCCTCTGCTGCAGGAATGTGTCGAGAAGGTGCCCGACTCCGCAGCCTATCGCTACCACTTGGGCATGACGCTCCTGAGCGCCGGACAAAAGGCCAAGGCCAGGTCGCAGCTCCAGGCCGCCTTGCGCCTGAAACTGGAAGGAGAAGACGCGGACAATGCACGCCAGGCGCTTGGCAGCACGAACTAACGAGGCGGGGCGTTCCGTGAGTCTCGGGAATCTTCCGGGGCGCGGAATGGCCTTTCGGGACGCTCGGCGTGTGCTCGTCTGGGCGCGCGCGGGCGCGCTCGTTGTCCTGTGCCTTCTTTGCCTTTCCGCCTGCAACCGGGATCCCATTGCGCGGCGCGACACTTTTTTCCGCAAGGGCCAGGAGTACGCCCGGACCAGGAAATTTGCCCAGGCCGCTATCGAATTTCAGAACGCGGTTAGAATGGACCCTAAATTTGCCGAAGGCTATCACCAGCTCGGCCTCGTTAACACGGAACTCGGTCGTTTACCGGAGGCCGCCCGGGCCTTCAGCCGGGCTCTGGAGCTCAATCCGGAGCATGCCGGGAGCGCCCTTGGCCTCGGAGAAATTTACCTGCTGGGCAACGCTCCGGAGCGCTCCCGGGAACTGGCGCAGCAGGTCTTAAGCCGCGACCCGAACGATTTCTCCGCCCGGCTCCTTCTTGCCAAGAGCTATATGGGAGAGAAAAAGTTTGCGCTGGCAAACGCGGAATTCGAACGCGCGCAGCAGCTGCAACCGGACAATCCCGCGGTCTATCTGGCTTTGGGGATTGCCCAGGTTGCCCTCGGCAAGCAGTCCCTCGCGGAAGCAAACTTCAAGAGGGCGCGCGCCCTCGATCCCGCTCGGGTGGAGACTTACCAGGACCTGGCCAGCCTCTACTTCGGTCAACATCGGCCGGCGGACGCTGAACAGATTCTCACGGAAGGAACGCAAGCGCTTCCCGAGAGCCGCGATATGCACCTGGCCCTCGCCGATTTATATGTTCGGCTGGGAGAGGGGCCGCGGGCGCAGAAGGTCCTCGAAGCGCTCACCTTGCACACCAAAGATCCGGCGCAGCTCCATTCGGACTTGGGTGATTTCTGGGTCGCTCATAACGAGGTTTCGCGGGCCGTCGCGGAATTCCAGGTCAGCCTCGCGGCGCAAGCTTCGGACATCACCGCCAAGAAGCTGGTCAGTGCCTACATCACCCTCGGCAATGCGGCTGAGGCGGACCGCTGGAATGCCCCGCTTCTCAAAAAGAACCCCAAAGATGCCCAGGCCAAGTCCTTCGCGGGGGCCATCGCCTATTTGAACGGCAATTTCCAGGAGGCCACCGTCGTGTTGCGCGGGATCGTCGCCCGCGAGCCGCAATCGCTGTTTGCCCACTACTACCTGGGCTCGGCCTTTCTGGCGCAGGGTGACCGGCAGTCCGCAAAGACGGAATTCTTCGAATGCCTTAAAAACGACGAAAATTTCGTGCACGCGTACATGCGCTTGGCCGAACTGAGCCTGCAGGCCCGTGATCCCGATGCCGCCTTCCAGTATGCCGCGAAGGTCATCAGCTTGAGTCCTTGGATGGCGCAAGGATATTTGCTGGCCGCCGATGCGGCCCTGGGGAAAGGGGATACGGCACAGGCGGAACAGGTTTTACGTCAGGCCGATCGCATCGCAGCGGGCAACTTTCTGTTTGCAGAGCGCTGGGCGGAGCTCTATGCGCGCAAGAAGGACTTTCCCCGTGCCGAAGAGCAATATCAGCACGCGCTGGAAGCCGCTCCCAATCCGGATGAGGTTCTCGTCCTTCTGACTCGCTACTACCTCGCGAGAAAGGAGCCGGCGAAGGGCGTCGAATACCTGCAACGCTATGCGCAATCTCACACGCCCACCGCCGCTCTTTACGAATCGTTGGCCCAGCTTTTCCTGGAGCGCAGGTCTTGGGCGGAGGCCGCCGATGCTTCGCAAAAAGCCATTGTCTTGGATTCGCATCGCGCTCCGGCCTTCATCTATCTCGGAGTGTCGCACGAGCGGCAGAGCCAGTTCGCGGAGGCCGAGCGGGATTACCGCCGCAGCATCGAACTCGATCCCGGGAATTTGAGTGCTTGCCTGATCCTTGCCGATCTCTATGCCCGCACGGGGAACTTTGCCGGGGCGAACACGATGTTTCGCCAGGCCCTCAAGATTGATCCGAATTCCCCGGGGGCCCAAGCGGGCTTGGCTCGAGTTCTGGCGGACACCAACCAGGACCTGAACTACGCGCTTACCTTGGCGCAAAGCGCCGCGGGACGCGTGCCCGAGGACCCTGGTGTCTCCGACGCGCTCGCCTGGGTTTACCACAAGAAGGGGATGGATGGGCTGGCCCTGCCACTCCTGCAGAGCTGCATCGCCAAGTCTCCTAACAGCCCCTCATGCTCGTTTCACCTAGGTCTCGTTTACCTGCAGGGAGGGAGAGCTAAGGAGGCCCGGCATTTTTTGCAGATAGCTATCAGGAATGGCCTTGAAGGCCCAGACGCCGCCCTTGCGCGACAATCCCTTGAAACGCAGTAGGATTTCTCTGAAGTACTGGGAGACCTAGTCATGCTAAACCATGGCACAGCCAGCAGTTACAGGAAGGAGATCTTTCCAATTACCTACTTTGCGCATTTGAGGCAAAGGAATGCCACAAAGTCTGAATCCAGGCTTGAAGCAGAATCGCAGTACTCTTGTAAGATGTGTAAAATCAATACTTTACGTTCACTGCAAGGCATGCGTCAGTTGGCATTAGGAATGCACAATTATTAGCGGCGACAGACTTTCTCTGCGCCCGCAAAATACGAAGGTAGGCTTATGAACGCAATCAAGAGAACTACTCTATACCTCGCGATCGGCTGCTTGTCTCTCTTCCTTTCAAGCACGCCTTCCCAAGCCTCAGTTGTTGGGCTTTGTGCGGGGTGGATGCCCTCTTCTCTGACCGCCGACTGCACGTTAGCGACGCCCAGCCTGGATATTGGGACAACCAGTGACCCGAATCCCACCTTTGGCATCGCACTGAACGCCAAAGGCAGTGCGGCAGACACGATTTTGCTGATTCTCGTCCCTGGCAGCACCTCCAGCATGACTTTTACTGCGAATTTCACCCAGGGATTCACGACGCACAATGTTGCATCCGGAAGCGGTCTCGCTTGGACCAGCGGCAATGTGATTCAGGGCTTGCTGGGTCTGACGGTCGCCAACGGCAATGGTGGACCCAACGACTATTCCATCAATGGCGGCGCCGCTGCACTTAGCGGTGTACAGAGCGTGCCGAACGTAACCTCCTACAGAGTTTTTGCACTGGACACACAGTTCGGATTGAGCGGTACGAATACTGCCAACCCGAAGACGATTTCCGTCTCTTTCTCCAACGGTACGTCGTTTCCGGCAGGAACGATCTTCCTGGCAATCGCGCTCAATTCCCGCGGGACCGTGACGTATACCACGCCCCTGACTCTCGGCAATGAGGAGCTTTCGCAGGTGCCCGAGCCCGCAACCGGTACACTGGCGGCATTTGGGGCGGCCCTGCTTGCTCTGGGAGGCTTCTTGCGCCGCCGCTATCTCCGCGGAGAGGTGATCAGTTAATTGCTGCTGGGAGGCAGGCGTGAGAGTTGGGGAAGGGTGTTGCATACATTGGGCAATGGATTGGAACGAAAGGTGACCAAGTTCCACCTTCACTATCCATCGCTTCAATTAGGCCACGTTTTATCAGTAACTTACGGGCGGCTTTCGTGCAAGTCGGTTGGTATTTGGCTTGCACCAGAACTTGGGAAGACCGAGGTTCTGTCAGTGGCGCTGGGTCTGTGGATGTGAGGCTCTGAGGAAGATGTCAGTAGGAAAACAGTTTTGCAGTAGGCACGAACAATTCATGGAGGCAACGATGCGGAAAATCTTGGTCGTAGTGGCGGGTTTGTTGCTCGCTTTGAGTCTTGGGTCCATGGCAGCGAGTGCACAGACCCAGGTCACGTTGGGGCCGACTGCGAGCGGCAGCATTGATTTCGTCGGCAGCAGTGGGACCGTCAGCATTAATCTCGGTTGCGTGGGCCTTACCTGCTCCGGCACCCTCAACGGGCTCCCTGCGAATGGTACGGACTCCTACACGATGGTCCAGACTGGCTCCATCATCTTGAATTCCAATGGATCCGTTACGCAGGCCAATCCCATCAGCTTCTCCTATAACAACGGTACGGGAGGGACGCTGACGGGAAACCTGGAACTGGTTAACTTCGTGCAACTCCCCGCTCCTGCCAATGGACTCGGCGTTTTCGGGACCGGCTTGGTCGCGAATCTGACGAATCTGGGCGGGACGCTGGTGAATTGCAGCAACTGCAGCTTTAGCAATCCTGGAGCTGGGATCGCCTCGGTCTTGATCGACATCCAGCACGGTTCGAGCGTGGCGGGTCTCTTCTCCAGCAACGGCGTCGTTTTTGCCAACGTTTCCGCCGGGGAAATCGTTCCGACACCCGAATCGAGCACCTTGCTCCTGTTCGGCACGGGGCTCCTGGCTGTCGGTGCCATCCTGTGGCGCCGCAATGGAGCCCAGTTGCTCGCTACGCGGGCATAGCTGGCTGGCTCGCTGTTGATTCTCTTCCTGGAGGCTCGCCTCCGCACCCACGGGTGCGGAGGTGAGCCTTGTTTTATTTCCCGCTCTCTTTGACCCCCGATTTGCCCGATAGCCTCCAGGCAGTATTGCGGAGCGACTTCCTGCTGCTGCAGCTCGCTGGCGAGCAAAGTGCTGGCCTATGAACCGCGTGTCCTCTTCGAAGAAGGGCTGCCTCGCACTTGGGAGTGGTACGAGAAGAATTATGGAAGAGCCGGAAATGCCGTGCCCGCGGCTCGGCTTTCCGCATTGGCCGATTCTCGATGACTGGGCGGGCGGCCGCCATCGCTTGCCCTGTCACCCATATTTATCTTCGGCAATTCCGCAAGTGCAGCGCAGGCCTGGGCGCTGAGCTGCATCTATTCTTTGGCGGCGCGAAGTGCACTCCTCTTCTTCCGCCGGCGCAGGAACGCGGGCGGGAAATCCAATCCCAGGAAAGCGGTCTCGAGCTGCAAGCCGCAGCTCGGGAAGTGATGGTCGTGAGCAAGCCGCATGCGAATGCCGCCGCCGCGCTTCTGTGAGTGGATTTTCTCCGGCAGCTATTCGTTGCGAAGGTGCGGATGGCCAGGCGGTGCTTCCTGCCCCCGGAAGCTCCCGGATTTCTATGGAGTCCCCCTGCCTGGGCTGGTTCGCTTGCTATTTTTGTTTCCGCGCGGGCGTGTCCTCGGGGGAACCAATGTGGAATCGGGAGAGAGCTTCACCGGCGTTGTGCAGGAATGTTTCGGAACCTTCAGCGGCTTCTTCCATTGTTGTGTCGCGGGGAGGAGCGATCGGCGCGATCTCGTCGAGCTGGAATTCGCGCGCGGCTTCGCTCACTGCCGCGGGCTGCACGGGCCGCTGCTGTTCCGTGTAGGCGCTAATGAGCGCGTGCTCGCATAACAGATTTATGACCCGCGGAATGCCGTGTGCGTAGGTGTGCGCCAGATCGATGGCCTCTGGACTGAAGATCGGAGTGCCATTGGCGCCGGCGATGCGCAAGCGTTCCGCGACGTACGCATGCGTTTCTTCTATCGACAGCAGGGATGTCTTGCAGCGCAGCGTAATGCGCTGGCGAAGCTGCCGCAGCTCCGGCAGCTTCAGTTTCTCCTCCAGTTCCGGCTGGCCCGAAAGCACGATTTGCAGCAGCTTTTCCGTGGACGTCTCCAGATTGGTGAGCAGCCGGATCTCTTCCAGAACGGAATTGGAAAGATTCTGGGCCTCGTCGATGATCAGGACGGCCGTTTCGCGCATGCGATAGCGCTCCAGCAGCCAGTGGTTCAGCCGCAGCAACTGCTGGCTTTTCGTTCGTGACGCGCACGGAATTTCGAATTCCGCCAGGATGAAATCGAGCAAGTCGCTCGTGTTCAGCCGCGAATTGAAGATGTACGCGGTCCTGGCTTTATACTGGTGCAGCCAGTCGAGCAGGCGATTGACCAGGGTCGTCTTGCCCGTCCCCACTTCGCCGGTGAGGGTGATAAACCCCTTGCGCGCCTGAATGCCGTACATCAGCGACGCCAGGGACTCTTGGATCTGCTTCGTGAGATAAAGATAGCGAGGATCCGGGTTGCCGTTGAACGGACTCTCTTTCAATCCAAAAAAAGTCTGATACATGTTCTCTCGGCTCTCGCTACCGTCGGCGACTGCGCTTGCTCCGGCTGTTGGTTGCGATCAATGTCGCGCAAAATGCTTGCTCCGCCCTGGATCGTTTCTTGGCCGTTCCTGCGCACCCGCGCAGATGCCGGCGCGCGGTTAGCGGATTACAAATGGGCGTGCGTGCCATTGGAATCCTGCCCAGATCTGGTGTTGCTTATAGTTGGTTCCGCAGCTTCCGGGAGTGCAAAGCGCTTGGTTCACATTCTGATACGCAAAGGTGTAGTTCAGCGTAAAACTCGCCATGCGGCCCAGCGTGTGGCCCACTCCTGCGGAAGCGAAGGTGGTGTCAAAAGCCTGCGCGGCGCTGCTCTGGAAGCTGCCGCTAGCGCTTTTATTTCGCGCATACCCCACACCCGCGCTGCCTTGCCACTTCCGTGTAAGTTGGGTCGTAACCTGCGTCTGGATCTGATCCCGCGTTGCTCCGATCAATACCCCGCTCCCGCCGGTCAATCCGCGGTCGTAAGAGAGTGAAAGTCCCGTACGTTCCATGGTGTAGTGCAAAGAAACCGCGGAAGTAACGCCGACCCGTTGGGAGTTGGTCCCGCTCAACTGCCGAAAGATCGTAACTTGCGGACCGGCGGTCAAGCGCAGCGCCAGCCGTCCGGTGAGCCTCCGTCCGTAGGCAATTTGGGCCGCATGATCATCCAGCTTCTGGGGATTCCCAAGGAAGCGGTAGCCCGTGAAGCGATAGAGGACCCCCAGTGAGTCCCAGGACGTCACTTCATAGTTGTAGCCCAGACTGAAAATGGCGTCATTCGTGTCGCCGGGTACGTTGGTCTGCGTGAAGCGGAGGATTCCGAACGAACCCGTAGCCGCAAGCGAAGATCGGGCGCTCAGCGAATATCCCACCTGGGTCACGAAGGCGTTGCTGATCCGCGGCCCCTGCGTCGTGTACAGGCTCTGGCTCGGCACGTAGTTTGTCTGCAAGCTGGGGAGGCCCGCCGTCAGGTCGCTTCCCACACCGGGGGCCAATAGGTTGCCTACACCGCCGAAACCGAAGGAACTCTCGGGCAAATACGAGAACTCGTCGAGGAACAGCAGCTGCCATCTTCTCAGTTTGATCGCTTGGGAGAGCGCCAGTTGGTGGAAGGAACTGCCCTGGAAATCGCTGGATTCGTTTACCCCGCCTCCGCCTCCGTAATTCACGGCCAATTGCGAATGGCGCGATGCCTTGAGGAAGCTTAATGTTCCCAGGAAATAACCGGTGGAAACCCAATTCCTGCCCGCGCCGGTGGCCAGATCATCCCAGCGCGACCTGTTCTCGAAACGGAAGCCCGGCACCCAGTAGCTATGACGAATCCCCGCTATACCCAGCGTGAAATCCTGGGCTCCGGTGAGCGCGCGCTCATCCGGGTTCAAGGCCTCCGGCTGCGTTTGCGTGTCTTGATCCTCTTGTCCGCCAGGGAGCGGCAGACTTACCCGGGCCGCGGGCTTCGCGGAAGCATCGTCCTGCTGCGCCCAGGCTGGGGAAATCGCGATGGCCAGCAGGATCAGGGCTCCTGCAAGGCGATGGAAATCGATTAAGTGCTTCATGGCTTCCCTCTAGGGCACCACGATCGTATCGCCCGTCTGCAGAAGAATGTTCTTTTCCGGTTTTCGGCCGCTCACCACGTCTTTGTAGTTCACGGGGATTCTCACCTGTTTCCCGTCTTCCGTTCGCAAAATGTAGATTTTCTTCGTATTTGCGAACTGGGTGAACCCGCCGCAGCTCGATAGGGCCTGCAAAACCGTCATGTTCGGCAGCAGCGGGTACGCGCCCGCGCGCTGCACTTCTCCCGTCACATACACGCGCCGGCTGTTGATGTCCGAAATCGTGACCGTGACTTGCGGATCGGTGATGTACTTCTTCAAGCCATCGCGGATGACCCCCGCCAGCTCCATCGGCGTCAGTCCCGCGGCTTGCACGTCGTTCAGCAACGGCAGTGAGATCTTTCCGTCGGGACGCACGGTTACCTGGCGGGTAATGTCCGGCTCTTTCCACACATCCACGCGCAGAATGTCCTGCGGGCCGATCTTATAATCACGATCGCTCAGGAGGGCTTGCGTTACGGCCCCGGACGCTTTCTGGGTTTCCGCTTTCTTGCCGCCTGCGGCCGCCGCCTTCGCTTCTTGCGCGGCGAGGGTCTGTCCGCCTGCCAGAATGAGCCCCAGGGAAACAATCAAGTATCGCCTGCACTTCATCGTCATTTCTCCCTAAATTTCCTCGCGAGAATTTGAGTCCGGGATCCCTGCTTGTTTCAACTTGTACAGCAGTGATTTGTAACTGATTTGCAGCTCCTGCGCGGCCCGCTTGCGGTTCCAGCGGGTTCGCTCCAGCGCCTTCAAAATCAATTCTTTTTCCGTGCGCCGGGAAGCATACCGGGCGGCCGCCTTCAGCGATGGAATCGCCGGAGTCTCCGCCGGCTTCGGCGCTGGCGGAGGCGCCACGCGAAGATCGTCCAGGGCAAACGTGGCATCTCCTAGCGCGACCATCTTCTTGGCCACGTGCTCCAGCTCCCGGATATTCCCGGGCCAGGCATGCGCCAGCAGAAGCTCCAGCGTTTCTCCGCTCACCGTCGGACGCGGTCTCTGCAACTGGGCCGCGTGTTTCGCGAGGAAGAGTTCGAGCAAGTCCGGAATGTCCTCCTTGCGCTCTCGCAGAGGGGGCAAGCGCAGGCAGGCTCCGTTGATTCGGAAATACAATTCGCGCCGGAACCGCCCGGCCTCGATTTGCTCCTCCAAGTCGTGTCTGGCGGCGGAGATCAGCCGCAGGCAGAATTCGGAAGCGCCGTTCTTGGCCTCGCCGTCGGGGAGAAAGCCCACCAAGATACGCTGGCAGCCGGGATCCAACTCCTCGACCTCATCGAGGAACAGCGTCCCGGGGGCGCAGCCCTCCTCTCCCCTGCTCGGGTGGAGAGAAGGCAGCATCTGTTCCCGGATGCTTTCCGCGCTCAGGGCCGAGCAATTGACCTTCTTCATCGGCTTTGACGAAGCCGCCGACAGCCGATGAATGAGGCGTGCATAGACTCCCTTCCCTGTTCCGCTCTCCCCCAGCAGCAACACGGGAATATCCGTGCGGGCGATCTCGGTCACCACGGCATTGACCGCCCGCATACTCGGGCCTGTCCCGCACACGAACTCCGCCACTGCCACCTGCTCGACAATATCTTGGAGTTGAATCGTCATAGGCAATCGCGAAAAGGCCAGAACCCATCAGGCCCCTGTCCGCCACAGACCTGTCTGCAGACACGGGCAATCAGGCATGCCCACAGGAAGCAAGCCTCCTACCACCCCGGGGCCTCTCTTTCTCATCCTTCGGAATTACGCTAAGTTGTGTTTTGTAAATCACTTACAAGTGATCGCCCGCATTCGTGGAACTCGCCTGGCAGACGTCCACTCTGGCTGAATTTCCATAAAGTGGCAAATTATTTTCCTTCATTGCCGAAAGATTCCTTTTGCCTCTGCTTGGCACCCCCCGCACTGGCCGAATCGTGGTCGCAAATAACTGAAAATAAAATAGTTAGTTAAATTAGAAGGGCTGGGTAACTTTTCCCCTGCCATTGCTGCAAACGGCAGAGGTGTGAGCTATGCCTTTGTGCGACTTTCATGGCTCTGAAGTACCGTGATGATCCGCCAAGCTCCTGTTTTGGGCCGTCCTCCCGAATAGGGCCTCCGCAGCTACGCTACGGCGTAATGGCGCTGTGTTGCTTCTCCTGATCGCCGCCACGGCATGCTACGCCTGCGTTGCGAGCGACAAGACCTGGCATCCAGCGCACGGGCCGCAGGCGCCGCGGATGCCGCAAATCTTGCGAACGGCGCCAGCGTGCCGCCCCGGGAATCTTTCGTTTCCTGTATTCTAGGAATCGGTTCTGTGCGCCTGCCGCAGGCCGCACCAGTGGTCCGGACCGTGAGGAGGTTTCCAATCCCGTGAATGTGCCCTATTTTGATCTGAAGATGCAGTACGCCTCGCTCCGCCAGGAGATTCTGGATGCCGTGGATCGTGTCTGCAAGAACGCCTCCTTCATTCTGGGCGAAGAAGTGGCGCATTTCGAGCAAGAGTTCGCGGACTACTGCGGCGTGCGGCATTGCGTGGCTGTGAATACCGGCACCAGCGCCCTCCATCTCTCTCTACTGGCCTCCGGGGTCGGGCCGGGGGATGAGGTGATTACCACCTCCAACACCTTCATCGCCACCGCGGAGGCCATCTCCTACACCGGCGCCAAGCCCGTCTTTGTGGACATTGATCCCGCTACCGCCAATATCGCTCCCCAAGCCGTGGAAAAGGCCATCACCCCGCGCACGCGCGCCATCGTCCCCGTTCACCTCTATGGCCGCCCGGTGGACCTGGACGCCATTCTCGCCATCGCCGATCGCCACAAACTCTCTGTGATCGAAGACGCCTGCCAGGCCCACGGCGCCCGCTACCGGGGCAAGCGCATCGGCGGCTTTGGCCAGGCTGCCGCGTTCAGCTTCTATCCCGGCAAGAACCTGGGAGCCTACGGGGAGGGTGGGGCGCTCACCACCAACGACGATGCGGTTGCCAAACTCGCGCGCACCCTCCGCGATCACGGCCAGGTCGCGCGCTACTACCACGATTACGTGGGTTACAACTACCGCATGGACGGTTTTCAAGGCGCCGTCCTCCGCGTCAAGCTCCGCCATCTCGACGCCTGGAACGCGCGCCGCCGCGAGCTCTGCGCCCTCTACCGCACGCTCCTCGCCGGCTCACCCGTGCAATTGCCCCAGGACTTGCCGCAGGCCGAATCTTCCCATCATCTCTTTGTCGTTTATGTGCAGAACCGCGACGCGGTCCGCGCCGAGCTGGAAAAGCGCGGCGTGGCCACCGCCATCCACTATCCCGTGCCCGTTCACTTGCAGAAGGCCTACGCCGGCCTCGGCCATCGTCCCGGCAGCCTTCCCCACACCGAGCACGCCTGCAACCGCGTCTTCAGCATGCCCCTCTTCCCGGAAATGACCGACGAGCAGGCCGAATACGCCGCCAAAACTCTGCTGGAAATCGCGTCGCGAAAATAAGGCTGGCTGGTTTCCCGGGCTACTCTTCGGCGTTTTCGCCCACGGAAAAGTAGGTGCAGTCCGGGTGGTGGAAAACGATGGCGCTCACGCTGGCCTCGGGGTCCATCATGAACCCTTCCGTCAAATGCACCCCGATCTCTTCCGGCCGCAGCAGCTTCCAGATGCCCGCCTGGTCGTCCAGGTTGGGGCAAGCCGGATAGCCGAAGCTGTAGCGTTTGCCCCGGTAGCGCGCCGTAAAGCGCTCCGCCATGGCCATCTCCGGCGGGTCGGGGAAGCCCCAGTCTTCGCGGATGCGCCGGTGCAGCCACTCCGCACAGCCTTCCGCCGTCTCCAGCGCCAGCGCCTGCAGCCCGTGGGACTTGAAGTAGTAGCCGGCGTTCTTGGCCTCTTCCGCGCGCTCGCGGATCCCCGCCCCCGCCGTGACCACGAACAGCGCCACGTGGTCCCGCATCCCCTTCCGCGCCGGCAGCACGTAGTCCGCCAGGCACAGCCGCTCGCCCGTGCGCTGCCTCTTGAACACGAAGCTGTGCGCCGCCTCCGCCTGGCCCGGGGCATACAGCCGGATCGCGTTCCCCTCGGCTTCCGCCTCGAAAAACTCCCACACCGCGCGCACCTTCATGAACTCCGCCGCTTCGCGCTTGATCTCTTCCATGCCCTCGAACAGCTCCAGGGCCTTGGCCTCGCGCGCCGCCAGTTGCTTTTCGAAGTCGCCGCGGTAGCCCAGGTGCCGCCCGAACAGCATGTAGGGATTGATGTAGCTCCAGATCTCGCGCAGGTCTGGCACCAGCCGCACCTTGCGCTCCAGCGTGGCCACCGCCGGAATCGGCAAGTCCGTGCGCACCCGCGCGGTCCGCGCCGGGGCCGCCTCTTCCGCGCTCACCGCCGTGCCGCCGCCCGCTCCCGCAGTCTCCGCGGCCGCCGTGTGCTCGCGCAGCACCGCTTCGCGCTTCCCCGGGTCCATCAGTTCGTTCATCAGCCGCAGCCCGGTCATCGCGTCCTTGGCGTAGCACACCGCCCGTCCGTAGCTCGGCGCAATCTTCTGCCGCGTGAATTTCCCGGACAGCGCGGCCCCGCCCACCAGCAGCGGCACCTCCACCCCCGCCTCGCGCAGGTCGCTCGCCGTCACCACCATCTGCTGCGCGCTCTTCACCAGCAGCCCCGAGAGCCCGATGGCGTCCGGATGGTGCTCCTGGTAGCCCCGGATCAGCTCCTCCGGCGGCACCTTGATCCCCAGGTTGATCACCTCGTAGCCGTTGTTCTTCAGGATGATCTCCACCAGGTTCTTCCCGATGTCGTGGACGTCGCCCTTCACCGTGGCCAGCAGCACTTTGCCCCGCGCCGCGGTGTCGGCCTTCTCCATGAACTGCTCCAGATAGCTCACCGCCGCCTTCATCGCTTCCGCCGACTGCAGCACTTCCGCCACGATCAGCTCGTTGGCGTTGAACAGCCGCCCCACCTCGCCCATGCCCTCCATCAGCGGGCCGTTGACGATCTCCAGCGGCGCCGCGCCCTCCGCGCGCTTGCGCTCCAGGTCCTCGATCAGCCCGTCGCGCGTTCCTTCGATGATGTACTTGGCCAGCCGCTGGTCCAGCGGCAGCGCGGCCCCGGCGGCCTTCTCCTTTTTCTTCGCCGTCCGGAAATGCTCGGCAATCGCCGCGATGTGGTATTGATTGAGCGCCGCGCGCTGTTCCGCCGGCTGCTGCCGCCAATCCGCCGCCGCCTCGCGCAGCAGCGCCGCCTGCGGATGGTCCGCCGGCACGCCCTGCGGCGGGTGCTGGAACAGCACGTTTTCCGCCAGCCGCCGCTCGTGCTCGGGAATCGAGGCGAAGCGCTCCAGCCGCTCCGCATTTACGATCGCCAGGTCCAGCCCGGCTTTCGTGCAGTAGTACAGAAAGACCGAGTTCACCACCTCCCGCGCGCCCGCCGGCAGCCCGAACGACACGTTGGAGATCCCCAGGATCGTGCGCGCCTCCGGCAGCTCCCGCCGGATCAGCCGGATGCCCTCCATCGTCTCCACCGCGCCCCCGATGTAGTTGACATCGCCCGTGGCGCAGGGAAAGACCAGCGGATCGAAAATAATATCCTCCGGCGCCAGCCCGTATTTCTCCGTCAGCAGCTTGTAGGAGCGCTGCGCAATCGCCAGCTTGCGCTCCCGCGTGAACGCTTGCGCCTGCTGCGCGTCCTCGTCGATGCACCCCACCACCACCGCCGCGCCGAACTCCCGCGCCACCGGCGCCACGCGCTCGAACTTCTCCTCCCCGTCTTCCAGATTGATCGAGTTGATGATCGCCTTGCCCTGCAGGTAGGTCAGCGCCAGCGCCAGCGCCCCCGCGTCCGTGGTGTCGATCATCACCGGCACTTTCACTTTGCGGATCAGCTTCTCGTAGAACGGCGGAATGTCCTTCGCTTCCTCGCGCTCCGTGCTCTGCAGGCACACGTCCACGATCTGCGCCCCGCCCCGCACCTGCCGCCGCGCGATCTCGCTGGCCTCTTCCCACTTCTCTTCGGCCACCAGCTGCTTGAACAGCCGCGATCCGATCACGTTGGTCCGTTCGCCCACCAGCAGCGGCCGCGTGCTCTCTTCCGCTTCGATCATCTCGATCCCGGAATAGACCGCGCGGTGCCCCGGCGCCGGCGGCCGCCGCGGCGCTTTCCCCTCAACCATCTGCGCGATCGCCCGGATATGTTTGTCCGTCGTGCCGCAGCATCCGCCCACCAGATTCAGCCAGCCGTGCTCCGCGAATTTCGCGAGCTGTGCCGCCAGTGACTCCGGCGTCTCCAGATACTTGCCCTCTTCATCCGGCAGCCCCGCGTTCGGATAGCAGGAGATGAATTCGCTGCTGAGCTGGCTGAGCGTCCGGATGTGGTCGGTCATGAATTCCGGCCCCGTCGCGCAGTTCAGCCCGAACGCCAGCGGCCGCGCGTGGCGCAGCGAAGCCCACATGGCCTCCACGTTCTGCCCCGCCAGCATCGTGCCCATGGCCTCGATGGTCACGGAAATGATGAACGGCACTTCGCAGCCCAGCTCCCGCCCCAGCTTGCGGATCCCCAGCACCCCGGCCTTGATGTTGCGCGTGTCCTGGCAGGTCTCCAGGATCAGCAGGTCCGCCCCGCCTTCCACCAGTCCGCGCGCCTGTTCGTAATACGTCGCGCACAGCTCCTCGAAGGTCACCCCGCCCGTCACCGTGATCGCCTTCGTCGTCGGCCCCATGGCTCCGGCCACGAAGCGCGGCTTCGCCCCCGTGGACGCCGCGTCCGCCGCCTGCCGCGCCAGTTGCGCCGCGATGTGGTTCAGCTCCCGCGCTTCGCCCGCCAGCCCGTACTCCGCCAGCACCAGCGAGGTCGCCCCGAACGTATTGGTCTCGATGATGTCCGACCCGGCAGCCAGGTAGCGCCGGTGGATGTCCAGGACCACGTCCGGCCGCGTGCGCACCAGGTTTTCGTTGCAGCCCTCGTACTCCGCTCCCCCGAAATCCCCCGCCGTCAGCTCGCGCCCCTGCAGCATCGTGCCCATCGCTCCGTCGAGCACAAGGATGCGTTGCGCGAGCAGCTCACGCAGCGTACGGGCAGTTTCGGTCAGCTTTGCCATCTGCGGGAAAGTAGTGACTCCTCGAAGGGTTCTCTTCCGGATCGCCGCCAGCCCCGCACGGAGCTGGCCCGGCGGCGCATCGAACGCCTTTTTATTGTACGCGGTCTCCCCCGGGGAATCGAATCCCCCGCAAGGCCCCCGTCTGGCCCCCCGCTAAGCCGTTGCTTCTTTGGTGCTTTCCGCGCCACTGCTCCTGGTGGCCGCCAGCGGCGGTGCTATACTGCGTTCAGGCCGCATCTGCTCGTGCCCCGGGGCCTGGCAGGGGATATTCATCTTGGTGCCATCGGGGCGGAAGAGCGCAGGCGGCCCGCGGAACCCCTTCAAGTTGACCGCTTCGCGGTCACAAAGATAGTTGCGCGCTTCGCGGTCACCAAGGCAGAGGGTATCGGTCACGTTACAGTTCGGGAACACACTGGCCGAACTCCCTTGCCCGCACCGGTGGAATTGGTTACGCTGAGCGCTCGTGAGCATCCCGTGAGCACTGCAAAAACACCACAACCCCGCTTGACCGTTTGCCTGCTCTCTCCGCATCCTCTGGTGCTGAACGAGTTCGAGCGGCTATTGGCCAAGCCTCAGTTTAAGGTCATCAGCAAGCAGCTGGAATCCACTCTGGCCCCGGATCTCCGCCAGCTCGATCCCCCCAAGGCCCAGATCTATGTCATTGACGCGCATGCCGCGCGCCAGGCCACCGGCGCTCTGCTCACCAACCTTCTCGAGCGCTATCCCGGTTCCCGGCTCATCGTCGTTGGCGAAAAGCATGATGAAGCCAGCAGCTATGCCATGCTGCGCACCGGCGTGAAGGGCCTGCTCACCTACGCCGAAGCCCGCGAGCAGCTTTCCAAGGCTCTGCCCCTGGTGGCCCGCGGCGGCTTCTGGGTGCCTCGCCAGTTGCTTTCCAATTTCGTGGATTCCATCCTGATCGGCCAGGGTCGCCGCATGAAGGCCGATTCCGTGGCCAATCTCAGCCGCCGCGAGCAGGAAGTCCTGGAATCGCTGCTCGAGAATCTCGCCAACAAGGAAATCGCCGGCAAGCTGAACATCGCCGAGCGCACCGTCAAGTTTCACGTTTCCAATCTGCTCAGCAAGTTCGGCGTGCGCCGCCGCGCCGACCTCATCCTCCTTTGCTTCCAGCGCCGCACTGCCCAGGAAGAGCCGCGCGCGCCTCTTTCCCACTGACAACTTTCCGCCTTCCTGTTAATTTGTTTTTAGCGAAAAATAGCGTGGCCCGTATGGCGGAGGACTGCTCGGCGTGAACATCCTGGTGACCGGTGCCGCAGGCTATATCGGCAGCGTCTGCGCGGAAGTGCTCCTCGCCCGCGGCATGCGCGTGGTGGCCCTCGACAATCTCCAGGAGGGGCACCGCGCGGCCGTCCCGCCCCAGGCCGCCTTCGTCCACGTCGATCTCGCCAGCCGCCCCGATCTCGACCGTGTCTTCGCCCAGCACCGCTTCGATGCCGTCATGCATTTTGCCGGCGAAGCCCTCGTCGCCAAGTCCATGCGCGAGCCCAGCACCTTCTACGCCGCCAACGTCGCCTGTGGCGTCAATCTCCTCGACGCCATGGTCCGCCACGGCGTCGCCCGCTTCATCTTTTCCTCCACCGCCGCCACCTATGGCGAGCCGCGCATCGTTCCCATTCCCGAAGACCATCCCCAGCAGCCCATCAATCCCTACGGCAAATCCAAGCTGGTCTTCGAGCAGATTCTCGCCGACTACGCCCGGTACACCGGCCTGCAGTACGTCACCCTGCGCTACTTCAACGCCGCCGGCGCCTCCCCCACCCTCGGCGAGGCCCATCGCGAGGAAACCCATCTCATTCCCCGCGTCCTGGACGCCGCCGCCGGCAACCTCCTCTGCCTCGAGGTCTTCGGCGCCGACTATCCCACGCCCGACGGCACCTGCGTCCGCGACTACGTGCACATCCTGGACATCGCCGAGGCTCACGTCCTGGCCCTCGAATCCATCGCCCGCGTCGCCGGCAACGCCTTCAATGTCGGCAACAGCCGCGGCTATTCCATCCTCGAAGTCCTCGAAACCGCCCGCCGCATCACCGGCCGGCCCATCCCCCACAAGCTCTCCCCGCGCCGCCCCGGCGATCCCGCCGTGCTCGTGGCCAGCGCGGAAAAGCTCCGCCGCGAGCTGCACTGGGAGCCCCGCCACTCTTCGCTCGAAAATATCGTGGAAACCGCCTGGCGCTGGAAGCTGGCCCATCCCCGCGGCTATCCCGATTAGCCTCCCAACCCGGGTAGGGTTCTGCACTATGGCCACTTTCTACATCGAACAGTTCGGCTGCCGCGCCACCCAGGCGGACGCCGCGGCCCTCGAGCGCCAGTTGCGCGAACAGGGCTGCCGCGCCGTCGCGGACGCCGCCTCTGCCGCCGTGGTCATCGTGAACACCTGCACGGTCACTGCCGCCGCCGATGCCCAGGCCCGCGACGCCATCCGCTCCATTCACCGCCGCAATCCCGCCGCGCGCATCATCGTCACCGGCTGCTATGCTCAGCGCGCTCCCGAGGATCTCGCCGCGCTCCCCGGCGTCCATTGGGTGGTCGGCAATTCCCACAAGCCGGAAATCCCGCGCCTCGCCGCCGGCCTTGCGCCGGCTCCCCAGCCTCCCGCCGCCGCTCCTGCGTCGGGCGGCGCGTTTCTGCCCCTCGCGCAGCTCCTTCCGCAGCGCCCCGCGCAAATCCTCACCGGCAACATCTTCGACGAGAGCCGCGTGCTCGCCGCTCCCGTCCTTGGCGGCGAAGCTGGCCACACCCGCCCCATCCTGAAAATTCAGGATGGCTGCAACAGCCGCTGCTCGTTCTGCGTCATCCCCTTCGTGCGCGGCCGCAGCCGCAGCCTTCCGCCCGCCGCCATCCTCGACGAGCTCTGCAACCTGGCCGCCGCCGGCTATCGCGAGGTCGTTCTCAGCGGCATCGATCTCGGCGCCTACGGCCGCGATCTCTCCCCGCGCGTCGAATTCCTCGCCCTCCTGCGCCAGATCCTCGCCGCAACCCCCGTCGAGCGTCTGCGCGTCAGCTCCATCGAGCCGCTCGACGTCACCGAGGAGCTCATCGCCCTCGTCGCCTCCACCCCGCGCCTCGCCCAGCACTTCCACATTCCCCTGCAGTCCGGCTCCGACCGCATCCTCGCCGCCATGCACCGCTGGTACCGCGCCGAGCACTATGCCATGCGCGTCCAGCGCATCCACGAGCGCCTGCCGCACGCCGCCCTCGGCGCCGACCTCATCACCGGCTTTCCCGGCGAATCCGACGACGACCACGCCGCTACTCTCGCCTTCCTCCGCGCCCTCCCCTTCACCTATCTCCACGTCTTCTCGTATTCGCCGCGCCCCGGCACGCCCGCCGCCGCGCTCCCCGGCCAGCTCCCCGCCGCCGTCATCAAGCGCCGCGCCCGCGAACTCCGCGCCCTCGCCGCGGAAAAAGCCGCCGCCTTCCGCCGCGCCCACCTCGGCCGCGAACTGCGCGTCCTCACCCTCAACCGCGCCGAAGACGCCGCCCCCGGCGCCACTCCCGCCATCTCCAGCAACTACCTGCGCGTCCGCGTCCCCGGCGCCTGGCCCTCCAACCTCTGGCTCGATGTCCGCATCGCCGCCGAGGAAGGGAACTGCCTCCTCGCGGAATCTCCGGCCGCCCCCACCCTCGCTGCAGCCGCGCCTGCACCCCTCCCCGCCCAGCTTTAGCAGCTATTGCTCAAATGGAGAGAGCTCTTATAAAGCATTCTTTATAGAACACTCTTTATAGAACACCCTTTATAGAGCGCCCTTTATCGAGCACCGTCATTTCGAGCGAAGCGAGAAATCTCTCTTCGATTGTGATTGTTGGCAATACTTCTCGTGGAGACTCTTCGCGCAAAGAACACGCGAAGCATGTCAGTGCTTCCAGCTTCTGCGGCTACCCCTCAAAAATCACCTGCGCCAGCGCCTGCGCCGCCGTGTGCGTGATGCTCAGCGCGATCTGCTTCACCCCCAGCTCGTCCGCGATCTTGCGCGCCGCCCCGTGCAGCTCCAGCGACGGCTTCCCGCCCTTCTGCCGCGCCACTTCGATGTCCGCCCAGCGCACCCCGCGCCGCCAGCCCGTCCCCAGCGCTTTCATCGCCGCTTCCTTCGCCGCGAAGCGCCCCGCGTAGCGCTCGTACTTGTTGCGGTACCTCTCGCAGTAGGCCCGCTCCCCCGGCGTGTAAATCCGCCGCAGAAACGTCTCCCCGTGCCGCTCGATCGCCGCCCGCACCCGCTCCACTTCCGCGATGTCCACGCCCAGCCCGACGATCACGCCGCCTCCCGCCTCTCGCCCAATGCTCCCCCTGTAGGGGCGGGGCTTGCTTGCCCCGGACAGCAGTCGGGGCCCCGCCCGCTTCCGCACGAGCAGGATCGCTCGCTCCGATTTCAGCCCGCCACCGCTCTGCGATTATACTGGTAAGCCTGTGCCCACAGCCAAAAGACAATCCGTGCGGCGCCCGCCCGCCCGCAGCGCCAAGACCGCGCCCATCGCCCCGCCCTGGAAGCTCCTCGCCAAGGGCCCCGTGCGCCTTCTCCGCGCCGCCCCCTTCGATAAGATCCCCTGGCTCGTCCACGGTTTCAGCACCCGCCCCGGCGGCGTCAGCCCACTCGACGGCGAGCGCGTCTTGAATCTCGGCTTTACCGACTGGGACACCCGCGAAAACGTCATCGAAAACCGCAAGCGCTTCCTCCGCGCCGCGGATGCCCCCGCGATGCCCCTCGTCTCCCTGCGCCAATTCCATTCCGACGTCATCCGCCTCTTCGACGCCGCCCCGCCTGAGCCCTGCCGCGGCGACGCCTCCGCCACCGATCGCCCCGGCCTGCTCCTCGCCGTGCAGACCGCCGACTGCGTGCCCATTCTTCTCGTGGACACCCGCCGCCGCGCCGTCGCCGCCGTGCACGCCGGCTGGCGCGGCACTCTGCGCCGCATCGTGCAGAAGACCGTCGGCCGCATGCGCATGGAGTACGGTACCCGCCCCGAGGACCTCCTCGCCGCTCTCGGCCCGGCCATCGGCGGCTGTTGCTACGAAGTCGGCACCGAAGTCGCCCGCGATTTCTCTTCCCAGTTTGCCCGCGCCGCGGAGTGGTTCGACGAGCTGCGCACCGGCGACGAGCCCAACCCCCTGCAGTGGATGAACATGATGCCCCCCGGCCACCAGCCGCCGCCGAAAAACGTTCTCCTCGACCTGCGCAAGGCCAACCGCGCCCAGCTCCTTGACGCCGGCCTCCCCGAAAAAAATATCTTCGTCAGCGATCTCTGCACCGCCTGCCGCACCGATCTGTTCTTCAGCTACCGCAAGGAAGGCCCGCAGTCCGGCCGCCTCATGGCCGTCATCGGAATTCAGCAAGAGTCGCAGCGCGCCAAGAAAAGTTGACAACGGACAGTAGACAGTCCTAGCCTGCGCAAAAAAATACCAATTGTCATCCTGAGCGAAGCGAAGGATCTCAACTGTCAGTGTCTGCAATGCGTCACGTTGCGATTCTGCGGGCCGGGAATAAACTCCGGATAACGATGGTTTTTTTGCAGCCTGTTAAGAGTCGAAAGTTCCACCCCGGAAACAAAAAAGCAACCCCGCCGGGTTGCTTTTAACTTTCAACTTTCAACTTTTAACTCTCAACCCTCAACTTCCACCCCCGCCCCCGCTATCTCCACCAGCGCCAGTTGCCCGCACGCCGCCATCACGTCCCGCCCCCGCGAATAGCGCACAAACACCGGCACGCCTTTCGCCAGCAGGATGCTGTGAAACTCATTCACCCGGCTCGGCGCAGGCTCGCGGTAGGGCAGCTCCCCCGGGTTCCAGGGGATCAGGTTCACTTTGGCCTTCACCTTCGCCAGCAGCCGCACCAGCCTCCGCGCATCCTCCGGCGCATCGTTCACTCCCCCGAGCAGCACGTACTCGAACATCAGGTGCTCCCACTTCCGCAGCGGATACTTCTCGCACGCCTCCATCAGCATCGCCAGCGGGTACTTGCGGTTGATGGGCATCAGCGCGTCGCGCTGCTCGTCGTTCGACGCGTTCAGCGAAATCGCCAGCCGCGGCCGCACTTTCTCCTGCGCCAGGCGCTCGATGCCCGGCACGATCCCGCTCGTGGACAGCGACACGTGCCGCGGCGAAAGCCCCACGCCCTGCTGGTCCAGCAGGATGCGCACCGCTCCCATCACCGCGTCGTAGTTCAGCAGCGGCTCGCCCTGGCCCATCAGCACCACGTTGGTCTGCGGCGCGAGCTGCGCCTTGTGCTCTTCCAGCGCCACCAGCACCTGCGCCACGATCTCCCCCGCGGTCAGGTTGCGAATCAGCCCCAGTTGCGCCGTCAGGCAGAACCGGCAGTCCACCGCGCAGCCCGCCTGCGTCGAGATGCAGATCGTCTGCCGCCCCTCGCTGGGCATGAACACCGCTTCGACCGACGCCGCCCGCGCCGCTCCTTTTTCTTCCTCCGGCGCCAGCGCAAACAGATAGCGCACCGAACCGTCCTGCGAGACATACCGCCGCGTGATTTCCGGCAGCGTGATCCGCGCCTCTTCGCTCAGTCGCGCGCGCAGCTCCGCCGGCAGATTGCTCATTTCCGCAAAGCTGAACTTCCGCTCCGCGTACAGCGCGTGATACACCTGCGCCGCGCGATACCCCGGTTCGCCCAGCCCCGCGAAGTATCCCCGCAGCTCTTCTTTCGATTTTCCCAGCAGTTCCGTCGCCATCCCTCTTCCGTGGCACAGCCCATCTTGGCTGTGCTCCCTCCCTCGTCTCCGTAACACGCCACAGGCAGGATTGCCCCTGCCGCCCAGCCTCACATCGTCTGCCACTTCATCCAGTGCTCAATCTCAATCTTAACACGCGCCTCCTGGCCGCCCCGCTCCGCCACGAGTCACCAGTCACTTCCTTCGCCTTTTCCGCTCGCCTGTGTCAAACTTGAACAATGCCCACGGAGATACGCGACATCCAGCGCCAGGTCCTGCCCAACGGCCTCGTCGTCGTCACCGAGACCATGCCCCACGTCCGTTCCGTCTCCGTCGGCGTCTGGGTGCGCACCGGCTCGCGTTCCGAGCCTGCCCAGCACAACGGCCTCGCGCACTTCCTCGAGCACATGGTCTTCAAGGGCACCGAGCGCCGCTCTGCCGAGGATATCGCTCGCTCCATGGACTCCGTCGGCGGCATGCTCGACGCCTTCACCGCCAAAGAGCTCACCTGCTTCAACGCCAAGGTCCTCGACGAGCACCTGCCCATCGCCTTCGACGTCATCTCCGACCTCATCCTCCGCCCGCTCTTCGCTCCCGCGGACATCGAAAAGGAAAAGCAGGTCGTCCTCGAAGAGATCAAGATGGACATGGACAGCCCCGAGCACGTCCTGCACGAGCTCTTCACCCAGGGCTTCTGGCCCAACCATCCCCTCGGCCGCCCCATTCTCGGCACTCCCGAGAGCGTCCGCGCCTTCAGCGCTGAAGCGCTCTTCGCCTACCACCGCTCCTGGTTCGCTCCCGACCGCCTGGTCCTCACCGCCGCGGGCAATGTCACCCACGACCGCGTCCTGGAGCTGGCCGAGCGCGAATTTTCCGCCGTGCCTCCCGCGGGCCCCGTCGCCAGCCCCCGGGCCCCGCTGACCGAAGCGCCCATCCGCTTCGAAAAAATGCGCGACCTCGAGCAGGTGCATCTCTGCCTCGGTGTGCCCTCCTATCCCCTGGCCCACCAGCGCCGTTTCGCCGTCGCCGTCCTCAACAACCTTCTTGGCGGCGGCATGTCCTCGCGCCTCTTTCAGAACATCCGCGAAAAGCTCGGCCTGGTCTACGCCGTCTTCAGCGAGCTCACGCCCTATTCCGATGCCGGCATGCTCAGCGTCTACGCCGCCACCGCTCTCGAAACCACCGGCCAGGTCGTGGACCTGGTGGTCAAGGAATTCCGCGCCATGAAGGAATCTCCCGTCAGCGTCGAGGAGCTGCGCCGCGCCAAGGACCACCTCAAGGGCTCCATCATGCTGTCCCTCGAATCCACCAGCGCGCGCATGTCCAATCTCGCCCGCCAGGAGCTCTATTTCGACCGCTTCTACTCCCTCGACGAAATCCTCCTCTCCATCGAAGCCGTCACCCGCGAGGAGGTCCACGCCATCGCCTGCGAATTCTTCCAGCCCGAGCAGATCGCCATCACCGTCCTCGGCAACCTCAACGGCTTCTCCCTCGACCGCAACCGCCTCTCCTGCTAGGTTTTGATCTTTCGCATCCGGGAAAGAGTTCTATCCGTCCGGTGTGTGAGCCGGCAGGCAACTTTTCTGCAACCTGCGGTGTCCAATAAATCTGTATGGTACTGTATCGTCGAGTCTATAACTTTTAACTGCGGTCCAGTGGAGGTTGCCTATGCATGCGCGTTATGGGTTGCCGGTGTGCACGGCTATCCTATTTGCTTTCTCAATTGCTCACGCCCAGGAAGTCCAGGTCAACCGCTCCAACAAGACCATTGAGGTTAGTGTCAGGGAAACAGTCAAAGTTGAACCGGAAATAGCACAGCTTCACATCGGGTACAGGAACTATGCCGCCACTCACGAGACGGCTGTTGAGCATAACGTTCAAATAGCAAACAAGATTACGAAAGCCTTGCAGGATGCTGGTGTTCCGAAGGACGCGATCGCAATGGAAACAATCCGTGTGGATCGCACGCGCGACACTCAATATGGATCGAATAGTAAAACCCTTGGCGAATTCGTCGCAAACCAGGAGTGGATGGTCGCCGTTCCGGTCTCTGCTTCCGAAAAGATTCTGGAGCTGGCCATCCGCAGCGGTGCAAATGTGGTGGAAGAGATCAATTGGGTTGTGGTAGCCCCGGAAAAACTTAGAGAGAAGGCAAATGTCGCTGCACTCCAAAGGGCACGTACTGTCGCCGAGCAGATGGCCAAGCAAATGGGTGCAAAGCTGGGTGATCTTCTCTACTTGAGTAACATCGAGCCGGAGTTGTTACGTCGAGGTCTTGGTGCGGGAGGGGGCGGAGGCCGCATGTATCAAATGTCCGCGGTCATGCCGCCGCCCCCGCCTCTGCCGATTCACTTGTTTCCCGCAAAGGTAGAGGAATCCGCCACCGTCACAGCTGTATTCGCTTTAGAGTAACTGCTTTGCTGTGACGGGGTCTTTGCAAGGACGTGGTTGACGCCGCCGCACCGCTCTGCCATCATTTTGCGAATTTCGCTGTGCCCCTTCCGGGAGGAAGCGATCGGCTTGCGCGTATCCATTCTGGCGTCCGGCAGCTCGGGCAACATGACCCTGCTCGAGACCCCGCGCACCCGCCTCCTCGTGGACGCCGGCCTCGGCAAGCGCGAAACTCTCGCCCGCCTCGCCGCCCTCGGCATCGACCTCGACCGCCTCGACGGCATCGTCATCTCCCACGAGCACACCGACCACTGCAACGGCCTCCCCCAGGTCCTCGGCCTGTGGAAAGCCCCGCTCTTCGTCACCGAGCCCACCCTGGATGCCCTCCAGCGCACCCTCCCCGACACTTTCGGCAAGCGCCTCGCCGGCGTCGAAACCATTCACGCCGGCCAGTGCTTCACTGTCGGCGACATCGAAGTCCACGCCTTCGCCATCCCCCACGACGCCGCCGATCCCATCGGCTTCACCTTCCGCAGCAACGGCAGCAAGATGGCTCTGGTCACCGACCTCGGCTACATGCCCGAGCTCGTCAAGCACCACCTCCGCGACGCCGACTGCCTCATGCTCGAATCCAATCACGACCTCGACATGCTCAAGGTCGGCCCCTATCCCTGGGTCGTCAAGCAGCGCGTCCTCAGCCGCACCGGACATCTCTCCAATCACGCCGTCAGCGAATATCTCTGCGAGCCCGAAGGCTTCGACGCCCGCGCCCGCTATCTCGTCCTCGCCCATCTCTCCGAACAGAACAACAACCCCGAGCTGGCGCGCATCTCCGCCGCCGAAGCCCTCAACCGCCGCCCCCCCGAAGCCCCCTTCCGCGGCGAACTCCTCATCGCCTCCCAGCAACTCCCCCTCAAGCCCCTCGATCTCTAGCAGCGATCTCCAAATACACGAGCGGCTAGCCAAAGTCCGTCATTCCGAGCGAAGCGAGGAACCGCTGCCCCTTCGCCCGCGTTGTTAGCGGGCGAAGAATCTCTCTTCGATTTTTGCATTTATGAACTGTGTTCCAGCAGGCTGCGGAAAAACGCACTGCACAACATAAACCCGAAAGCGAGCGTCGCAGCGAGTCCCGGACCGTTCTGTAGCCAATTCCTAATGGAGAGTGATTGCGAATAACGGTCATGCACAGGGCATGTCGCCACCTTACCATCTAGTGCCTGATCAACGCGCTTACCGGAGAAGTGGATTTCATTTGTCCGGTAAGCCGACTAATCGGGAGTTAGCCTGACGCTGCCAGTGTCTATTAATTGCCGTAAGGGGATTTCGCGACATCCAGGATCGCATTCACGCATTCTTAGCGTGCGCTTCTGCCTTCTCTCTGCGAGTAGATTACGGTCGCAGAGAGATCTTTGTGTTGTGAGGGATGTTCTGCGTGAAATAAGAAATAAGAGTCAAGCCGTGCGAGACTACATATGAGCCGGAATCTCCTGTTCCCAAACGCGGATCAGTGGCTTGATTGTAATGGAGCCTACTCTGAGGTCTCGACCCCACGCTCGCTCGGGCACAATATTCCGAGAATATTCCAGGACAACGCGTGTCCAGTCGGCACAATCAGCGAATGGTTCTCCGAGATCGCTCACTTCCTTCGCAGAGAGGAATCCCAAGTAGACCAGCACGACCGGAACACCCATTGATGCGAGCTTCCATGCCCAAGCAAACCGGTTCGCTAATTGATAATGCGAATCACGCGAGAGGTCCCAGCCTTTTACCGCTTCGTCCAGCCCTGCCGACGCGGCATCTATAGCACAGCCAATCTGCTCGTGATTCGCTTTAGACCCGACGGACGCATGCTTATCACGAGGTTTGCCATCTTGTTTCAGTTCTGCGTCGTGGGCTTTAGCCTCGACAAGTAACAGACCGGCTTTCTCCTCGATTGTGCAGGTGCTCGCGATGTCCCAGTTCGGAGTATTCGCTCGTTCTCGCACGGCCAGCCACCAGCGTGTAACTTCCTCGCGTCGGTCAGCGGAAAGGAAGCGTCTCGACTCTCCGATCGAATCTCCAAGTTTTGCTTCCTCGATCGACTCTTTGACGTTTGCTTCCTCAATGGGATTCGTAACCCACTCGCCATTGATCTTGAGCAACTGCAATCCCTGGGGCATCCAGAAGTCCTTTGCCTCGACATGAACGTCAGGCAGCCCTACAAGTTTGGTTAACTTGTCGGCGACGATTGCTCGATCTCCTCCCATGAAGAGCAAGCAACGAGGGAAGCTACCACGTCTACGATTATTCGGTAATGCATAAGGCCATTTCATGCCGCAGCCTCCTCGGGCGTGGCGTCCATTTCCGGCGGCTTTAAGGTTTGCAGGTGCGACCAAGAATAACGCCCAGCAACAGAATTTATCACTAGCCGATTGAACTCAGTGCTTGGTTAACGCACGAACCGGACATGTGATTTTCAAGTGTCCGGTAACCCGTGCGGGCTCAACGGGTCAACGCAACACCATCTGATATAAAGCTGCTTTCAAGGGTGGTGTTTATGGCCCAAGGGAAACGGGCGGGGCTTTCTGCGGTGCAGAAGAGCGACATGTGGTGCCGTTGGAAGGCGGGACAGTCGTTGCATGAGATCGGGCGCGCGTTCGGCAAGAATCATTCGTCCATTCGCTGTCT
>JAIQEV010000044.1 GCA_020073585.1 Terriglobia bacterium
GTCCGCTTCGATCCCGATTGCATTTCCTGCGTCCGTACGGAAACGAAGACGAGATCGAATCGCGCACCAGGCAGCAGTCGCAGACCTGCTTTGATCTGTACCGTGTCACGGTGCCCGACAGTCGCAACTTCGCATGGCCTCCGGCTGGGGAGGCAAAAACGGGATCAGCCTGGATTGCCGTTCTAGTGAACGAGCAAGGCTCAGTGGAGGAAGCAGAAGCGCTTTCCGGTGACGAGCCCTTCCGCCAGGCGGCGCTTACTCTAGCCAGGCAGCTTCACTTTCCACCAATCACATGGCCCGGCCGCTCCCTGAAGACCGTCCGCACCGTCATGTTCGCGTTTCCAAGCGGGGAAAAAGTGGCGGCCGTCTGGAGCTTCGGCAAATTCAGTGCACAGCTTGCACCAGGGATCCTAGTGTTTGCAGGCGATCCGCGCTCCTCACCCGGATTCCAGGCGGGCGAGACAGAAGGTCTGGATGCGTATGACGCGCACATCAAGGCGGCCACCGCCTTTCGCAGGCAACGGAATCTCGAGCAGGCCATCGCGGAGTTTCGCAGCGCGGTGAAAATGAATCCAGAAGCCGTAACGGCGCATCAAGGGCTCGCGGATGCGCTAATGGACACGGGCGACCAGGAATCCGCCGCGAAGGAATATATGGAAGTCACGCGGTTGGATCCAAACGATGCCGAAGCTCACTTCCGGGTGGGCGCATACTACGAAGCCCACGACACTAAGGGTGTGGTTGGTTTCGTCTATGACTCCAAAACCGAACGGCTTGTAGCGCCCAAAAACTGGAAGCCGTCTCCGGAGTTGAAGAAGGCCTTCGAAGAGTACAAGAAAGCCCACGAGCTTGCGCTCGAAAACGCCATCTACAAAGCCGCCTACGAGCGGCTCGCCCAGAGACTAAACCAGCGCTGACGTTCTGGTCCTGGAAGGTTAGGAAAGGCTGACCACTTTCCTCATCATGGCCGACGGAAAAAGCCTCGAACACTCGGGCGTTCTCCCGGATGAGATTGTGCTGCCGACGGCAGCGGACCTGGCCAATGGGACGGACCCGGTTCTCGCCCGCGCTGCGGAAACGCTGGGAGTCAGCCTTAGCCCGCAAGAGGCCGGAAAATTCTTCCCATACGAATGGCCCAAAGAATAACTGCCTGAGCATTCTTGTGAGGTCTGCCCTCAAACTCAGGCGTCGCCAGCGCGACAGGGGAGAATCTAAGAATGGTGGAGGCGGGGGGAGTCGAACCCCCGTCCGAAAAGCGCTACGGCCAGAAGCCTACATGCTTAGCTCAATTCCGTTTGGGTTCGCCCTCCGCGCTTAGAATGAGCAAGAAACGCGGCCGGCTAGTCCGATGGTTCTCGCCGCTGCATTACGGACCGAAACGCAGAAGCCAGCCTACTGTGTGACGCCTCATCTCAAGCCCGTAGGCGAAGCTTGAGGAGACGTTGCGCTTAATTAATTAAGCAGCAAGTGCCAGTTCAGAGTTGGCAGTTCTAGTTTCCACCCGATTACGGGCAGGTGGCGCCCGGCATGCCTTCGGGTCGCGACAGCTTCCGTCGAAACCGTGTCGCCCCCGTGGTCCCTTCTATTCTACCACTTACATAGACATTTGATGCGCTCCGGGGGCCGGGCGGTTTACTCCCCGGGGACGGCCAACCGGGCTAGGCGCGCCCCCACCCTGGGGCCAGGCCCTGCGCAGCGCCCGGTCACAATAGGCCATAAGGCACGGGGCCGCGGTTATGGAGTTGACAAGGCAGTAGACCACTTCCAAAATTGAAGATAGAGGATTTGCGGGGAAAGACGCCCCCCAAGCTGGCTATGGCCCAAGAACAAAGCCCGGTGGAACAGGCGGTCTCCCGCGCACTGCGCGAGAATCTCGAGCGCATCCAGCATACCGCGAATGAGCTGCAGCAAGCCGTTAACGACGTGACCGCGGCGTGCGCCAGCACCAAGCCGGCCAATACCCTGCCCCCCATGCTGCGCGCGCAGACCGCGGCGGCTTCCCTGGCCGCGGCGCTGGACGTTCTTTCGCGCTTAGTGGCCTCCTCGCTGCACATCAGCCCGCGCAGCCCTCTCGAAGCGGAAATGACGCACCTCGCCGCAGCCGGCGCGGTGCCAGCCGCGCCTCCGTCGCCGGCGCCTCGGGCCCCGGCTCCCCCGCCCCCGGTAGTCGAAGAATATCTCGAGCCGGTGGCCGAGGAAGCGCCAGCGGAACTCGCCGCGCCTCCCGAGGAAGAAGCCGTATCCGCGGCCGAACAACCCTTCGACCTCAACCGCCTCTCGACCGAAGAGCAGGAGCTGCACCGGCGCGCCAACCGGGTGGCCAAAGTTTCGATGCAGGACATTAAGATGTTGAAGCCGGACCAGGTCAAACTGGGCCGCGAAAACAAGGATATCTGCATCCGATTGCGTGATGACATTGATAAAGCGCACAGAGAATACGACCGGCGATTCAAACCCATCATGGCCCATCCCGTGGATTACTTTTATCACTGGATGGTGCAGATCCTCGCCGACGGAGACGCGAAGGCCCTCGGGGACTATCCGTACCGCACTCATGCCGGGCACGCCTGAAGGCCGGCCCGCACCGCCCACTTGCCTGATGGTTCCTGTGCGGATGTGGTGTGCCCGCGCGCGCGCGGCCACCGCCTCGCTGCTCATCCTCAGCTTGAGCTTCGGCGCGGCGCCGGGAGCTTTCGCGCAGGCGCCCGCGAAAAAGAAGCCGCGGCCCAGAGCAGCCTCTTGCCGCGCCGGCTGCACGCCGCAAACCCTCGCGCCGGAGATCGCCGCGGCGGCGCCGGAGGACCAAGCCGCGCAACGCGAACTGGCGGACCTGGCCCGGGCGCTGCACAACGACGTTCCCGGAGCGTACGCCAAGCTGGCCGCGTTCTCCGCAAAACATTCCGCCTCGATCTGGGGCCCGCGCGCCGCTCTGGCCCTGGGCTACGCCGACGAATCCAAGAACCGCCACAAGGAAGCGCTGCAGTGGCTGGGCAAAGCCCGCCGGGACACCCTCCTCGGCGATTACGCGCTGTACTGGAGCGCGCAGGCCAACCGCGCCCTGAACCATCCCGCGCAGGAGCTGGACAATCTGCATGCGCTGCAGCGCGACTATCCGCGCACGGCAATGCGCGAGCAGGTGCTCGAGGCGCTGGCGGCCTCCGCCCTGGACCTGGGACAGCCCCAGGAGGCCCTGGCGGCGCTGGAAAACTATCCCCCGGCCACCGCCAAGCCGGAACTGCTGTTGCTCCTCGCGCGCGCCAGGCAGGCCGCGCGGCAGACCGCCCGCGCCGCCGCGGACTACCAGACCATCTACTACCGCTACCCGCTGAGCGACGAGGCCAAGACCGCCGGGAGCGCCCTGTCCGCTTTGCAGCGCAGCCTGCGCAACGAATATCCGCGCCCTGCCCTCGAGCTGCAGGTTAAGCGCGCACAAGCCTTCTACGACGCCAAAAAATGGCGCGAAACCCGCGCGGAGTTCGAAAAAGTGCTGGCCCAGGCGCCCCGCGAGGCCGCCGATCCCCTGCGCCAGCGCGCGCAGCTGCGCATCGCCCAGGCCCGCGTGCAGTCGAATGCGTCGCCCGCACTGGTTGCAAGCCTGAGCTTGAGCGACGCGGAAACCGACGCCGAGCGCCTCTACGCCCTTTCGCAGATCTGGCGCACCCGCAAAGACGAAGCGGAGATGTTCCGCGCCATCCGCCAGCTCCTCGAAAAATACCCGCAAAGCCGCTGGGCCGAGGAAGCGCTCATGGCCGAGGGCAACTATTACTGGGTGCAGCTGGACCGCGCGCGCGCCGCGGAGGACTACAAACGCATCGCCGAAGCCTATCCCGGCGGCAAGAACGCGCAGATCGCGGAATGGCGCATCGTCTGGGTGGCCTATCTCAACCGCCAGTCCGATGCCGACGATCGCCTGCAGGCCTTCCTGCTCAAGTATCCGGCCTCGCCGTACACCGTCAACGCGCTGTACTGGCTGGGACGCAGCGCCGAGCGCAACGGCAATCCCGCGCACGCCCGCACTTTCTTCGACAAAGCCGTGAGCCGTTTCCCGCAGAGCTACTTCGGGATGGCCGCGGCGCAGCGCCTGGCGGTGATCGGACCCGGCGAAGAAAACCCGGCGGAGTTCCTGGACAAAATTCCGCCCGCCCCGCCGCTGCACCCCCTGGACGAACCCATTCCCGCGGCCGCGGCGGAGCGCTGGACCCGCGCGCAGGCCCTGCGCTCCATCGCCTTCGACGCTTCCGCCGAGCAGGAGCTGAAATTCGCCTATTTTGCCACCGCCGCGCCGCGCCTCCTGCTGCAGGCGGCGCAGGCGGCCTTCGACCAGGGTCATTTCGCCGCGGGCATGGCGTACGGCCGGCTGGTGATGCCCAACCTCGAAGCCCGCAGGAAAGACGACGCGCCGCTGGCCGCCTGGAAAGCGCTCTATCCCCTGCCCTACGAGGCGGCGCTGCGCCGCGAGGCCGCCAAGAACGGCCTGGACCCCGCGCTGGTCGCCGGGCTAATCCGCCAGGAGTCCACCTTCCAGGCGGACGCGGTTTCCCACGCCAACGCCATCGGGCTGATGCAGATGCTGCCGAAGACCGGGCAGCAGGTGGCCAAAAAACTGCACCTGCGCTACTCCAAGAAAAAGCTGTTCGATCCGGAGTTCAACCTCACCGTGGGCACCGTCTATCTCGCGGGCCTGCTGCGCGACACGGGCGGCCCGGAGCAGGCGCTGGCGGCGTTCAACGCCGGGGAAGACCGCATCGCCTCGTGGAGCGCGGAACGCAAATACGGCGAGATCGCCGAACTGGTGGAATCGATCCCCTTCACCGAAACCCGCGAGTACGTGCAAATCGTCTTGCGCAACGCCGAACTCTACCGGATGATTTATGGCGCGGCCGGCACGCAGACTGCGGCGTGGCATCTGCCGGTACGCCAATAGCGAGCCCACAACCATGACCACTTCTGATTCCCGGCAAGCGCCCTCCCCTGTCGGTGCAGCCGCGCGGCGCATGCTCTCCGCCAAGGCGGAACAGTTCACCGAGTCGGTGATCCGCGAGATGACCCGGCTGGCGATGAAACACCACGCCGTCAATCTCTCCCAGGGCTTCCCGGATTTTGCCGCGCCCGCCGAGTTGAAAGAGGCGGCGCGCCAGGCCATCGCCGACGACTTCAACCAGTACGCCATCACCTGGGGCGCCAAGCCCCTGCGCGACGCCGTGGTCGAAAAATTCGCGCGCACCCAGGGCGTCCGCTACGACCCCGAGCGCGAGATCACCGTGTGCTGCGGCTCGACCGAAGCGATGATGGCGGTCATGCTGGCCATCATCAATCCCGGCGACGAGGTGGTGGTCTTCGAGCCCTTCTACGAAAACTACGGCCCGGACGCCATCCTCTCCGGGGCCACGCCCAAGTTCGTAAAGCTGCGCACGCCCGACTGGTCCTTCGACGAAAAAGAGCTGGCGGCGGCCTTCGGCCCGCGCACCAAGGCCATCATCCTCAATACCCCCAACAATCCCACCGGGAAAGTCTTCACCCGCGGCGAGCTGGAGTTTATCCGCGACCTGTGCCTGCGCTGGAACGCCTTCTGCATCACCGACGAAATCTACGAGCACATCCTCTACGACGGCGCCCAACACGTCTCCATGGCCAGCCTCGACGGCATGCGCGATCACACCATCGTCATCAACGGCATGTCCAAGACCTACAGCGTCACCGGCTGGCGCGTGGGCTGGGCCCTGGCTCCCCCGGAAGCCACCTCGGCGATCCGCAAGGTCCACGACTTCCTCACCGTGGGCGCGGCCGCCCCGCTGCAGCAGGCCGGCGCCACGGCCCTGCGCCTGCCCCAGAGCTACTACGACAAGCTCGCCGCCAGCTACGCGGAAAAGCGCGAACGCCTGCTGAAAATCCTCGAGCAGTCCGGCTTCACGGTCTTCAAACCCCGCGGCGCCTACTACATCATGACCGACATCTCGCGCTTCCGCTTTCCCGGCGCCGGCGGCTCTGCGGCCGCCACCAACGACGTGGCCTTCGCCAAGTACCTGATCGAAACCATCGGCGTCGCCGTCGTCCCCGGCTCCAGCTTCTACCGCAACGCGCAGGACGGCGCGCAGCAGGTGCGCTTCACCTTCTGCAAAAAGGAATCCACGCTGGCCGCCGCCGCCGAGCGCCTAGCCAAGCTGCACGTCTGAGGAGACAGCGCACGGCACAGAGCACAGGCTGAAGCCTGTGCTACCCAAGCCTATTTTTTCAGCAAATCCAGCACCGCTGCGGTCATGGCTTTGACCGCGGTGCGAATGGTGGGCTCGGGCGTCGGCCAGAAGAGGCTCGAGTGCAGCGACGGAACGGGCGTCCCGCTCTGCTTCATGGCCGTGAGGCGCGCCGCGTCAATCGCGCCGACCCCGAACATGAACGTGGGAATCTTGCGGTCCTCCAGCCCGAACGCGCCGAAGTCCTCGCTGCCCATCACCGGCGGGGTTTCCACCACATTCTCCGCGCCCAGCGCCTTTTTCATGGCCGCGGCCACGCGCGCGGCCAGCGCCGGATCGTTGTACATCGCCGGCGTATATTCCGTGGCGCTGGCCTTGACGATGGGCGCGCGATCTTCCGGGACGCCTCCGGCGAGGGCCACGCCCCGCGCGATGCGCTCCAGCGAAGCCAGGATCTGCTGGCGCACTTCTTCCTTGTAGGTGCGAACGGTGAGCTGCAAGCGCACCTCGTCCGGGATGATGTTGGGCCTGGTGCCGCCGTGAATCGAGCCGACGGTGACCACCGCGGGATCGAACGGCGATTTCTCCCGGCTGACAATGGTCTGTATCGCCAGGATGTATTCGGCGGCCAGGACGATGGGGTCCTTGCTGGCTTCGGGGCGCGAGCCGTGCGCGCCGCGCCCGCGGAGGATCACTTCCACCGAACTGGAGCTGGCCAGCGCATAGCCCGCCGTGAAGCCCACCTTGCCGGCTTCCAGGTCCGGTGTATCGTGCAGCGCCACGGCGTAGTCCGGCTTGGGGAAGCGCGTGTACAGGCCGTCGGCGAGCATCGCCTTCGCGCCGTCAATCATCTCCTCGGCGGGCTGCCCGATGAGCACCAGCGTGCCGCGCCACTGCTCCTTGAGCTGCGCCAGCATCTTCGCCGTGCCGATGAGCGAACTGACGTGGATGTCGTGGCCGCAGGCGTGCATCACGCCGACGTCCACGCCCGCGTCGTTCTTGCTGTGCACGCGGCTCGCATACGCAACGCCGGTCTGCTCCTCCACCGGCAGCGCGTCCATATCCGCGCGCACCAGCACCGTGGGCCCCGCGCCGTTCTTCAGCACGGCCACGACCCCATAGCCCTTCCAGTCGGCATTCGGGTACTTGCCGACGTGCTCGGTCACTTCGTAGCCCAGCCCGCGCAGTTGCTGCGCCACGAGCGCCGAGGTTTTCTCCTCGTGGTGCGAGAGTTCCGGCGCGGCGTGGATCGCTTTGTAGGTCGAGACCAGCGCGGGAAGTTCCTGCTCGACGAGTTTGTCGAGCGCCGGTTGCTGCGCCGCGCCGGAGAGCGAAAACAGCGAGCAGAACACCGCGGCCAAAAACATTCTCATTGCGCACTCCTCACACTTGGGGATAGAACGGGAAGTATACGCCGCGGAGCGTTGCGGACCGCGCGCTATTTATCGTATGCGCCTCCCGGCCGGGCCCCATGAGTGCGCAATTCACCGCCGGACTGAAGCCGCTCGAGCTTTTGCTGCTGGGCGACTGCATGCTCGGGCGCCTGGTGGACGAGGTCCTGCAAAACACTCCGCCGCACTACCCTTGGGGCGACACTCTGCCGCTCCTGGAGAGCGCCGACTGGCGCCTCTGCAACCTCGAATGCGTCCTCGCGGACCGCGGCAGCCCCTGGTCCGTCTATCCCAAGACCTTCCACTTTCGCTCCGCCGCGAAAAACATTGCCGTGCTGCAGGCCGCGCGCATCAACGCCGTTTCCCTGGCCAATAACCACGTTCTGGACTACGGCTACGACGCCCTCCTCGAGATGCTCGAGATCCTGGACCGCGCGGGCATCGTGCATGCCGGCGCGGGCGCCAATCTCGAGCAGGCCTCGCGGCTGGCCACCGCCACGGTCTGCGGGCGCAAGCTGGGGCTGCTGGCGTTCACCGACAACGAGCCGGAATGGGAAGCGGGCGCGGATTGGCCGGGCACTTTCTACGTGCCCACCAACCTCAACGACGCGCGCGCCAAGAAGCTTTTGCAGGTCGTTCGCGAGCACCGCCAAGCCGTGGATCTCCTGATCGTTTCCGCGCACTGGGGCGGCAATTGGGGATACACGCCTCCCAACGAGCATCTGCTTTTCGCCCATGCCCTTCTGGATGCCGGAGCCGATCTGCTCTTCGGCCACTCCTGCCACGTTTTCCGCGGCATCGAATTCTACCGGGGCCGCCCGATCCTCTACTCCGCCGGGGACTTCGTGGATGATTATGCGGTGGACCGCATCGAGCGCAACGACCAGTCCTTCATCTATGTCGCGGAGTTCGCCGACAGCCAGCCGCGCTCTCTGCGCCTCTATCCCACGCTGATCCGCGGCTTCCGGGCCAACCGCGCCGAAGGCATCCACGCGCAGAGCATCGCCGGCAAGATGACGAAACTCTGCGCGGATTTGCACACCGCCGCGCAATGGAATCCCGAGTGCCAGCGCCTGGAGATCGCCGGTCCCGCCCCTGAACCATCGCACTGACGCCACACCCGCGGCGAATTCCTGTGCTAGAATCCGCGAACAGAACGAGCGGGAGCGAACATGGCCATGGAACTGGCGTTGATTGCGGCGGGGACGCGCTTGGAAGCCAACGGGGAAGGCGCGGCGGCCGGCATATCCGCGAGCGCCACGCGCACCTTTCTCTGCCGCTTGCGAATCACCGAGCAGATCGAGCAGGAATCCCTGGACGTGGCCATCTGGGGCTCGCCGGACGGCGAAAACTGGGGCGCCAAGCCCCTGCTCAAGATGCCCCAGGGCTTCTATCGCGGGGAGAGCAAGCTGGTCCTGGACCTGACCCCACGCCCGGAGATTAAGTTCATCCGCGCACGCTGGGAATTAAACCGCTGGGGCCGCGTAGCGCCCACGCCGATGTTCGTGGCCGGGCTATGCCTCGAGGAGATTCCCCCCATGTCCCGGGAGACCCCGACGCGCCGCATGGCTCCACAGCAAGCCTAGCATTATCAATAAGATAGATTCATTCAAGCACAGCGCTACGCGCTACCTGTGGTGATTGTCCGCGGAAGGCAAAGTTAGGAAGGGGCAGGTGGCTGACGGTCGGTTGCCCTGTGGTGGTTAGCCACCTACCCCGCGAGTGGTCTTACTTTCTTGGACGTACCTCCCGCCAAAGATGTTTCACCTCGGCGAAAAATAGTTCGCATCCCTCAATATTAGTGAAAAAAACACTCGCTTTTAGGGTGGCGTTGCGCCCGGCCCCGCAGAATTCCACAACCTCCTAGGAACCGAGCTCCACGGTGTCCAGGTAGCGCGCGACGTCCACCTTCCAGTGCAACTGCGTCTGCATGGCGGCCTGCAAGGATTGCGCGGCGACCGGCTCGCCGTGGGTCAGCCAGGTCTGCCGGGGAGCACCCTGGAAGCCCCCTGCCCAGCGCAGCAGTTCGCTCTTCCCGGCGTGCGCGGAGAACTGCCCCAGCTCCACCACCTCGGCCAGCACCGGCACTTCCTGACCATGAATGTGCAGGAGCTTGGCGCCATCCAGCAGCGCGCGCCCGCGCGTGCCCTCGGCCTGGAATCCCGCGAGGATGACGGCATTGCGCGCATCGGGCAGGCGCCGCGCCAGGTGGTGCAGCACGCGCCCCCCGGTGAGCATGCCGCTGGCGGAGATGATGATGCAGGGCGCCGTGACGTCGTTGATGCGCTTGGAATCTTCCACGCTGCGCGCCAGATGGAACTCGTGCACGTCCAGGGGGTCGCCGGAACCTCCGCCTTCTTCCCGCGTGAATTCGAGATTGTGGTCTTCGTGATGGCGTAGGTACAGGTCGGTGGCGCTGAGGGCCATGGGGCTGTCCACGTATACGGGGACGCGCGGGATGCGCTGCGCATCCTCGAGCTGGCGCAGGTAAAACATCAGCGTCTGCGTCCGCCCGATGGCAAAGGCCGGGAAGATGATCGAGCCGCCGCGCTTCACCACGCGGTTGACCACCGTGGCCAGCGCCTCTTCGGGGACCCCGTCCTGGTGCTCCCGGTCGCCGTACGTGGATTCGCACAGCAGCACATCGGCGCGCGGCGGCGTCACCGGATCGTTGAGAATGGGCTGGCTGTAGCGCCCGATATCCCCAGAGAAGACCACCACAGTCTTCTTCCCGTTTTCGCTGATCGTCAGCTCCAGGCTCGTGGAGCCCAGGATGTGCCCGGCGTCGTAGGAAACCACGCGGAATTCCGGGGAGATGTCGAAGCCGCCCTTGCGCGGCATCGGCTGCAGTTGCTGCAGCACCGGCTCCACGTCTTCCGCGGTGTATAGCGCCAGCGGCTCGGGGTGCCGGCTGTACTTCTTGCGCTGCGCGCGCTCCGTGTCTTCCTCCTGCAGGTGCGCGGAATCCTTCAGCAGAATTTCCGTGAGCTCGATGGTGGCCGGGTTGGCGAAGATGCGGCCCCGGTAGCCGTCCGCAACCAGCCGCGGCAGCCATCCCGTGTGATCGAGATGCGCGTGCGTCAGCACCGCGTAGTCGATCGTTTTGGCGTCCAGCGGCAGCGGCTTCCAGTTGCGGTCCTTCAGCTCGTTCGAGCCCTGGAACAGCCCGCAGTCCACCAGCAGCTTTTTTCCGGCCGCTTCCACCAGGTATCGCGATCCCGTGACGCAGCCGGCCGCTCCGAGAAACGTGAGTTTAGCCATAGTGCGGCTATTTTACTCACAAGCGCCAAAATCCAAATGCAAATCTATTCCCGCCTCCCGGCCAGTAACCCCGGCGCTTCGCTCTTGCTGCCTGGCCGCGGAATGGCTTACGCTGGAAATCGCCAGCAAGCATCGAGCGCCCATGAACCACACCAATCCCGGTTCTTCTCCCCCGTCGCGCATCGCCAGCGAGATCGCGCACGGGCGCTTCCTCGCGGAGAACGATCCCGAATTGCAGTGGGGCTGGGGGACCCCCGCCGGAAAGGTGCGCGCCCGGCGGCGCGCGCAATTAATCGTCGGCGGCGCGCAAATCGGCCCCGGCAGCCGCGTTCTCGAGATCGGCTGCGGCAGCGGCCTGTTTACCGGCATGTTCGCCGCTTCCGGCGCGGAGATTCTGGCCGTGGACCTTTCCCCGGAGCTGATCCGCCTGGCGCAATTGCGGAATCTCCCCAACGCCCGCTTCATCTTGAAGAATTTCGAGGACTGCGCCCTGGATGGCCCCTTCGACGCGGTGATCGGCTCCTCGGTGCTGCATCACCTGGACCTCACCCGCACTTGGCCGAAGATTCTGCAGCTCCTGAAGCCCGGCGGCAGGATGAGCTTCGCCGAACCCAATATGGCCAATCCCCAGGTCTGGATGGAACGCCACTTCCGCGCTTTCTTTCCGCAGGTCTCCCCGGAGGAAACCGCCTTCTACCGCTGCGGCCTGCGCCGCACCTTGCAGCGCGCCGGTTTTTGCGAAGTGCAAATCACCCCGTTCGACTGGCTGCACCCCGCGACTCCCGAGCCTCTGATCCCCGCCGTATCCGCCATCGGCCGCTTCATCGAGAAGGCCTGGCCCATCCGGGAAATCTGCGGCTCGCTGCACATCGTGGCCAGGAAACCTCAGTAAGCCGCACCGCCTTGCGCCGGAGCGCGGCGCCGCTGCCGGAAGACGCGTCTTCTTTCTTTTTCAGGGCTTTGCGCGTCGCTTCCAGCAGGTGCGTGAGGTATTCGCGGGGCACGCTCTTGATGTAGGGATTGACCAGCCAGGCGAAGATGGCCGGAACGCTGCGGCTCAAGGCGATGAACTCGATCTGCATGTACACCCCGCCGTCCTTCTCCTGATAACGCGTGTAAGTATCCAGCCGCCAGAGATAGCCGCGATCCCGCCCCACGGGCTTTTCGTGTTCCGAGGGCTTGCCGGGGTCCTCGACTTCCGCGATGCGCGTCGAGTACGAGCGGCTCCAGGCCCGCCCGGCGTCCAGCGGGAAGAAGCGGACAGCGAACTCGGTGTTGTACACCGCGGTAACGATGGCCTTGCGGTAGAAGCGGAAGTACACCGTGAAGTCATTGCCCTCGCGGCTCACCAGCCGGGAGCGCTGCACATCGGGCTTGTACATCTCCTGATGGTGGGCGTAGTCCTGCTGCAGCTCCAGGACCTGCGGCAGGCTCACGCCGGGAAAGAAGATCAGCGCCACCCAATGATGCATCAGCCCGCCGGGAACCGCGATGCGCTTCTCCGCCTCGCGCGTTTCCAGCCGCTCGGTAATGACGCGCCCCTGCAAGAGCTGCGCGCGCAGCGCCTGGCGCCGCTCCGCGGGCAGCCGGTCCACCCACAGGAACGCTTCCGGGTCCGCGAGTTCCGTCGCCATGCGCGCTTCGGAGAGCTCCACGTAGTGCTGGAAGGCCGCGATCGTTTTCGGTTTGAGCTCGGCGCTCCGCGCCGGAACGGTCACGGTGCAGAAGCACAGGAGGCACAGAGCGGGAACGCACCAGCCCGGGCGGCTCGCCCTTGCGGAGAACGAGCGGATAGCCGGGGCCCCGGGTTGGTCCCGTAGTGCGGCAGGGCAAGCCACGCGCCGATGATAGCACCGGCTTCGTGCCCGGCGAAGCGCCCGGGCGCACAGACGGAGAGACGCAGCGCAGCGTGCGTGCTGAAGTCTGTGTTCCTGAAAACCCAGGACGGCCTAGGCGTGGTCGATCAACCGGTGGTGGATGGCGTAGAGGGCCAGCTCGAGCCGGTCCGAGACCCCGAGCTTGTCGAAGATGTTGTGCAGGTGGTTCTTCACCGTCTGCTCGCTGATGAACAGCTTTTCCCCGATCTCCTTGTTGCGGAATCCCTGCGCCACCAGCTGCACGATCTCTTTTTCCCGGTCGCTCAGCAGCGGCTTTTCCCGCCGCGGCCCGGATTCCGACGACTTGGAAAACGCCTTCATGACCTCCGCGGTCATGCGGTTATCCAGCCAGATCTCCCCGGCGTGCACCCGGTGGATGCTCTTGACCAGCAGATCCGTGGCCGACTGCTTCAGCACCACCCCGCGCGCCCCCAGGCGCATCGCCCGCACCACGTCGCGGTCATCCTCGGCCGCGGTCAGCACGATCACCCGCGTCGGCAGCGTGTCGAAATTCACTTCCTCCAGCACCGCCAGGCCGTCCTTATCCGGCATGCGCAGGTCCAGCAGCAGAATATCCGGCTTCAGCTTGGTGGTCAGCTTGATGCATTCCGTGCCGTTCTGCGCCTCGCCCACGATGGCCAGGTCGTCATCGGCATCCAGCAGTTTGCGCAGACCGTCGCGGAATATCGCGTGGTCGTCCGCCAGCAAAACGCGAATCTGTTGTTTGTTCTTGGCCATGTCAACCGAGAGGGATCTCTATGCTTAAACGCGCTCCGTGGCCCGGACTGGACTCCACCGTTAACACACCACCGACGGTACGCGTACGCTCCTTGATGGAAATTGGCCCCAGCCGCAGGCGGTCCAGCTCGTCCCCGGAAAAGCGCCCGGCGAAGCTGAAGCCTTCGCCATTATCATCCACGACCAGGACGATGCGGCTGTCATCCTGCGTAAGTTTTACCACGACATGGGAAGCCTTCGCATGCTTTTTTATGTTGTTGAGTGCTTCCCGGTAAATCTGGAAAAGCTCCCGGCAAACCCGGTCCGGCGCCTGGATGGCCGTGGAATCCACCAGCAGGTCCAGCGCCGGCCCCGCTTCATTGCGAAAATGCTCGGCAAACCCGCGCATCAGGTCCACCAGGTCCGCGCTCTGCACCCGCAGCGGGCGCAGGTCGGTCACCAGCCGGCGCAGCTCCGCGGACTCGTTGCGCACCGTCTGCTGCAGCGTGGCCAGGCTGGTGGCCGCCTGTTCGGGGGCCACCGGCAGCTTGCGCCGCAGCACGTCGATCTGGATCTCGATGCTCAGCAGCGTCTGCAGGATGCCGTCATGCAAATCCCGCGAAATGCGGCTGCGCTCCCCTTCGATGGCCCGCGCGCGCATGTGCCGCAGCAGAAATAGGTTTTCCAAGGGCGCCGCGAAATGCCCCGCGATGCGCTCGAACCAGCGCAGATCCTCCCGGGTGAACGGCCGCCGCCCGTTGAGCAGGAACATCCGCCCGGCGGCCTCCCCGTTCTGCTCGAAGACCACGCTCATCATCGAACGCAGCCGCAACTCCTGCTGCGCGGGGCCCGGCAACCGCGGCAACGGATCCAGCGGGCGGGCATCGCGGCGGTCCCAGCCAAAGCCCTCCCCGCGCCCTTCCAGGCTGTTCCAGCAGACCGCCGCATTCAGATCGTCCAGCAGATAACCGTCGGCCCGCGACAGCGGCAGGCTCTCCGGAAAGATGCGCTCGGTCTCCCCGGGCTTCAGCCGCCACAGGAAGATGCGCTCCAGTTCCTGATCGCGGTAGGCCAGCACGGCCTCTTCGCAGTGGAAGGCGCGGGCCAGCTCGTCCAGGAGCAGCCGTAGCGATTCCGCCAGCCCCTGCTCCACGCGCAACGCCGAGGAGATGCGCGCGAAAAAGTCGTTTTCCGCCGCGTAGCGCCGGTTGCTCTCCCCCAGAAACGCCAGCCCCGCGCCCGCCGCAAACGTTCCCCCCACCAGCCCCACCCAGGAGACCACCCGCATCCAGTGCAGTTCCCCGTGCACCGCCGTGCGTAGCACCAGCGCCAGCGAAAGGGCGCCCAGCAGCCACACCGCCGCGCGCAGCCCCCACCGCCCGCCCACCGCAAAGCCCACAAACAGATACAGGAACCACACCGCGGTCTGCGACGGACTCAGCCAAATAAACACCAGCAGCACAGCCAGGTCCGCCGCCAGCGGCACGTACAGGTTGCGCCGCTCCAGCAGCCGCCCCAGCAACAGCACGCCCGCCGCGAAAACCAGATAGCCCAGCAGAAACTCGCCCGCCCGCGTGCGCGCGTGCTCCAGCGGCCGCTCCAGCACCGCCAGCAGCGCCAGCAGCGCGATGATCGGCCGCGCGTACGTCAGTTGCCGCTCGAAGTGCCGGCGATGCGATATTGGGGGGCTCATGCGCGGGGACGCGTTTCCCTCACGTCGAGTCTAACAAGATGCCGCCACCGCGCAATGCCCCGTTTCCACCCTGCTAACGCGCCTTTGCGCAAATCCCCCCGTCACCCGCGCGCCCCGCGAGCCACCCGGTTTTCACTCGCCCGGCCTCGTGTTACCATGGACTTCAGCGGTGGGCGTAGCTCAGCTGGTAGAGCGCCGGTCTGTGGCACCGGATGTCGCGGGTTCAAATCCCGTCGCCCACCCCAACCGCTCAAATCCGCGCTTCCTCCGCGTTGACCGCTTTGCGGTCACGCATACAGTTGACCGCTTCGCGGTCGCGCATACAGATGACACTCCCCTATCCTGGTAATGGTAGTGCTCCCCCCAATAAAACCCGCGTTCACGCGCTCTTCTTCTTGACGCCGCAACGCCGCCACCAACATAATTGTTAGGAAATATCCCCCGAACTCAGCCTCCGGGATTTCCAAAGCTTGCATTCTGTCCCGTAAGAGGTCCTGCTATGCACAACATTCGCCAGAAAAAAGAAGGAACAGCCACTCCTCTCGTTTATTCCACACTGCTCGCCGCGATTTTCTCGGCGGCCATGCTGCTGACAAGCTGCGGCGGCACCAACGTCAGCAGCGCCCCGCAGGGATTCGGCACCGTAAGTGTGACCATCAGCGACCCGCCAACTTGCTCGGCCCCCAGCGGAAATTTCCAGAGCGTCTATGTGACGGTCCGCTCCGTGCAGGCCCATACCAGCGCAACGGCCAGCAATCAATCCTCGGGCTGGCAGGAGCTGGCGCCGCAGCTCGTTGCCCTGCCGGTACAGGTGGACCTGCTGCACCTTCCGGCCAATGGTCAGTGCCTGCTCTCGCAACTGGGTTCCACTTCCTTACCCGCGGGCGATTACCAGCAGCTCCGCCTGCTCTTGCTGGCCAACAGCGCTCCCAGCGGGCCGGCGCCCCTCACAAACGCCTGCGCGTCGCTCGGCCAGGTCTTCAACTGCGTTGTGGACAGTCACGGCGTGTTTCACACCCTGGACTTGAGCAGTCAGGACACCACCGGGCTGAAGATTCCCCCCGGTCAGATCATGGGCGGACCGATCCACGTCGGCTCCGGGCAGTCCGTGGACATCAACGTGGACTTCGATGCCTGCCGCTCCGTCATCCACGAGGGCAGTGGCTCTTATCGCCTGAAGCCCGTGCTGGCGGCCGGCCAGGTGAGCACCAACCTGACGGGGATCAGCGGGCAGATCGTGGACCAGAAAACGTCGCTGCCGATTGCCGGCGCGATGGTGGCCATCGAAGCCCCGGACAGCGCGGGCACCGACCGCATCTTCATGCAGGCGTTGACCGATTCCAGCGGCCGCTTCAGCTTTTGCCCGCTGCCGCTGGGAGCGACGTTTGACGTCGTGGCCGACGCCGTAAACAGCAGCGGGGTGGCCTACAACGCCACGATCGTCCTGAACGTTCCCGGAGGAACGAATGTCGGCGCGGTGCCGCTCACGCCCGAAACCGGCACACCCAACGGCCCGGGCACCATTCAAGGCGCCGTCACCGCGATCAACGGAACCCTCGGAGCAAACATCGACGTTGTGGCGAGCGCCTTCCAGACCATCCCGCTCTCGGGCGGAGCCTCACGCCCGGTCACCATCCCGCCGCTGCCCGGTTCGACAGCGGTATTCACGACGGATGCGGTCTCGCCCTGCCCTGCCGGCAGTCCCGCGGGTGCCTACTGCGGGTCGTACGCGCTCGTGGTGCCGGCGAGCAATCCGAGCGTCGGCACGTTCTCCGCTGGCCAGATCAGCTATGTCCCCCCGCTCTCCGGAAATGTCCTCTACCAGGCGGAAGCGCGCGCCTTCAGGCCGTCATCCGGCGGAGCTGCGATCTGTTCGCCCTCGCTCCTGACGACCAGCAAGGACGCGAGCAGCCAGCCTCTGATGGTCACTGCCGGAGCGGCGACGACGGCGAGCCGGCTCGACTTCGCCGGCTGCTCCTGAACGGACCGGCGCCGAGTCTTCTGCGGCGGCTTGATCCGGGCCATCCCGGCCAGGCCGCCATGACCGTCTCTGTGCGCCGCTGGATTGTTGAAGAAACCATGAAGCGCCGTCCTGCGCGTATCTTGCGTCCCGAATCTTTCAACGGGACCGAGCGCAGCGCGTTCTTTGCGGGAACCTTCTTCTCTCTGCCGGAAAAAGGCTGCTCCTTGCAAGAAATGAATTTCCCGGCTCTCGGGAAAAATGCCTTAGTATTTTTCGGCGGCATTCGGCGCGCCGCTGGTCACCGTGGGGTCCCCGCTGGTATCGGTCTTGGCCTTCTCTTCCCAGATGTACACGTTCTCCCGCGCTGCTTTGGCGTCCGGCGCTTCCGGGACCATCTCCAGATAGCGCTTCATGTGCGCGCAAGCTTCCCCATACAGCTTGATCTCCGCAAAGACCATGGCCGCGTTGTAGTAGCCCTCCGGCCACATATCGAACTTTTCCAGCCCTTCGTCGTAATACGCCGCCGCCGAGCCGAAATGCTTCTCCTTGATGGCGTCCTCGGCCAGCACCCAGGCCCGCTCGATCTCTTCGGGATGCGCCGGTTTCGTGGCCATCCGCCGCCAGGCCTCGGCGTGCGCCTTGAACACCGCGTCGGATTCCAGCGCCACCGTCTCGCCCTTTTCCGCCGCTTCGATCAGCCGGTTCATGCCGCTGGCGAATTCTTCCGCGTCGTCTTTCCTTTCCCACAGCAGCCACTCGAACGACACCCCGGCCTTGTGGGCCTCCCGGGACGCCACCGTAAAGAGCACGCGGTGCTCGCGGACGCGGTTGTATTCTTGGACCACGGACAGATTTTTCAGCGCCGTGAATTTCGCCACCTCATCCCCGCCCGCGTTCTTCTCATTCTTGCCCCGCTCCGTTGTCGCCGTCGTGGTGAAGTACAACCCGTCTTCCGCCACCCGGATGTTGGTCACCGGCGCGACATGCTTCGGCAGGCTGAACAGCCCTCCCACCCAGCGCTCGCCGCGATACGTGCGCCGCAGCGCCAGTTGCACTTGTATGCGCGCCCGCGCCACGGAGATGCTGGGCGCATTCACCGTCTTCTTTTCCTTAGCGGCGAGCGATGGTCCGCCCGCGGCCATCCCCGCCGCGAGCAGCACTATGGCCGCACCCAGGCCCCGCGAACGGCTGAACCTTGCAGCTCCCCCGGTCTTCGACTCCATTTCGCATCTCCTGTTCTTTCCCGAATATCGGAACCTTGCTCCGCGTAATCGTCCGCAAAGCCCCGCAAACGCCTTGCGCTTCACTTCTTGATCTGCTGCTCCAGCGAGTTGATCTCCTCCATCGCGTCCTTCATCTGCTTGGAGAGTTCGTTCACCCGGCTGTAGTACTGCTGCGACTGCTCGTTCATCTGCTTGAGCCGCGCCGCGCTGGCCAGCACGGACGCCGCGTCGTACGTCGCGTCGCACGCGTAGGTGCCGAATTTCAAGGCGTCGCCAAACTCGCCGTTCACCCCCGCCCACTTCTGCACCAGTTTGTTGTCCAGGGCCATCTGCAGCGAAAGGTGCAGGCCTTCCAGCTCATGTTCCGGGGTCTTCTCTCCCTTGTCCTTTTGCCGCCAGTCGTAGCTCTTCAGCGACTCTACGAACACGTCTCCGTTGTGCGTCACCTCGTCCATGCTCTCGACAATGGCGCCCAGCTCCGCCTTCTGCTTCTCCATCAGCCGGATGGCCGCGCCCAGTTGCTCCCGCCGGTTCGCATCCGTTTCCCCGGCCACTTTCACCGCGGCGTCTTGCAGGTTTTCCTGCACGTCCTTCAACCCCGCGCGAAAGCGCTTCAACGTGAAGTAGTTGAAAGTGTCCACCAGCAGATTGCCGGCCTGGTACACCGCGTCCCCGGACGCCTTGTTCATGATCTCTTCCCACTCTTTGCGTTCCCCGGGGTCCAACTGCGCCTGCTGCAGCTTCAACAGCACCTGCCGCAGCACGGCCACCTCCCGGCGCAGCTCCGCCAGCCGCTCTTGCGGCGACGCGAAGATGGGCTGCCCGCCCCGCGCCGGTATTTTCAAATCTTCGGGATGCATCACCAGCGGAACATCCGCTTCCGCCAGGTCCGCCGCCGGTGGCCCTGCATTTCCGGACGCCGAAGCTGCGCTGCTCATCTCCGTTGTCGCCCCCGTGCTTGGCGGCGGTGCGCTGGTCACCACGGCCTTCGTGGCCACCGGCATTCGCGATGGCGGCGGTTTGGTGTGAAACACACCGGGAGCAGGCCCTTCATCCCCTCGGGTGCCGTTCTGCGAATTTCCGGCATACACCGCTGCCGGCGCGGGAACTGCGGAGTTTCCCCCCGCGCTGCCTGCCGCGGTGTCGAATCCGCTGCGCGCCCCGGCCGACAATGCTTCCGGAGATCCCGTTCCTGCTGCCGGGATGCTCGCCGCCTGGGCCTGCTCGCGCAGTTGCGCCAGCGCCGGCGAATTGCTCCCCGCGGGAGTTGACGCTCCCGTTCCTGCCGCCAATTGCGCCTGCGGAGAAGGTTTGAACGCCAGCGCCGGAGCTTCGTTCCCATTCGCGCCCGCCGCTCCCGTTTCCTTCGCCTCTGGCGTGCCCGTGATCATCCGGTCCAGGCGGTCCGCCGGCAGCGCCGACACCTGCTCTCTCAGCTCCGCGATCTGTTGCGGCGACATGTTCTGAAAATCCGGCTGTCCGTCTTTCCCGACGATCACCGCCTTCGCCTGCAATGCGTCACCCTGCGCCGCATTTGCCGGCGTCGCGCCCGCGCCGCCCAGCGAGAATCTTTCCTCGCGCGGACCTCCGACGTAGATTCCCGGCAAACCCGGAATGCCCTTGCCTTCCCCGCCGGAATTCCCCGCGCTTTCCCCGCTCCCCGTTTGCGTTTTGCCGGAGGGCGCATCGCCGCTCGCCCCTCCCTGCGGTCCCCCGACATACGTTCCGGGCAGCCCCTGAATCCCGTAACCCTGCGGAGGGTCGTCTCTCATCTTCATTTTCAACCCGCTGCCGGGCGCCTGGTCATCGATGTCCTTCAGGTGCAGCTCCTCCAGCCCGTTCAATTTCAAGCGCGCATACAGACGGTCTTGCATTCCCTGGATGCGCTGCGCCTCCGCCAGGCGGTGTCTTCGCGCGGCTTCGCGCTTTTTTTGCTCCAGGTCGCGCAGGAAGGCCTCCCGCTCGGCGCGCGCTTGCGGGTTGTTGTTGCCGAACATCCAAGTCACCAGCGCTTGTCCCAAGGCCGAGCCGAGCTGATAGGCGGCCTGATTCAGCGCGTCCTGGCCCGTGGCCGCCGAAGAGCTGCTGCCGCCGCACTTCCAGTTCGGGCCCGGCGTGCATCCCCCGCCGGAGCTGTTCTGCCACGTGCTTCCCCCGTTCGCGCGGCACCACGCCGCGTACTGCGACCACCACGCCCCGGAAACGCGCCCGTCCGCCGGCTCCGGTGGCGTGCATCCTTGCGCTCTCGCCGGCGCCGGCGCCAGCGATAACCCCACGGACAGCAGCGCCACCGCCAGCAGGAAGGCGCTGCTCGATGCTTTGCTCGCCGCACTGTGCTTAGACATGGCAGTTCACCCGCGTCGCCCGGCGCGGCGAAAAGCTTCTTGGAGAGAGAGGAACATCGCCGGATGCGCAATTCACTGTGGCCTTTTGCATATTCCTTGCTACGCGCCAATCCATTCCCTGCTCACATTTATAGCACGCGCAAAATATCCTCTCGGCACTGTCCAGCCAGGCCGTTTCATATGAGGCAATGCCGCTCCCCCTGAAAATATCCGCCGAATTCCCGCTATCATTGGAATATGACGCGCATTCACTGCCGCGGCGTGCTCTTCGATCTCGACGGCGTGCTCGTGGATTCCACCCCCGCGGTCGCTCGCGTATGGACCACTTGGGCGCGCGAGCGCGGCTTCGATCCCGGCGCAGTCGTGCGCCAGGCCCATGGCCGCCCCAGTCTGGCCACCATCCGCGAACTCCTGCCCCACGCCGACCATGCCGCGGAAGACCGCGAGGTCGAGCGCCGCGAGATCGCCGATCTCGACGGCGTGCTTCCCTTGCCCGGCGCCCGCGAACTGCTGCAGGCCCTGCCGCGCTCTTGCTGGACCATCGTGACCTCCTGCACCCGCCCGCTGGCCGCCGTGCGCCTCCGTGCCGCGGGATTGCCCCTGCCGGAAAAACTGGTCACGGCCGGCGACATCACCCGCGGCAAGCCCGACCCCGAGCCTTATCTGCAGGGCGCTCTCCTGCTCGGCCTTCCCGCGGCCGACTGCGTGGTCCTCGAGGACGCCCCCGCCGGCATCCGCGCGGGCAAAGCCGCGGGCGCCCGGGTGATCGCCCTGCGCACCACGGCCAGCGACGCCGAGCTCCTCGCCGCCGGCGCCGATTGGATCGTCCACGATTGCGCGGCCCTGGCCATTGCCCAGCCCGCGCCAGACGGCGCCCTGTGCCTGGTGCTTCGCGGCGCCCTGTCCCGGTAGGACCTGCCCCCCTGCCTCTCCTTTTCCGCCCCACCCACATTTTTTGAACAAAAAGCCTTTGCCGTGCGTCTAATCAAGCGCGTACCATTTCGTGCACCGCTCTGCGGTCATACGAATGGTCCGCGAATGGGAATTGCACATTGCACGCGAGGAGCGAAACGATGAATTGGCCCAACGGCCTCAAGCTGTTCCTGGGATTCGCATTGCTGGCGCTGTCCGTGCCCGCCGGCCTGCTGGCGCAGGAAAAAGAAGCCAAGGAAGCGAAGCCCGCCGAGACACCCGCCGGCGCCGCGAGCGCCGCCCCCAAGGAAGAATCATCGGTGACCGAGCACTCCATCAAGATCGCCGGACAGACCATCCCCTACAAAGCCACCGCGCAAACCATCCTCCTCAAGGACGACAAGGGCGAACCCACCGCGCTGCTCTTTTCCATCGCCTACACCCGCAGCGACCTCAAGGACCTCACCCAGCGCCCGGTGGTCTTTCTTTACAACGGCGGCCCCGGCTCCTCCTCCGTCTGGCTGCACATGGGCTCGGTGGGGCCGCGCCGCGTGCTCACCACCAACGCGGAAATGACCCCGCCCGCGCCCTACAAGCTCAGCGACAACCCCGACTGCCTGCTGGACAAGGCCGACTTGGTGTTCATCGACCCCGTCGGCACCGGCTTCAGCCACGCCGTCGGCAAGGCCCAGGACAAGGACTTCTGGGGCGTGGACCAGGACGTCAAATCCATCGCCCAGTTCATCACCACCTACGTGAGCCGCAACAACCGCTGGAACTCTCCCAAATTCCTGATGGGCGAGAGCTACGGCACGTTCCGCTCCGCGGCCCTGGCGGCCTACATGCAAGAGCATGACAACCTCTTCCTCAACGGCATCGTGCTCGTCTCCAACGTCCTCGACCTCGGCTCCATCTCCTTCTCCGCCGGCCAGGACATGCCCTACATCCTCTACCTCCCCAGCTACGCCGCCACCGCCTGGTATCACAAGATGCTCAAGGACCGCCCCGAAAACCTCCAGCCGTTTCTCGAGGAAGCGCGGCGCTTCGCTCAGGGCCCCTACTCCAGCGCTCTGCTGCAGGGCTCCAACCTCAGCGCCGCCGAAAAAGCGGAGACCGCCAAAAAACTCGCGCGCTTCACGGGCTTGAGCGAGGAGTACATCGCCAAGGCCAATCTCCGCGTCAACCTCTTCCAGTTCATGAAGGAGCTGCAGCGCAGCCGCGGCCTCACCACCGGACGCCTCGATGCCCGCTTCTCCGGGCCCAGCTACGACCAGATCGGCGAATACGCCGAATACGACCCGTTGGAACCCGCCATCGGCGGGGCTTTCATCGCGGTCTTCAATTCCTACGTCCGCGAGGAGCTGAAATTCGGCCAGGACAAGAGCTACAAGCCCGCCGCCGAGGGCGCCTTCCGCGTCTGGGACTGGAAACACCAGAGCGGCGAGAACTTCGGCTTCCCCGGCGCGCCCAATGTCGAAGGCGACCTCGTCCAGGCCATGATCACCAACCCGCGCCTCAAGATCGAGGTGGAAAACGGCATCTACGACCTGGCTACGCCCTTCTACGGCACCGAATACACCATGGACCACCTGGGCCTCTCGGATAAACTGCGCGGCAACATCCATCTGCAGTACTACGAGGCCGGACACATGATGTACCTTCGCGACGAGGACCTGGCCAAGCTCAAGAAGAACGTGGCCAGCTTCATCGACAGCGCCACCAAACCCTGAGCGCGGCATTCACCGCCGGCCTCGGCAACAGCGCGGGCCGCAGCACCACGCTGCGGCCCGCTTTCTTTTTCTCCGCAGGCCCTTGCCCGATTCCGGAGCAAGGATTCTGGATTGTGGACTCTCACGGCACACCCGGTTCTTGCCGCAGCCCTTCCCCGGAGTCGCTTCCGCTACACTGGAAACTCCTTCCCAGCGCGGGCGCGAGCCCGGATGGACTGCTTGGCCGGAAGCATCACTTTTTGTTACGACCCTGCACTACAGGTGTCGCCGAGGACCCGATGAGCACGCCACCACAGCCGCCCCCGCAAGCACCCGCCATCCCCCTGCCTCAACTGGTGGGGGCTATGCTCAAGGCCCGCGACCACGTCAGCGACCTCATCTTCTCCCCGGGCCGCGCCCCTCAGGTGGAATCCAGCGGCGAGTTGGTCGAACTCAAATTCAAAGGCCTGGAATCCCTGACTCCCCAGATGACCGAGCAGATTGCCAGGGACCTCATCGGCGGCATCGAGCACCCCGCGCGCAAGCTCGAGCAGGAAGGCTCCGCGGACCTCTCTTACGCCGTCTCCGGACTCGCCCGCTTCCGCGTCAACATCTTCCGCCAGCGCGGCACCTGCGCCATCGTCATGCGCGTCATCCCCAATGCCATCCCCTCGTTCGAGGAACTGCGCCTGCCTCCGCAGATCGCCGAGGTCGCCGAACTGCGCAACGGCATCGCCCTGGTCACCGGACCCACCGGCTCCGGCAAGTCCTCCACCCTCGCGGCCATCGTGGACCTCATGAACTCCACGCGCGCCATCCACATCCTGACCATCGAGGACCCCATCGAATTCCTGCACCGCCACAAGAAAAGCACGGTGCACCAGCGCGAGCTGCACAGCGACACGCCCACCTTCGCCCTGGCCCTGCGCGCCGCACTGCGCCAGGCCCCCAAAGTCATTCTCGTCGGCGAGATGCGCGACCGCGAAACCATCGAGATCGCCCTGGAAGCCGCGGAAACCGGACACTTGGTCCTCTCCACTCTGCACACCACCGACGCCGCCAAGACCGTCGAGCGCATCATCGGCTCCTTCCCCCTCAACGAGCAACAGGGCATCCGCGCGCGCTTTTCCAAATCCTTCCGCTACATCATTTCCCAGCGCCTGCTCCCTCGCAAGGAATCCAAAGGACGCGTGGCCGCCCTGGAAATCCTCAAATCCACCATGCGCACCCGGGAATATGTGGAAAAAGGCGAGCACGAAGGCAAGTCCCTGCTCGACGCCATGCGCGACGGCACCAACGACGGCATGCAGCACTTCGACGGCGAGCTCGAGCGCTTCGTCCGCGAGGGCCTCATCGAGTACGAGACCGCGCTCCTCTATGCCACCAATGCCGGCAACCTCAAGCTGGCCCTCTCCGACATTCCCGAGGACCACAAGCAGCTCAAAAACGCCAAGCCCGCCGCCGGCAAACTCACCGAAGTCGAGATCGAACGCTAAGGCGCCCCGGCTCTCTCGCCCGCCCCGGCAAAGCCAGCCGCAACGCTCCGCCAGTCCTCAGCGCTCCCCCGAGCGCTCGTAATCCCCGATATACGTGCCGCGGCTGATCCCCAGCATGCTCAGAAGAAACGACGAAAACACGATCTGCACCCCGAGAAACAGCCACATGGACCAGAACAGCACCTGCCGCACCTCATGCAGCGGCCCGAATCCGCTGCCCGCCCATTGCCACGCCACGTACCCGCTGCCCGCCAGGCCCGCCAAGAACAGCAGTCCCCCCAACAGCAGCCCGTGCTCCAGCGTCACCCGCCGCAGCGCGCGCTTCAGCGAAATCTGCCGGCGGTCGAATCGCTCCGCATAACTAAACACCTTCGCAAAGAAACCCACGGAAATGATCTGCGCCCCCAGCAGCGTGAAGATCACCCCGAAGATCATGGTGTGGATGTCCAGAACCACCCCGGGGCGTATGGTCCGCGGCCCCGGCAGCAGCCAGAACGTCAGGAACAGCCCCAATACCAGGAGCATTCCTCCGGGCAGGAGGAACAGCCAGTTCGGCGCGTACAGCAGCATGAAGCGCAGATGCCGCCACCCGTCGCGGAAGCTGCGCAGATGCGGCGGGCGTCCGCGCTTGTCCGGCCAGAGAATGATGGGAATCTCGGTGATGCGCGCGCCCAGTTGCGCGGCCTTGATGATGAACTCCGAGGCAAACTCCATCCCCGTGCAGCGCAGGTCCATGCGGTCGAAGATGGCCCGCGTAAACCCCCGCATGCCGCAGTGGCTGTCCCCGATTCCGGCGTGAAAAAACAGATTGAGCAGCGCGGTAAGAACCGGATTCCCGAAGTACTTGTGATGCCAGGGCATGGCCCCGGGCTTGATCTCCCCGCGGAAGCGATTGCCCATGACCACATCGAAGCCGCGTCTCCAGGCCTCCACAAAGCGCGGCACTTCCGAGAAATCGTAGCTGTCGTCGGCGTCGCCCATCACGATGAACGCGCCCTGCGCCGTCCGGATGCCGGCGCGCAGCGCCGACCCGTATCCGCGCTCCGGCACCTCCACCACCCGCCCGCCGCGGGCCCGCACCGCTTCCACCGATCCGTCCGTCGAGCCGTTATCGGCAACCACAACTTCCCCGCGCAACCCGGCGTCCCGGAAGGCCTGCAACGCTTTCTGCACGCAGATGCCCACGGAGTTGACTTCGTTCAGACAGGGGATGACGACGGAAACTTCGATGCTCTTCTCCCCACCAGGATTGTTTGCCGGCACGCCGCCCTCCGCCAGTCATTGCACCACGCCTGCCCCGCGAAGGGAATACCCTTCCCGAACTAGGCGGACTTTTCCAGAACCAGCAGAATACGCAGCGCCGCCAGCGAACGCCACAGCGGCAGCGTCGCGCGCTCGCATTTCGCAACCGCGGGATACAGCGCTTCCGGCAGCAGGTTCCAGCGCTGGAAGCCCATACTGAGCAAGTACGCAAACAGGCAAAAACGCTCCATCCGCACCAGCCGCAAACCCGGCAGCGCCCCCAGCGTCTCCCGCAAATGCCGCGGCCCGAAGAGCAGATAGGGTATGGCCGGATTGCCGTCAAACGCTTTCTTCTCTTGCGCCCCCGCGCCGGGATTCTTTTCCCACGGGCGCGCCGTAAGATCGCACCCTTCCTGGTGGAAATAGCGATACACGAGATACGAAAACGGCGTGATCCACGGCTCCACCAGAACCAGCCGCCCCCCGGGAACCAGAATCCGCTGCGCTTCCTCCAGAAGCTTCATCGGCGCGGCCAGGTGATGCGCAACATCCAGGCCCAGGATATTGCTGACGCTGCAACTCCGGAACGGCAGCTCCTGGGCGTCGGCCACCGCGTCCAGCCAGGGCATCCGCACGATATCCGTCGAGATGATCTCCGGCAGCAGCTCCCGCAGATGCCCGGGGCCTCCCCCGATCTCCACCGCAATCCCGCCCGGCTTGCGCGCGGCGATCAGCCGCGCAAAGAATTCCTCCTGGTAGATGCGCCGCAGCACCGCCTTCTCCTGCCAGACGCGGCGATGCTCGCTGAGGACCGACTGCGCGTGAGTATCCATGGCCATGGAGTTCAGCGCGCGCGCGCGGCGTGGCCAGCGCCCGCAACTCGGGCGGCGCTCCCCGCGTTCTTTTCCCGGACGCTCTTGCTTTCCAACTCCGCACCCTCCGCGCTCTATTGCACCACGTCTGTACCGCCAAGGGAATACGCCTCCTGTTCCCCTGTGTTCCGCGCGGGAATCGCGCAAGCCGCTGCTGCCTTCGGAAACCTCCGGACTTCCGGGAAGGAAACTGCCGCCAGTTCGGTCATGGACAAGCAGTGCGCTTCAACGAAAAAATAGGACTCCGCATCGGCAAGGAGCGTCGCGCGAGCGGGATGCCCCGTACCCCGCCGTGCAAGGAGAAGCCGCGTGCCGCATTGGGATTGGCTGATCATCGCGCTCGTGCTGGCCATCGCCTGGCTGGCGCCGGGCCTCGGCGAACGCTGGTTCCACTCTCTGGAAAGCTGCTTTTCCAGGATCGCCGCGCGCCGCACCGCCGCCATTGCCTTGATCTTCTTCTCCACCATCGCTCTGCGTCTCGCTCTCCTCCCCCTGATTCCCGTGCCCGTGCCCGGCGTCGCGGACGAATTCAGCTACCTGCTGATGGGCGATACTTTTGCCCACGGACGGCTCGCCAACCCCACCCATCCCCTGTGGGTCAGCTTCGAGACCTTTCACATCAATATGTTTCCCACCTACTCCTCGATGTACCCTCCGGCCCAGGGTTTCGTGCTGCTGCTCGGCCACTTCCTGGGCCACCCGTGGATCGGCGTCTTGTTGAGCAACGCCGCGATGTGCGCGGCCCTCGTGTGGATGTTGCAGGCCTGGATTCCCGCGCGCTGGGCCTTTCTCGGGGGCGTCATCGCCATCCTCAAGTTCGGACTCCTCAGCTACTGGATGACCGTCAGGCCTGGCTCGTGCAGCCCGATGACCATCCCGGCGAGCTGACTCCCTACACCCCAGCGCGTTGACCGCTTTGCGGTCACCCATATTGACGACCGCTTCGCGGTCACACATAGAATCCGCGCCCCGCCATCTCCCCCCATGTAGATGCCGGGTTTTAGCCCGGCATCTTTCAGCCCCGCATCGTTGTAATCCTTTGCCCGTCTGGAAAGGCCGCTGCACTTGTTCTAGCCTTTTTCCGCAGTCCGCTGCATCTCTGCTCCGCAACTACCCGCAGGCAGTTTTGCTGGAATCCCGGCGCTCTCCCATGCACAATGGAGAATTTCCGGTGCACGGGAAGGCGCAAGGCGGCCCTGGGCTTTGCGCCGCTGCGACACACCGCCCCGGGCCCGAGAGGAGAGTCCGTTTGCTTAGCTGGTCCGGTCTGCTCGTGGCTGTTTTGCTGCTTCTCGCGGGGCTCGTGCCGCGCTTCGCCGACCGCTTCTTCCGGCCCGTCGAAGCCGCCTTTTCGCGCCTGGCCGCCCGCCGCACCTTCGTGGTCGTGCTGATCTTTTTTGTGGCTATCCTGCTGCGCCTGGCGCTCCTTCCGCTGATTCCCGTGCCGGTCCCCGGCAACCACGACGAATTTAGCTACCTGCTGGCCGCCGACACCTTCGCCCACGGCCGCCTGGCCAATCCCCCGCATCCCCTGTGGCTGAGTTTCGAAACCTTCCACGTCAACTGGTTCCCCACCTACTCCTCGAAATTTCCCCCGGCGCAGGGCCTGGTCCTGGCCGCCGGCCAGCTTCTCGGGCATCCCTGGATCGGCGTGCTCCTCAGCGTGGCCGCCATGTGCGCCGCGATCACTTGGATGCTCCAGGCCTGGCTGCCCGCCCGCTGGGCTTTGCTCGGCGGCCTGATCGTGCTCCTCAAGCTGGCCCTCATCAGCTACTGGGTGAACAGCTACTGGGGCGGCGCGGTGGCCGCGGTCGGAGGCGCGCTGCTGCTGGGGGCCCTCCCGCGCATCTTTCGCAAGCCGCGTACCGGGCACGCCTGGCTGCTCGGATTGGGCGTCGTGATCCTGGCCAGCAGCCGGCCCCTCGAAGGCCTGATCCTCTGCCTGCCGGCCGCGGCGGCTCTCTTGTGGTGGCTCGGCGGCCGCTCGTCGCCGCCGCTGCGCGTGACCTTCCGCCGGGTCGTCGCGCCGGTGGCCGTGCTGGTCGTTCTTCTGGCGGCATTCACGGCTTATTACAACTTCACGCTGACGGGCAACGCCCTGCTCCTGCCTTATAACTTATACATGCGCACCTATGATCCGGTCGGGCTTTTCCTCTGGCAGCCCCAGAGACCTCTGCAGCACTACCACAATACCCAGTTGGAAGACCTTTACAACGATTGGGCGCGCAGCGAGTATTCCAGGTCCTGGGACGATGTAAAGTCCGTCTCCCGGGAAAAACTGGAAAATTACACCGAGGCCTTCTTCTGGCCTGGCGCGTTCCCCTTGCTTTTCTGCCTGCCCCTGCTCTTCCGCGACCGCCGCATGCGCCTGCTGCTCGTAACCCTGGCCCTCAGCGCCCTGGGGCTCTTCGCCGTGATCTGGCCGCTCCCGCACTATGCCGCCCCGGTAATTTGCGCGCTCTATGCCCTGCTCCTCCAGTGCCTGCGGCACTTGCGCACCCTGCGCTTCGCCCGCCGCCCCGCCGGCGTGGGCCTTTCCCGCCTGCTCTTCCTGCTCCTGCTCTTCACCGTCGGCTCGGGCCTCTACCAGCGCTTCGCCGATCCCTACGCCTGGGACTGGAACGGCAACATGGGCAACTGGCGCCGCGCTCACGTTTCCGCAAAGCTCCAGCAGATGCCGGGAAAGCAGCTCGTCCTGGTGCGCTACGCCGCGCTTCACAATGTTCACGAAGAATGGGTCTATAACGACGCCGCCATCGACGCCGCCAAAATCGTCTGGGCCCGCGAAATGGACCCCGCCCAGAACCGCAAACTCCTCAACTATTACCGCGACCGCCAGGTCTGGCTCGTTCAGCCCGACGAGGATCCCGAGGGCCTGACCCCCTTCGCCATGCCCCCCGCGCCCTCTCCCCCGCCCACCAGCCCTTGATGCTCTCCGCCCGGCGTACGACAATCTCTCGCGGCTGCAGAGCGTGCTGCACCAGGCGGGGGCGAGTACCATTGACGGGGCGAGCTACACGGTGGATGCTGCGGGCAACCGCACGTCGAAGACGGACCGGTTGGCAGGCGTGACGTCGAATTACGCCTACGACCTGATCTTTGGCGGCACGTATGTCCGCGTCGGCCTTAATTCGCCCGGTTTCAAAATCAACCCGTTCTCGGTTCCACCGACGAAAGAGAATCTCGACTTTCTCGTTCTTTTTCTCAGAGTTCTGATTCAGGGCTCCTCGCCGCTGGAGCTGACGCCCGCCGAGGAGCGCGACCTTTATCACCAGATCGAGAACCTGTACGAAATCGAGCCAGCTCTTCGGACGCTCACCGTCCTGTCGAATACACTTGACCGCCGCCTCGCCGACCGCCTCGCCAGGTGGACCACAGGCGGGCAGTTCGATTTCGTCTTCGACAATGCCGAGGACACGATCACCTTCTCCCGATTCCAATGCTTCGACTTTCAGGGGATGAACCAATACCCGGAAGTGCTGGAGCCGTTGCTCTTCTACATCCTGCATCGGGCCAACGCCTCCATCTGCCATCCGAAGATCAGCCACACATTCAAGGCGTTCTTCATCGACGAGGCTTGGCTGTTTCTGAAAAACCCGGCCATCAAGAGCTACATCATCAAGGCGCTCAAGACCTGGCAGAAGCAGAACGCCGCGATGATCCTCTCGACGCAATCGCTCGACGAACTGCGAAAGTCGGAAATCCTCGACATCATCATTGAAAGCTGCCCGACGAAAATCTTCCTTGCCAACCCGGACATGGACCGGGATCTGTACCGTCGCCAGTTCAATCTTAACGAAAACGAAATCGAACTCATCTCGACACTCGCCCCAAGCAGCAGCTTCTCATTAAGACGCCAGAACTGGCGAAGGTCGCCAATCTCGAAGTAGACGCGAAAAGCTATTGGCTCTACACGAACGATCCGTTCGACAACCGGAAGCGGCGCGAAGCGCTCGAAATCTACGGATTTGAAAAGGGATTGGAAGTTCTAGCAGGAGGCCAACCGTGAGGACATCCTTGGCCCTGATTTGCACTCTGGCGCTCCTTGCGTTGCCGTACTTCTTCGCCTATCTCGAAGCCGAGCGCCTGTTGGATTGGCCGCAGGCCGTCTACTTATGGTTTGACCACTGGCTGCCAGTTGTAATGACTCTCATAGCTGCTCTCACCACACTCACCCTGACCTGGATTGTTGAATTATTCAGCAAATCCGATCACCATCGACATAGGTAAGCACGAATCAGCTTCCGGTGACGTGACCATTCTTCACAAGAGTCAACTTGACCTGCCCCCCGGATCCGCAGGCTGGATCATACGACATTCGCACTCTGTGAGAGAGTTCCTGCGCCTGGCGTAGCGCGAAGCGCGGAGCCAGGCGCAGGAAGAAGTTGCCGCGCATACGCGGCTGGGGTCTGATAGCCCAGCGCGCTGTGCGGCCGCTCCTCATTGAACTCCTTTTGCCACGCCACG
>JAIQEV010000045.1 GCA_020073585.1 Terriglobia bacterium
TTGCGCTGGTTTTCGCGCGCCAGGGCCAGCATCTCGTCGGTCATGTCCAGGCCATAGGCTTTGCCCGCGGGGCCGACGCGGCGCGCCGAGAGCAGGACGTCGATGCCGCCGCCGGAGCCGAGGTCGAGGACGATTTCGCCGGGTTGTAGCTGGGCGAGTGCGGTGGGATTGCCGCAGCCGAGGGAAGCGCTGACGGCCTCGGCGGGAAGAGCGGCTTTCTGGGTTTCGTCGTAGAGATTGGTGGTGATGGGATCGCAGGCGGAGAGCTCGGCGCCGCCGCCGCAGCAGGCGCTGCCGCCGCTGGTGACCTGGCGGGCCGCCGCCGCGTACTTCTGCTTGACCGCTTCCTGAATGTTGGTGTCGGACATGGTGTTCTCCTTTGTATACGTGACCGCAAAGCGGTCAGCTGTATGTGTGACCGCAAAGCGGTCAACTTGCCGAGCAGCAAGAAAATTCCCGCCCGCCGAAGAGGGCGGTTACGCTCAGACCTTCAGGTGCACGATGGCCTCCGGGGGTACGGCGCGGCTGCGCGTGCAGCACTCGTCGTAGAGAAACCCGAGCAGCTCGCGCAGGGCGCCGGTTTCCGCGGCGTACCACAAGAACTGGCTTTCGCGCCGCACGGTGATCAGGCCCACCTGCTTCAGCTTTTCCAGGTGGTGGGAGAGGGTGGAAGCGGGGATGTCCAGCTCTTCCTGAATGTCTCCGGCGCAGAGGCCGCCGGGATGCGCGGCCAGCAGGGCGCGGACGATCTGCAAGCGGGGGGCGGCGCCGAGAGCGGCAAAGCGCTGAGCGGTGCGGGCGACGAGCAGGGGATCGGGCCTCATGGTATTTCGATAATTGCAGAAATAAGGAAATAAGGCAACTCTTTTTTTTGTTCCCCCTGGGGGCACTTGCCGCGCGGGGAATTGCTTTGCAGTTGGTTTTTGACCGCGTCCGGCCCGCATGGGATAATTTATGGTTTGAGGCGCAAGAGATGAACCTACTTCGAAGCTGTAGCGGCAAGCTGATCGTCGCGGCGCTGGGGGTGGCGGCGGCCGGGGTGTCGCTGTACGGGCAGCAAGGGCCGGCGGCCGCAGCGGCGCCGGTGTTCGCGGCCGGCGGCACGGGGCCGAGCCAGGCGCGGGGCGCGGCGAGCGGAGAGAGCCGCGCCGACGCCTACTACAATTACATGATGGGGCACATCGCGGAGCTGATGTACGAGTCCACGAGCCAGACGGAGTATGCGACGCAGGCGCTGGAGTATTACAAGCGGGCCTACGCGCTGGATCCCGGCACGCCGGTGATCGGGGAGCGCCTGGCGGAGATGTACTGGAAGACGCAGCGGGTGCCGGACGCGGTGCGCGAAGCGACGGAGATTCTGCAGCGCGATGCGAACAACCTGGCGGCGCGGCGGCTGCTGGCGCGCATCTATTTGCTGAGCCTGGGGGACCTGAACGCGGTCACGGGACAGCCGGAAGCGCTGCAGCATGCGGCGGAACAGTACCGGGAAATTCTGCGCCTGGACCCCGCGGACCAGGAATCGGCGCTGTGGCTGGCGCGGCTCTACCGGCTGCAAAACGCCAACGAGAAGGCCGAAGAGGTGCTGCGCGGGATATTGAAGCGGGAGCCGGAGAACGAAGCGGCGGTGGAGCAGTTGACGCAACTGCTGAGCGATGAAGGGCGGTCGGAAGAGGCGGCGAAGCTTCTGGAAGGGCTGATGGGACAGACGCCGTCGGCAACGCTGCTGGACCTGCTGGGCGACACGTACACGCAGATGCGCGAGCTGGGCAAGGCGGAGCGGGCGTACCGGCAGGCGGCGGAGCTGGAGCCGGGGGAACTGGGGCATCAGCGCGGACTGGGGCAGACGCTGCTGTCGGAGGAGAAGTACAAGGAAGCGCTGGGGGTGTACCAGCGGCTGGCGGAGGCGGAGCCGGAGAACGCGGAGGTCTTTCTGCGGCTGGGGCAGATCTACCGCGAACTGCACCAGTTGGAGGAGGCGGAAAACAGCCTGGTGAAGGCGCGGCAGAAGGCTCCGGGGAACATCGAGGTGCTGTACAACGAGGCGCTGTTGTACGAAGCGCAGGGGCGCTATGAAGACGCCATCCGGGTGCTTTCGGATACCGCGGCGGGGATGAAGGGGCAGGCGGCCGCGGCGCCCTCGAGCCGGCGCACGCTGGCGATCGTGTATCAGCAACTGGGGCAACTGTACCGCGAGGTGCAGAACTACCAGGCGGCGATCTACAGTTTCGAAGAGATGCAGCGGATGGGGGAGGAAGAGGACCGGCGCGCACGGCTGCTGATGATCGACACCTGGCGGGCGGCGAAAAATCTGCCGCGGGCGCTGGAGGAAGCCAAGAAGGCGCTGGAGAAGTATCCGAACGATCCGGGAGTGCGGGCCAGTCAGGCGCTGCTGCTGGGAGAGAGCGGGCAGGTGGAGCAGGCGGTGGAGATCCTGCGCAAGCAACTGACGCACACGGCGGCGGACCGCGACACGTATTTGAACATGGCGCAGATCTACGAGCGGGCGCGGCGGTTCCCGGAAGCGGAAGCGACGGCGCGGCTGGCGGAAGCGCTGCCGGGCGGGGCGCGCGAGAACGAGATGGTGTGGTTTCTGCTGGGCGCGATCTACGAGCGGCAGAAGCTGTTCGAGCGGGCGGAGACGGAGTTCAAGAAGGCGCTGGCGGTGAACCCGCGGAACGCCGCGGTGCTGAACTATTACGGGTACATGCTGGGGGACCTGGGGCTGCGGCTGGACGAGGCGCACGGGCTGGTGCAGCGGGCGCTGACGGAAGAGCCGTACAGCGGGGCGTATCTGGACAGCCTGGGCTGGATCTATTACAAGCAGAACAAGATGGCCGAGGCGGAGACGACGCTGCGCAAGGCGCTGCAGCGGGAAAGCCAGGACCCCACGATTCACAGCCATCTCGGGGACGTCTATTTCCGGACCGGGCGCAAGGAGCTGGCCGCGGCGGAATGGGAGCAGGCGCTGGCGGAGTGGCGCCGCGCGCTGCCTTCGGAGCTGGAAACGGAAAAGCTCGCGGAGCTGGAAAAGAAACTGGAACAGGTGAAACACCATATCGCGGCGCAGAAGCCCGCGGGCGAAAGCGCCAAGCCGCGATAGCCGCCATGCGCGAAGTCCGCATTCCCGCGTTCGCCAAAATCAATCTGCAACTGGAGATCTTCGGGAAGCGTCCCGACGGGTATCACGAGCTGCGCACGATTTTTCAGAGCGTGTCGCTGCACGACGAGCTGCGGCTGCGGGCGGCGGCGCGGCCGGGGATCACGCTGACGATCCGCGGCAACGAAGCGCTGGCGAGCGAGCCGGTCGAGGGCAACCTGGTGTACCGGGCCGTCCAGGCGCTGCAGAAAGAGCTGCGGGTGCGCGGCGGGGTGGAGATCGAGCTGCGCAAGAAGATCCCCGCCGGGGGCGGGCTGGGGGGCGGGTCGAGCGACGCGGCGGCGGCGCTGACGGGCTACCTGCGCTTGACGGGGCGGACGCTGGCGCTGCCGCGGTTGATGGAGCTGGGGGCGAGCCTGGGGGCGGACGTGCCGTTCTTCCTGCTCGGGGGGCGGGCGCTGGGAGTGAACCGCGGGGATGAGATCTATCCGCTGGAAGACGGGCCGCGGCAGACGGTGCTGATCGTGGCGCCACGGGGCATCCGGGTGCCCACGGCGGACGCCTATCGCTGGCTGGGGGCGCCCGCGTTGACAAAAAGCGCGGCAAGCCCTAAACTCTGGAGGTTCTGTGCTCTCTCGTGGAGCGCGCAGGGAACGGGCCTGGTGAACGATTTCGAGCGGGCCATTTTCCGGCGCATCCCCCGGCTTGGGAAGATCAAGCGGGCCTTGCTTCGCGAAGGAGCTGCAGAAGCCTTGCTGGCGGGTAGCGGTTCGGCGGTGTTTGGAGTATTCCCGAGCCCAGCCAAGGCGCGCCGAGCCGTTTGCGGGTTTCCGAACGACCAGACGTTTGTCTGCGAAACTCTCTCCCGGGAGAGGTATCTGCGGGCGCTGAAACGTCCCGTTTGAGCCGCGACGGTCACTCTGCGTCATTCCCGACAGTTCCAGCCGTAATGCAGCCGCCACGAGCGGATGCCGGAGCGAATGCGCCGTGAACGAGGAGCGATTCAAGATATTTTCGGGGACCGCGAACCGGCCGCTGGCCGAGAACATCTGCCGGAGTTTCGGGATGCCGCTGGGGCGGCAGGTGCTGGGGAAGTTCAGCGACGGGGAGATCTATTTCCAGATTCTGGAGAACGTGCGCGGGGCGGATGTGTTCGTGGTGCAGCCGTGCAGCAATCCGGTGGATTACCACCTGATGGAGCTGCTGCTGATGATCGACGCGTTCAAGCGCGCGTCGGCGTGGCGCATCACGGCGGTGATTCCGTACTACTGCTACGCGCGGCAGGACCGCAAGGACAAGCCGCGGGTGCCGATCTCCGCGAAGCTGGTGGCGGACCTGCTGGAGACGGCGGGGGCCAGCCGGGCGCTGACGCTGGACCTGCACGCGCCGCAGATTCAGGGCTATTTCACCGTGCCGGTGGACCATTTGTACGCTTCGCCGGTGCTGGTGGATTACTTCCGGAGCAAGAAACTGCCGAACCTGACGGTGGTTTCGCCGGATGCGGGCGGGGTGGAGCGGGCGCGGTTCTTCGCGAAGAAGGTGGATGCGCCGCTGGCGATCGTGGACAAGCGGCGGGTGGACGTGGACGTCAGCGAAGTGATGCACCTGATCGGCGACGTGCGGGGGCGCAGCGCGCTGATCGTGGACGACATCATCGATACGGCGGGAACGCTGGTGAAGACCGCGGAGGCGCTGCTGAAGGAAGGCGCGACGCAGGTATACGCGGCGTGCACGCACGCGGTGCTCTCGGGGCCGGCGGTGGAACGCATTGCCAAGTCGCAGATCACCGAAGTGGTGGCGACGGATTCGGTGCCGCTCACGCAGGGGGGCAGCGAGCTTTCGAAGATCAAGGTGCTGAGCATCGCGGACCTGCTGGCGCGGGGCATCCGCTCGATCCACGAAGAGACCTCGATCAGCGAGTTGTTTATCTAGAGTATTTTCCGTCATGGCGAGGGCCGGGACAATGTCGCGGCCCGAAGGTCTCAACCGGACAAGCGCCGGTGCGGCAAAAGCCGAGATGCTTCGCCCCGGTGAAATGCACCGGGACTCCGGATGACAGGTGAAGGAAGGACAGGGACGGTATGGCACAAATTATCGTGGAAGGAACACCCCGCGCGAGCCGGGGGAAGAACGAAGCCAAGCGGCTGCGCCTGACGGGGCAAGTCCCCGCCGTGCTGTATGGCGGCAAGGGCGGAGCGGTGCCGCTGGCGGTGAACACCAAGCAACTGCTGGCGATTTTCCGCTCGCAGTCGGGGCACAACACGCTGTTCCAGGTGAGCTACGAAGGGCAGCAGCAGCCGGCGATCCTGAAGGATTGGCTGGTGGACCCGCTGAGCGGGAACCTGCTGCACGTGGACCTGCTGCGGGTGGCCATGGACGTGCGCATGCGCGTGCGCGTTCCGGTGCACACCTTCGGCGAGCCCGCGGGCGTGAAGCAGCAGGGCGGGATCTTCGAGACGGTGACGCGGGAAGTGGAAATCGAGTGCTTGCCCGCGGACATTCCGACGGAGTTCCGCATGGACGTGAGCGAGCTGATGCTGGGCAAGCAGCTGCGGGCCTCGGAAATTCCGCTGGATCCGGCGAAGATGAAACTGCTGACGGAGCCGGAGCGCATCATCGCGCACGTGGTGGCGCTGCGCGTCGAGGAAGAGAAGCCCGCGGAGGCCGTGGCAGCGGAAGCGGCGGCGCCGGCGGAGCCCGAAGTCATCAAGAAGGGCAAGAAGGAAGTGGAAGGCGAGGAAGGCGAAGAGGCCCCCGCCAAGCCGGAGAAGAAGAAGTAACGCGGCGGAGAGTGGTGCGCGATGCGGCTCATTGTGGGGCTTGGGAATCCCGGCCCGGAGTATCAGTGGACGCCGCATAACCTCGGCTTTCTGGCGGTGGACGAGCTGGCGAATCGCGGCGGGATCCGCGTGGAGCGGCCGGAAGGCAAGGCGCTGGCCGGGCGCGGGAAGCTGGGCGGGGAAGAGATCGTGCTGGCGAAGCCGCTGACGATGATGAATCTGAGCGGGATCGCGGTGCGGGAGCTGCTCGGAAAGTACGAGCTGCAGCCGAAGGACCTGCTGGTGCTGTACGACGATGTGGCGCTGGCCTGGGGCACGATCCGGGTCCGGGAGCGTGGCAGCGCCGGCGGGCACAACGGGATGAAGTCGGTGATCGGGGCCCTGGGCACGGAGGAATTCAGCCGCGTGCGCCTGGGAGTGCAGCCGGATCACCCGGTGGGGGACCTGGCGGTATATGTGCTGCGGCCGATGAAGAAGGCGCAGTTGGAAGAGGCGGCGACGATGATCGAGGAAGCCGCCGACGCCGTGGAGTTGATGGTGCGCGAGGGCGTGGCCGCGGCCATGAACCGCTTCAACCGCCGCAATCCGGCGGGGGAAGACGAGGCCGGAGCGTAAGGCAGGCGTTGACCGCTTCGCGGTCACCCATGCGGTTGACCGCTTGGCGGTGGCGCAGAGCAAGGACGAGTTTCCCGGGCACGCGCCCGGAGAAGGAAACAGAGGGGAATATGGAAGAGCGTCTGTATGACCTGATCTTCATCGGTCGGCCGGCAACGCCGGAAGAAGAGATGAAGAAACTGACCGGGATGATCGAGCAGGCCTGCGCGGAAAAGGGCGGCAAGATCGAGAAGAACGAGCTGTGGGGCACGCGGAAGCTGGCGTACCGGGTGGCCAAGCACCGCGAGGGCATCTACGTGTACATGCAGATCCGCACCAATCACGGCGAACTGATCGCCGAGCTGGAACGGCGGCTGCGGGTGCAGGACGCGGTCATCAAGTACATGACCATCCGCCTGGACGAGGACCTGAAGCGGCAGGGGAAGCTGGTGAAGCACCGCGAGAAGCGCGCCGCACGGCGGCCGCGGCGCACTCCCGCGGCGGAACAGAGCGCCGCGGCTAGCTGAGCTTGCGCGTTGACCGCTTCGCGGTCACGCCAACGGTTGACCGCTTGGCGGTCACACCGGCGACGGAAAAATTTACCGACGAGATTTGCGAGACGAGAAAGGTAGGACGGTATGGCAGAGGAACAGAAGCAAGCGCAGCCGGCAGCGCCCGCGCCCGCGGCATCCGCGGGGCCCACGGCCCCGGCGGGACCCAGCGGCGGAGGACATGCACCGCGCCGCGAAGGCGGGCCGAGCGGTCCGCGGCGGGAAGGCGGTCCGGGCGGCCCCGGCGGCCCGCGGCGCGGGAAGCGCCAGTATTTCCGGAAGAAGAAGGTGTGCAAGTTCTGCGCCGAGAAGATCGACTTCATCGACTACAAGAAGGCGGAGGTGCTCGCGCCGTTCGTGCAGGAGCGAGGCAAGATCCTGCCGCGGCGCATGACCGGGACGTGCTCGCGGCACCAGCGGTGGCTGGGCGTGGCCATCAAGCGCGCCCGCAACATCGCGCTGCTGCCGTTCGCCGGGCACACGCCGGGAGCGGGCTCTTCGGCGCCGCAGCGCTTTGGCGGGGATCGCGGCGATCGCGGGGACCGTGGCGGAGACCGCGGTGGCGACCGCGGCCCGCGCTCGAGCTAAAGCGCGCCGAGTGCAGGCATAACAGGCGCGCCCCGCGGGGCGCGAATACGGGTTGACCGCCTGGCGGTCACAGAAATAGAGGAAGGGTTTATGCAGATCATTCTTCAGGAAGACATCGAGAAGCTGGGGCACCGCGGGGACGTGGTGGAGGTCAAGGAAGGCTACGCCCGCAATTTCCTGCTGCCGCGCAAGCTGGCCATCGAGGCCTCCAAGGGCAACATGAGCGCCCTGGAGCGCATCCGCACGTCGCTGGCGAAGAAGACGGCCACGGAGCAGGCCGCGGGGGAAAAGCAGGCGGAGCTGCTGAACGGGGTCACGCTGCAGTTCACGCGCAAGACCGGCGAGAACGACCAGATGTTCGGCTCGGTCACCTCGGGGGACATCGTGGAGGCGCTGGCCGCGCAGAAGTTCACCGTGGACAAGCGGCACGTGCAGATCGCCGAGCCCATCAAGGCGCTGGGCGAGTACCCAGTGAGCATCAAGGTGTTCCGCGACATCAGCGCGACGGTGAAGGTCATCGTCGGCAAGGAAGAGTAACCGGGCGGCGTTTTCCGGACCGCTCGCGGAAATATTTTTTGCGTGCAACCCGCCACTGCTCGTGATTGTTAACGGCAGCGGCGGGTTTGTTTTTGGCCAGCGCGGTTTTCCGAGTTTTCCACCGTTCGGGAATTTTCCCACATGCGCAGCGGTTGACGCGCGCGGCGTTTGTGCGCACAATCCGCCAATCCTTCCCGCTGTGGTGGCGAGTCGTTCCGCAGTTTTATCTGACTCTTGCCCGGCGGCGGGGGATGTGGTAGTAGTAGCGAAGGAAAAGCGAACATATGGCTGCTGACAGCGCTCTCGACCGGCCTCTCCCGCAGAACCTGGAAGCCGAACGCTCGGTGCTCGGCGCGATCCTGCTGGACAACAACGCCCTGAACGCCGCGCTGGAAAACCTGCGCACCGAAGATTTCTTTCTGGACCAGCACCGGAGGGTGTTCCAGCGCATGGCGGACCTGGGGGAGAGCCAGCAGGCCATTGACCTGGTGACGCTGACGGAGGAATTGCACCGGCGGGGGGAATTGGAGTCGTCGGGGGGCTCGGCGTACCTGGCATCGCTGGTGGACGGGCTGCCCAAGGTGGCCAATGTGGAGCACTACGCGCGGATCGTGAAGGAGAAGGCGATGCTGCGCAACCTGATCCACGCCACGCACGGCATCCAGCAGCGGGCATTCGAAGGGGAAGACGGCGCGGACACCATTCTGGACAACGCCGAGTCGTCGATCTTTGCGCTGGCCGAAGACCGGGTGCGCGCGGGCCTGGTGCCCATAAAGGAGATCGTCCAGGAGAGCTTCGACCGCCTGGAAAAGATCTTTCGCGAAGGGAAGAGCATCACCGGGGTGCCCACGGGCTACAGCGAGCTGGACAAGCTGACCAGCGGGCTGCAGCCGTCGGAGCTGCTGATCCTGGCGGCGCGGCCGTCGCAGGGGAAAACGGCGCTGGCGCTGAACCTGGCGGAAAACATCGCGGTGCGCGGCGGGCATCCGGTGGCCATCTTCAGCCTGGAAATGTCCAAGGAGTCGCTGCTGCAGCGGCTGCTGGCCAGCGTGGCGCAGGTGGACGCGCACAAGTTCCGCACCGGGCACCTGGGGAAGGAAGACTGGCGGCGCATGACGGAAGCGCTGGGAGAGATTTCCGCGGCGCCGCTGTGGATCGACGACGCGGGATCGGTGAGCGTGGTGGAGATCGGAGCCAAGGCGCGGCGGCTGAAGCGCGACAAGGGGCTCTCGCTGCTGGTGGTGGACTACCTGCAGTTGATCACCGCGCGGGGGCGCTTCAGCAACCGCAACGAGGAAGTGTCCAGCATGACGCGCGGGCTGAAGGCCCTGGCCAAGGAGCTGCAGATTCCCGTGCTGGTGCTGAGCCAGCTCACGCGCGCTCCGGAGCGCGACGACCGCCGGCCGCAGCTCGCCGACCTGCGCGAATCGGGGGCCATCGAACAGGACGCCGACGTGGTCATGTTCATCTACCGGCCCAACTTTTTCAAGCTGGATGCGCCGCCGGAAGAGCGCGACCAGGCCGAACTACTGATCGCCAAGCAGCGCAACGGCCCCACCGACAAGGTCCGGTTTATCTTCCGCAGCCGGCTGACGCGCTTCGAAGAGGCCGCGCCGGACGCCTTCTCGCAATTCACGCCCGACGAAAACTGAGGCGGGCGTTGCGCATGGCCCACAGCGTGGGGCGGCAGCCACATGGCGGCGGGCTTCCGAAAGCGTTTCCCTTTCCTAACTTCTGTGTTTGCCGTGCGCGGGATTGCGGCAGCGTCTGGCCCGCGGCGTGCAACTGTTCCGGCGTGAGGGGTGTGTTGTCGGAGAGGCGGTAGCGCGCGCGAGGAATTCGTGCGCGGCGCGGCGAATGTCGTACACTGTTTTTCTTCAGGTTGGATCGTTGGGCGGGTTTTACGGGGAGCGCATGGCAACCAAGAAAAAGTTGGCGGGGAAAACAGAGGGGCGGCCGGTGTGGGCGGAGGTTTCGCTGCCGGCGCTGGTCTCCAATTTTCGGGCGATCCGCGCGTATGTGAATCCGCGCGGAGAGAAGCGCCAAACGCCGCGGGAGGTGCTGGCCATCGTGAAGGGCAACGGCTACGGACACGGCGGCGCGGCGGTGGCCCGGGCCCTGGAGAAGGGCGGGGCGCGGTGGTTTGGGGTGACCTGCGCGGAAGAAGGCGTGGAGCTGCGGCGCGCGGGGGTGCGCGGCAAGATTCTGGCGCTGACGAGCTTCTGGCCCGGGGAAGAGAGCCGGCTGGTGGAGCACAAGCTGACGCCGGTGGTGATTCGCAGCGAACAATTGCGGGCGCTGGAGCGGGCCGCCGCGCGGCGGAGGCAGGGCACGGGCCGCGCCGCGTTTCCGTTTCACTTGAAGATCGATTCCGGCATGAACCGGCTGGGCATCGCCACCAGCGAAGTGGAAGGCTTTGTGCAGCAGCTCGGAGAATGCCCGCACCTGCGGCTGGACGGGGTGTTCACGCACTTTGCCTCCTCGGGCGTGTTCGACAATTCGCCGGCGGGGCGGCAGACGCGGCGGCAGGAAGAAGAATTTCACGCGGCGGTGGCGCGGCTGCACGGGCTGGGCGTTGCGCCGGGAATGGTGCATCTGGCCAACAGCGGGGCCATCACCGCGCGGCCGGAAACGTGGGCGGACATGGTGCGGCCCGGGGCGCTGTTGTACGGCTACCATCCGGGCTACGATCCTGCGGAGCGGCGCGTCGAGCTGGAAGCGAAGCTGCCGCTGCGCACGGTGATGAGCCTGCGCGCGCGGATCATCAGCCTGCGCGAGGTTGCGGCGGGAGAAGGCGTGGGCTATGACGCGGTGTTTACGACCGCGCGGGCGTCGCGCATCGCGGTGATTTCCGCGGGCTACGGCGACGGCTTGCACCGCTCGCTGGGCAATCGCGGGCGGGTGCTGGTGCGCGGGCAGTTCGCGCCGATTGTAGGCATCGTCTCGATGGACGTGACCATGGTGGACGTGACGGAGGTGCGCGGGGCCGCGCTCGGGGACGTGGTCACGATCTACGGCGCGGATGGGGAGCACAAGCATCCCGCCAATCTCGTCGCGCGGAGCATCGGCACGGTGACTTCGGACCTGCTGTGCGCGGTGAGCGCGCGCGTTCCACGCGTCTATCTTTCCTGAAAAAGGGCTTTCCTGAAACGAACCTTCCGGCGGCGGGCGGGGAAGTCATTTTGCATGCCTGCCTCGCGGTTCCGCGGCGCGTTCCGGAAGAGCACAGTGTCCGAAGTGCCTTGACGTTGCGTGCCGAGCGGCGTATATAAACATGGTCAATATGACTATTTATAGAATATCAGAGGAAAATATCCGGTATTCCGCACGGGAAGCTGTGCTGGGCGGAAACAGGAGCCGATCCGCGCGGCGGTGTCCGCGGTGAAGCCGAAATCGGCGAAACGCAGTTAACGATTCACGAGTCCAACAACCGAGCAGCAGTTCCGGAAGGGAACTCATGGGTGAGGCACTCCAGAGGATAGGAGCCGAGCAGATCACTACCCGTGCGGGGTGGCGGTTGTGGCTGGGGCGGGCGCTGTTCGCGGGATGCGCGGCGGCACTCTTCAGCCAAGTTTCCCCGCCGGGGCTGGGCCCGGGGCTGGCGGGAGTAGTGGGCTTCGCCATCGCGCTGGCGCTGGTGCTGGTGGAATTGCGGCTGCGGCGCGCGGAAGTCAACCGGCTGGCGGGAGCGGCGGTGGGAGCGGTGACGGGGCTGTGCGGGGCGCTGCTGCTCACGCTGATCGTGGCGCACACCGTGGGATCGGAGCCCGCCAAGACTTTTGTGGTCTATGCGGCGCTGAGCGCCTTCGTCTATCTGGGCATGGCGATTGGCGCGCGGCAGGGAGCGTGGTTCGCGCGGCAGACGTCCGGGAACGCGGTGGTTGCCGCGAAGCCGGCGGCGGCAGGCGAAACGGGCGGAAAGCTTCTGGACACCAGCGTGTTGATAGACGGGCGCATCGCCGACATCTGCGAGGCGCAGTTTCTCGATGGGGTGCTGCTGGTGCCGCAGTTTGTGCTGCGGGAGCTGCAGATGGTGGCGGATTCCAGCGACCCCTTGAAACGGCAGCGCGGACGCCGCGGGCTGGAGGTGCTGCAGCGCATGCAGAAATTGCCGGGGCTGGAAGTGCGGGTGGTGGAGGATGAAATCTCCCGGGAGAAGGATGTGGACCAGAAGCTGCTGGAGCTGGCCAAGCGCCTGGGAGCGAAGCTGGTGACCAACGATTACAACCTGAACAAGGTGGCTGGGGTGCGGGGGATTCCCGTGCTGAACGTGAACCAACTGGCCAATGCGCTGAAGCCGGCGGTGCTGCCTGGCGAGCCCATGCGCGTCTTCATCCTGCGGGAAGGCAAGGAGGCCAATCAGGGCGTGGCCTACCTGGACGACGGCACGATGGTGGTGGTGGACGGGGCGCGGCGCTTCCTCAACAAGACCGTGGACATGACCGTCACGTCGGTGCACCAGACGCCCGCGGGCAAGATGATCTTCGGGAAGATCGAGGAGCGGCCGGCGCAGGCTCCCACGGCGCGCGCAGCGGCCGCCACAGGCCCCGGGAGCGTCCCGGGCCAGCCCTTCCCCGATTCCGAGAGTTGAGCCCCGCTGCGCCTTCCGCCGGGGCCCCCGGCGGGGGCCGCCCCCAACACACAAAAACGCAGAAGCAATTCGCGCTCCGCCCGCGCTTAAGGTAAACTCCTGTAATTCAGAGGACTTATGAGCCGCATTGCCGCCATTCTACCCGCCGCCGGACTGGGCACGCGCATGGGCGCGGACAAGCCCAAGCAGTTTCTGGAGCTGGAGGGCGCGCCGATCGTTCTGCACACTTTGCGGCGCATCTCCTCGTGCCCGCTGATTACGGAGATTTACGTGGCCACGCGGGCCGATGAAGTGGCCTGGCTGGAAGAGCGCGTGCGCGGGGAGAAATTTCCGCAGGCGGTGCGCGTGGTGAAGGGCGGAGACACGCGGCAGGCCTCAGTGGGCAATGCGCTGCGGGAAGTGCCGCAGGATGCGGAGCTGGTGCTGGTACATGATGCGGTGCGGCCGTTCGTGACCCGCGAGCAGATCGAGCGGGTGATCGCGGAGGCGCGGCGGTGCCGCGCGGCGATCCTGGGGATCCCGGCGATGGACACGGTGAAGGAAGTGAAGCGCGCCAGCCTGCCCGAAGACGTGGCGCTGATCACCGGAACGATTCCGCGCGAGCGCGTGGTGCTGGCGCAGACGCCGCAGGTGTTCGATGCGGCGCTCTTCCGGGAGGCCTTCGCGAGCGCCGAGCAGGACGGCATCACGGCCTCGGACGAAGCGGGGCTGATCGAGCGGCTGCGGCACGACGTGCACGTGGTGCTGGGCTCGGAGCGCAACATCAAGATCACGCGGCCCGCGGACATGGATCTGGCGCGGTTCTATCTGGAGCTGGAGCGGCGCGGGGCATGAGCACGCGCTGCGGCATCGGCTACGACCTGCACCGCCTGGCCGAGGGGCGCAAGCTGATCATCGGCGGGCTGGAGATTCCCTTCGACAAGGGGCCGATGGGGCATTCCGACGGGGACGTGCTGGCGCACGCGCTGTGCGACGCGCTGCTGGGTGCGGCGGGCGCCGGGGACATCGGCACGCATTTCCCGGACAGCGATCCGAAGTGGAAGGGCGCGGCGAGCCTGCGGTTTCTGGAGCACGCCCGGAAGCTGCTCGACGAGCGGCATCTGAGCATCGAGCACGTGGACGCCGTGGTGATCCTGGAGCGGCCGAAGCTGGGGCCGCATTTCCCGAAGATGCGCGAGCTGCTGGCGGGCGCGCTGGGCATCCCGGCGGAGAAGATCAGCCTCAAGGCCAAGACCAACGAAGGCGTGGACGCCGTGGGGCGCGGCGAAGCCCTCGCCGCGCACGCGGTGGCCACGCTCTCCTCGCGCTGAGGGCGCAAGCCCCGGCGGCCGTTCGATTGCGCTAGAATTCCCGGCATGCCTCCCGAAGAAGCTTCCGCTGCGCATCCCGGCGCTGCCGCGAACCCATTTACCGCTGAGGATGTGGCCGGCATCCTGCGCGCGCGCGGGTGGCTCGCGGGGGAAGCCACGGCCGGACAGCAGGCCTGGTGCGAGCGGGCCGCGGCGCTGCTCGGGGGACATGCGGCGGATCGCGCAGAGCTGGGCGAGCTGCTGGGGCTGGTCTTTCACTACGACGCGCGGGAGATTCTGAGCGACGTGGAGGCGCACGCGGTGCTGGCGCGCTACGGCGCGCGGGATGCGCTGCGGGAGCTGGCGCCGCATCTGCTGGAGCCGCAGCTGCTCGATTCCGACCGCCTCAAGGAGATCATCACGGCGATGAAGGAGCGGCTGGAGCTGCGCGGGCGCGAGCTGTTCCACCCCATCCGGCTGGCGCTGGCGGGGCGCGCCGGGACCGGCGTGCTCGACCGGGTCATCCTGCTGCTCGATCCCGCAGCGGGGCTGGGCTTCGCGGTGGCGGTGAAAACGGCGCACGAGCGCATGCTGGAATTCTGCTCGGCGCTGGATTGAAGCGGCGTTGCTTTCCACGCGCGGCTATGGACTGTAGACTGGTAGCGACATGGACAAGATCACCGGAATCCACGCGGTGCGCGAAGCGCTCGAAGCGGGGCGCGCGCTGGACCGCATCGTCATCGCGCGCGGGCGGCAGGACACGCGCATCGAAAAGATCGTGCAACTGGCGCGGGAGCGCGACGTGCCGGTGCGCTTCGAAGAGCGCGGGCAGCTCGACCGGCTGGCGGGGACGCCGGACCATCACGGAGTGGTGGCGCTGGGCGCGGCGCGGGCGGCGTCCACGTTCGAGGACGTGATGGAACGGGCGGCCGCGGACACGGAGCGCAAGGGCCTGATCGTGCTTCTGGACGGCGTGGAAGATCCGCACAACCTGGGAGCGATTATCCGCACGGCGCTGGCCGCCGGGGCGCACGGGGTGGTGGTGCCGGAACGGCGCGCGGCGGGGCTGACGGACACGGTGGCGCGGGCCTCGGCGGGGGCGCTGGCGCATCTGCCGGTGGCGCGGGTGACGAACCTGGTGCGCACCATGGAAGAGATGAAGAAGGCGGGCTACTGGCTGATCGGGCTGGATGAAAGCGCGGAAAAGAGCTACACGGAAGCGGATTACAGTTCACCGGTGGGCATCGTTCTGGGGGGAGAGGGCAAGGGCTTGCACGAGCTGACGCGCAAGCGCTGCGATTTCGTGGTGTCGCTGCCGACGACGGGGCCGATCCGTTCGCTCAACGTTTCCGTGGCCGCCGGGGTGGTGCTCTTCGAAGCCATCCGCCAGCGGCGGAGCCCCGCAAAGCCGTAGCAGAAGCAAGGGGCGCAGAGAAAAAAGCTCAAACGTCAGTCGGCGTTTGAGCTTTTTGCTTTCAACTTTTAACTTTCAACTGTCAACTCGCTCCACGAGTCACTGCCTACTTGTCGTACTTGATCATGGAGAAGATATCGAGGCCGGCGAGCTTGGCGCGGCCGTTGAGGAAGGTGAGTTCGACGGCGAAGGCCGCGCCGTCCACGACGCCGCCGAGCTGGCGGACGAGCTTGACGGTGGCGGCGGCGGTGCCGCCGGTGGCCAGGAGGTCGTCGCAGACCAGGACTTTTTGGCCTTTCTGGACGGCGTCTTCGTGGATTTCGAGGGTGTCCATGCCGTATTCGAGGGCGTAGGAGACGCTGGCGGTCTTGGCCGGCAGCTTCTTGGGCTTGCGCACGGGGACGAAGCCCGCGCCGAGACGGTAGGCCAGGGCGGGAGCGAAGATGAAGCCGCGGGCCTCGATGCCGGCGACGAGATCGATGTGGTGGCTGGAGTAGTGCTCGCAGAGGCGGTCGATGAGGGCGTGAAAGCCCTTCTTGTCCTTGAGGAGCGTGGTCACGTCGTAGAAGAGGATGCCGGGCTTGGGATAGTCGGGGATTTCGCGGATCAGCTTCTTCAGTTCGTTCATCGAATCGTCTCCTCAGAGGTCAGGGATGATGGAAAACTCTTTGGCGTACCGGGCCTCGAGCGCCGCCGCTTCTTCCAGGACATTGCGGACGACGGCGCCGTAGGGGCCCTTCCGCAGGGCGGCCTGGAAGGCGGCCAGTTGCTCGGCGGCGCCCACGGCGTAGGCTTCCACGCGGCCGTCCACGCGATTGCGGACGTAGCCGGCGAGGAGCAGCCCCTGCGCGGTGTGCTGGGCATAGTAGCGGAAACCAACGCCCTGGACCATTCCAGAAACGAAGAATCTGCGGGCCTGCCTGGCTTCGGACATGGCGCATAAATTTTAGCAGAGAGCGCGGGCGGCCAAGGAGAGTTTGTGGCGGGGCGTGCCGGCTTCGCCGACGCGGGCCGCTTGGGATAGACTCAAGCGGAACGCCTGGGCTGGCGCCGGCATCTAAGTGGGATATGACCGACGGATACACACAACCCGCATTCTCTCTCCTCACCCGCGGAGCGCTGCTGTGCTGCGCGCTGGCGGGATTTATCGGGCTGGGGGCTTCCGCCCGGGCGCAGGATGCGCGCCCCGGACCGCTCCCGCCTCCGCCGGAGGAGCGCAGCGTGCGCCGCGCGGGCACCACGCCGGCGGCCGAGGCGCCGCCCGCGCTGCCGCCGGAAGAGATCCTCAAGCGAGTAGCGCAGAAGGAAGAGCAGTTTCTCGAGGCGCGCACGCATTTCTGGAACCGCAAGACGATCCGCGTGCAGGAGTTCGGCGAGGATGGCAAGCCCTCCGGGCAACTGGAGATCACCACGGAGCCCGCGGTCACCTCGGACGGGAAGCCCTACGACCGGGTGGTGGGCCAGCCGGAATCGACGCTGCGCAGCCTGCGCCTGGCGCCGGAAGACCTCGAGGCGCTGGCGTACATCCCGGCATATCCGCTGACCACCCGGCAACTGGCGAAGTACGACGTGAAGTACATGGGCAAGGAGCAGGTGGACGAGATCAGCTGCTACGTTTTTCAGGCCAAGCCGAAAAGCGTGGAACGCGCGCACGCCTATTTTGACGGCGTGGTGTGGGTGGACGACAAGTATTTCGAAGTGGTGAAGACTTACGGGAAGTGGGTCACCGATCTCGGCGACGTGCATTCGCCGACGCTGCCGTTCACGCTGTTCGAGACCTACCGCGAAAACGTGGAAGGGAAATACTGGTTTCCGAGTTATGCGCGCTCGGACGATACGCTGCACTTCTCCTCCGGGGACGTGGCCATCCGGCTGATCGTGAAGTGGACGGAGTACAAGGCGCTTCCCGGAGTGGCGCCCGCGGCCGGGCCCGCTGTTGCGCCGCCGGCTCCCGTGAAAAAACCGTAAACGGCTGTTATTCTCCGCGGCGTCAGCGGAGGAGTTCGTGCAGGGCTTGCGGCAGCTCGGCGATGGAGTCCAGGAGCAGGTCCGGGCGGGCGGCGCGCAGGCGCTTTTCGGTGGGAAAGGGGCCGAGCACACCGATGGCGCGCACGCCGGCGCGCCGGGCCATCTGCAGATCCTCGGGAGAATCCCCCACGTAGACGCAGGTGCGCGGCTCCAGGCGCATGGTCCGCAAGGCCAGGAGCAGGGGGGCGGGATGGGGCTTGCGCTGGCGGGTATCGCCGCCGCAGACGCGCGCGGCAAAGAGCGGGGCCAAGCGGAATTCGCGGAGCTGGCGGAGCACGCGCTGGCGGTCGCCGCTGGTGACCAGGCCGAGGGGGTGGCGGCGCAGCAGAGTGGCCAGGACGCGGCGCGCGCCGGGCATGAGGCGGGGCTTGTGGTCCGCGTAGGATTTGCGCCAAGCGCGGTCGGCGGCGTCCCAGCGGCGGCGGGGCAGGCCGGCGGCGCGGTAGACGCGATACCAGTCGGGGGAATAGTGGCGGGCCAGGTCGTCGAGGCCCCAGGGGATGCCCATCGCGCGGAACATGGCCAGGTAGGCCTGGGAATCGGCGCGGTAGGAATTGAGCAGGGTGCCGTCCCAGTCGAAGAGCACGCCGTGGATCTCGCGGGTCCCGTCCGTTTTCATCACCAACCAGAGTAGCAGAAATTGCGGAACGATGGCCGTGCGCAAAGCGCGCCGGAGCGCCCCTGTGCGGAAAACTTCCCGGCACGGGGGAAGGCCTAGCAGGCTGCGGAAAAAGTGGAATTTGCCGTTCTGAGGCCATCCAGTGAGGTCCGGTGTCAGGACTCCGGTGAAGTCCACCGGACTCCCAAAACCGGAGATGGGCGAAGAGTCTCAGCTTCGTGTGTTGCAGACACTTACAGTGGAGATCCTTCGGCCCCGATGAAAACTATCGGGGCCGAAGGATGACCGCTTTGAGCAAGTTTTCCGCAACCAGCTAGAACTTGAAGCGCACGGAAAGCTGCGCCTGGCGGGGATCACCCACGCCCACGCGGAGGAAGCCGTTGAAGTCGAAGAGGGCCGGCGAGCTCAGGGGGTTGACGTTGTTCTTGTTGTTGAAGGTGTTGAACATTTCCAGGCGTGGAATCAACTGCATGCGCTCGCCGAAGCGGAAAGTGCGCTCGAGGCCGAAGTTGAAGGCGAAGTAGGCGTTGTCCTTGCGCAGGGTGTTGCGGCCTTGATCCACGCCGTTCACAAAGCGCGGCTCCGGGGTGATGGGCTGCGCGCTGTGCGCCTGCATGCGGATGTTGCCCTGGAAGCCCCAGGGCAGTTCGGCGACGGTGTAGAAGTTGATGCGATGGCGCTGGTCGCGGTCGGAGTTGGAATATTCGGACGCCAGGTTGTAGAGATTGGCGTAACGGAAGGAGAAGGGGTCGCGCTCGTTGGAGTCGTCGTCCTTGTCCACGGAATAGGTGTAGTTCCAGTCGAACTCATAGCGATGGCTGTAACGCTTGCGTAAGCCGAAGGTGACCCCGCGGTAGAGGGACTTGGCGGAACTGACCGTGTCGGTGATATCGCCGAGCAGGGGGAACGGTTTGGCAACACCAAGACCAAAAATGGCGCTCGGGTAGGTAACGGTATCACCGTTAGTGGGAACACAAATCCCCGGGGGCTGTAAGGTCGCGCCAATGGCGGCGCAGGCGGCCGCGATCGCTGGCCCTGTTGCCGGCGAGACGTTGGGATTAATAAAGCGCGTCAGATGCACGCCCTTCGACCAAGTGAAGTCGGCGTACACGGACATGTCCCAGCCGACCGATTGCTCGTAGGCCACGTTGGTGGTGTAGATGCGGGGGTTGGCGTAGTCGCGGCTGAACACGGTGACGCCGGCAAAAGCGGCCGGGGTGCCCGGGGGCAGCAGGGGAATGGGCACGGTATTGGGATAGGTCGGGGGCGGGCCACCGGCGGTGTTGAAGAAGGTGCCCGCGGCGATGCCCTGCTGCTGGACGCCGTTGGTGGTGATGGCGCCAACCTGGGTGAGCATGTTCTGGCGAGCGTTGTAGATGCCGTAGTTCACGCGCAGAACGGACTTGCTGTGGCCGAGGATGTCCCAGGCCAGGCCCAGGCGGGGCTGGAACATCTTGTTCTGGTTGGGCAGGGTGCCGTTGGAGGGGAAGCTAGGATTGTTGAGGTAGACGCCGTAAGAGGTCTGGCTCGGCGGAATGGTCATGGAGGGGAAGTGCTGGGCTTCCCAGCGCAGGCCGTAGTTGAAGGTCAGGCCGCGGCGGAGCTGCCAGCTATCCTGGGCGAAGATGGCGAACTCGTTGTTGGCGATGCTGGAGAAGCCGGACTGGTCGGGGGTTTCGCCGGCGGTGGTGGGGCCGTGCTGGAGATAGAGGAGCAGGGGGCCGCCAGTGATCGTCGCGGTGCCGGCACAGCCGAGCAGGAGATTGCCAAAGCTGCCATCGGAGCACTCGACGGTTCGCGGGCCAAATCCGAAAGCCCAGACGCCCGGCGAAATCGGCGGGGCTGCATAGTGGAGGAAGCCGGTGACGCTGTCAAAGATGTAGCGACCGGTGAAGAAGCCGCGGAAGACCTGGGTGTTGTTGCTGTGCACCCATTCGCCGCCGAACTTCGCGGTGTGCTTGCCGCGGACGTAGGTGAAGCTGTCGCGGGCGTCTGTGCGCCAGAAGAGCTCATCCACGGCCGGCTCGAGGAAGAAGGGCTGGCCGAAGCGGAAGGTGGTGCCGAAGCCCATGGCCGTATCGGGCACGCTCGAGGGGTTGGCGAGACGCGGGCGGTTCTCGCGGGCATAGGTGAAATGGGCTTCGTTGAGCCAGCGCGGGGTGACGGTGCTGAACCAGTTGCCGTTGATGGCCTGAATGCGCGAGGGGCCTTCGATGCCGTTGGCGGAAGTGCCGTAGGTGGGCACGTCGAAGGTCTGGTTGGGGTTCTTGGACCAGTCGAAGTTGTAGGAGGCGGAGAGCTGGTTCTTGGCGTTGGGGTTCCAGTCCAGACGGCTGAGGATGGCGGCGTTGCGGACCGTGTGGTCCACGGGCAGGCCTTCGTTCTGGCTGAATTGGGTCTGGAAGAACTTGAGGAGGACCTGGCGCTGGCAATCGGGACTGGCAGCGATCTGAGCGTCGGTGATGTTGGAGTTGAAGACCGGGTTGCTGACGGCGCAGGGCGCGCCCAGCGGGGCGCTGAGATTGGAGCGGCGGAAGATTTCACGGATGCCTTCGGCGCTGCCGAAGTAGAAGAGCTTGTTTTTCTTGATGGGGCCGCCGAGGGTGCCGCCGAACTGCTCGCGATGGAAGTTGTCGAGGGGCTTGCCGTCGGAGGTGGCGGCGGTGAGGGCTTCGAGGCGCTGGTAGTAGAAGAGGCTGCCGTGAATGTCGTTGGTGCCGGACTTGGTGACGACGTTGACCACGCCGCCGGCGGTGCGGCCGAATTCGGCGTTGGCGCCCGCGGCGACCACCTGGAACTCCTTGACCGCGTCCAGGGTGATGTCAATGGCGGCGCGCTGCCCGCCCATCTGTTCGCCGAAGAAGCCGTTGTTGTAGTCGCCGCCGTCCAGGCTGATGTTGTTGAAGATGCCGCGCTGGCCGTTGAAGTTGATCTCGTCGCCGTCGGGGCCCTGCACGATGCTTACGCCGGGGGTGAGGGTGAGCAGGTCTTCAAACTTGCGGCCGAGGACGGGGGTCTGGGAGACGGCGAGCTCGCCGAGGGTCGAGGAGGATGCCGACTTGGTGGTTTCCACCACGGGCACGTCGGAGACGACCACTCTTTCCGAGACAGCGGAAACCTTCAGGGTCACGGAGAGGTTGATGGTCTGGCCCACGGTCAGGTTGAGGTTCTGCTGCTCGACGATGGCGAAGCCCGGCTTGGTGACCGTCAGGGTGTAGCGTCCCGGCGGGAGGTTGAGAAGCGCGAAGTGGCCGTCGGCGCCGGTCTTTTCCGCGCGAGTGAAATTGGTGTCGAGATTGCGGATCTCGACGGCCGCGTCCGGAACGCTGCCGCCCTTCTCGTCGGCGATGTCTCCCTGCACGGTTCCGGTGGTGATTTGCGCCTGACCCCAGCTCTTTGCGGAGCAGACGAGCATGAGCGCGAGCCCCAACAAGGCACACAGCGTTCTCTTCATTTTTTTCTCCTTCGAACTACCCCTGATCCGCTGGAAAGCGCGGTAGCCCGAGCGGACGGGCTGGCCTCCACGGACAAAACTGCGCGAGTGTAGGGTAATTTCCGAGGTAAGTGCAAGATGCAGGCTGTGGAAAGCCTGCGGAAATCCCGGCGGGCCGCGTGGACTTGCGGGGCGGGCGCCGGGCAGCGTTGCGGGCGCGGTCAGCGGTTCAGGAAGCGGGAGGGCACCATATCGTCGCGGTCAAAATCGAGCTGGGCGAAGGAAGCGGCGATCCCGAACCAGCCGGGCATGGCCGCGGGCTCGGTGCGGCAAACCCGCGCCAGCGAGACCATGACCACGTTGCCGCGGCCCATGGGCTTGCTGACCAGGACGATTTCCAGCTCGACGGTGGTTCCCAGAGCGAGGCTCCGCGGACAGAGGAAAAAAACGCCAGCGGAACTGATGTTGCGCGTCACCAGGGTCACGGGAAAGGGTTCCGCGACGCCGTCGACGCCGCGCAGGCGCAGCGGGAGCTTGAGCGAGGCGCGCGGGTGTTCGCGCTGCTCGCGGTCGCGGTGCACGCTCACGGCGTGGGTGGGCACGCGGGCGAAACGGTGCGGCTGCGGGCCGCTGTAAATGGGCATGACCCGCAACTGCGGAACGCGCCCGTTCGCCGTTTGCGGTGCGGCGTTCGAAAGCTTAGCTTCCACGGCGGAATTTGCCGCGGGAACAGCAGGAAATTGCACTGCGCGATTGGTTGCGCTCATTCTGGCACCAGCACGCCCTCAGCCTCATGCACGACCGCGAAGCGGTCGATGTTCGATCCCCAGTGTGGCCGCCGCGCGGTCACTTGTACTTCCCCCATGACCGCAGCTACGGCGCGGAGCGTAACGATGACATCGGTCAAGAGAAGCGTCAATCCGGGGAAAACGTGCAAAGTGTCCTAAAATCAACTGTTTGGTTCCAGTACCAGGCTTCCTTGCAGGGGCGCCTCCCAGGCTCCGATTGGGCCTCCAATATGGTTCTCGACAGGGGCGCCTTCTAACTCTAGTTTAGCTGCAGGGCGGTTCCGACCATGTCCACGGCAGCAGTCAACTCTTCGTCAGCCACGACCAAGCATGCCGCGCGCCGCGCTGCGCGGGAGTCGCTGCTGCTGACCACGGCGTTTGCCGCGGTCTATCTCGTTTGGGGCTCGACCTACTTCGCCATCCGCATCGGATTGGAGTCCTTCCCGCCGCTGCTGCTCGCCGGGTCGCGGCATCTCCTCGCCGGTCTGGTGCTCTATCCCATTTTGCGCTGGAAGACGGGCATCCGGCCGACGGCGGCGCAGTGGCGGGCGGCGGCGATTACCGGCTGCCTGCTGCTCTTCGTAAGCAACGGCGGGGTGTGCTGGGCGGAGCAGACGGTGCCGAGCGGGATAACGGCGCTGCTGGTGGCTACGGTGTCGCTGTGGCTGGTCCTGGTGGAGTGGCTGCGGCCCGGGGGCACGCGGCCGGGGCTGCGGGTGGTCGTGGGGTTGCTGCTGGGCTTCGCGGGGCTGGCGCTGCTGGTAGGGCCGGCGCACCTGGGGGGCTCGGAGCGGGTACATCTGGGCGGAGCGGCAATCCTGGTAGTGGCCTCGTTCAGTTGGGCCTGCGGGTCGCTCTATTCCAAGCACTGCGCGCATCCCGCCTCGCCGCTCCTGGGGGTGGCCATGCAGAGCCTGGCGGGGGGCGCGGTGCTGTGGATTGTGGGGCTGCTCCTGGGCGAGGGCCGCACGCTGGCACACGCGGGGGTCTCGCTGCGCTCGGGCGTGGCGCTCGGCTATCTGACGGTGTTCGGCTCGGGGATCGGGTTCACCGCATATCTCTACCTGCTCAAGAAGACCACGCCGTCGCGGGTGGGCACCTACGCCTTCGTCAATCCGGTGGTGGCGCTGCTGCTGGGCTGGGCCTTTGCCGGGGAGGCGGTGACGCTGCGCACCTGGCTGGCGGCGGCGGTGATCCTCACGGCGGTGATCCTGGTGATCAGCGCGCCGCACCGGATGCCGGGGCACGAGGCCGACGCCATCCCCACGCCGGGCGAAGCCTGAACTTTTCCAGTTTGACGCACCATTACGGATAGATTTGTTTGCCCGCCTGCGCTAAGTTGGGCGTGTTGGGAGGCGCCCGACGACGCCCATGAAACGCTCCACACCCATCGCACCCGCAACGGCACCCGCAAGGGGCGGAAACGCCGGCGCCGCCGGAAAGTACTGGCGCGCGGTGCAGGCCCGCGATGCCCGCTGGGACGGCAAGTTCGTGTTGGCGGTGCTCTCGACGCGGATCTACTGCCGGCCCTCGTGCCCGGCGCGGCGACCGCTGCGCCGCAACGCCGTGTTTTACGCGCGGCCCGAGGACGCGGAGCGCAACGGCTTCCGCGCGTGCCGGCGCTGCCGGCCGAAGGAAGCTCCAGGAGCCGCGGCGCTCGTGGAGCGCGCGGCGCGGCATCTCGCGGAGCGCGGCGAGGAGGGGCTGAAGCTGGGCGCGCTGGCCACCGCACTGCACAGCTCGCCCGGGGCGCTGCGCCGCGCCTTCCTGACGATGACCGGACTGACCCCGCGGGCCTTTGCCGATGCCGTGCGCACCGCGCGCTTCAAGAAGGAGTTGCGCGGGGGAGGCAACGTAGCCGCGGCGCTCTATGAAACGGGTTACGGGTCGGCCAGCCGCGCCTACGAGCGCAGCAACGCTAAGCTGGGGATGACACCGGCGGTCTATCGCCGAGGAGGAGCAGGGATGCACATACGTTACGCGATCGCCGATTGCGCGCTGGGCAAAGTGCTGGTGGGGGCTACCGAGCGAGGGGTCTCCACCGTCTATCTGGGCGACGCCGAAAAGGCGCTGGCCGCCGAACTGCGCAAGGAGTATCCGCGGGCGGAGCTGGTTCCGGCGGACGCCTCGTTTTCCCGGTGGGTGCGCGAAATCGTGGGGCGGATCGCGGGGCAGCCGCCGCGTCTCGATCTTCCGCTGGACGTGCAGGCCACGGCCTTCCAGCGGCGCGTTTGGCAGGAGCTGCAGCGCATCCCCTTCGGGGCGACGCGCACCTACAGCCAGATCGCGCGCGCGCTGGGGAAGCGGCAGGCGGTGCGGGCGGTGGCCCGAGCCTGCGCCACCAATCCGGTTTCCATCGTGGTGCCGTGCCACCGGGTGATCCGCGAGGACGGCAGCCTGGCGGGCTACCGCTGGGGGCTGGCGCGCAAGGAACGGCTACTGGAGCGGGAGCGCGACGCCGCGGGGCGCTAGCCGCGAGGCTTGATGCGGGTCACGCCTTTGGGCCAGTCCGGCTTGAAGCGGCCGTTGCCGATCTTGGAGTTCAGAACCAGGTTGGTGTAGTGGAAGATGAAGTAATCGCCGGAGCCGGTTTCGAAGAATTTCTGCTGCACCGGGATCCACGAGGTCTGGTCCACCCACATCTGAATCTTGGAAATCTGGCTGCGGACCTTTTCGGACTTGGGAGTCAGCTCGAGAAGGACGGTCTTGCGATTGTCGAGCGGGGCTTCGCCCAGGACCGTCAGCAGGTAGCTCTTCTTCAGGTCCTCGCCGCGAGTGCCGAATCCCAGCAGGACATACTGATCAACCATGGCGCGGCTTTTGCCGAGGTCGTACTCCTCGACGCGCTTGATCTTGGGAGTGAAGACGAAGAGGGTGTCGCCGCTGCGCAGAATGGTGCGCGGATCCGGCTTGAGGATTTCGATGCGCATCTTTTCGTCGCGGCGCACGAAAATCCGTCCGGTTTCGACCGAGGTATCCTTGACCACGTCGGTATATTTGCTGTGCTCGAGGTCCGCGGTGAGCGTGCGGAAGCCCGCGGCGGCGCGGTCCATCTGCTCGACGACGGCGTCCACGGTCCAGTGCGGGGAAGTCTGCGCCGCGGCGGCCGCGAAGGCGCCGGCCAGCAGGGCCAAGGCCATCAAATAGTGCTTCCCGATTGTCAGTTTCAATGAATGCCCCTGTCGTCTGGCCGTCCGCGCGGGACCGCCGCCCTGGACCGTGATGCTAACACACTAGAGAAAGATGCGCGAAAGGAGGCTGGCGTTACGCGCGCCCCGGGAGGCGCGGGCTACGGGCGGATCTGCACTTCGTAGCTGGTGACGGTGCCGTCGGCGTCGCGCGCCGCTTCGATGCGCAGAATCTCAAAGCCGCGGCCGCGCAGCTCGGGGACGGCGAGCTGCAGGGTCTTGTGCAGATCGCTGGAAAGCTCGGGAGTGCGCACGGGGGGGGCGAGGACGCGGGCGTCCACGCGGTAGGTGCGCGTGGCGGCGTCGCTGGAGACGAGCGCCACATGGCCGGCGGTGGCGGGGATGCCCACCTGGGGCTGATCGTGGAACCAGTGACGCGGGGTGAGCAGGACGAAGACGAGGATGGCGGCCACGGCCACGTCGTACTGCCAGGCGCCGCGTTCGTAGGACCAGAAGAAGATCCGCGTCAGGATGTGCCAGAGGTTGCGCATGTTAATCCGCCGGAATGCCGTCCACGATGACGCCGTCGCGCATGTGCACGATGCGGTCAAAAAAGGTGGTGGCTTCGGGGTTGTGGGTGATCATGACGATGGTCTGGCCGAGCTCCTTGTTGAGCTGGCGGAGCATCATCAGGACCACTTCGGAATTCTTGGTGTCCAGGTTGCCGGTGGGCTCGTCGGCCAGCAGGATTTTGGGCTCGTTGATGATGGCCCGGGCGATGGCCACGCGCTGCTGCTCGCCGCCGGAAAGCTCGGCAGGCTTGTGCGTGAGGCGGCCCTCGAGGCCGAGCATCTTGGTGACGACGTCGAAGCGGTGGGGGTCGAAGCCATCCCCGTGGATGTATTGGGCGATGGCGATATTGCCTTTGGCGGTGAGCGCGGGGAGGAGATTGAAGCGCTGGAAGACGAAGCCGATCTTGTGGCGGCGCAGCTTGGTGCGCTCGGCGTCGCTCATCGCGGTGAGGTCGTTGCCGTCCACCAGGACGCGCCCGCGGCTGGCCTGCGCCAGGCCGCCGATCACGTAGAGCAGGGAAGACTTTCCGCAGCCGGAGGGGCCCATCACCGCCACGGACTCCCCGGGCTGCACGGAAAAGTTCACGCCGCGCAGGGCCGGGACTTCCACCTTGCCCGCGCGGTAGAGCTTCCAGAGGTTTTCCGTCTTGAGGATCGGTTCCGTGCTCATAAGTCCTGGGAAAGTCTCACTTTCGGGAAGTGCCTGTATTGTAGCCGCGAAACGCATCTCTGCCTAGCCTGCCCCCTTCCCGCTTCAGTCGTAGGAGAGCGCCTCGACGGCGTCCTTGCGGCTGGCCAGCCAGGCCGGGTAACTGGCGCCAAAAACCGCGCCGGCCAGGGCGATCCCCGCCGCGCGCAGAATCCATTCCAGAGTGATCAAGATGGAAAGCGTGGGAAAGAGCCGCAGAAAGCCGGCGCGCAGGACGTAGCTCAGGGCGATGCCGGTGACGATGCCGAAGAGGCAGATCATGGCCGATTCGGAAAGCAGGGCGCGAATGATGAAGTGCTTGCCGGCGCCCAGCGATTTGAGCACCCCGATGTCCCGGGTGCGCTCGATGACCGTGGTGTACATGGAGAGGAAGATCACCAGGAGGCCGATGGCCACGGCCAGGGCGATCATGGCGTGGATGAAGGTCTCCAGGCCGGGGATGTTGGTGGCGGTCATCAGCGAGAGAAAATCCTTGAGCGGGCGGATCTCGTAGCGCGGGAAGATCTGGCGCATCTCTTCCATGACGTCCGGGGTGTGCTCGGGGCGGGTGCACTTGAGGAAGAAGACGGAGGCTTTGTCGTGCGCGCCCACCAGATCCTGCAGCGTGGCCAGGGGTACGAAGAGGCGCGCGCCCTTGCCGTGCTCGACGATTCCGGCGACGTGCCATTCATGGTCCAGGATGCGGAAGGTGTCACCCAGCTTGATGTTCTTGGCCTTGGCCGCCCAATCGTCCACCAGGAGATCGTCGGGGCCCTCCATGTCGCGGCCCGCGAGGAATACAAAGCCGCCGGAAACGGCCCGGAAGCTCTCCTTGTCGATCCCGTAGAGCACGTCCACGCCGCCGGAGGAGCTGAACTGCAGCAGCACCGGGGCCACCGACTGCACGTACTTCAGCTCTTCCAGCTTCGCGCCGATCTTGATGGGCATGGGCGAGCCGCTGAAGGCCAGAAAGACGGAGGCCGAGGGCGGCTGCAGCATGACGTCCGCGCCGATGCCTTCGATGCGCTTGGCGGTTTCCGAGAGCAGACCGCTGGTCAGCCCGACGATGAGCACCACCAGGGCGACCTCGACGGCCACGGCCAGCACGGCAATCAGCGTACGCAGCGGACGATGCACGAGATTGCGCAGGATGAGCTCGCCCATCATGGCTTTTTCTCTTCCGGTGTTTCGCCCACGCGCACCAGCTCGGTTCCCTCCGGCTGCGCCAGGTGGAAGCGATCCGCGGGGAGGATCTCGTTGAGCGTCAATTTGGTGATCTGCAGATCCAGCCGGTAATCGTCGTGCGGGCGCACGATGCGGATCGCGCGGGGGAATGCCGCCGGAGATCCCGGGCCGGGAGGGGGTGCGCCGGGCGCGGCCAGCGGCTGCCAGTCCGAGACGTACACCTCGGAGAGCAGCATTCCGCCCGGGCCGTAGGTGACCAGGCGCGCAACCTGCAGGTCGGCACGGTTGAACCAGATCTTTCGCGCAATTTCCGGCGTTTCCGGTCCGCGCAGCACCGTCAGGATGTAATACCGCCCGGTTTCGTCATTGAACTCTTCCAGAAGCACGGAGTCCTGCGCGGTGATCTCCGGCCAGAGCAGGGCATCGAGCAGGTGCTGCGGGCGCAGATTCTCGATGGGCTTCTTGCTGGCGCGCTCGAGGGCCACGGAGCCGGTCAAGAACTTCTGCTTGGAGGGGATGAAAACGCGGAAGGTGTCGCCGTCGCTGGCCATGTCGAAGACCGTGGAGCCGATCACAGGAGCCTGGCCCACCACGCGGATGGCTGCGGGGCGCTGCGCCAGGAGAAAAGCCTTCACCTCGTGATACTCCTCGATGATGCCGCTGTAGGCCGAACCCGCGGTGGGCTTCAGCTCCAGGGTGGCGTTCACGGAGCGCACGGCGCTGGCGGTCGCGTCGTAGATGCCCAGGAGTTGCCCGCGCGTGGCGGAGAGCATTACCGGCTTGGTCCCCGGGGCCATCACTTTGGTGGTCTTGACCGCGCCGCCGCAGCCGCCAGAAAGGGCCGTCAGTGTCGCCAGAACCGTGCACGCCAGGATGCGTTTCATCCGCTATTTCCGCTCCAACACAGGTGGATCAAGCAATCTAACAACCACTGGCAGGCCCGTCAACGCGCAACGCGTCCGCGCTTTCCAGCACGCAGAGAAAGCGCGCTGCTAGTTCGGGCGGGCCAGTTCGACCTCGAAGGAGGCCAGCGCCGGGCGCACCCGGCGGAGAATCTCGCTGGGCCACAGCGTCTCGCTGAGCACGGTCATCCAGCCATCCGCGAGCTCACAGACCGCGCAGAAGGTGTAGCGCGGATAGGCCGCCTGGTAGGCGTCCAGACCGCGCCGTGAGAGATCGTCCTCAAGCGCGCGGTCGCCCGCGCGCGCCGCCACCCCCGCGCGCATCCCGAAGGTCTCCCCCGCAAAACGTGCGAGAAGCGCCGGGAGCTGCTCCGGCAGGGGCTGCGGGATCACCAGGCAGCGCGCCGCCTCTTCGCGGAAAGTGAGGCCCCGGGCCTGGCAGAATTCGCGCACGCGGTCCAGATGGCTGAAAAAATCGAGCGCAAAAAATTCTCCGCCGGCCAGGGCCGGGAAAAGCGCCGCCCAGATCTGCGTGGCGGTCTCGCCGGTCAGCGGCTCGCGGCTTTCCTTGTCGAGCAGCTCGAGCCCCGCGGCCTTGATGCCCGCTCCGAGGTCCATGGCCTCCACTTCCAGCGCGTAGGGCTTGCGTTCCATCCCGCTATTCCTCGAGCCTCGCGGCGCCGAAGCGCCTCTGGTAGTCCGGCGATTGCTTGCGCACTTCCAGCCAGTCGAAAAAGGCGTCCGGCGCTTCCAGCCAGATGCGGAACCAGCTGGCGATTTCCTGTTTTTCGGCGCGCTTCGCCGCTTCCACTTTGGGATTCCGCGCGATCATCTCCGCGCGCCGCTTGCCTAGCCGCGCGACTTCCAGCACGCGCTCGACGGCGGCAAGCTCCTTGTGCGCCTGGAAGCGGTGCCACAGCTCGTCCAGCCGCGTCAGGGACACTTCCGCGTCCTCCAGCGTACGGAAATGCAGCAGATCCTCGAACTCCTCCTCGTACTGCTCCTCGGCCTCTTCCTGCAGCGTCAGCAGGA
>JAIQEV010000102.1 GCA_020073585.1 Terriglobia bacterium
GTCTCATAGGCCCGCGACCCGCGCAACAGCCGCGCCCGCATGCGTGCTCGGCGAATTCCTGTAGAATGGCGTTTGCTCGATCCAGCGAGGAAGCCGGATGAATTCGCCACAGCCCTATTTGACCGTCGCCAGCATCCTGACCGGCTTTTGCATTTCGGTCTTCATGTTCCGCATTCAACGACCCGATTTGGCACTATGCAGTAGTGATCGGCTACGACCTTGGGCGCGGTCAGATTGTTTTGCGTTCCGGCCGGGAGCGCCGCCAGGAGTTGCCGCTGACCACTTTCGAGCGCACCTGGGCGCGCAGTGGCTACTGGGCGATGCTGGTGCAGCCGCCGCACAAGGTGCCGAGGACGGTTGCCGCCGCGCCGTACCTGTCGGCGGTGGTTGCGCTTGAACAGGCGGGTTTTCCCGGCGATGCGCATGCCGCCTATGAGGCAGCGCTTGGCAAATGGCCGGACAATCTCACGGCGCTGATGGGGCTGGGCAATACCGCATATGAATTGGGCGACGCAGCCGGCTCGGAGCGGGCCTTTCGCCGCGCTGCAGATAGTCATGCAGAGTCGGATGCGGCACTGAACAACCTGGCGCAGGTGCTTGCGGACGAGGGCAGGTATACCGAGGCGCAGTCGGCAGTGCGGCGCGCGCTTGCGCTGGACGGTCCCAACAAGGCGGTGGCCGAAAGGACGCTGCACGAAATCAGGAAAAAATCGGAGCATATGCAGAATGATGATGATTCCGGAACAGCATCACCGCGATAACCGCTGGGGAAAGAGCCTGCGCGCGGTGATTCTGCACGCTTTGATTACGCTGCTCGCGGTGGGCATCGCTTTCGCGTTGCCGGCCGGCGCGCAGTACATCCTCTATCAGTGGTGGCCGAAGGTCGCGGAAGATGCCAACCTGCTGCTTGCGACCGAGATCGGGCTGGCAGCGGCGCTGGCGCTGCTGTTCAACGTATCGCGTGTCGCGTGGGAGAACCGCCATAAGGTCCGGATAGCAGATATGGCGGCGCTGGTATATGCGCGCGACACGCACAACTGGTTCACGCGCTGGCGCGAGCGCAGGCTGGTGAAACGCCTGCCGGCAGCGCGCGATGCCTTTATCCTCACGCTCACGGGCTACAACACCTTTGCCAACGCGGACAGCTCGTTGCACGAACCGCTGAAGACAGCCTACGAGATCCGTGTCATGCTGCTCAATCCGGCGGCCGGGAGCGCGCGGCGACGCGTCAATTCACTGCCGAGCGAAGTGACCCTGCAATCTTTCATGGAAGAGATCGAAACCAGCATCGCTTATCTTGCAGGGCTGCGCACGCAGGGCAAGAAGATCACGCTCAAATTCTACGAGCACGAACCGTTCTGGAAGGTGTCGGTGCTCGGCCAACTCGTCTGGGTTCAGTACTGCCACAGCGGCTTCGAGGTCAAGCATGAGCCCGAGTACGTGTTTGCTTCGAATCCGGAAAATCCGCGCCAGGGCCTGTTTGTGCCGTTTTACATGTATTTTCCACGGCGATGAAGTTGTAGTGGATGTTCTGCCCCGCGAAGGACAGCTTGGTCACCGGCTCCACGATCACGTCGGTATTCCCGGCGGTGGTGTCCCCGATGGTCACGGCCGGGGAGAGCAGCGCGAAGTTGATGAATTCGCGGCCGTTCACCGGCAGGTTCACGATCTGCCGCTCGGTGATCACCGTGCTCACCTGCGTGCGCGTGGGCTCCGCCAGCTCCGAGGTCGCTTCCACCTCGACCTTCTGCGTCACTTCTCCGGGCGACAGGCTGAAGTCCAGCTCCGCCGTCTGCCCCACCTGCAGCGTGATGTTCTTGGTCTGCTTGCGGAAGCCCGCGTACTCCACGCTGACGCTGTACTCGCCGGCGGGCAGCGCCGGAATGAAGTATTCGCCCGCGTCCGAACTCTGCACGCTGCGCGTGAATCCCGTCGCCGTGTTGACGATGGAAACCGCGGCCTTGGCCACGCTGCCGCCGGAGGCGTCCAGAATCCGGCCGCTCAATGTCGCCGTTACTCCCTGGGCGTGTGTGCTGCTTGGCGAACCCGCCAGCGCGAACATCAGCACGAAAACGAATGCGGCCGCCAATGCGGCCAATTTCTTCTGAGACATGGAATTACACCCCTCCGCAGCGCTTTTTAAAATGCAACGCGCGTTTCAAGTGCTAATGGTTTATCTCAGTAGGGTGAGACTGTCAAGCAAATCCCTGCGGTGCCTGGTGCGCCTTCTTCCCAGAAACGGATGAATCCGCCCGCCGTCTACGCATAGCGCGCCGTGGAGCGCCGCTCGCCGGCCACCGCTTCCAGCAGCTTCTCGCTGGAAATCGGCCCGCCGTCCGGCAGCGTAAGCTTCGCCTTGATCTGACCGGCAATCTGCTCCGCCAGCCGGTAGCGCACGTCGGGCGCCAGCGCCTCGCGCCGGTTGAGAAACGTTTCGATCAGCGCGAACTCCTCCGCGCTCAGCGCCGCGGCTCCGTAGCGCGCCGCTCCGGTCGCCTGCGGCGCCTGCCACAGCGGCCGCAGCTCCTCCAGCGCTTTCTCGTGGACCACGATCGTGCCCGCGACAAAATCTCCCAGCCGCTGGTTCTGCCGGCTCAGCAGCACGCTGACCATCCCCACCGCATAGAAACCCGGCATCTGGTCCACGATGCGCAGCAGATTCCGTCCCACGGACTCCGCAGCCGTCAGCGGCCGCCCCGAATCCTTGATCACCCGGATCCCGATGAAGCGTTTCCCCGGCGTTTGCCCGTTCCACACCGCCTCGAAAAAAGCGAAATAGCCGAAATACAGCAGAAAGAAAAACAGGAGCAGCAGCGCCACGTACCACACCGAGCCGCGCGCGAATAGGCGAGGAAGACTGCTCAGCAGCAGCCCGCTGCCGATCATCACGGCCATCCCGGTCACGATCTGAATCAAGGTATCCACGGCCAGCGCCAGAAACCGGCTGCCGATTCCGGCAATCGCAAATTCCAGTGCGGTCTGTTCCGGCGTGTCAATGGTAAGCTTGTCGGCCAGGGCGCCGGGGAGCGGGTTGGAAGCCGGTGCATTCATCATGATCTCCACACGCTGGCTGGAAAAACGCAAACCCTACTGGTCGCGCCTCGAACAGCTCGTGGATCGCTCGGGCCGGCGCGGCGTCGGCTCGCTCGATCATCACGAGCTGCGGGAACTCGGCCTATTATATCGCCAGACGGCCTCCGATCTCGCCGCCGTCCGCGAAGACGTTACCAGCCGCCAGCTCGCCTTCTACCTCAACCAGCTCCTCGGCCGCGCCCACAATCTCATCTACATGGGCCACCGTCAGAAGCTCGGCGGCCTGCTGCGCTTCTACACCGAAACCTATCCGCGCATTTTCCGCGAGACCCTCCCGCAAACCCTGCTGGCCTTCGCCCTCTTCGCCGTCGCCGCCGTCGCCGCCTGCGCCGTCACCCTGCGCGATCCCGCCTTCGCCCATCGCCTGCTCGGCGCGCAGATGATGGAAACCATCGAGCGCCGCGAGATGTGGACCCACTCCATCGTCTCCGTGAAGCCCCTCGCCGCCTCCGGCATCATGACCAACAATCTCGCCGTGACCTTCGCCACTTTCGCCCTGGGCATCACCGCGGGTCTCGGCACCATCTGGATGATGGTCTTCAACGGCGTCTTGATCGGCGTCATCGGCGCGGCCACCTGGCGCGCCGGCATGGCCGGCCAGCTCTGGAGCTTCGTCGCCCCCCACGGGGTCCTCGAACTCCCCGCCATTTTCATCGCCGGCGGCGCCGGCCTGGAGATCGCCCGCGGCCTGCTCTTCCCCGGCCTGCTGCCCCGCCGCGACTCCCTCGCCCTAGCCGGCGGCCGCGCCGCCCAGCTCCTCCTCGGCACCGTGCCCATGCTCATCGTCGCCGGCGTCATCGAAGGCTTCCTTTCCCCCTCCAACCTCGCCCCCCATCTCAAATTCCTCTTCGCCGCCGTCCTCTTCTCCCTCCTCCTCGCCTACCTCCACCGCGCCCCCCGCCCCCACCCCGCCTAGTCCGCTATCTCATAACTGCCTGGGGCGCCCAGTCAAACACCGTCATCGTCGCCCGCCCCACCCCGTCATTTCGAGCGAAGCGAGAAATCTCTCTTGATTTTTCCTCTCCTCGCATTTGAAGAACCTCCGTCCCCGTGGCACAATCCGCCCCGTGGAGCGCGTCTCCCATGTCTACTTCATGGCCAGCGAATCAGGAGTCCTCTACCTCGGTGTGACCAATAACCTCGCCAGGCGCGTCAGCCAGCACAAGGAAAAACTCATCCCCGGCTTCACGCAAAAGTACAACGTCACCAAACTCGTCTGGTTCGAACCTCACGCCACCATTCGCGCGGCAATCTCCCGCGAAAAAGAAATCAAAGCCTGGCGCCGCGCCAAAAAGATCGCCCTGATCGAATCCCTCAATCCCCACTGGAAAGATCTCAGTCTCGGCCTCTAAACCACCCCCGTCATTTCGAGCGAAGCGAGAAATCTCTCTTCGTCTTCGCCCGCCTTGTATTTGAATCCCCCGCCCCGGCGGGAAGCCCACCCGCACCCATTCGCCCCCCACCCACAACCCGTCATTTGCGCATTTTGCATCCCGGACGCTTCTACGGGACCGAACGAAGCGTAGCGCAGCGAGGAACCGCCGCTGCTTCGCCCGCGCTAGTGGCGGGCGAAGAATCTCTCTTCTTCTCGTCGCCCACCCCACGCCGTCATTTCGAGCGAAGCGAGAAATCTCTCTTTGTTTCGTCGCCCCCACCACCCGTCATTTACGTTCTTTGTATCCCGGATGCTTCTACGGGACCGAACGCAGTGAGAAATCTCTCTTCGCATTGCTCTCACTCTATCGGCGAAAAACGCGAACCCGCGCGCGCGTAGCCCCGTCTTAGCGCCCGCCGCACTACTTCCTCAACGCATCCCTCGAATCGCCAAGCAAGCGCAAAGAGAAAAACCCCACCCCTGCGAACCCCGCGTTGACGGCTTTGCGGTCACCCAGAACGAGGGCCACCCGAAATCTTCTCACTGCTTCAAGGGTCGCCGCCAAATTGTGCCACTTACCCTGATCCCGTGCGCAGGTCCACACAATGGGTTTCCATAGTGGTATCCTCCCGACCAAGAACCTGCGCTTGAGCCACTAAGCTCTGCGCTGAGGTCACATGCCTGAATCAACCACGCCAATAACACCACTCATCGAGCCACCGGCCAAATCCGTCATTCCACCGACCCCCGGAGAGGTCATCACGAGCACTCTAACCAACTGCAGCTACATCATCGGCGAGAAGATTGGCGAGGGCTCCTTTGGCGTGGTCTACGGCTGCGTGGACGATTGGAACAACGACTTAGCAGCCAAGATCTTGAAACCCAAACGATCGTACGAAGAAGTGAAGGCATCAGGTATCGCAGAAATGCAAAAACTCTTCCTACTTCGCCACCCCCACATCACCTACTTTTTTGATGCGTTCGAGTACCGCGACACCTTTTATATCATCACGGAACGATGCCGATACTCACTCGCCGATTTCTTCACAATGGATTGGTTCGAGGGTCATCTCTGGATAAGCCCACTTGCCCGCTGTCTTCTGCAGGCTGTGCATTTCATCCACCTTAACGGGCTTGTCCACCAGGACATACATGCGGGCAATGTGTTCGCGCTCTCCGCAAGAAACGAAATGGACCCGGGTGACCATGGTGCAACCCAATTCAGATTAGGAGATCTAGGAGTCGCCAAACTCCTAAGTGAGATAGACCCCGCAAATACAAGAGCCCCGTGGATGCTTCCACCAGAGGTCATCGACCAATCCGAGTTCGGCGCACTCGACCACCGCATTGACATTTACCACTGCGGCCTACTCTTTCTTCAACTCGCACACTCCAAGGAGTTGCGATTCACCACCGAAGAGATCAAAGCCGGAAAACCTCGGCAGATGGCTCTGCAGCTACCAGCCCCCCTTAACTTTGCATTGGAGAAGGCCTTAAGGCGGCATGTATCGAAGCGCACCGAAAGCGCCAAGGAACTCTGGCGAGACCTGAATTCCCCAACGCAGCCTGCGCAAGGCGAAGCAGAAC
>JAIQEV010000046.1 GCA_020073585.1 Terriglobia bacterium
GCCCGCGAGATCAATTGCAAGATCGTCTACTACGGCGCCGGGCTGGGTGGAAAAACCACCAATTTGCAGTTCATTTACCAGAAAACCGCCGAACAGCAGAAGGGCAAGATGATCTCGCTGGCGACGGAGACCGAGCGTACCCTGTTCTTCGACTTCCTGCCGCTCGATCTGGGCTCGGTGCGCGGCTTCAAGACCCGCATTCACCTCTATACCGTTCCCGGCCAGGTGTTTTATGACGCCAGCCGCAAGCTGATCCTGCGCGGAGTGGATGGCATCGTGTTTGTGGCCGACTCGCAGTCGGAGCGCATGGACGCCAACGTCGAAGCTCTCGACAACCTCATGGCCAACCTCAAAGAGCACGGGTACGACTTCCACAAGATTCCCTACGTGCTGCAACTCAACAAGCGCGACCTGCCCAACGTGATGCCGGTGGATTCCCTGTCCAAAGAACTGCGCCGGAAGAACGAGCCCGTCATAGAAGCCATCGCCTTCCAGGGGCAGGGCGTGTTCGACACCCTGAAGGAAATCGCCAAGCAGGTTTTGACGGAGCTGAAGCAGGGTGGGTAGGGCCGCTCCGCAGCACGCCAGAAGGTATCTCGCTATCCTCAGGGACGCAATACTAGCTTTTAACGGAAGCCGCTGAACAAGACTACATCGGTATCGTTGTAGCGACCGCGGGCGATGGCGAATTTCCTGCCGTCGCGTGACCAGACATAGGCGTAGACGGCACCTGGCTCAGAATTGAAGTGGGTCAACTGCACGGCTGCGCCGCCAGCCAACGGCTGCATGTAGACATTCTGAACGCTTCCCGACGTGTTTCGGACATAAGTAAGGGCGCGCCCATCCGGCGCCCATCCCAACTCATGGAAGCCTGGAGGCGCGTCGAGCTCCTTCACGGGTGGACCACCTTCCAGCTTCTGGACGACAATCTTCGACTTTGCAGCAGCACCCTGCCCGTCAATCCTTCCATACGCTACCAATGCGCCATCCGGAGACACAACCGGGGTCAGCACGTTACCGTGAGCCAGTTCCACCGGTGTGCCGCCGTCAATGGAAACCTTGAAGATGTGCACTACGTTGTCCGTTGCTTGAGGTCCGGAGTACACCACCCATTTGCCGTCGGGCGTGCAGGAACCTTGTTCCTCGTCCGTGCCAGAAGTGATCTGCTTCAGTTCTCCAGTTTCCAAATCAAGCCGCCACAAACGCTAAATGATAGGAATTGGCGAACCGGGATGAGCCTGTCATCGACAGATCTCTCGTGGGAACTGCCTGCTCCATATGCAGCTCGATTCTCCAAGGCCCTTCGCCAGACCATTACACTTTGCGGAGGGAAAAGTTCATCTTTCTGACCACGAGATAGGAACGGAGCTTTAGTCCATGCCACCGAAACAAATAATTGCGCTGGCAACTTACCACCACGTGCAGCGGCTGCCCCGGGCGCCCGGGTTTGCACCTGGGGCTTTTGACTTTGCTTTTTTCTTGTTCGCCTTGCTGCGGCCGCACCGTTAATCCCGCCCCATTGCCGTCCACTCCCCAATTCTTCCCGTTCCCTGCATTACATTTAACCAGTTGATACCCCCATGCTATCCTTCCCCGTGCTTGCCAAGCTCCAGCCCCGACCTGATCCCCAAGTGGCGCTCTCTCGTCCTCTTTTCCGCCCCCCTTATTCAACCCCTTTGCTTTCAAACTCTTACGCACTCTTTTCCGCAACGGCGCTCATGCAACCCTTTTCTTTTCAATCGATTCCGCACTCTTTCCATCGCCACGGGGGGTGGGGGGTATGAAAGAGCCCTCTCCTTCAACCATCACTTTACATTTCCCCGTGCACGCCTCGCGCGGGCTTATCCCCTGCCTCCTCACCTCGTTGCGTCTTTACCCCTCACTTCTGCTATATTTTCAACGACATGACTGATACCCGCGCCAATTTCGCCACCGTCGAAGAAGCCATCGAAGAGATCCGCCTGGGCCGCATGATCGTCCTGGTGGACGATGAGGACCGCGAAAACGAAGGCGATCTGACCATGGCCGCCGAAAAGGTCACCCCGGAAGCCATCAACTTCATGGCCAAATACGGCCGCGGCCTGGTCTGCCTGACCCTCACCGAGGATCGCTGCGACGAGTTGCACCTGCCGCTCATGTCCGCCATCAACACCTCGGCGCACGGCACCGCCTTCTGCGAAGCCATTGACGCCCGCCTGGGCACCACCACCGGCATCAGCGCCGCCGACCGCGCCACCACCATCCTCGCCGCCACCGACTCCCAGACCAAGCCGCAGGACCTCGCCCGCCCCGGCCACGTCTTCCCGCTCCGCGCGCGCAACGGTGGCGTCCTCGTGCGCGCCGGCCAGACCGAAGCCTCCGTGGACCTCGCGCGCATCGCCGGCCTCAACTCCGCCGGGGTCATCTGCGAAATCATGAACGAAGACGGCACCATGAGCCGCGTCCCGCAGCTCCTCGACTTCTGCCGCCTGCACGGCCTCAAGATGCTCACCGTCGCCGACCTCATCCGCTACCGCATGCAGCACGAGCGCTACGTGCGCCGCGTCGCGGAAACCGTTCTGCCTACGCGCAACGGCGATTTCCGCATGATCGCCTACGCCAGCGACGTGGACCGCGACCAACACATCGCCCTCGTCCGCGGCGATCTCGAGGGCCCCACCCCGCCCCTCGTCCGCGTGCACAGCCATTGCCTCTCCGGCGATGTCTTCGGCTCCACCTCCTGCGATTGCCACGACATCATTGCCCGCTCCCTGGAAGCCATCGCCCAGGCCGGCCGCGGTGTCTTCCTCTACCTGCACCACACCGGACGCGGCTTCGGCATCGAAACCGGCGACGCCGAGCCCGGTGCCCTCCCCAAGATCCATTTCCACGAGCGCGGCCAGATCGACCGCGAACTCGCCTACCAGCGCATGGTGCAGCACGAAAGCGGCATCGGCGCGCAGATCCTCATCGACCTGGGCCTCAAGGACATCCGCGTCCTCACCAACCACCCCAAAAAAGTCGTCGCCCTCGAAGGCTACGGCATCCGCATCGCCGACCAGGTGCCCCTGAAAGTTGATACACCCCGGCCGACGCATCAAAAACTCTAGAAAATGTTCACCCTTCCACTTTCGCGCTTGGCACTCAGGGCTTCTGCGGGGCCGCTGGCGGGGCTTTGCTTGCGGGCGCACTCGCCTTCCCTACCGTCAAATACTTGCGCATCTTTTCCAGGCGCTTGCGCCCGATTCCCCGGATCGCCAGTAAATCGTCCACGCTCCGGAACGCCCCGTACGATTTGCGCATCTCCACGATATTCTTCGCCGTCACCGGACCGATCCCCGGCACCTGCTGCAGTTCCGCCGCTGTCGCCGTATTTATGTTCACCGGCCGCACCGGCGGTTTTTTCGTGGCCGCCTGGAGAATTACCGGGGCGAAAAGAAAAAGCAGAACAACGGAGAGAAAAAGCCGCGGAACTCGCGATCGCCACGCCATGTTCATTGCGCCCTCACTCCATGCGCTGGCCCTGCGCGTCGTACACATCGACTTCGCCGTACAGCGCCGCTTGCGATTCGAGCTGCGCGCGGTCGCCCACCACCACGATCTGCATGTTCGCCGCATCGAAGTGCCGGCGCGCCGCCGCCAGCACATCCTGCGCGGTCAGCGCGCGGATACCGTCGCGATAAGTCTCCAAGTAGTCATCAGGCAGCTCATTCAGCGCCACCGTGGCCAGCTGCCCGAGAAAACCGCTCTGCGTGCCCAGCCCGAGCGAGAAGACCCCGCTCAAATAGTTGCGCGCATCGGCCAGTTCGTCTTCCGGCACCGGCAGCGCGCGCATGCGGTCCAGCTCGTAGAAAATTTCGCCGAGCGAAGCAGCCAGCACGTCGCTGCGCACCGCCGCGGAAACGGAAAAGTAGCCGTGCTCGCGCAGAGCGTTCACGCCGCTGCGCGGGCTGTAGGTATAGCCCTTGGCCTCGCGGATGTTCATCACCAGCCGCGAATTGAACGCTCCGCCGTAGATGCTGTTCGCCAGGCTCAGGCGCAGCCAGTCCGGATGCTTGCGGGTGATCGCCGGGCAGCCGGTCACGATCTGCGCCTGCACCGCTCCCGGCAGGTGCACGAAATGCACGCGCCGGCCGCGCAGCCGCGGCGGCGCCGCGGGAGTGCGCGCGGCCGGTTTCGGCCCCGTCCAGCCGCCGAAAATTTTTTCGATCTGCCGCAGCATCGCTTCCGGCTGAAAATCCCCGACTACCAGCAGCAGCGCATTGGCCGGCGAATAGAACTCCTTGTACACCGCGACGAGATCCTCCAGCCGGTACGCCGCCACCTGCGCTTCGCTCGGCGATACCTGCGCGTAGGGATGTGCGCCGAAGAGCACCTTGCGCAGCCGCTCGCCCGCCAGGAAGCCCGGCGTGGTCCGCTCGATGCGCACCTCCTCCAGCTTCTGCCGGCGCTCGCGCTCGAATTCGCCTTCCGGAAAGGAGGCCTCTCGCGCCAACTCGCTCACAAGCATCAGCAGCGGCTCGGACAATTCCGAGAGCCCGTCAAAGGAGATCGCCGTGGTATCCGCGCCCGCGCCGGTGGAGAGATCGGCGCCGATGCGCCGCAAGTCCTCTTCGATTTGCCGGCTGGTGCGTTTCGCGGTTCCCGTGCGCACCAGCGTCGCGGTCATCTCCGCGAGGCCCGGCGCGCGCTCGGCCACTGCCGCGTTCCCCGAGCGGAAAAAGAGCTGCCCGGTAAACTTCGGCACGCTGTGCGATTCCGCCAGAACAATTTCCATGCCGTTCGCCAGCCGCGCGCGCGTGCGTTTGGGCCAGCGCACCGGGCGCTCCGGCGCAAGCGCCGGCGCGGCCATGCGAGTTTCGGGAGCAGGAGTGGTGACCATTACGCCGCCTCCTTCTTCCCCGCCACCGGTTGGCGAAAGACGATGGCCCGTTTTTCCGGGCACAGATATTTCCGCGCCGCCGCCTGCACCTCTTCCGGCGTCACCGCCAGGAAGCCGTCCAGGATGGTGTTCACCAGCTGCGGCTGGTCGTCGAACAGCGTGAAGCACGCCAGCAAATGCATCAGCCCGTAGCGCGGCATGCTCCCGCCTTCCAGCGTCGAATAGTAGTCGGAGCGGAATTTCACCTTGATCGGCTCGAGTTCGTCCGCGGCGATGCCCTGCTCCTGCATCTCGCGGATGACGGCGTCGAACTCCGCCAGCGTCGCCTCGGCGCTGATCTCCGGCTTGTGCATGATCCGCGTCACCATCTGCATCGGTCCGTTGTAGTCGAAGATGTCGCCCATCGGATAGTGAATTCCGCCTTCGGTGTCCACGGCGATCTGTTTTTCCAGCACCAGCCGCCGGTAGATGCGCCCGGCGCGCCCGCCGTGCAGCGCCTGATCCAGCAGCGCCATGGCGCACCAGTCTTTCGTGCGCCGCTCCGGCGCGCGGTAGCCGATGGCCATGGCCGGCAGCGTGCCGAATTTTTCTTCCACGCTGCCGCGGCGCTCTGCGGTCTGCTCCGGCTCGCTGGGATCGGCGAAGGGCGGCGCGGCGCCCGCCGCGATGCCGCCAAAATGCTTCTGCGCCAGCGCGAAGCCTTCTTCCGGCTGCACGTCGCCGAGCAGCAGCAGCACCGCGTTGTTCGGCGCGTAGTAGGTTTTGAAGAAGGCCTGCACGTCCACCAGCGTGGCGGCGTCCAGGTCGGCGAAATCCCCGTAAAAATTGTGCGCGTTGGCCCAGTTGCGGAAGGCCACCGGCGGCAGATCCAGCCAGGGAAAGCCGCCGTAGGGCTGGTTCAGGACGTTGACGCGAACCTCTTCCTTCACGACGTCGCGCTGGTTGCGCAGGTTTTCGTCGTCCACCTGCAGGGAGCGCATGCGGTCGGCCTCGAGCCACAGGACGCGCTCCAGGGCGTTCGAGGGCACGGCCTCGAAATAGTTGGTGACGTCATAGCGCGTGGAGCCGTTCAGTGTTCCGCCCGAGGAGTTGATGAGCTTGATGTGCGCCATCTTCGGCGCGTTGGCCGAGCCCTGGAACATCATGTGCTCGAACAGGTGCGCGAACCCGCTGCGCCCCCGCGGCTCCAGCCGGAAGCCGATCTTGTAGTACACCCCCACGGTGACGATCGGCGCCGCGGCATCCGGCGCGATCACCACCCGCAGGCCGTTCGCGAGGGTCTTGCTCTCCACTCGAATCTGCAACGTGTTCACCCTTTTCTCCCGTTGTTTTTTTTCCGCAACTTGGCTTCCTCAAAAATCCGGTCCAGCGCGGCGCGCGCTTCCTCCGGCTTCCGCGCCAGCACCGCCGCTCCCAGCCGGGCCAGCGCCTCGTGCGCCGCGCCGTACTCCGGCGGAAACTCCCGCAAGGCCGCGGCGTGCGCCGCCACGACTCCATAGTCGCCGCGCGAAAGCGGCCCGGTCCACGCGGTCAGCGGCCCCAGGCGCTCGAAATTGTCCAGCATCTGGCGCGTCAGCGGAAGGAGCGCGCGCAGGGCCTCGCGGCGCTTCATCCCCGTGGCCAGGAGCATCCGCGTGGCCGCCTCCATCACCGCCAGCATGTGCCCCGCGGCCAGCGCGCACGCCGCGTGATACAGCGGCTTCTTCTCCCCCGGGACGCGCACCGGCACGCCTTCCAGCGCGCGGATGATCTGCCGCGCCACGCGCAGCGCCGCCACGTCGCCTTCGATGGCAAACACTTTCCCTTCCAGCGGCGGCACGCCCACCCCGCTGAACGTCTGCAGCGGGTGCATGGAGCCCACCGCGGCGCCGCAGGCGCGCACCGCGGAGAGCACGCGCGCATCCAGCGCCCCGCTGGTGTGCAGCACCACCTTGCCGCGCAGCTCCTCGCCGCCAATCCGCGCCAGCTCCCCGGCCACTTCCGCCAGCGCGCGGTCCGGCACCGCGATCAGGATCAACTGGGCACCCAGCAACTGCCGCGTCAGCCCGCCGTGCGCCTGCCCCGCCCCGATAAAGCGCACCGCGCGCCGCGCGCTCCCCGCGCTGCGCGTCACCACCGCGCCAATCCTCCAGCCCAGCTCGCGCAGGCGCTTGCCCAGCGCCCGCCCGACGCGTCCTCCGCCCAGTATGGCCACGCTGCGTCTCATCGCGGATGCTAGAATAGCCTGTCAGCGAATCCGCTGCCAGAAAACTCGGTCTTGCACAATATTTGGGCCATCTGCTTTGCGGGCGTCACCCTGGCTTGGCTTCTCCAGGGCCTGCGCTCCATTCGCGGGCTGCGCCGCCTGCCCCACCTCCGCGACGCCGCCCCGCTCCCTCCCACGGATTGCCCTTCGGTCACCCTGGTCTTCGCCGCACGCGACGAAGCAGAAAAGCTTCCCGCCGCTCTCGCCACCATGCTGGCCCTCGATTATCCGGCCCTGCAATTTGTCGCCGTCAACGACCGCTCCGCCGATTCCACCGGCGCGATTCTGGACGCCGCCGCCGCGCGCGACGCGCGCCTGCGCGTCGTGCACCTCCGCGAACTGCCTCCCGGCTGGCTCGGCAAGACCCACGCGCTGCACTGCGGCGCGCAGCAGGCGCGCACCGAGTGGATCCTCTTCACCGACGCCGATGTGCTTTTCGCTCCGGACGCCCTGCGCCGGGCCATGACTCTCGCGGTGCGCGATTCCGCCGACCATTTCACGCTTCTCGCGCAGATCATCGTGCATGGCTTCTGGGAAAAAGTGGTCATTCCCTATTTCGGGCTAGGCTTCGTCTTCGGCAGCGAGCTCTGGCGCGTCTCCGACCCGCGCTCGCGCCGCTACATGGGCGTGGGCGCGTTCCAGTTGGTGCGCCGCGCCGCCTACGAATCCTGCGGCGGCCACGCTCGCCTGGCGCTGGAAGTCATTGATGACATGAAACTCGGCCGACTGATGAAGCAGGCGGGCTTCCGCTCGCGGGTGGCCTTCTCCGACGAGTGGGTGCGCATCCGCTGGCACGCCGGGCTCGGCAATCTGGTGCGTGGCGTGGAAAAGAATTTTTTCGCGGGTCTCGAATACCGTCTCTGGCTGGCGCTCCTCGCCGTGGCCGTGAACATCACCGTCAGCATCGCGCCGGTGATCGGCCTCTTCGCCGCGACCGGCTGGACCAAGCTTTTCGCGGCCACCGCCGTTCTCGGCGGCATGGTGGTGCAGGCTTTTCTTGCCGGCGCGGTCACCGCGCAGGTTTCTGCGGCCTACGCGCTCTTGCACCCCGTCGCCGCCGCCATTTTCGACTACATGCTGGCGCGCTCCGTCGCCGTCACCCTCTGGCGCGGCGGGGTCACCTGGCGTGATACCTTTTACCCTCTCGCCCAGCTCAAACGCGCCTCGCGCAAGCCCCTTTGACTCCGGTCTTTTCCGAATCCTGCAGGAACGGGCAAGCGTGCTCGTGCTGCGGCGGGCGGGGGAAGAGAAAGATAACGCAGAGACGCAGAGGGCGCGGAGGGTACGCAGACGAGGGAGACATCTCTTTAGCCTTGGTCCGGCGCGGGGGGGTTGGTTTCCGCGGCGAACAAGCCCGCCAGGTCCTTCTCCTTCAGCGCGCGGATACGGTCGCGGAGCTGCGCGGCGCGTTCGAACTCGAACTTCTTCGCGGCTTCGCGCATCTGCGTTTCGAGCTGCTGCAGCACTTCGGCGAGCTGCGCCTCGTTCTTGACGTTCGCCGCGAGGGCGTCCAGCTCGCCTTCGTCCGCGGCCAGGGTCACGTAGTCCGCAGCCACGATCTTGGCCAGCTCCATGTCCACGGATTTCACGATGGAGAGCGGCGTGATGTTGTGCTCGGCGTTGTATTCGAGCTGCTTTTCGCGCCGGCGGTTGGTCTCCGCGATGGCCTCGTTCATCGAGCGCGTGTAGCGGTCGGCGTAGAGAATCGCCCGGCCGGAGATGTGCCGCGCGCACCGCCCCATGGTCTGGATCAGCGCGGTGGTGCTGCGCAAGTAGCCCTCTTTGTCCGCGTCCAGGATGGCCACCAGAGAAACCTCCGGGAGGTCCAGGCCTTCGCGCAGCAGGTTGATCCCGATGAGCACGTCGAACTCGCCGCGCCGCAGGTCGCGCAGGATTTTCACCCGCTCGAGCGTCTCGATCTCGGAGTGCATGTAGCGGCAGCGCACGCCGACCTCCGCGAAATACTCCGCCAGGTCCTCGGACATGCGCTTGGTCAGCGTGGTCACCAGCACGCGCTCCTTGCGCTGCGCGCGCACGCGGATCTCCTCGAGCAGGTCGTCCACCTGGCCCTTCACGGGGCGCACCTCGACCACCGGGTCCACCAGCCCGGTCGGCCGGATCACCTGCTCGACGAACGCTCCGCCGGTTTTCCCCAGCTCGTAGGGCCCCGGCGTCGCCGACACGTAGACCGCCTGATGCACGCGGTGCTCGAACTCCTCGAAGGTCAGCGGGCGGTTGTCCAGGGCCGAGGGCATGCGGAAGCCGTAGTCCACCAGCGTCTGCTTGCGGGCGCGGTCGCCGTTGAACATTCCGCGCACCTGCGGCACGGTCTGGTGGGACTCATCGAGGAAGAGCAGGAAATCCTCGGGCACGTAGTCGAAGAGCGTGGGCGGAGCTTCGCCGGGGAGGCGCCCGGAAAGATGCCGCGAATAGTTTTCGATGCCGTGGCAGTAGCCGATGGTGCGGATCATCTCGATGTCGAACATGGTGCGCTGGGTGACGCGCTGGGCCTCGACGAATTTCCCCTGCTTCTCCAGTTCGCGCTTCCACCATTCCAGCTCTTCGTAGATTCCGGTGATGGCCCGCTCCTTCTGCTCCGCGCGCACGACGTAGTGCGTCTTGGGGTAGATGGGCAGCTTGGCGAGGTCCTCGCGGCCCGCGCGCACCTCGCCGGTGAGCGGATCGATCTGGCGGATGGCCTCCACCTGCTCGCCCCACATCTCGATGCGGTAGGCCATGTCGTCGTACGGCGGGTAGATCTCGATGACGTCACCGCGCACACGGAACGCGCCGCGCCGCAGCTCCTCGCTGCGTTCGTATTGGATGTCCACCAGGCGGCGCAGCAGGGCCTCGCGCGAGGTCTGCTGGCCCTTCTCGAGCATCACCAGCATCGCGAAATAGGCTTCCGGCGAGCCGATGCCGTAGATGCAGGAGACGCTGGCGACGATGACCACGTCGCGGCGCTCGAAGAGCGAACGCGTGGCGCTCATGCGCAGCTTGTCCAGCTCGTCGTTGATCGTCGCTTCCTTCTCGATGTACAGGTCCGCCGCGGGGACGTAGGCTTCCGGCTGGTAGTAGTCGTAGTAGCTGACGAAATATTCGACCGCGTTTTCCGGGAAGAAGTTCTTGAACTCGTGGTAGAGCTGCGCCGCCAGGGTTTTGTTGTGGGCCAGCACCAGCGCCGGACGGTTGGCCCGCTCCATCACCTTGGCCATGGTGAAGGTTTTGCCCGAACCGGTCACGCCGAGGAGCACCTGATGCTTCTCGCCGCCCTCGATGCCCCGGGAAAGCTGCTCGATCGCGGCGGGCTGGTCGCCGCGTGGCTGGTAGCTGCTGCGTAGCTTGAAATCCATCGAGCGTCCCTCAGGCGCGTCGTGCGCCCCTTGCACAAACTTTCATTATACCCCGCCGGATATTAACTCAGGGGGCGTCGCGGACGAGCGTGAGGCCGGAATCGGTCTTCAGCTCGGTGGTGGTGTGAATTTTTCGGGCGCCGTCGGCGGTGGACACGGTGACGTCGCTGCTCTGCCAGCCGGATTCGCTGGCGCTGAGGAGCAATCCGCTCGCCAGCGAGATGCGCGTCAGCGATTCGCTGACTCCGCTCGCCGTGCCCGCGGTGCGCAGGCCCTTCTCGCGGAAGGCTTCCGGCGTGACGTCCTTGCGCCCGCCTTTGCGGATCAGCAGGCTCCGCGCGCGGATCACCGCGCAGGTTTCCGCCGCCGCGCTCGCTTTTCCGGCCGCGCCCGCGGCCGCCAACTGGCACGGCTCGTTGTCCACATAGGTGAACTGGCGCACCCAGCGCAGCCCCGCCAATGGAATCGCTCCACCTACTTCCCGCTCATCGCCCCACCGCTCGCCGGGCGCAATTCCCTTTTGCGGGATGCCGCGGCCGCCGAAGATCTGCGCGAGCCAACCGCGCAATTCCTCGGCCGCGCCCGGCACCGGCTTCTCGGCCCCGGAGCACTCGGCGGCGCCGCTGCCGTCCAATGTGCAGTCGAACGCTTGGCCTTCCAGCGCGGCCGCGCCCCGCGGGCCATCGTTCGCGCCGCCCGGGGAAGTTGCGGCATCGTCCGGGCGCTGTGTAGCCGCCACCCGCTCGTAGGTCACGCGCAGCCGAAGCGCGGGACGCGCAGCGCTTCCGCCCGCGGCGGGCTGCACGTCCAGGACCTCCACGCGCAAGCCGATGCCCAGCGACAGCTCCGCATCCGCGGCAGGCTCGGGGTCCACGATCACGCTCTCCGTGCGGCTCTTCGAGGTGCTGTGAAAGGCCAGCTGATAGCGCAGCACCTGACCCGGCGCCAGCCGCGGCGCCAGCACGACGCCGGCCTTCTTTTTCTCCGCCACCGCGCCGCTTCCCGCGAGCAGCATTCCCAGCAACGCCAGCAGGCACGCGCGCTTCATGGCCGCCGCCGGATGGTGACGCTGACGGAGAGCTTGGCGGCGAAGCGCGGCGGCTCCGGCAAACCTTCCACCGGGGCCAGCGTCCACGAGGTCTCGCGCGCCGCCGAGCGCACCGCGCTCAGCAAACTCCCATCCAGCAAACTCACAGTGGAAAGCGCATCGGCGAAAAAACTTCCCCGGCGCGCCGCTGGCTCGTGCTGCACCGCCGCCGCGCCCGGAGTCCCCGCCGGCGGAATCTCCCCGGTCAGCTCCTGCGTCACGTGCAGCGTCGCCGCCGGCGCATCCCCCGGCGCTGCGGCCCATTCGCCCGTCTCCGCGCCCTGCACCGCGCTCCACGGCGGCACGGGCCCCTGCGGCCGGCGCTGCCAGCGCTCGCCGAAGCGCAACGGCGCCGCCGGCAGGAGCACGCTGGGGCGCAGCGCGTGCCGCAGCCAGGGCGTCAGCAGGCGCGGCTGCTCCTCGCCAAAGCCCGCGGCCTCTTGCGCCTGCAAGCCCTGCAGGTGGCCGTCGCGCGCCTCGCGGTAGCGCAGCACAAGCGGCTGCTCCCACTTCGCGCCCACGACCCGCAGCGCCTCCTGCAGCTTGCGCGCCGCCGGGTCCTCTTCCGGCTCGCAGCGGTACGCCGCCGAGACCGGCTCCCGCGTCTCCTCGATCTCCGCCGAGCCGTCGGCCAGCACCGCCACGATGCGCCGCGCCGCGTTCCACGTCATCGTGGCCTCGGCCGCCTGCGTGAACGGCCGCACGTAGGTCTTCGCCCCGATGGTTTCCGGGCGCACGCCGCGCAACTCGCTGCGCACGGTGACCTCCACGCGATAGCTCTCCGCCGCGCCCTGCGCGAACGTGCGCAGCAGCGGTTTCTCCTGCGCGGGCAGCGCCGCCGCCATGGCGCAAAGAGACGCCACGCCGCACCACACGCCCGCCTGCCTGCGCCTCATTCGCACCGGGCCGCATCCGGCTGCCCCGCCGCTCACCGCATCGCTTTCGGCGCGCCGGGCGGCTCCGCGCCGCGCATCTCGCGCTCGAAGAAATCCGCCGCCGCGCGATACGCCTCCGCCCAGTGCCGGTAGAGCAGGAAATCATGCACTTCGTCCGGGAAGATCAACTGCTCGACGTGCACCCCGCGCGGCCGCAACCGGGCCACCAGGTCCACGGTCTGCGTGAACATCACGTTGCGGTCGTCATCCCCATGCACGAAGAGCACCGGGGAGCGCCACGTGTTCACCGCGGACACCGGAGAGGATTCGTGCGCCAGCCGGGTCAGCTCCGGCGGAATGTTCTTCCCGTCCCAGTTGTCGGTCGGCCAGTCGTGCACGCCGTGGAGGTCCACTCCCGCGGCGAAGAGGTCGGAATTGCGGGCCAGGCCCAGCGCCGTGAGATACCCGCCGTAGCTCCCGCCCCACAGCCCGATGCGCCGCGAATCCACGTCCTCGCGCGCGCGCAGGTAGAGCCCCGCCGCGACCACATCCTGGTATTCGCTGGCGCCGCGCCCGGCGCGCCCCGGGGCCTCGCGGAACGCCCGGCCGTAGCCCACTCCGCTGCGGTAGTTCAGCGACAGCACGACGTAGCCGCGGCTCGCGAGGTACTGGTTCAGCGCATAGGCGTTCGCGTAGTAGTACATGTAGTGCCAGCCCAGCAGCATCTGGCGCATCGAACCGCCGTGCATGAAGACCACGGCCGGCCGCTTCTCCCCGGCTTTCGCGCCGGGCGGCAGAAAAAGCTGCACGTGGATCGGCAGCCCGTCCGTCGAAGGGATCACCGCTGGCCGCAGCACCACCAGACTGGCCGCCGGAAAATCCGCCGGCAGCGTTTCCGCCGCAAGCTGCCTGGCTTTCCCCGGCGCGTCCAGACTGGCCACAAACGGCCGCCCCGGCCAGCGCGCGTCCGACGCCAAATAGGCCAGCGTCTTGCCATCGCCCAAGAGCGTTGGGCTCCACTCGATGCCCTCGCCGATGGTCACCCGCTGCGGCTGGCCTCCGGCCACGCCGACGCGCCACAGGTGCCGCCGGTCCACATCCTCGCAGTTGGAGCTGAACACGATGGTTGCGCGGTCCGGCGAAAACGCCCACTGCTCGACTTCGCAGTTCCCCGGCGTCAGCAGTTGCGCCGCACCGCCCTCCGCGGAAATCGCGTAGAGATGCTGCCAGCCGTCCTGCTCCGAGGCGAACACCAGCCGGTTCTCCGCGCCCCAGTGGAGCACGCCCCCGCCCGTATCCCGCGCCATGTAGGGAAAGGAGCCCTCGGCTGCCGCCGCGCTCCTCCAGACCTCTTGCGCGCCGCCGCCGGCCAGATCCGCCACCCAGATGGACCACGGATGCGCCACGTCCGGCGCGATGAAATAGCCTTCCGGCGTGTCCCGCGACACCGCCGGGCGGCGCACGAACGCGATGCGCTTGCCGTCGCCGGACCACTGCGGATCGCCGTCGCTGTCCACCGACGGCGCGAGATAGCGCACCGTCCTGGCCGCGGCGTCATACACCGCGACAAAACTGTGATCCCCGCGCGACGAGGTGAACGCCAACTGGCTGCCATCCGGCGACCACCGCGGCTCCGTGTTGCGCCCCCGCGCCGCCACCTGCTGCGGCTTCTCTTCTCTAGCCAGCACCGCCAGCCAGATCTGTCCGTCCTTCGCGTAGGCCACAACGCCCCGCGCGGAAACCTGCGGAGAATTTCCCGCATCGATCCGCCTGGCCTCGCCCCCGCTCCAGCGCACCGCCCACACCGCCTGCTCGGCCCCCGCGGGATTGCTGGTGGGATTCGGCGCCTGCCCCGCGGCATTCTTCTCGCCACCGCGCACGTACACGATGGTGTCGCCGTCCGCCGAGAACGCCAGCTCCGCGATCTCCTGCCCGTCATCCTCGCGGTATTTCGTCAGTTGCCGCGCCGCAAATTCCGGCCCTTCCGCCACCCAGATGTTGCGCCGCCCCTCCTGCGCGAAGGTCCACGCCAGGCGGCTGCCCGCCCGCGCCGCCGTCAGATTCTCCGGAAACGGCGCGCGCAGCACCTGCTCGAGCGTGAACGGCTTCTGCGCTCCGGCCCGCGGCGCTCCTCCCGTCAGCAGCAGCACGAGCGAGAAAATCAGCAGCACACGGCTCTTCATCGTCAGCCTCCGTTGTCGGGCTTCGTTCCCTGGTTCCCGGCGCCAAGACGTTGACCGCCCCGCGGTCACAGAAAAAAATGACCAGGCCTCAGCGAATCTGCGTCTCCACCGCCACCTGCGGGGCATCCAGCGAGCCGCTGAGCCGCAGCAGGCGGAGCGTCCCCGCGCCTTCCGCCGCGCGCTTCCCGGCCGCGGTCTGCAGCGTGAGTTCCGCGCTGCGCGCAAAGCTCACCTTGCCGCTGACCACCACCTGCTCCCCGCCGCTGCCCAGCCGCAAGGGATCGAATACGATCGCGCTCTGCCGGATCGCGAACTCCCCGGCGCCCGCGGACCAGCGCGAGGTCCCCGCGCGCGGCGCGCCCGCCGCCAGGCTGGCCGCGATATCCCACCCGCGCAGGGCCACGTTGCGCAATTGCACGCGGCCGCGGCCTTCCAGCGTGCGCAGCAACTCCTCCCGCCCCACGCCTTCCGCGGCCAGCCGCAGTTCGCCGGTGGCCAGGCCCTCCAGGCGGTCCGCCGGCGCGCGCGGCCCCTTGGCCGGCGCCAGCAGGTCCGCCAGGCGGACCTTTTCCAGTTGCGCCTCCAGAACGTAGCGCGGCCGCGGCGCAAAGTCCGCCTGCAGCGACCCGCGCACCGCGCCGCCGGCATATTCGGCCGTGGCTTCGCGCACCACCAGATGCAGCTCGCGCAGCGAGGCCGCCGCCTGCACCTTCGTCAGTCTCAGCCGTTCGATGCTCAACTGGTCCACGCGGATTTCGCCCTCGGCGCGAATCCGCCGGATCAGCTCGGTGGCTCCCGCTGCCGCACCCGGCGGCGCGTTCCCCAGCAGCGACGGCAGCAGCCGCTGCAGCCACCCGGGCCGCGCTCGCGGCCCGGTCCAGCGGTCCAGCTCCGCGGCGTTCAGGTGATCGGCGTGCAACTGAAACTTCCAGCCCGGCGCCCCTTCGGAAACTTGCCGGCCGTCTTCTTCAATCTCCCCGGACCACTCCGCGCCGAATCCTTCCACCGAGCCCAGACGCGCGCCGCGCTTCCCTGCGCTCCACAGCAGTTGCGCCTGATGCAAGAGCAGCGGCAGGTTCAACCCCGCCGCCTGCAGCTCGCCCTGGCTCACATCCACATGCCCGCTCAACTGCGCGTTGCGCGGAGTGCCCTGCCACGTCCAGCGCAGCGCGCCCGCCGCGCTGCCCTTGCCCTTCCACCCGCGCTCGAGCGGCCGCCCCAGCGCCGCGGCCAGCGCCAGCACTTCCTCGGCGCGCTCTACGCGCCCCTCCAGCGTGAACCAGCCCGCGCCGCTCTCAAGATCGTGCGCCGCCGCGGCCAGCACCGCGTTCGCCGGCGCCTCGACGGGGCGGGTCGGCCCGCGGCGCTTCGCCGGAGCTTGCTTCGCGCCGGGCGCCGGCAGCGCCGCCGGCACGGCGCCCAGAGCCACCCACACCGGCTGCAACTCCAGGCGGCTGCGCACTTGCCCGCCCCGCACCGGCCCCACGCGCACCGACTGCGCCAGCCCCGGCACGCGCAGCGCCGCTCCATTCATCGCAAACGCCGCATTACGCAGGGCAAACGGCCAGCCCTCCAGCGTCGCCGTTCCGGTCAGAAAACCCTCCGCCGCCGTCTGCTCGGCCACGTTGGCGTGGAACCCGCGCACCCAGGCCAGCACATCGGCCATCTGAATGCCCGCAGAGTCCAGCCGCAGTTGCATGCCCGGGCGCGCGCTCAGGGAAAGCACCGCCTCGCCGCGCACGTTCGAATGCGGCCCTTCGATTACCAGCGGCGCAACGCGCACTTCGCTCCCCGCGATGTTCCAGCGCCCGTCCAGGAGCACGTTCACCGCCGGATTGTCCCGCCGCTCCGTCAAATCCCAGCGATGGATGCGCTGCGACCGCGCCTCGATACGGAAACTCCACTCGCCGCTTGGGGCGCCGCTGGCCGCGCCGCTGCGCGCCACCGCATCCACCGTCACGTCCCCGCGCAAGCCGTAATCCTGCCCGCGCACCAGACGCAGGAGGTCGGCCAGCGACACCTGGCCCCAGTGCACACGGATCTCCGCGGGCTGCAGCCGCGCCGACGTTCCGGCCAGGTCTCCGCGCACCAGCAGGGTCCCGGCGGCCTGCAGCAGGGTGCCGCTGCGCCACGGCTGGGCCTTCAGGCGCAGCGTCCAGCGCCCCGGAGCGATCTGCTCGACACTCCCGGATACACCCGTGAACGCGAGCGGCAGCTTCTCCTCGGCATTTTTGAAATTGATGCGCCCGTCATCGAACTCCACCAGGTCCAGGCGGATGGGGGCCGCCGGGGGCGCCACCGGCCCCATCCGCGGAGCCCCCGCCGCGCGCGCCGGGGGCAGCCAGCGCTCCAGGTTCCAGCGCCCCGCGGCGTCGCGCACCAGGTTCAGGCTCGGCCGGGTAAACGAAAACGTGCCGAACTCCAGCCGCCCGCGCAGCAAGCCGCTCCAGCGCAGCCCCGCCGTCACCTGCTCGGCGCGCAGAAAATACTCGTAGCCGAACGCCGGATCTTCCCCGACGCTCACCCCCTGCGCCTCCAGCCGCGGGCTGGGCAGCAGGCTCAGCTCGAAGCGCTCTACTTCCACCGGGCGCCCGAAGGCCGTGGCAAAGCGCGCCGTAAAGGCGCGCTTCAGGCGCCCGGTCTGCAGCGCCGCGTTAAACGCAAAGTGCCCGGCCACCAGCGCCAGCACCGCCAGCCCCGCCCGCCGCAGCCATCGTTTTCGCATCATGAATTGTGTCCGGAATTGCCGCTCAGGAAGTTTCGCAAAGTAGCGGGGAAAAGAAAAGCGAAGGCAGCGGGCGTCAGTGCACGGTGCGCAGCATGCGACTCCAGCGCGTGCGTCCCGGCAGGTGCGTGAGCGTCTCCACCACCCGCTTCAGCCGCGCCCAGAAACTGGCTTCGCCGTAATCCGCGCTGGTCGCATCCACCGACCAGTAAATCAGGAACGGCCGGCCCATGATGGCCTCGCGATCCACGAATCCCCAGTAGCGGCTGTCCAGGCTGCGGTCGCGGTTGTCGCCCATGGCAAAATATTTTCCCGGGGGCACCACGATCTCGTCCCCCACGGTGTAGCGGCGCAGGTCGTGGGCCCATTGCAGGAGCACGTTGGCGCTGGTTCCCAGGATGAGCTGGTTGCTGGCGGGCGGAAAGTTGTAATTGAAGGGGTCGTAGAGCGCCGTGGGGTCGTGTTCCACGTAGGGCTCGTTCAGCGGCTTCCCGTTGATGTACACCTGCTGGTCCACGACTTTGAGATGGTCGCCGGGCAGCCCAATCACGCGCTTCACGAAATGCTGGTGGTCCGCGTAGGGATACTTGAAGACGATGATGTCGCCGCGCTGCAGCCCGCGGTAGGGCAGAAATTTCTCATACCAGGCCCCCTGCCCGCCGAAGATGAACTTGTTCACCAGCAGGTGGTCGCCCACCAGCAGGGTGTGCTCCATCGAAGGCGAGGGGATCTTGAAGGCCTGCACCACGAAGCTGGTGCCGAACAGCGCCAGCAGCACGGTCACCAGCAGCGATTCCAAATACTCCGAAACGCTGGTCTGGCCGCGCTGCGCCGCTGCCTGCTGTTGTACCGGGCTGGCCTCGGCTGCCATGCGCTCCTATCCTTTACCTGCGCGACCGCAAAGCGGTCAACTCTCTGTGTGACCGCGAAGCGGTCAACTCATTTCGGACGCCGCTAGAAGCGTCAGCGCTTGCCGCGCCGCCAACTGCTCCGCTTCCTTCTTGGTGCTGCCGCAGCCGGAGGCCAAGCGCTCGCCGCCCACCCACACTTCCACTTCAAACTGCTTGTGGTGGTCCGGCCCGCTTTCCCCGGCGATGCGGTATTCCGCCGCAGGGCGTCCCCGGGCCTGCAGAAATTCCTGCAGCGCGGATTTGCGGTCGGATTCCGAGAGGCGCACGCCGTCTTCCGCCAGGGCGCTGCCGAACAGCGTGCGCCGCAGAAACTCGCGGGCCGCCTCCAGCCCCCCGTCCAGGTAGATGGCCGCGACCACGGCTTCGAAGGCGTCGGCCAGCAGCCCGGCCTTCTCGCGCCCCCCGGTCTTTTCCTCGCCCTTGCCCAGCCGCAGATCGCCGCCCAGCCCCAACTGGCGCGCGGCGGCCTCCAGCGAGTGAGCATTGACGATGCGCGCGCGGCTGCGCGAAAGCGGACCTTCGTTCCAGTCCGGAAAAGAGTCGAGCAACGATTCGCTGGTGAGCAACTCCAGCACCGCGTCGCCGAGAAACTCCAGCCGCTCGTTGTGCGCCAGCGCCGCGGCTTCCGGAGCCCCGGTCACGGCGGAGCGGTGGGTCAGGGCGCGCCGCAGCAGATCGGGACTGCGGAAGCGGTAACCCAGCCGCTCTTCGAGACTTTCTGGGGCCCGGGAGGCCATAGGCCGTTCGCACAGCGCCGTTATTTCGGCGCGCTGAGTTCCGTTTCGGCTTTCTTCTTCGCGTCCGCGATGCCCGCTTTGCAGTTCGCCTGCAACTGCCCGGGAATCGCCGCGCACTTGGTGAAGGCCGTGACGGCGTCATCGAAATGCGAAGCGTTTTCGTTGGCCAGGCCGAGCAGGAAGAAATTGACGGGGTCGGGCTGGGCATCCAGCTTGACCGCCAACTCCAGCTCAGTGATGGCCTCGCTGAACTTCTGGCGCTTGAAGTTGATCAGCCCCAGCCCGCTGTGGGCCATGGCCAGCACGACGTTCTTGGCCGCCGCAAAACCCTCGTCGGTGAGAGCCGGGGGCTTCGGTATCGTCGGCGTGAGCTCGACGGCGCGCTTGGCATAGCCCTCCGCCAGCGTTAGCTGCTTGCCGGCTTCGGCCGGATCCCTGCTCAGCACCCGCGGCATGATCTGCCCCAGCAGCGCCAGGATATTCACGTCCGTGGGCGTCAGCTCCACATCCTTCGCGCCGGTCTCCACCATCTTCTGGATCTGCCCGGCGTTGTAGTAGGTCATGGTCAGCGTGGAGAACACCAGCGGGCGGTAGCGGCTCTCCGGATATTTCTGCAAAAAGTCCTCGCCCAGCTTGGCCTTCGCCGCCAGATCCCCCGGCCCCGCGGCATCATAGGCCTTGTACGCCGCTTCCTCTTCCTTATTCACCGGCGCCGGAACACCGCCCTCTTTCTTCGCGTCCTTATCTTTATCTTTCTGCAGCGAGGGCTTGTCCTGTCCCTGGGCTGCCGGCGCGCAGAAGCCCGCCGCTCCCAGCAGGAGCAGCAGTGCGCCCGCGCCGATCCATGCCATGTATCTCGCTTTCATCGCTTTTCTTCTCCTCGTGCAGTGGTTGGAATTTCCGCCCCCGCCGGGCGGACCTTCCAGCTTGATTTATAAAATCGTTGCGCTGCGCGCCGGCTAGGGACGCTCCCCCGCCTTCGCTCCGCCGGCCGCGCTCAAACCCTTTTGCGCCGCGCGCCGCGCCGCCTCCGGACCATTGGGCACCTCAAGCGCGGCCTGATACTCCTGCCGCGCGGCATCCATCCGCCCGTTGTTCTCCTGAATGCGCCCGAGATAGACGTGGGACCAGGCCAGCACCAGGGGATCCTCGATGGCCGCATGCTCGCCGCTGACCAGCCGCCCGAAAACCTCCTCGGCGCGCCCCGCATCGCGCTGCAGCATGGCCACCAGACCCAGACCGTACCAGGCCCGGGTCTGCTCGGGATACTTGGCCAGCACCTTCTGGAACGCGGCTTCCGCGCCGCGCGCATTCTTGTCCGCGATCATGCGCTCGCCTTCGGTCAAGGCGGCAATGGCCTCGGGATCGTTGGGCACGGTGCTGGGAATGCCGGCCGCGCGGCGGCGCGAAAGGCGCGTCACTTCCCGCTGCTCGGGAGCGAGGGGCGCGGCGGCTTCGTCGGCCGCGGCGAATTTCACGCTTTCCAGGCGCTTAGCTTCGGCGGCCACATCCACGGCGCGCACCATGTCGGGAAAGAAGCGGTCCATGGACGGCTCGGACTTCTCGAAATTGCCCAGCACGCGGAAGAGCGGGCGCACCAGGATGTAGCCGTTGGCGTCGTCCACGTCCATGGCCGCGTCGCGCTCCCCGGGGGACGCCTTGCGGAGCTTCAGCTCCACCGCGCGCACCAGGCATTCCGCGAAGAAGGAAGAAAAATCGTCCTTCAACTCGGCGGGCAGGCGCGGGGCGCGGGCCGCGACATCCAGCAACGGGCGCTTGACGGCCACCACATGCGGATAGCGCAGCGGCAGCGGATCGAGCACAAAGTGCAGAAACGCGTGGCGCACCACTTCCACGGGGATTTCATCCGCCGCGCTCAGCACGATGGCGTAGTGGTCGCCGAAATTGCGCACGTTGGTGATGCGTCCGACCAGCGGCTCGACCACCACCGTGAAGCTGCGCGGGTTGGCCGGCTCCAGAATCTCCCGCAGGTAGCCGGTGGCCAGATAGACGACTTGGGAAACCGGCTCGTGCAGCCGCACGATCTCCTTCTGGTACACCGGCTGCACCTGCCGCCAGAGCTGGCCGATCTTCTGCTCGCGGTAATACGCGGCCAGCAGCTCGCTGAATCCTTCCAGCGCCAGCACGTCCGGGGGCAGCTCCTCATGGCGCAGCGTCGGCTGGAAATCGGGGGCCGGGCCGGCCACCAGGCCGAACCACACAAAGCGGGAAAGCGTCGCGCCGGGATCGGCCAGCTCATGCTGCTGGTAGAACTGCCGGATGGCTTCGACGGCGGGGCCCTGTTGCTTCTGCAGCATGTCGCGGAGGCGGGCCCGCAGCGGGTGCCAGCCCGCGGCGCCGATCTCCTGCTCGAAACCCGCGGCGTGCAGCGCGCACATGGTGGCGAACATGGTCTCGCTGCCATCCACGGTCACGTTGGTCGCGGGAACGGGACGCCGCTGCACCGGCAGCGGCACCTGCGCCACCGCAAGGCCCGGTCCCAGCAGCAGGGCCAGAAGGCCCAGAAGGAGATAGCCCGCACGGAAGAGTTTGGAATGAGGTCCCGATATCACGCCCGATGTCCCGCCTGAACGGCCGGCAGCCTGTGTGACCGCCAAGCGGTCAACGGTTTGTGCGACCGCGAAGCGGTCGACCGGCACTGTTTGATTGAAGAGCAGACTGTCACCGTCCCTGAAGTGGTGTGCGCACAGCCCCAGTAAATCTTTGCGCACCGCGCTCGGCCGGGGCATCCTGTCAATTTACAGGCGCGGTCCGATGGAGTCAAGGAACCGTGCGTACCAGCGACCGGCAACCCCCGGCGTGCCCCGGCGAGGCCCCGGAGGGAGGCGCGCTTGGGAAACAACTCCTCCCCGGCATCTTGCGTCCAATGGGGCATACGCATACTCTCAGGATGCGTCCACACCGCTCTCAGGATGGCTGGCCTCCTATGCGCAACGCCTCTCCGCGTACCCTGCTTGTGCTTGCGAGTCTTGCGCTTCTCGCGTGGCTCGCGCCGCCGCGGCTGGCGGCGCAGTTCACCCGCGAAAACGCCGCGCCCGCTCAGGCCGCGCCGCCCGCGCCCACGGATGCGCCGCCCGGCAAGCTGCGCGTCGCGCAGGAACTGCAGATCACGGGCGATCAGCATTGGGTGGACAGCGGCATCGCGGTGCAGGCCGGCGAGCGCGTCCTGCTCACCGCTTCCGGCACGCTGCGCTACGCCGACGCCCCCGACGAGAACGGCCCGGAAGGCCGCCCGCGCAGCTGGAAAGACCTGGTGCGCATTCTGCCCTTCAACGAAGCGGGGCGCGGAGCCCTGCTGGCGCGCATCGGCGACGCGGAGGCGGCCCAGCCCTTTCTGGTGGGAGCCCGCCGGGAGTTCCCCGCGCGCTTCAGCGGGCGGCTGTTTCTGGGGATCAATCAGGCCGGCAACGAGGCCGCCGACGGAACCTACCGGGTGCGCGTGGAAATCTACGTTCCAGCGGCCGGAGCGGCGCCCGCGGCCGTTGCATTTCGTGACGTGGCCCAGATTCCCGGCGTGGACGCGGAGCTGTTTGCGAAAATTCCCCGCCGCATCAGCGACAAGGACGGCAATCCCGGGGACATGGTCAATTTCCTGATTCTCGGCTCGGAAGCGGGCGTGCAGCGCGCCTTCGAGCTGGCCGGCTGGGTGAAGGTGGACCGCACTTCCAAGGACGCCGTGCTGCACGGGCTCCTCGCCAGTCTGTCCAAGGAATCGTACGTGCAAATGCCGATGAGCGAGCTGTACCTCTTCGGCCGCTACCAGGACTACGGCTTCGCGCACGCCGAACCGCTGCAGGTGGTCGCGCAGCGCCATCACCTGCGCCTTTGGAAGACGCCCTTTCAAGTGAACGGCATGCCGGTGTGGGCCGGGGCCGCCACCCACGACATCGGCTTCGACCGCGACAAACGCAACAACGGCATCACCCACAAGATCGATCCCAACATCGACGCCGAGCGCGACTACGTCGGAAAAACTCTCAGCGAGTCCGGCGCCATCAGCCTGCGCTCCTTCTTCCTTCCCCCCAATCCCCTGCGCGAAGCCAAGACCGCCACCGGCGGCTCGTTCCATTCCAACGGGCAGGTGCTGCTCCTGCAGCTCGCCGATTCCGGCCGCGATCTCTCCGCCACCTTTGCCGACGTTTTCTGCAGTGTCCTGAAACAGGAGAAGCCCGACGCCGGCGACTGGGGCGCGTGCGGCAACTATCTGCAGGCGGCGCCGGGGACGGCAACGCCCAGCGTCCGCACGGACAGCCGCCTGGGGCCGATTTCCACCGCCTATCGCGTGCTGGTGATTCCCGGCGTGCTCAGCTCCTGCCAGTCCGGCACGCAAGCGTTTCAGCAGGGCCAGCAGCACCTGCGCGAAAAGCACGGCCTGACCGTGGAATTCCTGCAGATGCCCAACGCCACCAGCTCGGCCAACGGCCGGCAGATCGCCGCCTACCTGCGCCAGGCGATGGGCAAAGACGCGCGGAAATATATCGTGGTGACCTACAGCAAGGGCGCGCCGGACCTGATGGAAGCGCTGGCGCTGGATCCCCAGGCGCGCGCGGCCGTGGCCGCTTACATCACCGTGGCCGGGGCCATCGGCGGCTCGCCCATCGCGGAGAGCATGCCCTCCATCGCCGAGCGTTACGCCTCCACGCTCAAGCTCGGCACGTGCGATGGCAACGTCGCCGAAGCCTTCTTCAGCCTGCGCCAGGACATCCGCAAGGCCTTTCTCGCCGACCATCCGGACCTCGGCGTACCCGCGTTTTCCCTGGCCGCGGTTTCCGATGCTTCCACGACCTCGAAGATGCTGCTGCAGGCCTGGAAGCTCCTGACCTCCTACGATCCGCGCACGGACAGCCAGCTCTTGCAGGCGGACTCCATCGTGCCGGGAGCGAACTTCCTGGGCGTGGCGCGCGCCGACCATCTGGCCGTGGCCCTGGCCTACGAATCGTCGGCGGATTCGGCGGTGCGCTCGGCCGCCGACCGCAACCACTACCCGCGCGTGGCGCTGTTCGAGGCCGCGGTGCGCTTCGCCATCAATTCCCTGCAAAGCAATCCGCCCGCAACGCACTGACGCAGCGCCGCCGCGGCAAGAAACAAAAACGCCCCCGGCCGGGCCGGAGGCGTTTGCATTTTTCCGCGCTGGTTTTTTCTTCCGCGACTAGCCCCGCACGCGCACTTCGCTGAAGCTGAGCACCACGTGCCCGCCCGAAGTGGGCCGCCCGAAGCTCATCATGGGACGGAAGCGCGAAAACAGCAGCACCTGGTCGAGCTGCCGCCGCAGCGTGGGATCGCTGGGGCCGGCGAGAATCTGGTAGCCCACCATCTGGCCCTGCTCATCCACGGTGACATCCACCAGCAGGCCGTGCGGCAGCGCCAGGGCTTCGTTGCTCTGATCCGGGGCCAGCGAAATGGGGTACTCGGAGAGCGACAGCACTGCCGCGGGGCGCATTAGATTCAAGGGCACGTCGTTCTGCACCGCGCGCACCGTGGTGCCCGGAACGATCAACTGCAGCACCACGATAAACACCAGAATCGCGGAGAAAAATCCGCCGGTGGCGGGCACCGCCAGCGGACGGAAGGCATTCTCCATCCGCACCTCGATGTGCTCCCACCAGGCGTGCAGCGCACTGGGTCCGTTCTGCGCGGCGCGCGCCTGCGCCGTGGCCACCCGGATTTTCACCGCCAGATCGGCTGGAGCGGCCGCCGTGGCCGTGCGCGAAAGCAGTGTGAACAGCTTGCGGTAGCGTTCCAGTTCCTCGCGGCAGGCCCCGCAAACCGCCAGGTGCTCCTGCACATGCACCCGCTCGGAGGGACGCACCGCCCCATCCAGATACCCCGCCAATTTTTTTTGAACCGTCGTGCACTTCATGACAGACCCTCGCCTGTGGCACCTCGCCGCAGGACAGTCCCGAACGAAGTATTCGCTTCGCGGCCCGCGCTCAGGGCCGCGCCCGCCGGCGCCCGGCGCCGCCGGGGAGCCTCGCGCTCGCTCAGCAGCGGCTCCAGAATCTCTTTCAGGGCGCGGCGCCCGCGCAGAATGCGCGACTTCACCGTGCCCGTGTTGCATTCCAGAATTTCCGCCACTTCCTCGTAGCTCAGGCCTTCGAGGTCGCGCAGGATCACCGCGCTGCGGAACACTTCCGGAACCTGCTGCAGCGCGCCCTGCACCGCGTTCTGAATCTCGCGCGTCTCCAGTTGCTCGAACGGCGTCGCGGCCCGATCGCGCACTTCGATGGGCGCCTGCCCTTCCTGCGGCTCCGCGTCGATCGACGTCTCGTTGCGCTTGTGGCGCTTGAACCAGCGCTTCTGGTTCAGCGCCTCGCGAATGGCGATGCGGTACAGCCAGGTCTTCAGCGAGCTGCCCTGCCGGAATCCCTGAATCCCGCGAAAGGACTTCAAAAACACTTCCTGCGTGGCGTCGGCGGCGTCCGACACATCTCCCAGCATTCCCAGGATGAGGTTATAGACGGGACCGTGGTAGTGCGTGACCAGCCAGTCGAAGGCCGCCTCCGAACCCGACTGGAGTTCCGTCACCAGTTCGGCTTCGTCTTCAGCCCACGGGAGAGCGCTCGCCCATTCGGACACTTGCCGGCCTTTCCGGCCCGCTCGCCTGCTGCACTCGCGCGGGCCTTGCTGCCATTACGGGCCGCCTGGCGTTACGCTGCACCTGCCCAGCGCCCGATGTCCGCTCTACTAGCTTAGACACCGGAGACCGCCAAAGGTTTCCCGGTTAATGCCTATTCTCGCACTCCCCGGGCCCCGCCTGCAATGGTACGCTGGGCCCATCCAGGGCTTCGCAGGGACGCAGCTTCCCCCGCTTTTACCGGATTGCCTAACCGGTCGCTGTCACGCCGGCCGAGCGCAGCGAGGGCCGCTTTCTCTTTGCGCGGTTTTTGCATTTAGGAGATGCGGTGTAGTCGATCTTAGGAAAGAAAAGGAATGCGGGAAAATTGGTGGAGCCGAAGGGATTCGAACCCTCGACCTTCCCGGTTGCTACCGGGACGCGCTCACCAAGCGCTCAATCATGGCTCGGTCCTTCCATGACTTGAGTTGCCGTTCCCTTCTCATAGCCTCAGAGCGAGTCCCATATTCTTCCCGGTAGACGAGCTGCCAAGGCCCGCGATTCTTTAGCGCTTTCGAGTAATTGGCGTTGTGATAGGCCAATCGATCTTGCCAGTCCTGCGTCTGGCCAATGTAATACCGCTTCGTCGTCTCGCTTTGAAGGATGTAAACGTGGAAGGACATACGGAAAATTTGGTGGAGCCGAAGGGATTCGAACCCTCGACCTCCTCGATGCCATCGAGGCGCGCTCCCAACTGCGCCACGGCCCCACCGTCGGACGAAAACTTGCAAAAAGATTATAGCAGAGAGTGGCCGTTGGTCCATAACGCGGGACGGCGCTGGAAATGATCGCCAGCGCCGTCCTGGTCCGCTCTGCTTTCGCGGTTAATCGTGGTCGTGATCGTGGTCGTGGTCCCCGTGGTCCTTGTACCATCCCTTGTGCTTGCCGTGGTCGTGGCCGCCCCGGACGTGGACCCGGGCGCGCAGCACTTCGACGGAAAAACCGGTGTGCCGCGCGAGCGGCGTGTAGAGTTCGTCCACGTCATCGCAGCGCATGCGCAGGTGCTCGACGCGGCGCGGCCAGTAGACGTCCACATTGGCGTAGTGATCTTCGATGAAGAACACATAGATTTTGGCCGGAGCTTCCGAGCCGTAATGCTCGTGATAGCGCTCGTGGCGGTGCTCGCCCTCGCCCTCGTATTCGTACTCGTCGTCATCATCGTCATGATCGCGCGACCGGCGCACCTCGATGGGATAGGGCTCGCTCGGCGGAGGATAATCCCGCGCGTCCTGCTGCGGCTCGGGCGGGGCCTGCCCGGCGCGCTGCATGTTTTGGAGTTCCTTCGGGCTGATGGTCACCGAGTTCACGTGAAACGTCAGCAGCGTCTCCGAGGGCAGCACGATTTCGCGCTTCCCGGTCAGATAGGCCCCGCCGCTTCCCGCGCCCGCACCCGCCGCCGCACCGATCAGCGCGCCGCGCCCGCCGGCCGCGGCCCCGCCCACCAAGGCTCCCATGCCCGCCGAGCCGCCGATGATCAGCAGGTTGCGCGTGGCATGCGAATCGGCTTTGATCGTCAGATCCCCGGTCTGCATGGGCAACCGCCCCGACGGCGCCTGCACCGTTTTCAGGCTGAGGGTGAGCACCGCCGGCTTGCTCATGCGCCCGGAGCTGACCGCTTGCCGCACCTGGCCCGTCACCAGCTCCCCGCGATCGGCCACGACGCGGTCATTCATTACCAGGGGCGTGGCCAGAGTGCCCGTGAAGGTGTCGCCCGGCTGGCTGCTCCCGCTGCTCAATCCATCCACCAGACGGATGGTGACCGTGCTGCGCGCCTGCCCGGCTGCGCTGCCCGCCAAAAGTGAGATCAAGCCCAGAAATACCAGCAGCGCGCCCGCGCCATTGACCCTCAGAATTCTTCGCATGTCATCCCTCCTGGTTACATTCAGAACAAACCGAGTTTGCCTTCTCCCAATTTAGATGCATCCTAGTACTGGGACCATACATTTTCGGCAAAAGTACTAGTTACTCTTTGGCGCGACGCATGCCCTATCTCAATTCTGTGCTCAATAGTGGGAGAAGCCGGGCCTTTGCGCTGCCCCGTGCCTGTCTCGTCCTTTGCGCGCTCCTGCTTGGCGCAGCGCAGCTCGCGGCTGCACCGCAAGAGGCCGGGCCGCGCTTGCTGAACTCCGAAGAGGGCCAGGCCATCGTCACGGCCGCCTGGGAGCATCAACAGCAGATCGCCGGCAAACCCGACTGCTCGCACCTGGTCCATGAAATCTACCGCCTGGCGGGTTTTCCGTACGCCTACGCCAGCTCGTTTGATCTCTATTCCGGCGGCGGCCATTTCGCGCGCGTGCACAACGCGCAGCCGGGCGACCTGATCGTCTGGCCCGGGCACGTGGGGCTGGTGGTGGATCCCGCCGAGCACTCTTTCTACAGCTCGGTGAATACCGGGCTGGAAACCGAGGACTACAGCGCGCCGTACTGGCGGGGTTACGGGACTGCGCGCTTCTACCGCTATCGCACGGAGGAGTCCGGCAATGTCCCGCTGGCCGCGGCCCGGCCTGGGCCACGCAAGGCGCCGGAACCGGTGCAGATGCTGACCGTGCCGGTCATCAATACGGGTGACGACGAGCCGGATCCGATGCTGCATACCTCGGGACCATCGGCGCGCACGGCCCGGGAGTCCGCGCGTGCCGCAGTCTCTTCACGCGCACGGGAAGCGGAGCCGTCCAGCTTCGAGGTTCCGCCCAGCATTCAACTGGTGACCCGGCACGGGAAACCGACGCGCGAGGAGGTCGCCGAGGCCCTCTCCGAATTGAGCAACGCCTCACAGAACATTCTGCGCACCGGGGATCCCTTGCAGCCGCGCCTGCCCGTGGTGATCTTCGACCGGCTGCGCGTCGAGCGCGTGCAGTTCAAAGGCGAGCGCGGCTGGGCCGAGGTGCGCATCGAGTCCCGGGCCGCGCTGGGCGGCGGGACCACCGCTGCGCGGTCAGAAACAGCAAAGATGGATCGGAAAAATCGTCAGGAGAAGCGCCGCTGGGAATTGCGGCGCACCGCGTCGGGCTGGACGGCGCTCACGCCACTCGAGCGCGCCTATGTGCCGCGCGACGCCGCGGTGCGCATCCTCGCCGAGCAGCTCGCCCGCCTCGCCGCCAAAGACAGCAGCGGACCGCCAGCTCCCGCCACCCTGCGCCAGGAAGCGCAACTCGCCAGCGTCCTCAATGATCTGCTGCGGGAGAAATAGCCCGCCGGCCAGTCAAACGTGTAACTGCTAGCGGTCGCCTGCGGTCCTTTCACCTAACTCGACTGAGCTTCCACTGCGGGGTCCAGCAACTGAGAGGAAGCGACCAACGCAGCCTGGAGAAACAGCCTTTCAGGAATCGCCTCGAACGTCGCCGCCCCTACCTCTACCGTTCGACACTCTGATTCGCCGCAAACAGAACAGCAGCGGCTGCTGCCAACTCTCGCGCCAAGCCATTCCTCCATGGGCCTGCCTGCAATCCAAATGCGATTGGACTCAGAAGGGCGGGCTCGAAATGATCTTTCGTCTATCTCCTTGATTTCCACAGTCGGCTCAATGCCCAAGGGACGGAGCACCTCCTTGAGTTTGCTGATGGCCCGCTGCAGTTCCTGATACGTGGCATTGCAGCGGTCGCACGTCTTCCCCTCGGAGCTAACGAGCCTCTGCCAAATTATGGGTAGCGATTTCATAACAGCGACCCCTTTCTGACAGGCCGTAAACTCGCGCCAATGCTGGATGGGGGCTCGTGAACTCTATTGAAAATATTGCGCGTCAAAAACGCTCTGACAAGCGAAGCTTCATGCTGCGTAATTGAAGGTGGACAGAGTCTGCCGTAGCGCGGTTTTTGCGCGAAGGCAGATGGTGGAGGCGGGGGGAGTCGAACCCCCGTCCGAAAAGCGCTACGGCCAGAAGCCTACATGCTTAGCTCAATTCCGTTTGGGTTCGCCCTCCGCGCTTAGAATGAGCAAGAAACGCGGCCGGCTAGTCCGATGGTTCTCGCCGCTGCATTACGGACCGAAACGCAGAAGCCAGCCTACTGTGTGACGCCTCATCTCAAGCCCG
>JAIQEV010000103.1 GCA_020073585.1 Terriglobia bacterium
CATCATCTACATGGGCGACGGCAGCTCCGACCTGCCGGTGATGATGCACGTCAACCAGCACGACGGGCTGACCATCGCCGTCTCCGAGGCCCAATACATCACGCGCATCGCGCGCCGCACCGTGCTCAGCGACAACGCCATGAGCGTCCTCGTGCCCGTGCTCGAGGACGTGCTGCGCTGGGATTCCGCGCAGATCCGCCGGGTCTTCGCCGGCTTTGGCCTCACCCTCCGGGAATGGGACAAGACCCGCACCGACATGCTCACCATCGAGGACGCCACCCCGCCTGCCGCTTTGCCCTGAGACTATTTGCAGGCGGCACCTTGAGCGCAGCGCGCGCGAAAACGCGGCCGGGAGGCAAGCACCGGAATTCTTTGCTATGCTTCTTCTCCCCGGAGGTTTCCATGGCCAAGAAATCCATTCTGATGCTGGTCGGCGACTATGTCGAAGACTACGAGGTGATGGTGCCGTTCCAGGCGCTGCTCATGGTGGGGCATGGCGTGCACGCCGTCTGCCCCGGGAAGAAGGCCGGAGAGCGCGTGCGCACGGCCATCCACGATTTCGAGGGCGATCAGACCTACAGCGAAAAGCGCGGCCACAACTTCACCCTCAACGCCACCTTCGACCAGGTCCAGCCCGAAGCCTACGACGCGCTGGTCATTCCCGGCGGCCGCGCCCCGGAATATATCCGCCTCAATCCGCGCGTGCTGGAAATCGTCCGCCACTTTGCCGCCGCGAAGAAGCCCATCGCCGTCATCTGCCATGGCGCGCAGGTGCTGGCCGCGGCGGGCGTCCTGGAAGGGAAGAGCTGCAGTTGTTATCCGGCGGTGGCGCCGGACGTGACTAGCGCGGGCGGGAAGTTCGTGGACCTCCCGATAGATGCGGCGCACGCGGACGGCAATCTGGTCACCGCGCCGGCGTGGCCCGCGCATCCGGCCTGGCTGGCGAAATTCCTCGCCGTGCTCGGCACCAGGATCGAAGCCTAATCCTTGCCCTGCGGCGCACCGCGTTTACGGGGAAGAATTTCATCCTGGGATGAAGGAGAACTATATGCTGCAACGCCGCCTCGGCAAGAACGGCCCGCTGGTTTCCGCGCTGGGTCTCGGCTGCATGGGCATGTCCGAGTTTTACAGCGGGCGCGATGACGCCGAATCCATCGCCACCATCCACCGCGCGCTGGACCTGGGCATCACCTTCCTGGACACCGCCGACATGTACGGCATGGGCGCCAACGAGGAGCTGGTGGGGCGGGCCATCCGCGGCCGCCGCGAGCAGGTCTTCCTGGCGACAAAGTTCGGCGTGGTGCGCAGCAACGATACGGGCATGCGCGGCGTCTGCGGCCGCCCGGAGTACGTGCGCGCGTGCTGCGACGCCAGCCTGAAGCGCCTGGGCGTGAATCATATTGACCTCTACTACCAGCACCGCGTGGATCCCGAGGTGCCCATCGAGGACACCGTCGGAGCCATGGCGGAACTGGTGCGCGCGGGCAAGGTGCGCCACCTGGGCCTCTCCGAGGCCGCGCCGGCCACCATCCGCCGCGCCTATGCCGTGCATCCCCTTGCGGCGCTGCAGTCGGAATACTCGCTGTGGAGCCGCGATCCCGAGGACGGCGTGCTGGCCGTGACGCGCGAACTGGGCGTCGCTTTTGTGGCCTACAGCCCGCTCGGCCGCGGCTTTCTCACCGGGCAGTTCCGGCGCTTCGAGGATCTTGCGCCGGACGATTACCGGCGCAACACGCCGCGCTTTCAGGGCGAGAATTTCGCGCGCAATCTGCGGCTGGTGGAGCGCGTGGAAGCGATCGCCAAAGAGAAGGGCATGACCCCGGGACAGCTGGCGCTGGCCTGGCTGCTGGCCAAGGGCGAAGACATCCTGCCCATCCCCGGCACGAAGAAGCGCGCGCGGCTGGAAGAGAACGCCGCGGCTGTCCTGATCCGCCTGAGCGCGGACGAGCTGCGGCGGATTGACGAAGCCGCGCCGCTCGGCGCCGCGAGCGGCGAGCGCTATCACGAGAGCGCCATGCGCTTCGTGCAGCGCTGAAATCGCATGAACCGTCTGGAAAACTGGTTTTGCGCTTCGGCGCTATGGCGCAGCTTCACGCGGCGGCGCCTGCTGCCGTGGGTCCTCGAAGGCGCCGGCCTGGGCGAGCACGTTCTGGAGGTGGGTGCGGGCTTCGGCGCCGCCACGGAGGAATTGCAGCGGCGCACGCCGCGCCTCACCTCGCTGGAATACGCCGCCGATTCGGTCACGCGGCTCGCCGCGCGCCGCCAGGGTACAAGCTCCGGCGTGGTGCGCGGCGATGCCGCGGCGCTGCCCTTTCCGGACGCAACATTCTCTTCCGTCGTCGCCATCCTGGTCCTGCACCATCTGCGCTCCCTCGCAGCGCAGGACCGTGCCTTCGCCGAAATCCACCGCGTGCTGCGCCCCGGCGGCGTCTTTCTCGCGTTCGAAATTTCCGATAGCTGGATCGGCCGCCTGGCCCACATCCGCAGCACCTTCGTGCCGGTGGACCCGGCGGGAGTCCGCGTGCGGCTGGCGGCGGCCGGCTTCTCCCGCGTTACCGTGGACTTCCAGCGCTCGGCCTTCCGCCTCCGTGCCCTGCGCGCCGCGCAGGCTATGTTCCCCGGGGAACATTCCGCCGCAACCGCCTGAAACCGCAACTCTTCTTTCGCCGGACAAGGACACTCAACAGGCGGGGAATTTCTGCGCGGCGATCAACTGGTGGGCAGGTGGTTGAGTTCGGAGCGCGTCTGGATAACGCGCAGGATGGAATCGCGGGAAACCATGCCGACGACGTGCGTGCCGCCGTCGCCCGTACCGGCCACCACCGGCATCTGGTTGATGTCGGCCGCCAGCAGCCGCTCCAGCAAGCCGAGCAGCGGCTCGTCCGCCGTGGCTATCAGGACCTGTTCGCGGGGAATCATCGCCGCCTGCACCGAGGTAATGGCCCACTCCTCGCGCGGCATCGCATTCAGCCGGTGCACGTTCATCATCCCCACCATGCGGTCGTCGGTAAGCACCAGGTGGCAGCGCCGGCCGGTGCGCAGCACCTCCGCGCCATAGTCTTCGAGCGTGAGGCTGCCGCCGACGGTGGGCACTTCGTGGGCCATGACGTCTCCCGCGCTTAGCCCGGCGAGCGCTTCGCGGATGGCGACTTGCGCCACGCTCTCCTGCGCCGCGGTCAGCAGAAACCAGCCGATGAACGCCAGCCACAGTCCCGGCGCCCACTGCCCCTGCATGGCGTACCACGCCCCAAAGACGATCATGCCGTAGGCGATCAGCTTTCCGCTGGCGCCGGCGATCTTCGTGGCCCGCACGTAGTTTTTCGTTACCCCCCAGACGATGGCGCGGAAGATGCGCCCGCCGTCCAGCGGGAAGCCGGGGACGAGGTTGAAGGTCGCCAGGCCGGCGTTCACGCCGGCCAGCCAGATGGCTAGCGCTCCCACCATTTCGCTGAAGGGAAACATCTTGGCCACGCCGTAGAAGACGATGGCCAGGAAGTAGCTGGCCAGCGGGCCGGCTACCGCGATGTTGAACTCCTGCTTGGCGCTGCCGGGCTCCTTGCCGATGCGCGCGATGCCCCCGAACACAAACAGGGTGATGGAGAGCACCGGGATCTTGTAGTGCAGCGCCACCTTGCTGTGCGACAGCTCATGGAAGACCACGGAGCTGAAGAACAGCAAGCTGGTGAGAATGCCCGCGGTCCAGTGCTGCGTGGGGCTCCACAGCGGGTGTTGCTGCGAGTACTGCAGGCGCAATGACAGGGTGATCAGGACGAAGATGATGATCCAGCTCGGGTGCAGGTAGATGGGAATACCGAGGATTCGTCCGATTTGCAGGCCGGGTTTCGGAGCCATCACGTCACCTTCATACTCTTTCCTACCATATCCGCGCCTCAGGAGCGAGCCGCGAGTGCGGCGCAGTCGCCCGCGCGGCAGCCGTGCCAGCGCGGGCGTCGCGCCACGGTGTGTGTGACGGGCCACGCACGGCGCGCCCTCTTCCTGGAATAACCCCTGCCTTTACAGCCGCGTGGAAATGGTCCCCGCCGTGCCATCCCCTGCACCGGAGGCGACACCCTATGAACAGCCTGCTCGATTTCGCCGCGCTTCTGCTCCTGACCATCGCCGCCGGCGCCCTGGCGCTGGCCCTCGATTGGCTGCTGCTGCGCGCCGCTTTCCGCCTGATGCGCCCGGCGGGGGAGCCGCGCCCGGCTGGGGCACTGCCGCTCGCTGCGCCGCGTTGAGCGCGCATCGGAGTTCCCTGCGCAGGGGAAGGGAGGAACACCATGCTGCTCTTGAAATATCTGCTGATGATCGCCGGGTTCGCCTTGTTCGGGAGCGCCGCGGCGCTGGTCGCCTACGACGTCTATCTCGCGGCGCAACTGCGCCACCTACTGGCCGGCGAGGGCAGCGGGCGCGTGGCGGGAGAAGCGGTCGCCGCGCCGGCAGCGCAAGCGGAGGCCTGTGCTCCTCTCCTCTGTGCCCGGAGGCCCGCCCGGAATCCTGCGCTTCTGCGCCGCAGACACGGTATCCGCCGGCCAAAAACCCTGCGGGTGGCTGGCGAGCGCGCCGCCTAGTGGAGCCGTCGCGGCCACTGGCGGAGCGCCGCAAGCCACCCGGCTGGCGGCCTCAGGAGCGCTGCACCGCTTCGCGCAGGCCCAGGCGTTCCAGGCGCGGCAGAACCTCGTCGCGGAAGTACGGGAATTCCTTGACGTAATTGACGAAGGCGATGGTGGTGCCGATGAACCCGGCCTGACTGATCTTCGCCAGCTCGCCCGCCACATCGTCGGGCGAGCCGATCAGCGGGTAGACGCCGTGCCCGCCCACGAAGCGCTCGCGGAAGAGCTGGAACGCCTCCGGCGGAAAGGACTGCGCATGCAGGCCCTGCAGCGTCATCAGGTGCTCCGCCGCGGGAAGATCGCCCATCTCTTTGGTGTAGTAATTGTGATACTCGACGGCTTCCTTCTTGGTGGGACGCACCACGACGTAGGACGTGGTGAAAACGTCGATCGCGCGATTCATTCCCGCGGCGATGCCCTGGATGCTTTCCACGTCTTTCTTGCCCTTTTCCAGATCCACCAGCACGGTAAACAGAAAATCGCAGTTGCGCGCGCCGAACGTGCGGCCCGCTCCCGAGGAGCCCGCGCTCATCACCACCGGCCGTCCCCCGTAAGGCTTGGGCTCCCCGGCCACCCCGTGCATCTTGAAAAAGCGCCCGCTGTAGTCGAAGGGCGCTTTCTCCGTCCAGATCTTCTGGATGATCTCCCACCACTCCTGGCCGTAGTCGTAGCGCGTGTCGTGCTCGCGCTGCGCGATCCCGAACATCTCGAACTCGTCCTGGTTCCAGCCGCAGACGATGTTCAGCCCGAAGCGGCCCTCGCTGATGTGCGAGATGGTGGCCATTTGCTTGGCCGCGAAGATGGGATGCACCAGGGGCGCGTGCACCGTGCCGAAGACGGTGATCTTTTTCGTCTTGGCCAGCAGCCCGCAGGCCCAAGTGAGCGTCTCGAGCGTGCTCCCCTGGAAATCCGATTCGCCGCCGTAACCTTTCCAGCGCGCGATGGGCAGCAGGAATTCGATTCCCGCTTCGTCGGCCATCTGCGCCAGCTTCAGGTTGTTCTCCCAGGAGGCGTCCCAGCGCTCGGGCGCCTTGGTGACGGCCATGCCGCCGGAGCAGTTGGCCGAAAAGATGCCCAGCTTGAGCTTGTTGCGATTGAACATCGAGATCGAGGAGCGGGTCATGAAGCCGGTTTCCTTTCAAAGTAAGAGTGCGACCGAGTGCCGGATTATACGGATAAACAAGCATTCCGTGCACCAGACTTTTTCGAAAGAGGTTTTTCCCGGGATGTGCTTGCCGTTTCTCTTCCGCACGGGTCACCGATCGCGCGGCACGGCGCTTCGCCGCCGTGCTATCATCGCCGCGCGTCCCCGTGAATGCCACGCGACATCTTCCTGCGCCTCGCCCGCGAGGCCGTCTTTTCCTCCGCGTCCTGTGCTGG
>JAIQEV010000047.1 GCA_020073585.1 Terriglobia bacterium
CGAGCTCGACGCTGCTTTGCCAGGAAAGGAATTTTCCGACGTGCTCTTCGACGATGGACTCCGCGCGCGGCACTTCGCTCTCGCGCGCGCGCCGGTTCTGCTCGACGATGTCCGTCAGCTCGTCGATGTTGTAGAGATAGACGTTGTAGAGACTGGCCGCCGCGGGATCCATATTGCGGGGCACGCCCAGGTCCATGAGCAGGAGGGCGCGATTGCCGCGCGCGGCCATGGCCTGGCGCACCGCCTCGCGGCTCAGCACGGCCTCCGCGGAGACGGAGGAGACGACGATATCCGGCGTGGCCAGCGCGGTTTGCCAATCCGCCCAGTCCAGCACCCGCCCGCCGAAGCGCTGGGCGATCTCTTCCGCACGGTCCCGCGAACGGTTCATCACCAGCAGGCGGCCGATGCCGCGGTCGCGCAATTGGTTGACCACCTGCTCGCTGATGGTTCCCGCGCCGAGCACCAGCGCAGTGCGTTCCGCCAGTTTTCCGAAGATGCGCTCGGCCAGCTTCACGCCCGCGGAGGCCACCGACATGGGCCGCGTTCCCAGTTCGGTCTCCGTGCGCACCCGCTTGCCCACTTCCAGCGCGCCCTGGAACAGGCGGTTGAGCACCGGCCCGGTGGCTCCGAACTCGTGCGCCGCGCGGTAGGCCTCGCGCACTTGGCCGAGGATTTCCGCTTCGCCCAAGAGCATGGAGTCCAGACCGGCGGACACCCGGAAGAGGTGGCGGATGGCGTCGCGGTCGTGATGGTGATAGAGGGAGCGGTCGAGATCGTCCGGGCGCACGGCATGGAAAGCGCTGAGGAAGGCGTAGAGCGCGCCCGCGGTTTCCTGCACGCTCTCCGGGGGGACGCCGTAAAGTTCGCTGCGGTTGCAGGTGGAAAGCACCAGGGTCTCTTCGAGAATGCCGCGCGAGCGCAGCTCTTCCGCGGCGCGCTTGGCCTGCTCGACGGTAAAGGACACCCGTTCGCGCACCTCGACGGGCGCCGTGCGGTGATTCAATCCAACGAGAACGATCTCCATCGGGTTCCCCGCACTCCTAGAAGAAGCGGTGCCACCGCGACAAAAACAGATTCACGACCGTAGCGCTCAACAGAATGACCACGAAATTGAAAATGCACAGCTTGGAGGCCCGCGCCCCGCGCCATTTGGTCGTCCGCCCCAGGTACAGGTAGGCGACATACAGGGCCACGACCAGCAGCGTCACCAGATATTTTGGGTCGTAGCGCCACACCCGGCCCGTCAGGCGGTCCACGGAAAGAAAGCCCAGGAACATCCCGGCGCAGATGGCCAGCAGGCCAAGGAGCACGCTGCTGCGCGCCATGCGCTCGAGCAGCTCGAGCGCGGGAAAGCGCCAGACGATGGAGCCCAGCTTGTGGCGGCGCAGCAGGGTTTCCTCGGCGATGAACATCAGGCTCAGCACGAAGGAGAGGCCAAAGGCGGCATAGGCGAGGATGCTGAGCGTCACATGCAGGGCAAAGACCGCGCCGTGCACGGGCGGAGGCCCCGGCGGCACGTCCGGACGCGCCAGCGTCGCGGCCAGCAGAATCAGCAGCACGAAGGGCAGAAGGAAGGCGCCCAGCGTACGCTGGCGGTGAAACAGCTCCAGGCCCAGATAGGTGAGGGCCAGCAGCCAGGCAAACAGGGACATCGCGCCGTATAAGTCCTGGTAGGGCACGGAATGCAGCGTCCGCGAGCGCTCCAGCAGCAGGAGATAGTGCAGCCCCAGGCCGCAAGCCAGCAGCAGCGTCGCGGCGCGCCCGACCAGCACCTGGCTGGTGTAGAGCAGCCGGAAATACAACGCGAGGCTCGCGGCGTAGGCTAGAACGGTGAGGATGGCGAGGGGTGTGGTCATCAAGTCAGTTTGAACCGGGAGCCGGGCCTTCGGACCATCCAAGGTCGTACTGCTCCGCCCCGGATTCCCGCTCCCGACATTATAGCCCAGTGCGGGAGACTAAAACATCTGCCGCGTATCTCTCTGCAGATGTTTGTGACTAATGATATTCTTGGGGTGCGTACCGATATGCCGCTCCCTCACGAGGTTGCCAAAGAGCCCGCCGAACCGAGCCGGGCCGAGCTATTCCGCCGCGCCTGCCGTTGCCAGGAGGTGCCGCGCGTGCCCGTCTGGATGATGCGCCAAGCCGGGCGCTACCTCCCGGAATACCGCGAACTGCGGGCGCAGCATGCCTTTCTGGAAGTGTGCAAGAATCCCGACCTGGCCGTCGAGGTTTCCCTGCAGCCCTACCGGCGCCTGGGCATGGACGCGGTCATCGTCTTTTCCGACATCCTGATCCCCGCCGAAGCGATGGGGCTGAAGCTCGAACTGGGCGACGCGGGGCCCAATCTTCCCGAGCCGGTGCGCTGCGCGGCGGACGTCGCAAAGCTGCGCATCTTCGACCCCGAGCAGGAGACCGGTTTTCTCCCCGAGGCGATCCGCCGGCTGCACCGCGCGCTGGGGCCCGGCGTGCCCGTGCTCGGCTTTGCTGCCGCGCCCTGGACGCTGGCCTGCTACATGGTGGAGGGCCGGACACGCGAGGGTTTCGCCTCGGTGAAAAGCTTTCTCTACGAAGATCCGCGCACTTTCCGCGCCCTGCTCAGCAAGATCGCCCAGGCCACCGTGCCGTATCTGAAGGCGCAGATCGCCGCGGGCGCCGCCGCCGTGCAGCTCTTCGACACCTGGTGCGGCGAGCTGAATCTCCGCGACTACCAGGAGTTCGCGCTGCCCGCGACGCAGGAAGTGATCCGCGCGGTGAAATCGGACGCCACGCCCGTCATCCTCTATACCAAGGCGTCGCACCACCTGCTGCCGGCCGTGGCGCGCTCCGGCGCGGACGTGCTGAGCGTGGACTGGCGCGTATCGCTGCGCGAGCTGCGCGCATTGGCCGGGCCGCGCATCGCCATCCAGGGGAACGTCGATCCCGCCGTGCTCTTTGCGCCCGCGGAGAAGATCCGCAGCGCCGTCGCCGAGGCCATCGGCGAATTGCAGGGCACAGGCCACATCCTGAACCTGGGCCACGGCATTCTCCCGGCCACGCCGGTCGAGAACGCGCAGCTTTTCATCCGTACCGGACAGAGCACTCCGATTCGCCCGGAGCAGCCGGTAAAGCAGAGGTGAGCCCCATGTCCGCGAGCTATCCCACACTCGAACAGCTGCGGCGCGATTTCCATGTGACACCGGAGTTTCTCGCGCGCTACAACCGTCCCGGGCCGCGCTACACCAGCTATCCCACCGCGCCGGTGTGGAACGACCATTTTGGCCCGGCCGACCTGGAAGCGGCGCACGGCGACGCCGAACGCGCCGCCTCTCCCGTTTCGCTCTACCTGCACATTCCCTTCTGCACCAGCCTGTGCCTGTTCTGCGCCTGCAACGTGGTGATCCAGAAGGACCACAGCGTGGCGCTCCCGTATCTCGACACGCTGAAGCGCGAGATGGCGCGCATCAGCGGCAACGTGTCGCGCAAGCGCCCCGTCGTGCAGTTCCACTGGGGCGGCGGCACGCCGACCTACCTCAGCCCGCAGCAGCTCGACGATCTTTTCGGCTTCACCCGCGAGCACTTCACTTTCGCCCCGGACGCGGAGATCGGCATCGAAGTGGACCCCCGTGTCACATCCTTCCAGCACCTGGAAACCCTGCGCAAGCTGGGCTTCAACCGCCTCAGCATGGGCATCCAGGACTTTCACCCGGAAGTGCAGAAGGCGGTGCACCGTGTCCAGCCGTATGAGATGACCCGCGACCTGCTCTTCGAAGCGCGCCGGCTGGGCTTTGAAAGCATCAACGTGGACCTGATCTACGGTCTGCCGTATCAGACCCCCGAGCGTTTTGCGCATACCGTGGACCAGATCTTCACCCTGGCCCCGGACCGCATCGCGCTCTTCAGCTACGCTCACGTGCCCTGGCTCAAGAAGCAGCAGGGCTCCTTCGCGGCGCACTTGCCGCAGGGCGCGCAGAAGTTCGAAATTTTCCGCACCGGCCTGGAGAAGTTCATCGAAGGCGGCTACCTCTATATCGGCATGGACCACTTCGCGAAGCCCGGGGACGAGCTGGCCGTGGCGCAGCAGAAGCGCACGCTGCATCGCAACTTCCAGGGCTACACGACGAAGGCCGGCGCCGATTTGTACGGCATGGGCGTCAGCGCCATCAGCTCGGTGCAAGCGCGTTACGCGCAGAATCCGCGCGAAGTGCCGGAGTACGCGAAAGCCGTGGCGGAACGCGGCATCGCGACCATGCGCGGCTACACCCTCACCGCCGAGGATCGCCTGCGCGGCGCGGTCATCAGCCGCCTGCTCTGCCACACGGTCATCCCCAAGGCCGAGGTCAACCAGGAATTCGGCATCAACTTCGACGAATATTTCGCCGCGGAGCTGCGCCGCCTCGCTCCCATGCAGGAGGACGGCCTGGTGGTTCTCGGCAAGGACGAGATCGAAACCACCTGGCTCGGCCGCATCTTCATCCGCAACCTGGCGATGGTCTTCGACCCGTACCTCGAGCAGCAACACCTGGCCGAGCGGCCGCTCTTCTCGAAAACGTTGTGAACGCGTGGCGCGGGTGCATCCGGCGATGACCGCATCTCACTCTGTCGTGGTAGTCGGTGGCGGGATCTCCGGCCTGGTCTGCGCCTATGCCCTGCGCCGAGCGGGCTTCGACGCGGTGCTCCTCGAATCCTCGGACCGCCCGGGCGGGGTCATCCGCTCCGAGCGCCGCGAAGGCTATTTGTTCGAGCACGGGCCGCAGAGCTTCACCGCCACGGGGCCGCTGCTCGGGGTGATCCGCGAGATCGGCCTGGAAGAGCAGATCGTGCGCGGCGATCCCCACGCCGCGCGCTTCGTCCTGGTCCAGGGCGCGCTGGAGCGCGCTCCACTCAGCCCGCCGGCCTTCTTCGCCAGTTCCCTCTTCGGCTGGGGCACCAAGCTCAGCGTTCTGCGCGACCTCTTCGGCCGCAGCCATCCGCCCGCCGAGGACGAATCCATCGCCCAGTTCATTCGCCGCAGGTTTTCCGCCGAACTTCTGGAAAAACTCGTTGGCCCGTTTGTCTCCGGGGTATACGCCGGGGATCCCGAGCGGCTGAGCCTGCGCAGCGCCTTTCCGCAACTGCACGCCGCAGAACTCGCCAAGGGCAGCCTCATCCGCGGCATGCTCTCCGCCGCAAAAGAAAAGAAGGGCCCCCGCGAGCGTCCCACGCTGCTCAGCTTCCGCGAAGGCAACGAAATGCTGCCGCGGGCCCTGGCGGAACGCCTCGGCGACGCGCTGCGGCTCAAGACCGAAGTGACGCGCATCGCGAAGAACGATTCCTCCGCCACGCGGCGCTTTTCTCTCGAGGTGACGCGCGGCGGCCACAGCGAAACCCTTTCCTGCGAGCGGCTGGTCGTGGCCACGCCGCCGGATACCGCGGGACGATTGCTCGCGGACCTCGATCCGGATTTCGCAACGCAGCTCGGAGCGATCGAATTTGCCGCCGTGGCCGTGGTTTCCCTCGGCTACGAGAAACAGCACATCGCCGGGGACGTCAACGGCTTCGGCTTTCTCGTGCCGCGCTCCGCCGGGCTGCGCATCCTCGGCACCGTCTGGAACTCCTCGCTCTTCCCCGGCCGCGCGCCAGAGGGGCAAGTCTTGATGACCAGCTTCCTCGGGGGGGCCACCGATCCGGGCATCGCTTCGCTCTCTGCCGCGGCTCTCGCCGATCTGGCGCACCGCGAACTCGCGCCGCTTCTGCAGATCCGGCAGCAGCCGGTCTTTTCCCATGTGCGCGTCTATCCCCGCGCGCTGCCGCAGTACAACCTGGGCCATTCCGCGCGCCTCGCCCGGCTGGAGAAATTGCGCGCGGCTTTTCCCGGCCTGTGGTTTGCCGGCAACTACTGGAATGGCCCGGCGGTCGGCGCGTGCAGTGAATTCGGCCTGGAAACAGCCGCAGCAATCCTGGCCGGTGCGGCGGCGCCGGCAGCGGCGGAACAGCACGTCTGATGCCGCCCCCGCGCGAGCAACCGCAAGCGCCGCGCCAGCACCGGCTGCCCTTCTGGCTGTGGACGGGCGTGGCGGCCCTCGCGGTTCTTAGCCTGTACCTGGGCTGGCAAGCGCAGCGGCTACACCACGATCTCGCGCAAATCCAGACGCAGTCCGCGGCCGTCCAGCAGGAACGCGCGGAACTCGCGAAGGAACTTGCCGATGCGCGGCAATCCGCCGCGATCCTGAACGATCCGGCCTCCCTGCAGATTTCGCTGTGGCCGCAACAGCAGAAAGACGCTCCCCCGCTGCGCGCCTATTGGCACCCGCGCCTCGGCCTGGTGGTGGCCGGCGCGCACGTCCCGGCATTGGCGCCGGGCCACACGCTGCAGGTGTGGCTCCTGGGGCAAGCCCCGGACCAGCGGCCCATTTCCGCGGGCTTCCTGCGTCCTCAATTGGATGGGAAATTCGTTCTGCTGCTGGCCACGCCGCCCGGCTCTCGCGCCGGCACCCGGGCCTTGGCGGTCACCGAAGAGCCCGCCGGGGGCAGCCCCCAGCCGACCAGCCCGCCGCGCTGGGCCGGCCCCCTCGGCTAGTAGCGGTCTCCTGCTCCTTCAGAACGTGTACTTGTTCTTGCCGTAGCGGTGCGCGAGGCGGATCTTTCGCCGCTCCCCGGCCTCGCGAAAGCGCCGCCGTTCCTCGGCCGTCTTCAGGATGAGCGGCGGAACGGCCTTCGGCTGCCGGGTGTGTTCATCCATGGCCACAAAGGTGACATACGCGGAAGTGGTGTGCTTGCGTTCGCCGGTCAGGAAATTTTCGGAATAGACTTCGACGCCGACCTCCATCGAGGTATGAAAGGCCCGATTGACCTGCGACTTCAGATTGACAATCTCGCCGACGCTGACGGAATTCCGGAAATCGAGATAGTCCACCGAGACGGTCATGGCCACGCTGTTCGAATGGCGGTGCGCGGCCATGGCCCCGACCATATCCACGAGGTGCATCACGTGCCCGCCGAGCAATTTGCCGAGGGGATTGGTTTCGCTGGGCAGCACCATCTCGGTCATCTCCGAGCGCGACGCGCTGACCGGCTTTCCCGCAAGGCGCTCTTCCCTCTCCCGCTTCGCCGCAACTTTTTTCCGCCGCTTCATGGCTGCCTCGCTTTCCGCGCGAATTTTCCGCAAACCAAGGACCTGCCCCGTATAATACGGGAGATGACCAGCCAGCCCCAGAAGAAAACACGCCGCCAGATGCTCGAGGAATTCGTGGCCGCGCAGCCGGCCGACGCCTTTTCCCGCTACGGCCTGGCGCTGGAGTGCATGAACGCCGGGGAAACCCCCGCTGCCGACGCCCATTTCCGCAAGCTGCTGGAGCTGAACCCCGAGTACGTTCCCGGCTATCTCATGTACGCGCAGCTTCTGGTCCGCGATGCGCGCCCGGACGAGGCTCGCAAGTTGCTGCACGCCGGCGTCGCCATGGCCGCGAAGAAGGGCGATGCGCACGCCCGCTCCGAGATGGAAGGCCTTCTCGGCGAATTGGGCTGACCCGCGGCCGGGCTCGCGCCCCGCGGAGTAACCCTCCGCGCGCATCGCGCATCTCTTCGAAAGAGTTCTGGCGAGCCGCGGCAGACGGCGCGCCGATTGGGGCCACCATGACGGCAAGCACTTCACTGCATCCATCCGCGGAGCGCAGCCGGCCCGCGACGCTCGGCGAGCTGCGCCGCCTGCCGGGTTTCCAGCCCGGCGCTCCGGCGCGCTCCGTCAAGGAAGAGATGCGCGCGAATCTCCTGCGCATGCTGGAGGCCGGCGAGCCGCTCTTTCCCGGAATTCACGGCTATGAAGAGACGGTCATCCCGCAGATCCTCAATGCCCTGCTCTCCCGCCACAATTTCATCCTGCTGGGTCTGCGCGGGCAGGCCAAAAGCCGCATCCTCCGCGGCCTGCTGCAATTTCTGGACGACGCCATACCCGTCGTCGCCGGCTGCGAGATCAACGATCACCCGCTGCGTCCCATCTGCCGCGCCTGCCGCGAGCGCATCGCCGCCGAAGGCGACGCCACGCCCATCGCCTGGCTTTCGCGCGACCTGCGCTACGTCGAAAAGCTGGCCACCCCCGACGTCACCATCGCCGACATCCTCGGGGACCTCGATCCCATCAAGGCCGCGCGCGGCGGCCGCGACCTCTCCGACGAGCTCACCATTCACTACGGCCTGCTGCCCCGCGCCAACCGCGGCATCTTCGCCATCAACGAGCTGCCCGATCTCGCCGGCAAGATCCAGGTGGGCCTCTTCAACATCATGCAGGAAGGCGATATCCAGATTAAGGGCTATCCGCTGCGCCTGCCGCTTGACGTGCTGCTGGTCTTCACCGCCAACCCCGAGGACTACACCGCGCGCGGGAAGATCGTCACCCCGTTGAAGGACCGCATCGGCGCGGAGATTCGCACGCACTACCCCTCGTCGGTCGAAGAGGGCATGCTCATCACCGGCCAGGAGGCGTGGCTCGAGCGCGATTCCGGCCGCCAGATCGAAGTGCCCGCCTACCTGCGCGAGGTCGTGGAAGAGATCGCCTTCCAGGCGCGCGAGGACAAGCGCGTGGACCGCCGCTCCGGCGTCAGCCAGCGCCTGCCGATCACCGCGCTCGAAAGCGCCGTCAGCAGCGCCGAGCAGCGCGCCGCGCGCACCGGCGAGAAGCGCGCAGTCGTCCGCGTGGCCGACATCTATGCCGCGCTTCCGGCCATCACCGGAAAGCTCGAGCTGGAATACGAGGGCGAGCTGAAGGGCGCGGAGACCGTAGCCCGCGAGCTGGTCCGCGCCGCCATCGGCCGCGTCTACAGCAAGCATATGGGCGGCGCGGACGTGCAATCCGTGGTGCAGTGGTTCGAGATGGGCGGCGAGCTGAAGCTGCCCGAGCTCTCCACCGCCGCCGAGCGCCAGCAGCAGCTTTCGCGCATTCAAGGGCTTTACGAGCACATCGCGCGGCTCGGCGTCTCCGACCGCAAGGATGCACCCGCTGCGGCGGCCGCGGCGGAGATGATCCTCGAAGGCCTCTGGGCGCACCGGCGGATCGGGCGCAGCGAAGAGCGCGGTTTTTACGGCGAAAAGCAGCGTCCCGCGGAAACGCGCGAGGCGTCCAGCCGCCCGCGCCGCCAGTTCAATTGAGTGTGCTGTTTTGAGTGAACGACGATGAAATTCATCCGCTACGGAAAATACACCGGCGAGCCCGCCGACGCGGTGGACCTCGAAGAGATGGTGCGCCACCTCGGCGATTTCTTCCTGCAGAGCGGCTTCGATTCACAGTACCACGGCATCTCGGAGATGGACCCAGAGCGCTCGATGGAGGCGCTACGCGAGGCCATTCTCCGCGCGTTGCAGGAAGGCGAGTTGCTCCCGGATAACGCCGTGTCCGAGGAGCTGCGCCGCCTGCTCCAGGATCCCGCGGCGGCCAGCGACGCCTCCATCCAGGATCTTCTCGACAAGCTTGTCGAACGCCTCGCCCAGGAAGGCTACATCAATCCGCAGCAGCAGCAGCCGCAGGTCACTCCTCCGCCGCAGCAGACTCCCGGCGGGCAGCTCGGCCAGCCGCAGCAGCGCAACATCGAAGCGCGCTTCGACATCACCGACAAGACCATCGACTTCCTGGGCTTCAAGACGCTGCAGGGTCTGCTCGGCTCGCTGGGGCGCAGCAGTTTCGGCCGCCACGATACCCGCGACCTGGCCACCGGCGTCGAATCCGGGGGCGTCTCCCGCCCCTACGAATTCGGCGACACGCTGAACCTCGACGTCAGCCAGACGCTCTGCAACGCCGTGCGCCGCGAGGGCCTCAGGGTCCCGCTGAACCTCGACTATTCCGACCTCACCGTGCACCAGTGCGAATACCAGAGCTCCTGCGCCACCGTGCTGCTCCTCGACTGCAGCCACAGCATGATCCTCTACGGCGAGGACCGCTTCACGCCCGCCAAGCGCGTGGCCATGGCTCTCTCACACCTGATCCGCACGCAGTTTCCCGGGGACACCCTCAGCCTCGTGCTTTTCCACGACAGCGCCGAAGAGGTGCCGCTCGGCGAGTTGGCGCGCATCCAGGTCGGCCCCTACTACACTAATACGCGCGAGGGCCTGCGCCTCGCCCAGCGCATCCTGCTGCGTCAGAAAAAAGACATGCGCCAGATCGTCATGATCACCGACGGCAAGCCTTCCGCGCTGACCATGGAGGACGGGCGCATCTACAAGAACGCCTTCGGCCTCGACCCCTTCGTCGTCTCCCAGACGCTCGAGGAAGTGAACAAGTGCAAGCGCGCGGGCATCCTCATCAATACCTTCATGCTCGCCAACGACTACCACCTGGTGCAGTTTGTCCAGAAGATCACTGCGATGTGCCGCGGCAAGGCCTACTTCACCACGCCCTTCACCCTCGGGCAATATCTCCTGATGGACTACATGAGCCGGAAGACACGGCAGGTTCACTAAAGCCTGCGTTGCAAGTGGCCGAGGCTCTCGCTCTGCGCTAAACTTTGCTTGTGGGATTGTTGCGGCGAATTTCGCGCTGGATGAGGACGGTAGATCCGATGACTAAGATTGCAGTTGGGCAAACCGCACCCGACTTCAGGCTCAAAGCTCTCGACGGAAAAGACTATTTGCTCAGCGCCCTGCTGGAACGCGGACCCGTGGTGGCGGCCTTCTTCAAAATCTCCTGCCCCGTCTGCCAGTTCACGTTTCCCTTTCTGGAGCGGATCCATAAGCGTTACGCCGGAGACGGCGTGACGATTCTCGGGATTTCCCAGGATAATCCCCGCGATACGAAGGAGTTCTGCCAGGAGTTCGGCGTCACCTTCCCCGTGGTGACGGACGAAAAGGATTATCCGGTTTCGCATGCCTACGGCCTGACGCATGTGCCGACCATCTTCCTGGTCGATACCGGGGGCAAGGTGAAGGTCAGTTGCATGGGTTTCGGCAAGAAGGATCTGGAAACCATCGCCGCTCAGCTCGCCGAGCGCCGCAAGATGGCGCGCGCGCCACTCTTCAAACCCGACGAGGTTATTCCCGCAAACAAACCCGGTTGAGGCTCGAAAAACTAGGCCCGGTCCGGGCCTGCTCTTCCTAAACAGCCGCGCATTCGCAGCGCCGCCGCGCGCTACTCCAATTCCTTTTCGATCCAGCCCTTTTTGTGCTTGGCGGGGCGTTTGCGCTTGTCTTCGATGACCTGAGTGGCGGCGGGCTTGGCGGCTGCCTTGCGCGCGAGGCGCCGCGCCTCCCGGCCCGCTTCCAGCGTCTTCTTGCGCCGTTTTCTCATGGACGTGCCCGTGGGGCGGAAGTGTGCGGGAACTGTCTTGGCTGTGCACCAACGCCGCGTTGCGCGGGCTCCCGCGCCGCCGTGCGGCATTCTCCGCCGCGGCTCCGCAGGAGTCAACGGCTCCTGCGTGGTCTCGGCCGCTTCCGCGAGGCCGCCCGCGCCGGGGAAGCCGGCAGTTTCGACACCAGCACCCCCCGCTTGGCCCTCACTTATTCCTGGTAATCTTATTCAAGAAGTAAATGCGGAATCCGCGAAAATCACGGCATCAACTCGCCACCGGCAATCACGATGCTTTGCCCGGTCACCGACCCGGCGCCTGCGCCGCACAGCCAGGCCACGGTATCCGCCACCTCCGCGGGCTGAATGAGGCGCCCTTGCGGATTGCGCGCCAGCAGCGTGGCCATAACCTCCTCGCGGCTTCGCCCGGTTTTCTGGGTGATCGTGGCGATACTGTTGGCGGTCATTTCGGTGTCGGTGTACCCCGGACACACGGCATTGACCGTGACGCCGGTGCGCGCCGTTTCGAGCGCCAGCGCCCGCGTCAGACCAATCATGCCGTGCTTGGCCGCGCAATACGCGGTGACGTACGCGCTCCCCGCCAGTCCCGCGATGGAGGCGATGTTGATGATTCGTCCCCAGTTGGCTTCCAGCATGGCCGGCAGAACCGCCTGAGTGCAATAGACCGCGCCCATCAGGTCCACGTCCAGCACCTTGCGCCAGTACGCCGCATCCGACTTGAGGAACGGCGCGGACACCGCCATGCCCGCATTGTTGACCAGGATCGTCGGGGCGCCGAGCGCGTTGCGCAAACTGTCCAAAGCCCTGTGCACCGCCGCTTCGTCGGTCACGTCGGCGGAGGCCGTGGCCACCTGGACGCCGTGTTCCATGACGATGCGCTTCTTCGTGGCCTCCAGGACCGCGGCGTTCCGGCCAATGAGCGAAACGCTGGCGCCCAAGCGCGCCAGCGTCTCGGCTATGCTCGCGCCAATACCCCGTCCGCCGCCGGTGATCGCGGCGTGCTGCCCGGCAAGCGGAGCTTTGTAGTTTGTTGGCATAAGACCGCGGCGCCCTCCTTCACTCATCCCCCGGCGGAACCGCCCGCGCCGCCTTCCGCCGCCTCCAGCACCTTGGAGGCGATGATCAATTTCAGCACCTCGCTGGTGCCTTCATAGATGCGCAGCGCCCGAATCTCGCGGTAGAGCCGCTCCACCGTCATTCCCCGCACCACGCCCAGGCCGCCGAAAATCTGCACCGCCGCGTCAATCACTTGCTGCGCCGATTCGGTGGCGAACAGCTTGGCCATCGAAGCCTCCCGCGTGACCCGCCCGCCCACGACGTCCTTGGTCCACGCAGCACGATAGATCATCAGCGCCGCGGCGTCCACCGACACCGCCATGTCCCCGAGCTTGCCTTGCGTCAATTGGAACTCAGCCAGCGCTTTGCCGAATATCCGCCGCTGGAGCGTCCGTGCGGCGGCTTCGTCCAGCGCCCGGCGGGCCAATCCCAGGGCGGCGGCGCCCACCGTGGAGCGAAAAATATCCAGCGTGGCCATGGCGATCCGGAAACCCTCTCCCGGCTTTCCCAGCAGGCGGTCGGCGGGAATGCGGCAGCCGGCCAGACGCAGCGTGCCCAGCGGGTGCGGTGCGATGACCTCGATGCGCTCCGAAGCGTCCAGGCCGGGTGTTCCGGCATCCACGATGAACGCGGAGAGGCCCTTGGTTCCCGGCCCCTCGCCCGTGCGGGCAAAGACCACATAGAAGGCGGCCAGGCCGGCGTTGGAGATCCACGTCTTCGTTCCGTCGAGGCGCCAGAATGCGCCGTCGCGGGTGGCCGTAGTCGCAATGGCCGCAACGTCCGAGCCGGCATCCGGCTCCGACAGCGCAAAAGCGGCAATCGCGGTGCCCGCGGCCACCTGCGGCAGGATCGCGCGTTTCTGCTCCTCGCGGCCGTAGAGCGTGATGGGGGCGCTGCCCAAACCCTGCATGGCCAGGGCGAAGTCCGCCAGCCCCGAGGCCCGCCCCAGGATCTCGCGCGCCAGGCACAGGCTGCGCACATCGAGGTTCTCGCGCAGCCCTCCGTACAGACCTGGGACGCACGCACGCAGCAGCCCCGCCTTGCCGAGTTCCGGCACCAGCCGCCTGACGCACGCATAGACGGCATCCAGATTTTCCTCGGCGCCTTCGAGCAGCGGCGGGAGAACATCTCCCGCCCAGCGCTCCAATTCCCGGGCCAGTTCGCGATGCCCGTCGTCGAAGAACGGCCAGTTCAGGAAGCTCTTGTCGGCCATCAGTTGCCCTCGAAAACCGGCGTCTGCTTGGCCACGAAGCCGTTATAGGCGCGTTCGAAATCCTTGGTCTGCATGCAGATGGCCTGCGCCTGGGCCTCGGCCTCGATACACTCGTCGAGCCCGTGGCTCCACTCCTGGAAGAGCATCGTCTTGGTCATGCCATGCGCGAATGTGGGGCCATCGGCGAGAGTCTTGGCCAGCGCGCTGGCTTCCTCCAGCAGCTTCTCCGGTTCCACCAGCCGGCTGTAGAAGCCAAAGCGGTCCGCTTCCTCACCGCCCATCACCCGCCCCGTGAACAGCAGCTCGGCGGCGCGGGACAGCCCGATCAGCCGCGGCAGCAGCGTGCACGCGCCCATATCGCACCCTGCCAGCCCCACACGCACGAAGAGGAAGGCCACTTTGCTCCGCGTCGTGCCCAAACGCATGTCGGAAGCGCAGGCAATCATGCCTCCCGCTCCGGCGCAGATGCCGTCAATCGCGGACACGATGGGCTGCGGGCAGGCGCGCATGGCCTTGACCAGATCCCCGGTCATGCGCGTGAACGCCATTAGCTGCGTCATGTCCATCTTCACCAGCTTGCCGATGATGTCGTGAACGTCCCCGCCGGAACAGAAATTTCCGCCGGCCCCGGTGAACACCACCGCCTTGATGTCCGTGGCGTAAGCCAATTCGCGGAACAAGTCCCGCAGCTCGGCGTAGGATTCCAGGGTCAGCGGATTCTTGCGGTCCGGGCGGTTGAGGGTAATCGTGGCCACCTTCCCGGAAACCGACCACCCGAAATGCGCCGCCTTGTAGCTTGCCATTTGAATTTGCTTCATATGCTCCTCTCTCGCTGCGGGGATGGACAGTTTAGCCAACCATGGTCAAGCCGCCGCTGACGCTCAGGACCTGGCCCGTGATGTAGTCCGAACGCGAGCTGGCGAAAAACAGTATGGCATCGGCGACTTCCTGGGGTTTCGCGAAGCGCCGGAAGGGGATGGCCCGCTTGAAGGCCTCCAGATGCTTCTCGGGCACCGCGCTCAACAGCGGCGTATCGGTGGGTCCCGGGCATACGCAGTTGACGTTGATGTTGTACTGCGCCGTTTCGCGGGCCAGCGACTTGGTAAAGGCCAGGAGGCCGCCTTTGGCTCCCGAATAAATGGTCTCGCCCAGGCTGCCCACGCGCCCGGCATCGCTGCTGATGTTCACGATCTTGCCGCTCTTGCGCTCCATCATCCGGGGCAGAAACGCCTTCACCACCTTCATCGGGCCGACGAAGTTGAGCTCGATGACTTTGCTCCAGAACTCCGGAGTGGTCTCCCAGAACGGCGTGACCTTGCCCCAGCCGGCCCCGTTGACGACGATGTCCAGCGCTCCGGCCTGGCCCTGCACGCTTTCGGCGCAGGCGGCGATGGAAGCGTCATCGGTCACGTCCAGGGCCACATACTCCGCCACCTGGTTCTTCGCGCGGATGGCCGCAGCGGCGGCCGCGCCCTTCTCCCGGGCGATGTCGGCCAGAAACACCCGCGCTCCCGCCTCGGCAAAGGCCTCGGCGGTGGCCAAGCCGATGCCCGAGGCGGCCCCGGTCACAATGGCACTCTTGCCGTTGAACTTCATGCGTCCTCCTGGACTGCGGCGTGCATGTTGACCGCTTCGCGGTCACACCAATGAAGCTACGAAATCCTGGAACACTCTACATCAGCTTCCCTTCCGGCTCAGAAATTCGGAAACCCTCCGCCGGGTTTCCGGATGGTCGTAAAGGAGCCGCGTGCCGGCGAGTTCCTCGCCGTAACCGTCTCGCGCCGGATCGCCGGCCGCGGCGATGCACCGCTTGTTCGCGGCCAGCGCGGCCCGGGGCGCGCTGGCGATCTGCGCCGCCAGTTCGCCGGTCCACGCGGCCAACTGCTCGCGCGGCTGCGCCCATTGCACAACACCCAGGCGCTCCGCCAACGCTCCGTCGATCACCTCGCCGCCGAGGATTAGACGGCTGGCGACGCCGCGGCCACACAGCCGCGTCAGCCGCTGCGTGCCGCCCGCGCCCGGCAGCAGTCCCAGCCGCACCTCCGACAGCCCCAGCTTGGCTTCCCGCGCCGCTACCCGCAGATCGCAAGCCAGCGCCAGTTCCAATCCGCCCCCGATTGCCGCTCCCCCGATCTCGGCGAGAGTGACCAGGGGCGCCGCCTCGATGCGTGCGAAGAGGCGCTGCATGCGGCGCACCACCTCCAGCATGGCATCCGGCCCTTCGGGGGTGGCGAAACAGGCGTGCATCAGAGCCAGGTCGGCGCCGGCGCAGAACGCCTTCTGCTCGCTGCGGATGTGCAGAACCGAGACGCCGTCCTCGCTGGCCGCCTGCTCCAGCACCACCTCGAGGCGGGCCAGCAGCTTGTCATCGAGCGCGTTGACGGGAGGGCGGCAGAGCGTGGCCACCGCAACCCGGCCAATCCGTTCCACCGAAACTATCTCTTCCGTCTTCCCGCTCACGCGTGTCCCACCTTCTCCTGCTGGGTGGCGCGCAGTTTATACCTTTGGATCTTTCCCGTCGCCGTCTTCGGCAAATGCTCCACGAAATGAATCCACGCGGGAAACTTGTAAGGGGAAAGCTTGCCTTTGCAAAACGCCCGGATCTCCTGAGCGGTCAGTTCGCAAGCCTGCGCCGAGTCCTTCAGCACCACCCAGGCCTCGGCCTTCACCAGACCGTCTTCGTCGGCCCGCCCGACCACCGCCGCTTCGAGCACCTGGGGATGCTCCACGAGCGCGGATTCGATCTCGAACGGCGAGATCCACCGGCCGCTGATCTTGAGCATGTCGTCGCCCCGCCCGCAGAAGACGTAGTAGCCGTCCTTGTCCCGCCGGAAGGTGTCCCCGGTATCAAACCAGCCGTTCACGATGGCCTTGGCGGTCCTTTCCGGCTCGTTCCAGTAGCGCCGCGTCACCGACTGGGCCTTGACCAGCAGGCGCCCGGGCATCTCGTCGGCGACATCGTTCCCGGCGTCGTCCACGATCTTGATTTGGTAGCCGGGCACCGGCCTGCCCATCGTGCCCGGCCGGATGTCGTCGCTGCGATTGGAGATGTAAATGTGCCCCACCTCGGTGGAACCGATGCCCTCCATGATCGGCACCCCGGACGCTTCCAACCAGCGGCGATGCAATTCCGGGGGCATCGGTTCGGCAGCGGACATGCACCGGCGCAGCCGCGGAACATCGGCCCTGGTCAGCACCCCGGCGGCCAGGAACTTGGCGAAGAACGTGGGCACGGCGGCGAATATGGTGGGCGCGCAGCGCTTCAACACCTCCATCACCGTCTGCGGCGTCTGCCGCCGCTCGTCGAGGATCGTCGTGCCGCCGACCCACAAGGGAGCGCACATGGCCGCCCCCAGGCCATAGGAAAAGAACAGCCGCGGCACGCAAAAAAAGACGTCGCTCTCCCGGGCGCCGAGAACCCCCACCGTGTACAACTGACTGCAGACGGCGAGGTCCCCGTGGGTGTGCACCACGCCTTTCGGACGTCCGGTGGTGCCCGAGGAATAGAGCCAGTAACCATCCTCGGCGGCCCGCGTGGGGACCGCCCGGAGCTCCGGCGCGGCGTCCCGTGCTCGCTCCGTCAGCGCGTCCTCGCCGCCCTGCAGGCGCAGCACGGCCCGGGGCCGCCACGCGCAGGCCGCCAGCGCGGCTTCCACCTCATCGGCAAATTCGCTCGAGTACACCAGGCCCGCGCACTGCGAATCCCGGATGATGAACGCAAATTCGATGGCGCGGAGCAGCGCGTTCAGCGGCACGGGAATCACGCCGATCTTCAGCGCGCCCCAGAACAGGAAGAAGAATTCGGGGCAATCGTTGACCACCATCAGCACCCGTTCCCCGCGCCTCATCCCGAGGTCCGCAAGGGTGTTGCCGAAGCGGTTGACGCTCTCCGCCAGCTCGCTGTAGCTCACTTCCCGATCGAGGGTGCGTACCGCGACTTTGCTCCCGCGTCCTTCCGCAAGATGGCGGTCGATGAAGTGCTCGGCGGCATTGAACGGCTCGGGAAAGCGCAGCCGCGGGATACCCTCGGCGCTGACTTCCACGGTCACTCCCACCCGGCACCTCCTTTTTCGCCCCGCGCCCGCCGCCGGATCACCAGGGCTGCGCGCTCCCTGCCGGCCAAAGCATCTCGCGGGATGCAGGCTTCGTCGAATATGGTTTCAGGAAGGTGCTGCTGCTGGGCTGGATTGGCCAGCGGGCGCACGCGGGCCCCGGTCGCCAACGAGCCGGGATGTGCCTCGGGCATGGGAACCGCCGTTCCGCTCCGGGTGCGTCCACACTTCACCCCGCAAAGGAACCGTATTTTCCTGAACTCCCCAAAAACTGTATGTGACCAACGTCACACGGTTCCAGTGATTTGCGGCAACGGGCGGATTGGTACTGTGGCGGAGACGTGTGGGAGTCGAACCCACCATTCGATCCGCGAAGGACCGAATCGCCGGCTTTGAAGGCCGGGAGAGTCACCGGACCCCTTTCGCCTCCGGATTAAGTATACGGGATTAGCGGCGGGGCGGCTCGATCACTGCGGCCTGTGCCCGGCTCAGCGCCGCCACCAGATCGTACAGCGTCGGCGTGTTGCACACCTCGTAGTAGGTGTGCGTGGTGGGCTTGCCGATCCGCCCGTCCGGCAGCAGTTCCCGCGCAAAGCCCTTGCGCAGCACCAGCAGCTCGATGGTCTCCCCCATGGGCACTTCGCCGTAGTACAGCGTCACGTTGTCCCGGCCCCAGGGCATGTCCAGCTTGGTCTCGAACGTTTCCAGCGCGATCTCTTCCGACAATTTCGTGAACCCCGCCTCGTTCAGCTCGATCCCGTTCATGTTGTAGCGCACCAGAAACTCGTCGGTCTCTTCCGCCGAAGCGCCCTCGACCACCGACAAAAACTGGTACACCGAAAAGTGCGACTTCTGCGCTCCCAGCAGCCGCCGCGCCAGCTTCGCGCAGCCCGACAGCCGGTCGGAAAGATTCAGCGCCTTGGAAATCATGATCCGCGATTCCCCGTCGGTCCAGTACGTCGGCGCATCCTCCTGAAAGGCGATGCCCACTCCCAGCTCCAGCGCCGGCAGATCGCTGGAAACCGCGCGCACGTTGTAGCTCCCGCACACGTTGATGATCTGCCGCGCCAGCACGCAGGCCTTGGCCACCGCCCGCTGGTAGGCCTGGTTGCTTTCGGTTTCGAAGATGGCCAGGATGATGGCGTCGCCCTCGATGAACACCTTCTTCGCGCCATAGCGGTCGATGATCTTCTTCACCGGCTCGTGCAGGTTCATGCTGAAATGCGAAGCCGGATTCAGCCCCCGGCTCAGCAGGTCCTGCGTCATCTTGGTCGAGCCGCGCACGTCGGTCTTGATGATTACGTGCGAGATGACCCGGTCGTCCTTCGGCGGCGCCTCTTCCGGCAGCACGCACTCGTACAGCCGGTTGTTCATCCGCGAGAGCTCGCGCACCTGCTCCGTCGTGATCAGGCTGATGCGCTCCATGCACGCCGTCAGATGCTCGGCGTCGCGCAGGTCCCGCCGCAAGCGCAGAAAATCCACGGCAAACTTCAGCACCAGCGGCTGCGTCTCCTCCCGCGAATACTTGCGGATCCGCCGCGCCAGCTCCTCCAGCGGCTTCAGCGACAACTTCCGCGCCGGCACCTGCTTCAGCACCTGCTCCACGCGCTGCAGCTCCTCCTTCGACACCAGCGCCTTCCGCAGCTGCTGCAAGTGCACCGGCGGGCAGTATTCGTGGCGGATCGGCCGGATCGCATAACTGGCCAGGATATGCAGCAGCACTTCCCGCTGTTCCAGCCGCTCGACCAGCCGCCGCAGCAGCCGCGCCCGCTGCTCCGCCTCCCCGTCCTTTCCCGCCGCCGCGTCGAACATCCGCCGCGCGTTCTCCGGCTCGTTCAGGTAGTCGCCGATCCGCCCGGCGTATTCCTTGTGAAAGAAATCCAGCTTCTGCTTGGCGGCTTCCACCTGCAGCCCCAGCTCATCGAGCTTGGCCATCTGGTGGCTCAGCCGCTTCTCCACGTCGTGCAGCGCCGCCCGCACGTCCGACGGTTCCGCACCGCTGCGGAACCGCGCCAGCAGCCCGTCCCCGCGTTCCAGCTTCTTCTGCAACGCGTCCCGCTGCTCTTCCAGCTTGGGGATCTCCTCGCCCAGGTCCTGCGCCACACCCAGCAGCGCCGTGTGCGCCTGCCGGGCCTCGGCGTACGCCGGGTCATACGTTATGTCCAGTCCCGCTTCCTCCATGAATTCCTGGAACAGCGCGTCCATGGCCTCGAAGCGGTCCGCATCGCGCACGTAATTCCCCAGCAGCACGTAGTGCTCCAGGAAAAATATTTCGTCCTTCCCGCTCTCCAGGAAAATGATGCGGTTCTTCAGCAGCTCGTAGATCGCCGCAAACTCGTCCCCAAACAGCGCCCGCCGCGCCTTCGCCAGGATGTTCTCCTCGACGTCCTCGAGCATCTGCTGCATCTGCTGCCCGATCCCCCGCAGCACATCGCGCTTCGCCGCCTGCAGCTCCGAGAGCCGCGCCTTGATGACGTGCGCCTCCTGGCTGCGCTCGAAATATTCCCCGCGCTGCCGGATGCGCTCCTTCCCTTCCAGGATCAGATTCCCGAACTGGTTGCTCAGCTCCTGCGTCAGGAATTTCAGCACCGCCAGCCGGAACAGATGATCGATCTCGATGTTTTTCTGATGTTTCGCCAGCGTCAGCGCGTTCTGCAGCAGTTCCGTCAGCAGCTTGCGGTACGCCGAGGTGTCCAGCGCCTTCACCGTGCGCAGCTCCATCCCCGGAAAGTACGCCGCCGCCGTGCTCTGCCGCAGCAGGTCGTAGATGTAGTCGCGGGAGGCCTGCACGAACTTCGGGCTCAGGAACACGTCGTGGTGGATGTTGTCCACACCAATGGCGATCGATCCCAGGGGGATCGTCACGTTGTAGCTCTTCAGTTCGACCCGCTCGGGTTGCGGTTGGCCGGACGAGAACAGTTCAGTCGCCATGATGTCCGCCTGAAGCGGCTGCTCTCACGGTAACAACTGCCGCACCTCGGGGCAACCATCCTGCTCCAGGACGGTTCGCGTCAGGCAACGGGGACGCCGCCCCGGCTTCACTCCCCGGACAGCACCGTGATGCGCCGCGCATCCCCGCCCAGGTGTTCCAGCCGCAGCCGCACCTGCGGCCACTCCGTTCTCGGCGCAAAGCGCTCCGGCCATTCCAGGATGACCACCGCCGGCGCGGCAAAGACCTCTTCCAGCCCCAGCGTTTCGAAGTCCGCCTGGCTCTCGATGCGGTACAGGTCCGCGTGATACACTTTCGCTTCCCTCCCGTACACGTGCACCAGCGTGAACGTCGGGCTGGTCACTTCCTCCTCCGCCGCCGCTCCCAGCCCGCTCACGATGCCCTTCGCCAGCGTGGTCTTGCCGCTGCCCAGTTCCCCGGACAGCAGCACCAGCACCGGCGCCTTCAGCCGCGCCGCGAATTCCCGGCCCCACCGCGTGGTCTCTTCCGCCGAATGCGTGATGAACTCTTCAGCCACGCTGCTGCAGCTCCCGCAGGAGTCCCAGCCGCACCGCCGGCAGCGCTTCCGCCACCTCCCCCGCCAGCAGCCCCGAAGCATCCCCCTCCGCCGTGGCCCGCCCCGATAGAATCGGGGCCCGCTCCGCCGCCAGCCCGTGCAAATAGACGCCCAGCGCCAGCACCCGCGCCCACTCTGCCGTCCCGAACTGCGCGGTCAGCCCCGCCAGCATCCCCGTCAGCACGTCCCCCGTCCCGCCCTTGGCCAGCCCCGCATTCCCGCTCGTGCTCACAAAGACGCTGCCTTCCGGCCCCGCAATCAGCGTATGAAAGCCCTTCAGCACCACGCAGGCGTTCCACCGCCGCGCCGCTTCCTGCGCCGTCTGCAAGCGCTCGCCCTGCACCGCCGCGCTCGTGCTCCCCAGCAGCCGCGCCATCTCCCCGGGATGCGGCGTCAGCGCCACCGGCCGCCCCGCGCGCCCGCGCAGCTCCTCGCCGCGCCCGGCAAACGCGTTCAACGCATCCGCATCCAGAATCACCGGCAACTGCGCGTCGCGCACCACCACCCGGATCAGCTCCTGCGTTTCCGGATGCGTGCCCAGCCCCGGCCCCAGCGCCAGCACGCTCTTCCCCTCCAGGATCTGCGCAAACCGCCCGTACTCCAGACTGGCCAGCGACGCCATTCCCGTTTCCGTCGCGCGCAGCCCCTCGGTCATGTACTCCGGCTGCCCCGCGGCCACCACGCCCTGCACCACCTCCGGCGTCGCCACCGTCACCAGCCCCGCGCCGGCGCGCAGCGCTCCGCGCCCCGCCAGCACCGCCGCCCCGCTCTTGCCCTGCGATCCGCACACCAGCAGCACATGCCCGTACGAGCCCTTGTGCGCCTCCGCCGCGCGCACCAGCGGCAGTTCCGCGAACTCCTGCGCCTCGCACCAGCGTATCCGCCCCTGCCCGGTCTGCTCCACCAGCGCCGCCGGCGTCCCGATCGCGCTCACCTGCAGCGCTCCGCAGGCCCCCGCATCCCGCGAAACCAGTTGCCCGATCTTCGGCGCCGTGAACGTCACCGTCCGATGCGCCCGCAGCACCGGCCCGCCCGCCGCCGCGCCGTCCGCCGGCAGCCCCGACGGCGTATCCACCGCCACGATCAGCCGCGGCGTCGCCGCCGTGGCATTCCCCGACAGCCGGTTCACATCTTCGATCGCCTGCGCCATCGGCCCTTCCGCCGCTCCGCGCAGCCCTGTGCCCAGCAGCGCGTCCACAATCACGTCGGCCCCGGCGACCTCCGCCCACACCGCTTCCCACGCCGCGCTATCGCCTACCACCGTCAGCGCGCCGCCCGTTTCCTGCCAGCGCCGCAGATTTTCCGCCGCGTCCCCGCGCAGCTCCTCCGCCCGGCCGAAGAGATACACGCGCGGATCGCACCGCGCGCCTTTCAACTGCCGCGCCGCCACCAGCCCGTCGCCCCCGTTGTTGCCCTTCCCGCACAGCACGCACACCCGCGCCGGCAGCCCTGGCGCAAATTCGCGCAGCACGGCCTCGGCCACCTGTTCGCCGGCGGCTTCCATCAATTGCAGGCTGGGAACGCCGAAGCGCTCGCTGGTCAGGCGATCCACCTCGCGCATTTCGGCCGCGGTCAGTGCTTTCATGGATGGTTCACACTACGAAGTTGCTTGCCAACTGCGGAAGCGGGTCCCGGCGTCTGCGCGCCTCACAGCATCCAGCCGCCGCTCACGTTGATGATCTGCCCGGTGACGTATTCGGCCTCTTCGGAGGCAAAGAACGCCACCGCCGCCGCCACGTCTTCCCCCGTCGGCGGCCGCCCGATGGGAAACCGCGCGTCGCGGATGCGCCGCGCTTCGCTGAGCGTCAATTCCTTCTCGTCGATATTCGAGGGGTTCACCACGTTCACGGTGATTCCGTTCTTCGCCTCTTCCAGCGCCAGCGACCGCGACATCGCCACCACCGCCGCCTTCGCCGAGGCGTACGCCGAAATCTTCGCTTGCCCGAACGCCCGTTCCGCTCCCACCGCTCCCAGATTGATGATCCGTCCCCAGCGGCCCCGCCGCATCTGCGGCAGCGCCGCCCGGCTCATGAACAGCACGCTCATCACGTTCGAGGAAAAAACCCCTTGCCACTCCTCCACCGACGACTCCGCCAGCAGCCCCCAGCGGAAATCCCCCACGTTGTTCACCAGCACGTCCAGCCGCCCGAAGCGCTCGGCCACCGTCTGCACCAGTTGCTCGGCGCGCGCCGCCACGGTGATGTCCGTTTCCACCGCTACGCAGTCCACGCCCACCGACTGCAGTTGCCGCAGCGTCTGCTGCGCCGCGGCCTTGTTCGACCGGTAGGCGATCGCCACGCGCGCGCCTTCCTGCCCCAGCCGCAGCGCAATGCCGCGTCCGATGCCCCGGCTCCCCCCTGTGATCAGCGCCACCCGATTTTGCAGTCCCATGTGCCCCACCGTGAGTCCCATCCTGCGTGCGCAAAGTATAGCCCAGCCTTGCTTCCCGCACTACCCGCCAGGCACGTGCAGCGCACGCCACCCCGCGCCTCACCCCAGCCGCGCCACCACCACCGTCATGTCGTCGGCCTGCTCCGGCGTTCCCGCCCATTCGTCCGCCGCGCTCACCAGAGCTTCCGCCACGTCGTGCGCCGGCGCCCCCTGCCTCCGCAGCGCCGCTTCCTCCAGCCTGCGCATCCCGAACTGCTCGCCATAGACGTTCTCCGGCTCCACCAGTCCGTCGCTGTAGCCGATCAGCAGCGTTCCCGGCGCCACCGCCAGCGCGCCCTCCTCGTATTCGTACTCCTCCAGAACCCCCAGCACCATCCCCCCGGCGCCCAGGGGCTGCGCGGCCCCGTTCGCAAGACACAGCGGCGGCAGGTGCCCGGCATTCGTATAGCGCAGCACATGCGTCGCGCTGTCGTACACCGCCAGAAACAACGTCGCGAAGCGGTCGTCCGCCGTGTTGCGCACCAGGTGCCGGTTCAGCCGCGATACCAGCTCCGCCGTGCTCAACCGCTCGCTCCCCGGCACCAGCACCTGGCTGCGCAGCGCCGCCTGCAGGCTGGCCATCAGCAGCGCCGCCGAAATTCCCTTCCCTGAAATGTCCGCCACCGCGAACAGCAGATGCGTCGGGCTGAGCTGAATGAAATCGTAGTAGTCCCCGCTCACCACCCGCGCCGCGCGGCAGATGGCCCCCAGTTCCACCCCCGGCACCTCCGGCAGCTTCTGCGGAAAGAGCTGCGCCTGCACTTCCCGCGCAATCGAGATTTCGTTTTCCAGCCGCTGCTTCTGCCGCTGCTCCTCGATCAGGCTGCTGATCGAGCCCGTCATCTGGTTGAACGATTCCCCCAGCTCCCCCAGCTGGTCGCGCCGCGCGATGCGCACCCGGTGCGTCAGGTCCCCCGCCTGCACGTGCTGCGTGGCCCGGTAGAGATCCGCCACCGTGCAGGTGATCGCCCGCGTCAGCACGATCCCCGTGATCAGCGCCCCCAGCTCGAGCAGCAGAAACGCCGCCGCCACGATCTGGAAATACATCACCTTGCCGCGGCTCAAATCCCCCAGCGAGGAAAAAATCCGCCGGTTGAGCTGCGACGGCCGCGCCGTGAAGAACGCAAACACCGGATGCCCGCGCTCGACTCCTTCCCCGTTTTCCAGATACGTGGCGTCCAACTTCGAAAACCCCTCCACATCCGGATCGACCGCAAACCCCGCTCCCTGCAACGCCCGCCGCCGCGTCACGATCCGCCCCACCGCCCGGTACTCCGCCGCCCCGATGCGCACCGCGTCCCGCGCCCCCGCGCCCTCCACCCGCTGCGCCACCGTCACCTGGATCGGCCCCAGGTCCGGCGCCACGCTCTCCAATAGCTCCGGCGTCACTGCCACGCTCAATTCCACCACCTGCGTCCCGCGCTCCGATGCCGCCTGCCTCAGAGCCACCAGCCGGAGATGGTTTCCCGCCTGCACGATTCCCGCGAACGACTTCGCGCCCGCTCCCCCGACACGCCGCAGCAGCGCCGGGTCGGCGTGCAGGTCGATCTTCAGCCCCGGCAACTCCCGCGCTCCCGGCACGCGCACCTGCCCCTCCAGCACCCGCTCGCGCACCGCATCCGGTATGGAGGCGGGCAACGCGGCGTCCGCCGCCGCCACGTTTTCCGCGCTGTCCGCCAGCAGCGCCACGCGGCCCTCTACGTCCTCATAGAGCAGGTACGCCCCGAGCTGCGAATACAGAATCTGCCCCGCCAGCACCGCCAGCATCAGCAGCAACAGCACCGGCACCACGGCGATGAACAGGTAGGCCACCACCAGCCGGTTGCGCAGGCTCCACAGCAGCCGCCCGCGCCACCACCCCAGCACCCGCACCAGCAGATAGCACGCCGCGAGCACCGCTACGAACTTGAAGAAACCCGCCGCTCCCCCGGGACGCACGAATCGTCCGGCCAGCAGCAGCACCGCGCCCAGCACCACGCAGACCAGCGCCGCCGCATCCAGCCGCGACACCCGCCGCCAGTACCCCCGCAAACCTGTCCCAGCCGTTTTCATGGAAAAGAACCGCGTGAAGGCTTACTTTACCCGAACTGAGGAACCCCGCAGAAGCAAAACCGCAGACACTTCCCAACCCGCGCTCCCCCGCCGCGAACGCGCCTTTCTGCCTTTCTCGAATCCAAAGCCTGGCGTCCTCGCACCTCGCCGTGCTGAAAAGTCCGAGCGCACAACCTCCGGAAACAGAGGAACTCCCGCTCTTCCCCAGCCTGCCAGCTCACAACCTTCTTTACTTCGCCCCCCGTACCCGGCTGTGCTTCACCCCGTAGGTAAAGTAAATCACCATGCCGATTGCCAGCCACACCACCAGCCGAATCCAGGTATCCCGCGGCAGACTCGCCATCAGCAATCCCGACACGATAATCCCCAGGATCGGCACCACCGGCACCCACGGTGTCCGGAAAGGCCGTGCCAGCTCCGGACGGCGCTTCCGCAGCACCCACACCCCCGCGCACACAATCACGAAGGCCAGCAGCGTCCCGATGCTCACCAATTCGCCTAGGATGCCGATCGGTATGAGCGACGCAAAAATGGCTACAAAGATGCCCACGGTAATCGACGAGATATACGGCGTGCGGAAACGCGCATGCACCCGTCCCGCCCACTCCGGCAGCAATCCATCGCAGGACATCGAATAGAAGACCCGCGATTGTCCGAGAAGCATGACCAGCATGACGCTGCCCAGCCCCGCGATGGCCCCTAGCTTGACCAGGAAGCTGCTCAGTTTGATCGCGTGCGCGCCTACCTGAAAGACCATGCCTCCCCGCGCCGCATCCACTCCCACCGCGACCGGATCCGGCACGTTCAGCGCCGTGTAATTCACCACCCCGGTCAGCAGCCCGGACACCGCGATATACAGAATCGTGCAAATCACCAGCGAGCCGAGAATCCCAATGGGCATGTCCCGCTGCGGATTCTTGACCTCCTGCGCCGCCGTGGACACCGCGTCAAATCCGATGTACGCGAAGAAGATGACCGCCGCTCCGCGCGCCACGCCCGACCACCCGTAATGCCCGAATTCTCCCGTATTCGGCGGCATGAAGGGATGCCAGTTGCCGCGGGCCACTTCCGGATTCTTCAGCACGAACGCCGCGGCCACCCCGATGAAAACCAGCACGATCGAAACCTTGATGATCACGATCACGTTGTTCAGGTTGGCCGACTCCCGGATGCCGATCACCAGGACCGTGGTGACCAGGCATATGGCCAGAAAGGCCACCAGATTGAACGTTCCCGCGGCATGCTGCAACCCGGCCGGATCCACTCCGTGCGCCCGCAACGTCGGCAGAATCGTGCCCAGCCGCTCCCAGCGGTTGTTGTAGAACACCAGATCAGTCCCGGGTGTCGCCGTCAGGCTTGGCGGCAGATAAATTCCGAAGTCCTGTAGAAAGCTGTTGAGGTACCCGCTCCAGCCCGAGGCCACCGTCGCCGCTCCAAAGGCATACTCGAGGATCAGATCCCACCCGATGATCCAGGCGAAGAGCTCCCCCAGCGTCGCGTAACCATAGGTATAGGCGCTGCCCGCCAGCGGAATCATCGATGCGAATTCCGCGTAGCACAGCCCGGCAAATACGCAACCCACCCCTGCCAGGATGAACGACAGCATGATCGCCGGTCCGGCATATTGCGCGGCCGCCGCTCCGGTCAGCACGAAAATCCCGGCCCCGATGATCGCCCCCACGCCCAGCGACACCAGCGACATCGGCCCCAGCGTGCGCTTCAGGCTGTGCTCGCCCGTCTCCCCGGCCTCGCTCAGCAGCCGGTCCATCGACTTCGTTGCAAAGAGTGGATTGCCCATCCGCACATCCCTCCCTACCGCTTCGATCTGAGTTTTCGCGCTTCTCCGCCTCTACTGCGCGGTTTCCAACTCTTCTTCCCGCTCAGGCCGCTCGCCCGGCTCCGCGCCGCGACCACCACACATACACCGGCACTCCCAGCAGCACGATCACCAGCCCCGGCCACGCCGTCTGCGTCCGGTACAGCAGCAGGACGAACATAATGGCCGCGGCCGCCACTATATACAACAACGGAATCGCCGGATACCCGAATGCCCGGTACGGCCGCTCCGCCTCCGGGCGCTTCCGCCGCAGCACGAAGATCCCCGCGATCGTCAGCACGTAGAACAGCAGCACCGCGAAAACCACATAGTCCAGCAGGTCGCTGTACAGGTTGCCATAGGTCACCGCGCCGGTCCCGTTCACGTGCCGCGTGCGCAGCAGGATCAGCACCGCGATCCACAGGCCCTGAAAGACCAGCGCATTCCCCGGCACCCGCTTGGCATTCAGCTTCCCCGTCGAGCGGAAGAACAGGCCGTCCTTGGCCATCGCGTAATAGACCCGCGCCCCCGCCAGGATCAGCCCGTTATTGCAGCCGAACGTCGAAATGACGATGGCCACCGCCATGATCGCCGCGCCCGCCGGTCCGAAAATCGCGCTCAGCGCCGCGGTCGCCACGCGGTCTTCCGGCGCGGTTTGAATCTGCGTGATCGGCAGCGCCAGCAGGTAGGCTAGGTTCGCCAGCACGTACAGGGTGATCACGATCAGCGTGCCGAAGGCCATGGACAACGCCACGTCCCGCTTCGGATTCTTCACTTCCGCCGCGGTAAACCCGATGTTGTTCCAGGCATCCGCCGAAAACAGCGATCCCACCTGCGCCACCGCGAACGCCACGAACAGCCCGAACGCTCCGCTGCCCGCCGCCGCCACCGGCACCAGCCCGCGCAGAAAATTCGCACCCGGCTCGATCGGCTGCGCCCCGCGCACCGCCCACAGGTGCGTGAAATTCTCCGCAATCGCCCCGGCGTTGCGTCCCACGAACACTCCCAGCAGGACCAGCCCCACCAGCGACAGCGCCTTCGCGCTGGTGAAAATATTCTGGATCAGCTTCCCCAGCCGCACCCCCAGCGTATTCAGAAACGTCAGGAAGACGATCATCAGCACGGCCACCAGTTGCTGCACCGACAGGCTCACCGCATATTTCGAGGAGATCACCACCGGCGCCACGATCCACGTCTTCGCCGAGATCGCCGGAAACAGCACCCCCAGATACCGCGCAAACCCGATGGCCACCGCCGCGATCGTCCCCGTCTGGATCACCAGAAACAGCGTCCACCCGTACAAAAATCCCCACAGCGGTGAATACGCCTCCCGCAGGTACACGTACTGCCCGCCCGCGTGCGGATACAGCGCCGCCAGCTCCCCGTACGACAGCGCCGCGGCTATCGTCAGCAGCCCCGTAAAAATCCACGCGAACAGCAGCCCCCCGGCTGATCCCGTCTGCCGCGCAATATCCGCCGCCACGATGAAGATCCCCGACCCGATCATCGACCCCACCACGATCATCGTGCCGTCGAACAGCCCGATCGCCCGGACAAACCCGCCCTCTTCCCCGCCCGCCGCCGGACTGACTGTTTGTCCCGTATCCATCATTCTCGTACCTCGCCCTGCCGCCCCGCTCAACTCGCGGCCAGCAGTTCCTGGTATTGCCGGATGCGCGCCCGCGGATCGCCCGCGCGCCAGATGTCCGAGATCACCACCAGCGAGTCCGCCCCCGCCGCCAGCACTTCCGGCGCGCGCTCCAGCGTGATCCCGCCAATGGCCACCAGCGGCTTCTCCGTCAGCGCCCGCGCCTGCCGCACCAACTCCGTCCCCACCACCGGATCGGGGTTTTCCTTCGTGCTCGTCGCGAAAATCGGCCCCACCGCGATGTAGTCCGCGGAACTCTCCGCGGCCCGCCGCACCTGCTCCGCATTGTGCGTCGAAACCCCGATCCACTTCTCCCGGCCCACAATCCGCCGC